>JAJRPO010000051.1 GCA_024280735.1 Alphaproteobacteria bacterium | reverse complement strand
GGACGATACCATTCGCAATTCCGGCTTGATTGACGGCGATGTTAACCTTGACAGCGGGGCGGACACGTTTGACGGGCGCGGCGGTGAAGTCACTGGCGATGTCAAAGGCGGTGTTGGCGATGATACCTATATTGTTGATGATGCGACAATATCTTTGGTTGAGAACGCTGCCGAGGGCACGGACACAGTCAAGGCCACGGTCAGCTTCCGCCTTGGCGATAACTTCGAGAACCTGACGCTGCTGACCCACAAAAATATCAACGGCGTTGGCAATGCTTTGGCCAATTCTCTGACAGGCAACGCGGGCAATAATAGGCTGCAAGGGGACAAGGGCAATGACACGCTGAACGGCGCGCATGGGGATGACAAATTGCTGGGGTCTTTTGGCAATGACACCTTGTTGGGCGGCAAAGGCGATGACATCCTCAAGGGTGGGCTGGACAATGATCTCTTGCAGATGGGCAACGGCGATGACGTGGGTTACGGCGGCAAGGGCGATGATACGCTGGAGGGCGCGCGCGGCGATGACATCCTTAAGGGGGGCGCGGGGCAGGACACGATGACCGGCGGCTATGGCGACGATGTGTTCCTGTTCACCCGGAAATTACACTCTACCAATGCGGCCTCCGACAGCATCACCGATTTTACCAGCGGCGAGGACCTGATTGATCTGTCGGCCCTTAACGGCACGTTTGATTTCATCGGCAACGCGGCCTTCAGCGGCACAGCCAAAGAGGTCCGCTTCATCTCCGTCGGCGCGGATCGCACGGTAAAGATCGACGTGGATGGCGACGGCAGCACCGATATGACCATCTTGGTGAACAGCGCTACGGCGCTGGTTGAACTGGATTTTGTGCTTTAGGGCGGCCTGAGCGAAAGCATGGCAATGACCTTGCCGTGCTTTCGTAAGTATGACGGTCTTGTTTCCATTGATGTGGACCCAGCGATTTCGGTATCGGTGAAGACCTGACCGATCTAGGCGGTATTGCCGGGTGCAACCTACAGCGGCGCGGCTGCGCTTTTCGGGGCCGTTGCCGCGGTTTGGGTGATCCCGTCGGGCGGCACAGGCTCGCAGGTGATGCGCGATCCACAGGTATATCGCGGGCCCCTGTGGCTTATTTCTGCACAACTAAACTTGACACAGGGAGTGCAATTTAGTGAACTGACGGTATCATTACCTCCGCTTTGCTTGCAATAGTTTCAATGCGGCTTTCTGATCCAAATTTAATTTTTAGCGGCCTGTCACCTGTGCCGTCCTAAGGGAAACACCATGGCTTTCGAAGTAATCTCAAGCAATCAAACCGCAACCTACGCCATCCAAGATACCGATGAAGTTGTCCTGCTCAAAGACACCAACATCGTTGTGACAGCTGGCCATGCTATCAGCGGCGATGCTGGAGGGGATTCTATCCTTGACGGTGTGGAACTGTATGTCCACGGCGATATCATTGCCCAGGATGACGGGATTGATTTTTTTCAAAATGTTTCAACAGCAAACAATATTGACATTGTTTTGTCCGCCCAGGCAACGTTAACTGCGGGTGGTGATGGCATTATTTTGGGAAGCGGCGTAAACAACAGGATCATCAATTACGGCCAAATCATCACAGATGAGGCGTCCGTTTATTTGAGTGGGGGTGAAATTGATTTTCAGAATTACGGTTCGATTACTTCTTCCGATGCCTCCTTTCAAAATGCAGTTCTTTTTACTACAGGTAGTGATGGAACAAATATACGCCAATTCAGCAATGCCGGCATCATTTCTGGATTTACCTCTTTTTTCACATCTGGTTCTGTTGTCTCAAATTTCGGGGGGGCCGAATTCATCGGATCAAACAGCGGCACAATCGCTGCGGGCGGCGGTATTGCCTTGTATTCAGATGCAGGCGTTAACAACTTTTCCAACTCGGGCGTTATTGACGGCTCCGTCGTGTTTTTCAACACAACCAATCTTATCAATACCGGCCTAATCGACGGCGATGTTGGTCTCAACTTCGGGGCAGATATTTTTGATGGGCGCGGTGGGACCGTTGAAGGGGATGTGTCCGGCGGTGATGGCGATGATACCTATATCATCGATGATGCAACAATTTCATTGGTGGAAAACATAGACGACGGTACGGACACGGTGAAATCCACAGTCAGCTTCCGGCTCGGCGACAACTTTGAAAACCTGACTTTGCTGACCCACAAGAATATCAACGGCGTTGGTAATAACGGTGCAAACTCTTTGATCGGCAATGCGGGCAACAACCGGTTGCAGGGGCAGGCGGGCAATGACGTTCTTAACGGGGCGCATGGGGATGATAAGTTGCTGGGGTCTTTTGGCTATGACACGCTGCAAGGCGGCAAAGGCGACGACATCCTCAAAGGCGGGGTGGACAACGATTATTTGCATTTGGGCAACGGCGACGACATTGGCATTGGCGGCGCTGGCAACGACACGATTTTGGGCGTCCGCGGCGATGACATCCTCAAGGGGGGCACGGGGCAGGATACGATGACCGGCGGCCTCGGCGACGACGTGTTCCTGTTCACCCGCAAAGGGCATTCCACCAACGCCGCCGCCGACAGCATCACCGATTTTACCAGCGGCGCGGATGTGATAGATTTGTCGGCCTTTAACGGCACCTTTGATTTCATCGGCAACGCGGCCTTCAGCGGCACAGCCAAAGAGGTCCGCTTCATCTCTGTCGGCGCGGATCGCACGGTGAAAATCGACATCAATGGCGACGGCAGCACCGATATGACCATCTTGGTCAACAGCGCCACCGCGTTGGTGGAGCTGGATTTTGTTCTGTAGGGGGGATGTGAAGGTTCTGGTAACGGGTAGCCATCGGGCTTAACGAGGCAGATTTCTTGTTGTAACATTTTGCTTTAGATACAGTTGAAAAGGCCGCAACCAGTATTGCGGCCTTTTTGCGTTCAAAACAAAAGCAACTTAATGCTCAAAAGGTGATTTTTCGCACTAATTCAGGTAAGGTTTTGGTGCAGTTTGACTTTAAAAAGGGTTAATGTACAGCCGTGACTATAAATTCGATTCAGAAGACGCGCTATCAAAAGGAATAGTCGCACAGGATTTGGCGTAAATTACTGCGGCATCGTCACAAGCTACGCCATTAATCCTGTTGATTGCATTTACCCAAAAGCGACGCATCGGTAACATCTGATAACACCGCATTCGAGGTCGGTTTTTTTGATGCAGTCTGAATCCAGGAAACAAGCAAAGGCCTACATGGTCAACTAAACACAGAGGGAAGAACCATGGCATTTACAGTCATTTCAACAAATCAGACGACCCAACAGATAGTCAACGGGAGCGATGAGGTTATCCTGCTAGAAGGGGTTTCAGTGGCCTCTAGTGCCACGGCGTTTTTGGGCAGCCATGACACGACCATGTCAGTGTTCATTTACGGCTCTGTGGCCAGTTCAGCCATCACAATAGACCTTGGCGCGCTGCCGGGAGACACGAGTCCCTTAGTCGTTTACGTAGGTGAAACAGGGACTGTGTTAAACACATTCAGATTTGGTCGCTCCGCAATATCAATCAAAAGGTTTGATGCAGACATTGTCAATCACGGAGATATCACTTCCAGCGGCGTCGGGATTTCTTTTGAAACAGGTGTAACTGCTGGCAACGTGACCAACACGGGCGCGCTCATTTCTACAGGTAGTGTTGCAATTAGCGTCAGTGGTTCTATCGCCTCGACATCAGGCACATTCAATTTTTCAAACAGTGGTCAAATCTCTGGTCAAGGAAATGGCATCCTTGTCTTTTATCAATCTGTTGAGCTGTTTAATTCTGGTATAATTAGCGGCGATACAGGCATTAGTATTTTCAATAATACCGGCCAGACAAATGCGCTGAATGTGCATAACACTGGCACTATTATCGGCAACAGCACCAACGCAATTACCGGGGATGCAAGTTCGGATACGGTAACAAATTCCGGTCATATTATTGGCAATATACGCCTTTATGGTGGCAATGACACCTTTAATGGCACGGGCGGCCGAGTTGATGGCACGGTGCATGGGGGAACAGGGGATGACACCTATATCATTGATGATGCTAACATCGATTTAGTTGAGAACGCTGCCGAGGGCACGGACACAGTCAAGGCCACTGTCAGTTTCCGCCTTGGTGATAACTTTGAAAACCTGACGTTGCTGACCCACAAAAATATCAACGGCGTGGGCAATTCTTTGGACAATACGCTGACCGGCAACGCGGGCAACAACCGGTTGCAGGGGGATCAGGGCAATGACCTGATCAACGGGGCGCATGGGGATGACAAACTGCTGGGGTCTTTTGGCAATGACACGCTGCAAGGGGGCAAGGGCGATGACATCCTCAAGGGCGGTTTGGACAATGATCTCTTGCAAATGGGCAACGGCGATGATTTCGGCTACGGCGGCAAGGGCAATGACACGCTGGAGGGGGCTCGCGGCGATGACACCCTCAAAGGCGGCACGGGGCAGGACATATTAACCGGCGGCCTTGGCGACGATGTGTTCCTGTTCACCCGCAAGGCGCATTCGACCACTGTGTCCTTCGACACCATCACCGATTTCACCAGTGGCGAGGACCTGATCGACTTGTCAGCCTTTAACGGTACGTTTGATTTCATCGGCAACACGGCCTTCAGTGGCACCGCCAAGGAGGTCCGGTTCTTCTCTGTCGGGGCAGATCGCACGGTGAAAATCGACGTCGATGGCGACGGCAGCGCCGATATGACCATCCTGGTCAACAGCGCCACCGCGCTGGTTGAGCTGGATTTTGTGCTGTAGAGCGGCCTGACCTGCATCGGCACGGCTGGGTTGGTGCGGTTTTGGTGCCCCCGTCAGGGGGCACGGTTACACGCATCAAGTTGGCCTTGGACGGTGGCGGCACTGCTGATTTGAAGATTATGGCGCTGGCTGCTGTCGGGCTTTGCGTATCTTTTCACCCCGCAAAGCCCGACTTCACAGGTACATTTTAATCGTATAGCATTGCTTGATAAAATAAAGGTGGTGCGTTCAGGCTTCTAGCTTTCGACTGGGTGTCAAATTGAAAGGGCGCCGATATTGCCATCAAGTTGCCAGTGCAATCTTGCACTGGTGTTGCAATCCATGCGCCCGGACGGGCTGAAAGGACATTCCAATGGCTATTTATTCCACATCATCATCAGCAGCGGGCGTCAGAATAACCGCATCAACTCCTAACTCGGGGCACACAATTCTGGACGGCGTTGCGCTGGAAAGCACGACTGCCTACGTCATACAGTTTTCCAGTTTTGACGGGTCGTTGACTATTGGTGGCTACGCCATCGCAAACGGCGGCTTTTATGCTGTCGATATTAAGGATGGCGCTGAGGATATCATCGTCAACATACTGGAGTCAGGCCATCTGTTTGGCGGTGGTATACTTAACGTCTCCAGCTTTGAATTGATCACAGTGAACTTCATCAATGCCGGCAATGCATATGGAAATGACACTGGGTATTATGGATCAAGCGGCGTCGACAAGATCATCAATTCCGGGTTTCTTGGCACCTCAGGGAGCACCGCGATAAATTCTATTAATGGCGAAGATCAGGTTTACAACAGTGGCACCATCCAGGGTCATGTGCTTCTGGGCCTTGATAATGATCTCTATGATGGTCGGGGCGGAACTGTCATCGGTGAAGTTCAGGGCGGACAAGGCGATGACACTTATATCGTTGATGACGCCACGGTTGCCCTGATAGAAATTTTTGGTGAGGGCACGGACACTGTCAAGGCCACGGTCAGTTTCCGCCTTGGTGATAATTTTGAAAACCTGACGTTGCTGACCCACAAAAATATCAACGGCGTGGGCAATTCTTTGGACAATACGCTGACCGGCAACGCGGGCAACAACCGGTTGCAAGGGGATCAGGGCAATGACCTGATCAATGGGGCGCATGGGGATGACAAATTACTGGGGTCTTTTGGCAATGACACGCTGCAAGGCGGCAAGGGCGATGACATCCTCAAGGGCGGTCTGGATAATGATCTCTTGCAAATGGGCAACGGCGATGACGTTGGCTTCGGCGGCAAGGGCAATGACACGCTGGAGGGCGTCCGAGGCGATGACATCCTCAAAGGCGGCGCGGGTCAGGACACGATGACCGGCGGTTATGGCGACGACGTGTTCCTGTTCACCCGTAAATTACACTCCACCAATGCGGCCTCTGACAGCATTACCGATTTTACCAGCGGCGAGGACCTGATTGATCTGTCAGCCTTTAACGGCACGTTTGATTTCATCGGCAACACGGCCTTCAGTGGCACCGCCAAGGAGGTCCGCTTCTTCTCCGTCGGCTCGGATCGCACGGTAAAGATCGACATCGATGGCGACGGTAGCACCGATATGACCATCTTGGTCAACAGCGCCACGGCGTTGGTGGAGCTGGATTTTGTGCTTTGATCCCTGTTGGTTTTTGATGCAAGAAGATCAACCCTCTAAGCGCTGCGCAAATAGCAGCGCTTAGAGGAGTTCTTTTAGGGTTAAGACCAAGCCTGCGATCAGCATCAAGGTAATGAGCAGTTGGCGAAACTGGTCGTCGCTCAGGCGTTTGAAAATTTGGATGCCGATTAGGGCAAAGAACATGGTCACGGGCAAGGTGATTGCGATTAATTTGAAGGACTCTACGCTGTAGGCCCCTTGCAAAGCATATGCTGTCATGGTCAGGGCCAACAGCCCGACGTTATAGGGTTGCAGCACTGCGCGGGTTTCGGATTTTGACCAAGGCCGCAAGGCGCACCACATGGTTGGCAATGCGCCTGACAGGGAGGCCGCGCCGCCCAGAACACCCCCAAGAAACCCGACAAACCCGTCAATAAACGGCGTCGGGTGTTCCAGCTTGGGCAGAGTGCGGCGCAGGGTGAAAAAGCCGCCGTAGGTCAGCATCAGCCCTGCAATTACGATTTTCAGCAGTTTTGGGTCAATGAATGCCAATGTGGCGACCCCGAGGGGAATGCCTATGACCCCCGGCAAGAAAAACCGCGCCAGCCTTTTGGGTTGTGACCAGACAGAATGGCGCACCAGCCACAGGCCTTGTAAGCCGCTGACGACGGATGACACAATCACCAACGGCACGGCCTGTTGTGGTGGCATGATTTGCAACCAAAACCCAAGTGCTATCAAAGCGGTTCCAAAACCGGCCAACCCGTTGACAAAACCACCGGCGGCGGCACCAAGCAGTAAAATGATCAGAAAAGACGCGCTCATATCAAGGCATGCCGGAGTCTGGAAGGCGCGGGGATATGACCTGTTTCAGTGGCCAAAAGAAATATCCATTCCTGAAATGCCTTCAAGGTTATCCAGCTCCATTGCGTCTTGTGCGGCTATTTTTATCTTTTGTAGCCAGTTTTTGATTAAGCCCGCGACTGCTGCATAGGTCAAAAAAACAGCGTCAGCGGCAGTGCAGAAGGCACCATTCTCTGCCACCGCTATGGGTGCTTTGAGCATGCGGATGGGCATTGGGGTGAGTTCCATTGGTAAGTCTGGGTTACATAAGATGTAAATGTTTTCCCATCTGCGAAAATACACCTTACCAATGCTGCTTGTCAACAATCGCCCGCGAGTGTCTGTAAAGGGGGTCACCAGAGGTTTTCAGCCAGATTATTGCCGCATTTGAAACCTATGGGTGTGTTGGCGGACTGTGAATATTTGAAGGAATTAATTGATGTCGAAATTACATTTCGCTACGATTGTGGTTACATTACTTTCTATCTTGTCCCTAATGACCCCAGAACTGGGTATTATTGCGGCGGTTACCATAATTTGGTATACCCCTCGCGATAGCCTTTTGGGATCAGATGCCGCGCCAGCGTTGCCACGCCTGATGGCGCTGTTTAACGCGGGAAATCCGAAGGGGCACCGGCAATATGATAAGGAATTTATTTCCCTGTTATTGAGCCTGAAGGTCAAACCAGAGGAGTTGCTGCCCATTTTCCTAAAGCATAAAATGGGCCGCTCGCGGGAGGCGTTTGATAAACTGGATGTGTATTCTGCGACCCACGGGAGGAAATGTATCAGTCGTGGATAGACATCCGCCATGGCGGGGGTAACGCCCCCTTGAACTTCTCTTGCCCTGTGGACTATAGAGGCACAGACCAATTTTACCGCACGGGAGCATATCATGGCAGGCCATTCCAAATGGGCAAATATTCAGCACCGTAAGGGGCGCCAGGATGCTGTGCGCTCTAAGCTGTTTTCCAAGCTGGCCAAGGAAATCACTGTGGCCGCCAAAATGGGCGACCCTGATCCTGATAAGAACCCGCGTTTGCGCATGGCCGTGAAAGAGGCCAAAACGAAATCTGTGCCAAAAGACGTGATTACCCGCGCGATTTCCAAAGCTTCGGCCATGGACGGCGAGAACTACGAGGAAATCCGCTATGAGGGTTATGGGCCGGGCGGTGTGGCGGTGATTGTTGAGGCGATGACCGACAATAAAAACCGCACGGCGTCGTCTGTGCGCTCGATTTTTACCAAATCGGGCGGCAATCTGGCGGAATCCGGTGCGGTGGCGTTTATGTTTGATCGCAAGGGGTTGGTGACTTATCCGCTGGCGGTAGGCGACGCGGATACGGTTTTTGAGGCGGCGATTGAAGCCGGGGCCGATGATTGCGAGAGCAGCGAAGATGGTCATGAGATTTACTGCGAGAGCAGCGATTTGCACGACGTTTCCGGCGCGTTGGAAACTGCATTGGGCGAATCTGAAAGCTCCAAGCTGATCTGGAAACCAAATATTTCGACGCCTCTGGATTTGGAAGGTGCCGAGAAACTGTTGCGCTTGGTTGAGGCGTTGGAAGACGACGACGATGTGCAACTCGTCACGGCCAATTTTGATATTTCGGACGAGGTTATGGCGCAGCTTTAAACTGGTGCCAGAAATGTAAAAGGGCGCGGATAACCACCGCGCCCTTTGTTGTTTAATCTTTTGAAACGTATTCGCTCAGCATCTTTTCGTTTTTGGCGTCTTCGATTTTACGCACGCGATCATTGGCGGATCGATCATCGAAACGGTATTTCACCACGTTGATAAGGGAAATTGTCAGCAGTAGAATTCCCATGGCCCAATAGCCTTTGGTCGAGAAATCGACGGGCGCGTAATAGATGGAGCCAGCCATCATCAAATAGGCCGCGCCGACCCCCACCAGATTGAGAATAGTATAGACGAAGGTTGTGTTGTCGTTGGATGAAAACATGGTGAAATTCCTTTGGATAGGTTTGAATTAGGATTTGAAACGGGCGAGCACGTCAGCGCCGGATATTTTGGTTTTGTCGCCAAAGCCGGCGACCCCTAGGCGGGTTTCTATGTCGGAGTGGCTGATGCCTGCCTCGATTTCTTCATAGATTTCGGCCAGATCTGACGGGCTGTCTTTGGCCAGCACTTCGTCGATCAGGGCTTGGGCTTCCTGCGCGGGGGCGCGGCCGGATACTTTGGACAGGCGGGTGTTGGCGCGTTGTTCATTGCGGGCAGCGCGGGCGGACATGGCACCTTGTTTCAGGTCCAGTAGGCGGCGTTGGCCTTTC
Source organism: Alphaproteobacteria bacterium (assembly GCA_024280735.1). Taxonomy (GTDB): domain Bacteria; phylum Pseudomonadota; class Alphaproteobacteria; order Rhodobacterales; family Rhodobacteraceae; genus Amylibacter. The sequence continues at coordinate 22,195 of JAJRPO010000051.1, read as the reverse complement.
TCGACTGACAGGCGCAGCTTTTCGATGTGGGTCTTTAGGCGGGTGGTGGTTTGGCGGCGCACAGCCTGTTCGTTTTCCAGCTGGGCAATGGCATTTGCCGCGTCTAGCGCCAGTGTCTCATTGCCGGCTTTTATCGCGGCGCCTGTACGTTTGGTCAGGTCGGCAATGCGTTTGTTCAAGGCTTCGAGCTGCATTTCTTCGGTGCGCAGCCGCTGGATTTGGCCTGCAAGGGTGGTTTTGGCACCGGACAGGGCCGCTTCGGTTTCGCGGATTTTCTGGTCGATCAGGTCAAGGGCATAGTGATCGCGAAGGCTGGCTTCTTGACGGGCAGATGCGCCGCGGAACAGTGTTTTTACAGTATCGAACATTTGTTAACTCCTTCATTGAACGTTGTTCATGAATTGAATGTAAGGTAACTATGAACGTCGTTCAAGTAATTTATTGAACTATGTTCATCTATTTTGAGTTATTGTTGCTTATCAAATGATTAACCTGCGCTTCGATCAAAGTTTTGAAGGTTATTTGCATCGCTTCCACCCGGCTGCCCTGTTGTTTTTGCTGACTGTTCAGCATCACCAACCCATGAACACCGGCAAAAAGGATTCGCGCCACCAGCATGATTTCATCGGCAGGGGCCTCTGGTTTTAGCTGTTTCAGGGGGGCGGCAACTTGGCCCATCAATTGGTTCAACGAGTCGACATACCACTTGGGGGCCAATTCGCCGGGGTTGTCAGACCCAAACACCGCACGCCATTTATTGCGGTTTTCATCGGCGTATTGGTGATAGGCGCGGGCCAGCAGCAGAAGGTGTTCCATAGGGTCTTTGGGCTGGGCATCGGTGATCTGCGTGGTGATCCAATCCACAGTTTCCAGAAAAATTGCGGCGCGCACGTGGAACATCAGGTCATCAAGGTCATCAAACATGTAATAGATGGCCCCCAAAGCACAGCCGGCCTCCTTTGCCAGATCGCGGGCACGCAGGGCAGTCGAGCCGCCAGCGGTCACTTGCGCCACGGCAGCCTTTATCAGGGCCGCACGCAGGGTTTTCCGTTTTTCTTCTCGTTTACCCGCCATGGGGACTCCAATCTTGAACGCGGTTCATACTGTATGTTTCCGGTTCAAGAGGCAAGAGCACGGGAAAATTGACCATTTTCAGCATACCTCGGCATACCTTTGCACAGAATATTGCGCAAAACGCGGCTTTACGTGAAGAAAGTGTCGCAGGGGCTATTTTGCCCTATGGCAACGGCACTAATTCCTGATAAACGCACTCGGAGATGTATAAATCTGCGGCATGTCTGGTCAATCGGGCCATATGTTCGCCACAACGCTTGAACAAAGGAGGTTTGTCATGCGCATCGGCACACCAAAAGAGCTTTTCAAAGGCGAGAATCGGGTCGCGATGACACCGGATTCTGCCAAACTGTTGCAAAAACTCGGTCATGACTGTGTTATTGAAACCAAGGCCGGACTGGCTGCGGGATTCTCGGACAAGGATTACAAAGAGGCGGGGGTTGAAGTGGTGAAAACTGCTGCTGCCCTGTGGAAAACCGCGGATGTGGTTGCCAAAGTGCGCCAACCCGAAGAGGCAGAGCTGAAACGCCTGCGCGACGGGCAAACCTTGATCTCATTCTTTAATCCAGCCGCAAACGAGGCGGGCATGGCAGCGGCCAAGGCCAAGGGCACAACTGTTGTCGCCATGGAAATGGTGCCGCGCATCAGTCGGGCGCAGAAAATGGACGCGCTGTCGTCGATGGCCAATATCGCGGGTTATCGCGCGGTGATCGAGGCGGGCAACAATTTTGGCCGGTTCTTTACCGGTCAGGTGACAGCAGCAGGTAAAGTTCCACCTGCCAAGGTTCTGGTTGTGGGGGCGGGCGTTGCCGGTCTGGCCGCTATCGGGACGGCCACAAGCCTCGGTGCGATCACTTACGCATTTGATGTGCGCCCCGAAGTGGCAGAGCAAGTCGAATCGATGGGGGCCGAGTTTGTGTTTCTCGATTTTGACGAGGATCAGGCGGATGGTGCGGCAACGGGTGGCTATGCCGCCGTTTCCAGCCCCGAATTCCGCGAGGCCCAACTGGCCAAGTTCCTCGAAATCGCGCCGGAGATTGATATTGTTATCACTACCGCGCTGATCCCGAACCGCGAAGCGCCGGAATTATGGACCGAGGACATGGTGAAAGCCATGAAGTCGGGCAGTGTGATCATTGATCTGGCGGCTGAAAAGGGCGGCAACTGTAAGCTGACAGTTATGGATGAGAAAATCGTCACGGATAACGGTGTCACAATCGTTGGCTATACCGATTTCCCCAGCCGGATGGCGGCGCAGGCATCGACGCTCTATTCCAACAACATTCGCCACATGCTGGCCGATCTGACCCCTGAAAAGGATGGTGTGATCGTTCATAACATGGAAGATGATGTGATCCGTGGCGCAACAGTGACCCACGCGCATGAGATTACCTTCCCGCCGCCACCGCCAAAAATTCAGGCGATTGCAGCGAAACCTGTGGAGAAGGTGCCAGAAAAAACACCGGAAGAAAAAGCCGCGATCGAGGCCGCCGCGATGGCCAAGGCGGGGCGTCAACAGACGATCTTGCTGGTTTGTGGCGGGTTGCTGATGCTGCTGATCGGGGCCTATGCGCCGCCAGCGTTTATGCAGCACTTCATCGTGTTTGTGCTGTCGATCTTTGTTGGCTTTCAGGTCATTTGGGGTGTGGCGCACAGTCTGCACACACCGCTGATGGCGATTACCAATGCGATTTCGGGCATCATCATTCTGGGCGCTCTGCTGCAATTGGGTTCGGGCAGCGCGATTGTGACCATTCTGGCCGGTGTCTCGGTACTGATCGCAACCATCAATATCGTCGGGGGCTTTATGGTGACACGCCGTATGCTCCAGATGTTCCAAAAATCTTAAGGGAGGAGATATAACATGTTCTCTTCAGATATTCTGACAGCAGAAGTGCAAACAGCCGCCTATATCGCGGCGTCTGTGCTGTTCATTCTGGCCCTAGGCGGGCTGAAAAACCAAGAGAGCGCCAAGCGTTCGGTTTGGTTTGGCATTATTGGTATGGCCATCGCGATTGTCGCGACGATCTTTGGGCCGGGGGTGGCGATTACCGCGCCATTGATGATCTCGCTGGTGATCGGTGCCGGTGTGGGTGTGGTTGTGGCGCAAAAGGTCGAAATGACCGGCATGCCGCAACTGGTGGCCGCGCTGCACAGTTTTGTCGGTTTGGCGGCGGTGTTGATCGGGTTGAATTCCGATGCAACGGTGCATGAATTTGCCAGCCATGCAGAGCAGGTGATCCACGAGGTGGAAATCTTCCTCGGCGTATTTATCGGCGCGATTACCTTTACCGGATCGATCATTGCTTACGGCAAACTGGCAGGTAAAATTAACGGCAAAGCGTTGATCCTGCCCGGGCGTCACATGTGGAATGCTTTGATGATGGTCGCCACAATTGTACTGCTGGTGATGTATGTGCAGGGCGCTGGTTCCTGGACGCTGTACGTGATGACTGTGATTGCCTTTGTGGTGGGCGCGCATCTGGTGATGGCAATTGGCGGCGCGGATATGCCGGTGGTTGTGTCCATGCTGAACAGCTATTCCGGTTGGGCGGCTGCGGCGACGGGCTTCTTGCTGGGCAATGATCTGTTGATTGTTGTGGGCGCGCTTGTCGGTTCCTCGGGTGCGATCCTGTCCTATATCATGTGTAAAGCGATGAACCGTGCGTTTATCAGCGTGATTTTGGGCGGCTTTGGTGGCCCCTCTGGTCCGCAGATGGAGGTCGAGGGTGAGCAAATCGCGATTGATGCGGATGGTGTCGCGGCGGCACTGGATGATGCGGATAGTGTGGTGATTGTGCCGGGTTACGGCATGGCCGTTGCGCAGGCGCAGCAATCTGTTTCCGAGTTGATCCAGCGCTTGCGTGGCAAAGGCAAAAACGTGCGTTTTGCGATTCATCCGGTGGCGGGGCGACTGCCGGGCCATATGAATGTGCTGCTGGCCGAGGCCAAGGTGCCTTATGATATCGTGCTGGAAATGGATGAAATCAACGACGATTTCCCCGAAACTGACGTGGTGATGATCATTGGGTCCAATGATATCGTTAATCCTGCGGCACAGGATGATCCGAATTCACCGATTGCGGGGATGCCTGTTCTGGAAGTGTGGAAAGCCAAGCAGGTGTTTGTTTCCAAGCGCGGGCAGGGTACGGGGTATTCCGGCATTGAGAACCCGCTGTTCTATAAGGACAACACGCGGATGTTTTACGGCGATGCCAAGGACTCGGTTAACGAGTTGTTGAAGCGGATTAGCTAAGGTTCACAAACGAATAAGACGGCCTCGCGATTGCGGGGCCGTTTTGCGTTTGGGGGGCCAAATCGTAAAGCGGCCTATTGGTCGGGAAAGATGTCTTCCCAGCTGGTTTCAAGCAGCGCGATCGCGAGCCAAGCGGCAGCACCGCCGAGAATTAGTCCGATTGTAAATAACATGCGCTTGTTTCCTTGTTGATTAGCCTGAACTCGAAAACAAAATACGCTACAGCATTGAGAAATGAGGTGTGTTTGGGGCGAAATTGTGACCAATAGTTAAAATGTTGAAGAAAATGCAAGTCCTGTGGTTTTAGCTTTGCGAAAAAAGGCGGCAAGGTTAACATGGAATAGACAATTTTTGCGAGGGAGCGAAGCTATGCAATTATTCCGGAAGCTGTTTGTAGCGGCGCTATTTTGCGTTGTGGGTGCATTGCCTGTCAGCGCGGGGTTCAAGGTTTGTAACAACGCGGCTTTGGCGCAAATCCTGTCGGTGGCTTATCATCAGGACGGTGGTTGGGTGTCCGAGGGGTGGTGGACCATTCAGCCAGAAGCCTGCAAGATTTTGAAGAGCGCCGATCTGACGGTCAAGTATTTCTATTATCGTGCCATGGTTAAAGGTGGCAGTTTTGCGGGGCAGAACTATATGTTTTGCACCGATGACAAGGCTTATACGATTGTTGGTAACACCGATTGTTCGGCGCGCGGGTTTGGGCGCGAGAGTTTTAGCGAAGTTGAGATTGGCAGCGGGATCACGGATTATACGCTGACGCTGGTAGACGTATCCCAGCCCAAAGCGAATAAGGATAGCACGGGGTCACTTGGGGAACCTTTTTCAGTGAGCGGGGTTTTTCAGGAATGCGGGCTGGAGGAAGACGCTTATTTCTTCTGCGCTTTTCATGGCGATGGCTGGAAGTGGAATGTCTACCAAGGCGGCGGCACGCCCGACGGGGTGATGGATCAACTCAAGTTGTTGGAAGCGGGTGATCTGGCGGATTTTTCTGGTGATCTGATTAGTTTTGCCGATGTGTCGGTGGAGGCAGTGGTGCGGTCAGTCAGTCAGCATGGGCCGCGCAACGAGGCTGAAAATCTGATGGCGGGTTTGCAGGGGAAATGGCGCAACACGCAAGATCGGGCATCGGCAATGGTCATCTATGGCGGTGAGAGTTTTGAGTATTATGGCAGTGAGCTGGTGGAGGTAAACTACCTGCAATTTGCCGATCAATGTGACGGCAGCCTTGGGGCGGGGCCTGTGATGATCAAGAAATTGCCGGGTGATCCGGATCCCTATTGTTATGTGGTGCTCGGTTGGGACGCGGTATCGTTGCAATTGTCTTATGTAGGTGGCGGGGGGGTGAATGATACTTATTGGGAGAAGTATGAGTAGGCTTGTCAAAAGGCGCCCCTAGCGGGGCATTCCTATGAGCACTGGTGCGCGATTGGTGCTTGTGGCTAGCGTTGAGCGATTGCCGAGACACACCACGCCTCAATTGCATCCAGATCTTCGGGCAGTTGTTCGGCCATACCGTCGGAAAATGTGTCAAATGAGCGCTGCATAGAGGTGCCTACCCCGAGTAATACCGGAACACCCTGTTCGAGTGCCGCACCGATGGTGTGGCGAAAACCGTGGCCTTCGGCCTCCTGAGGGCCAAATTTGTTGAGAATGAACAAGTCGGAGGTTGCGAGGTCGGTGTTTTCAACGGCGGCCACGGCTTGTTGAATGGCGGCGGGGTTTAGGCGGCAAGCGGCGGAACCTTCGCCCAAGGATTGGGTGATGCGAATGGTGTCGCCGTCCGGCAGGACCCGCAAATCCATGTCGCAATAGTGGGCGGGGTTTGGGTTTTCTTCCAACAGTTTCACCACGCCAGCGAGGTTGGCGTTTTGCACCTCTAGCCTTGCGGCGGTTTCTGCCAGCAGTCGATCAATTTCGCCACGTTTGGGGGAGGATATATAGGCCAGTTTCATCGCGGTGTCCCTTGTTTGGTCAGGCAACTCTAGCGATCTGGTTAGACCCTGCTTTGATACGGGTCAACATGCCGGCAGATTTACCGCCAAGCCACCAAGCGAAGTTTCCTTGTATTTGCTGTCCATATCAAGGCCGGTTTGGCGCATGGTTTCGATGCAGGCATCGAGGGACACAAGGTGCTTGCCGTCGCCGCGCATGGCGAGGGATGCTGCCGAGACCGCCTTGATTGCGCCAAGGCCGTTGCGTTCAATGCAAGGGGCCTGCACCAAGCCTTTGATCGGGTCGCAGGTCATGCCGAGGTGGTGTTCCAGCGCGATTTCAGCGGCGTTTTCCACCTGCTCGGGGGTGCCGCCAAGGACGGCACACATGCCAGCGGCGGCCATGGCAGAGGCGGAGCCGACTTCGCCTTGGCAACCGACTTCGGCGCCGGAAATCGAGGCGTTGTGTTTGATGATGCCACCGATAGCCGAGGCCGTGAGGAGGAAGTCCACCACGTCAGAGGCGGTGGCCGTGGGCACATGATCGAGGTGGTAACGGATGGTGGCGGGAATGACGCCGGCCGCGCCATTGGTCGGCGCGGTGACGACTTGACCGCCGGCGGCGTTTTCCTCGTTCACGGCCATGGCATAGGCGGCGATCCAGTCGTTGATGACGTGGGGCGGGGTGACGTTTTGGCCCTGTTCTGCCAGCAATTGCCCGTGGATGTTTTGCGCGCGGCGGCGCAGGTTCAGCCCCCCTGGCAAGATGCCACCGGTTTCAAGGCCTGCATTAATGCAGTTGTTCATCACGTCCCAGATATTCTCGATCCTTGCGCGCAGGTCTTCGGGGCCGGAACGCGCCTGTTCGTTCTCCCATTTCAACTGGGCGATGGTTTTGCCGTTGCCGGTTGCCATTACCATCATCTGGTCGGCGTTCTCGAACGGATGCGGCACGCTGCCCCGTGTGTCGAGCACGGTCTCAACATTGTTCATTTCCGCCGCGGTGACCACAAAACCGCCGCCGACGGAATAATATGTTTCCTCAAACAGCAACCCGCCGTAAGCGTCATAGGCATAGAGCCGCATGCCGTTGGCGTGGCCCGGCAGTTCGAGATCATAGTTGAACACCAGATCACGCTGTGGATCAAAGTCATAGGTTGGGTGGCCTTTGGGCTGAACTTGGCGGGTCTCGTTGATCCGTTCCTGTGCGGAATTGGCGGCGATTACGTCAAAGCTCTCGGGCTGGAACCCGTCGAGGCCGAGGACGACCGCGCGGTCGGTGCCGTGGCCTGTGCCCGTAAATGCCAAGGAGCCGTGCAGTGAGCAACCCAAGCGGGCAGGCTTGATTTTATGTTCGAGCAGCGTGTCGAGGAACATCGAGGCAGCCGTCATCGGCCCCATGGTGTGGGAGGAGGAGGGGCCAACGCCCACTTTGAATATTTCGAAGATGCTGAGGAACATCGGGGGCCATCCTTTTAGTCTGTCGCAGACAAGTGAGGCATGCCAGATGTTAATGCATAACCATATGCGACATATTGCGAACCTTTTCGGGCAGATTTTCGGGGTAGGGGGTGAATTCGCCTTTGCTGCATGTGCGGATTACCACTATAAGGACGGCAACAACAGATACAGGGCGGGCACTGGTATGGAATTTTCTCCGATAGACAAAGCGAAATTTGTGGCGGCCAAACGGGCGGTTGATTTTGTCGAACACGGGATGCGGGTTGGCTTGGGTACCGGTTCAACTGCCGCGTGGTTGGTGAAAATGCTGGGAGAGTTGACCCGCGACGAGGGCTTGAAAATCAAGGCAGTACCAACCTCGGAACGCACGGCGCAATTGGCGCGTGAGGTGGGGATTGATGTTTACACCATGGATCAGGTCAAATGGCTGGACCTGACGATTGACGGCGCGGATGAGTTTGACCCCGGTCTGAATTTGATTAAGGGCGGCGGCGGTGCGTTGTTGCAAGAAAAGATCGTGGCCACGGCCTCGGACCAGATGGTGGTGATCACCGATGCGTCCAAGGCGGTGGAAAAACTGGGCGCGTTCCCGCTGCCGGTAGAGGTGGTGAAATTTGGCTGGCAGACCACCAAGGAGCTGATCGAGGAATGTCTGAGCAATGTGAATGTTCTGGGCGATGCGGTGACGCTGCGCCTGCAAGACGACGCGGCGATGATTACCGACGAGGGGCATTACATTCTGGACCTGCATCTAAAGCGGATCGAGAACCCGCGTGAGTTATCGCTGATCTTGAACCAAGTTCCAGGTGTGGTGGAAAACGGCCTGTTTCTGGATGTGGCTGATGCGATCGTGATTGGACATGGCGACGGGCGGGTCGAGGTTAGGGACATCAACAATGGCACGGTCGAGAACGAACATATCGACATTTTGCTGAACGAAAACCTGTTTGCTGATTTGGAAGACTAAGCCATGGATTATGATTTTGACCTCTTTGTGATCGGGGGCGGCTCCGGTGGTGTGCGCTCGGCGCGGCTGGCCTCTAATGCGGGCGCGTCGGTTGGGTTGGCAGAGGAATACCGTTACGGCGGCACTTGTGTCATTCGCGGCTGTGTGCCGAAAAAGCTGATGGTTTATGCGTCTGAATTTGCCAAGAGTTTCAAGAATGCCGAGGGGTTTGGTTGGTCTGTTGGGGAAACCAGTTTTGACTGGTCCAAGCTGATCGCCGCCAAAGACGCAGAAATTCACCGGCTGGAACAGATTTATGCCAAGAACCTTGGCGGCGCTGGGGTGCAATTGTTCGATACCCGCGCCGAATTGACCGGGCCACATTCGGTTAAGCTGGCCACGGGGCAGGAAATCACCGCCAAAACAATTCTTGTGGCGACGGGCGGCACGCCGTTTGTGCCGCCTGTGACGGGCAGCGAACATGCCATCACCTCAAACGATATTTTCCATCTGGAAAGCCAGCCTGCGCGGATGCTGGTTGTGGGCGGCGGTTATATTGCCTGTGAGTTTGCCTGCATCATGAATGGCCTCGGTACCGAGGTGACGCAGTTTTATCGCGGCGAGCAGATCTTGCGGGGCTTTGACGGCGAGGTTCGTGGTTTTGTGGCGGAGGAAATGCGCGCCAAGGGTGTTGATTTGCATGTGGGCACCGATGTTTCTGAGATCGTGAAGACTGACAGCGGCCTGCAAGTGACCTGCACCAATGGGCGGTCTTATGAGGTGGATTCGGTTCTCTATGCCACGGGTCGGGTGCCAAATGTTCATGGCCTTGGCCTTGATTTGGCGGGTGTTGAACAGGGGGACAAAGGCAAGATTGTGGTGGATGAGTATTCCTGCTCGTCGGTGCCCTCGATCTATGCGGTGGGCGATGTGACGGACCGCGTGAACCTGACGCCGGTTGCGATCCGCGAAGGCGTGGCCTTTGTGGAAACGGTTTTCCATGACAATCCCACCAGCCCTGACCATGAATTAATCCCGACCGCCGTGTTCACCCAGCCGGAAATCGGCACTGTGGGCATGGGCGAGGAAGAGGCCCGCGAAAGCGAGCCGATTGAGGTTTATGCGGCTGCTTTCCGCCCGATGATGCATATTTTGGCGGGCAGTGAGGAGCGGATGCTGATGAAGCTGATCGTCTCCAAGATGACGCGCAAGGTGTTGGGCTGCCATATTGTTGGCCACGGGGCAGGCGAAATGATCCAGCTGGCGGGGATTGCCGTGAAGATGGGTGCCACGAAAGAGGATTTTGATGCGACCGTTGCAGTGCATCCAACTGCGGCAGAAGAGCTGGTAACCATGAAAACGCCTACAAGGTAGGGTTTTTATGGTTGAAAATTTGACAAAGGGCTACAGTTAGTCCTTTAAGACAGAGAGTTTTGCAAGAAAGGACGACCACTCAGATGGCGAGTAACAATTCAGGCGGCCCATGGGGCGGCGGTGGCGGCAATCAAGGCGACGATGATAAGCCGAAGAAACCACGCGGTCAGAAACCCGGCGGCAACGGGCAGCCCCCGCAGATGCCCGAAATCGACGAGATCGTGCGCAAAGGCCAAGAGCAACTGCGCGTCTTGATGGGCGGCAAAGGCGGCGCTGGCCGTTCCGGTGGCGGGCTGCCGTCTGGCGAAGGTCTGGGCAAAGGCGCTATCGGGCTGATTGCTTTGGCGGCTGTGGCGGCTTGGCTGTTCGCCTCGTTTTACCGCGTTGATACATCCGAGCAATCGGTGGAATTGCTGTTTGGCAAGTATTCGCAAACTGGCGAGGAGGGGTTGAATTTTGCCCCTTGGCCAATCGTGACCAAAGAAATTCGCGCGGTTACGCGGGAAAACACCGAAGATATCGGTGTTGGTGGACGCGGTGTTGGTGCCGACGAAGGCCTTATGCTGACCGGTGACGAAAACATCGTCGACATTGATTTTCAGGTTGTCTGGAACATTGGGGATTTGCAGAAGTATCTGTTTAATCTGGGCGATCCGCGCGACACCATCCGTGCCGTTTCTGAATCTGCCATGCGCGAGATTATCGCGCGCTCCAACTTGGCCCCGATCCTAAACCGGGACCGTGGTGCCATTGCTGTCGAACTTCAAGAATTGGTGCAAGCCACGCTTGATAGCTATGAGTCCGGTGTTACCATCGTGCGCGTCAACTTTGACAAGGCCGATCCACCGCGCGACGTGATTGATGCCTTTCGCGAAGTTCAAGCGGCGGAACAAACCCGCGACACGCTGGAAAAACAAGCCGATAAATACGCCAACCAACGCCTTGCGGCGGCCCGTGGTGCCTCTGCCCAGTTGCTGGAAGAGGCCGAAGGGTACCGTGCGCAAGTCGTGAATGAGGCCGAAGGTGAAGCCTCGCGTTTTATCGCGGTTTATAACGAGTTCGCCAAAGCACCGGAAGTGACCCGCAAGCGTCTGTATCTGGAAACCATGGAACGGGTTCTGGGGGAAGTTGACAAAGTCATCATCGACCAATCCGCGGGGGGGCAAGGCGTTGTGCCTTATCTGCCGCTGAATGAGCTGAACAAAAATCGGGGGTCAAACTAATGAGCCGTATTCAAATGATATTGCCCGTCATTTTTGTGGCATTAATCGCTGTGGCATCCACAATTTACATCGTGGATGAGCGAGAAAAGGTGCTGCGTCTTTGGTTTGGTGAGGTTACTGCCGAAATCAACGAACCTGGCCTCTATTTCAAGGTGCCGATGTTGCATGAAATCGTTAAATATGACGATCGCATTTTGGCGTTGGATAGCACCCCTGCCGAGGTCACCCCGCTGGATGACCGTCGTTTGGTTGTGGATGCTTTCGCCCGTTGGAGGATTTCGGATGCCAAGAGATTCCGCCGTGCGGTGGGTTCTGGTGGTGTGAATGGCGCCCGTCCGCGTCTGGAACGAATTCTGAACGCCAACCTGCGCGAAGTTTTGGGTAGCGTCACCTCGGGTGCGATCCTGTCTGCGGACCGTGTGGCCCTGATGAACAAAATCCGTGACCAATCGCGGGCGCAAGCGTCGTCATTGGGTGTGGAAATTGTCGATGTGCGGATCAAACGCGCTGACCTGCCAGAGCAAAACCTTGAAGCCACATTCGAGCGGATGCGCGCAGAGCGGGAACGTGAAGCAGCAGACGAGATCGCCCGTGGTAAAGAGGCCGCACAGCGGGTTCGCGCACAGGCAGACCGGACTGTGATCGAGACTGTTTCCGAAGCGCAGAAGAATTCGGATATTATCCGTGGTGAAGCTGACGCAAAGCGAAACGCGATTTTTGCCGAGGCTTACGGGCGCGACGCGGAATTCTTTGCATTTTACCGCTCTCTTTCAGCCTATGAGAAGGCACTGAAAGGCAGCAACTCGACATTGGTGATTTCACCTGACAGCGAGTTTTTCGATTATCTGAAATCGGCTGAGGGCAGGTAAACCTGTTTGCAGGAATTGGGAATGGGGCTGGCGGCAACGCTGGCCCTATTGCGTTTCGAGACGCAGTTGAAAGGCAATGGCCCGTCTTCAGTTTCGCTCAAACAGGAATTGTGGTGGTCGATGATTAAAGAAAAATCGAGCTGCTGCATTTCAGTTTTACACTCTAACGTGACATTTTGTGCGTTTTCATAACAAATCCTTAAATTCTTTGGCTTATCGTGGCAAACTTCCGCCAATTCACGGATTGTTCAGCGGTTTTTCTGGATGTTTTCCTTGAATGTGGCGTTAATAGCACAAAATAACAATGATGCGGTGGTCAAAACCCGCCGCGCCAGTCTTGCAGTTGTTGAGGAGAAAAGACCTTGAAGATGATAAACCCGACCCGCCTTTTGCGTTCTGGAAAGGCCCTGCCATATGCGCTGGGTGCTTTGCTGACGCTGAGTTTTATTTTCACCCAAGCCAGCGTGTCAATTGCACGCGGTGCGCCGGACAGTTTTGCAGACCTTGCAGAACGCCTTAGCCCGGCGGTGGTGAATATCACCACTACAACCGTGGTCGCCGGCCGAACAGGTGCCCGCCCACAGGTGCCACCGGGATCCCCGTTTGAGGATTTCTTCAAGGAATTTCTGGATGACCAGCAAGGGGGCAGCCGCCCGCGCAAAGCAACGGCGCTTGGTTCGGGTTTCATCATTTCCGCTGACGGTTATATCGTAACCAACAATCACGTGATTGATGGCGCGGATGAGATCGTGATTGAGCTGTTTGAGGGCGGCGAGTTGACCGCCAAACTGATTGGCCGTGACAAGAAAACCGATATTGCGCTGCTAAAGGTCGAGGCCGACAAGCCGCTGCCGTTTGTGACCTTTGGTGACAGCGATGTGTCGCGGGTTGGTGATTGGGTGATGGCAATCGGTAATCCACTGGGGCAGGGGTTCTCTGTTTCTGCGGGGATTGTTTCTGCCCGTAACCGGTCCTTGCGCGGATCGTATGACGATTTCATTCAAACCGATGCGGCGATCAACAAGGGTAACTCTGGTGGGCCGTTGTTCAATATGGACGGCGATGTAATTGGCGTGAATACGGCGATTATCTCCCCGTCTGGCGGCTCGATTGGCCTTGGCTTTTCCATGTCCTCGAATGTGGTGTCCAAGGTTGTCGTGCAATTGCGTGATTTCGGCGAAACCCGCCGTGGTTGGCTGGGTGTTCGCATTCAAGAAGTGGACGCTGATCTGGCCGAGGCCATGGGGCTGGACAAAGTATCAGGCGCATTGGTGAGCGATGTGCCAAAGGGACCCGCCGCAGAGGCAGGCATCAAATCTGGAGACGTGATCCTGAGCTTTGACGGCAAAGATGTGGATGACACACGCGGCCTTGTGCGTGCGGTCGGTGATGCGCCGGTGGGTAAAACCGTGCGGGTTGTGGTGCTGCGCGATGGCAAGACCCAAACGCTGAAGGTGGTTCTGGGCCGCCGTGAGGACGCAGAGCGCGCCGAGGTGGTGCCAGCCGTTGCCAAACCAGATGCCAAAGAGGCCGAGGCCATGGGCATGCGGTTGACCACGCTGAGCGATGAAATCCGCGAAAGCCTTGGCCTCGAAAAAGGCACCCGCGGCGTTGCGGTTGTGACGGTTGATGAAACCAGCGATGCCTTTGCCAAGGGTGTGCGTTCGGGTGATCTGATTGCCGAAGTGGGCCAGAAGCCGGTGAACAGCCCTAAGGGTGTTGCCGATGCCTTTAAGGCAGCACGAGAGGCAGGGCGCAAGTCTGTACTGTTGCTGGTGCGTCGTGGTGGCGACCCTCGCTTTGTGGCGTTGTCGCTAAAGTAAGCTACGATAGATTTGATTTTAGGGGCATCGTTTCGGCGGTGCCCTTTTTCGTGACGGTTACTTCTGGCCCAGGCCCTTGAAATCCCTGTGCGGCACAAGGCCAAATTCCTCGACCGTGCTGATCGCCAGAATATCCGAATTCATCGCCAGTTTGCGCTGGTACAATTTCACTGCCAGATTGGTTTGCGGATCCATCCAGCCAGTCAAAACCCCGCTGTAAAACCCCCGCGCGCGCAAGGCCCGTTGTAAGCTTTGGACAAAGCGTTCGGTATAAAGGTGCGGGCAGATGGTTTCAAACCACAGCTCCGCGCGTGGAGAGACGATGCGTTGCACGACTTTGGTATCAAATGTCGCCGCGCGGATCACCGTTGTTTCGCCGGTTTCAATGTCCACGGCGCGGCGTTCCGGCAACAGGGGCGTGCGCAGGGTGATCGTCTCGATGACGGCGGGGGTGATTTCATGGGCGTAACAACTGCCCGGTGCGGCGTCTTTGGGCAGGTTTGGATTGTCGGGATCTGTCAGGGTCGACACAACAGTACCCGCGCCCAATAAGGACGGGATCATACACAGCGCGCCGAGGGCTGATAGGATATTTAGCCTGTCTAGTGCCATTTTTGGCCTCTTGTTTGAAGCAGGGTAGCGTTGCGCGCTGTGTCAACAAAGGCTTTTCTTGCTCAGGCTGGGTTTTGCGCGGATTGTGTTGCGGGCTGGACCAAACTGTCCAGCATTTCGGATATATCCTCGACCTTTTGCGCGATGATGTGCACCACCTGCCCATCCCGCTGCAAATGTCCGGTGACCCGCAGCAACCGCCCGGCAATCACCGCACGGCGGTAGCGTTCGTATGTCTTGCGCCAGATGATGATGTTGGAAATGCCGGTCTCATCCTCCAACGTTAGAAAAATCACGCCTTTGGCGGTGCCGGGGCGTTGGCGCACCAGCACCAGCCCCGCCACGGTGACCAGCGCACCGGCTGGCGGTTCATCCAGCCGGATGTGGGGCAGGGCGCTGGGGGGGCGCGGCCAATGGGGGATGTTCATTGCGAGGGTTTCTTTCATGGAACAAACATAGAACATATGGCAAAAATTGCAATCCACCGTGAGGATATTCAAAAAAACATGGCGCGCGCGAGAAAGCCGTATTAGACAACAGCGGATTATAGATTCCAAAGGAAGCACGGCAATGGCCAAGATCACTTATATCGAGCACGGCGGCAAGCAACATACTGTTGAGGTTGCCAATGGCATGACCGTCATGGAAGGCGCTCGCGACAACAATATTCCGGGCATCGAGGCCGATTGCGGCGGTGCCTGTGCCTGTTCCACCTGCCACGTTTATGTGGATGCGGCTTGGGCCGATAAACTGCCGGCCAAGGACGCAATGGAAGAAGACATGCTCGATTTCGCTTGGGAGCCGGACACCGCGCGCTCGCGCCTGACCTGTCAGGTGAAAGTAACGGACGCGCTGGATGGGCTGATTGTTCAGATGCCGGAAAAACAGATTTGATAAAACGGTGTTTAGCTGCCTTGTTTGCTGTTCTCGCTTTTGCGGGGGCAGGGCAGGCTGGGCAGATTGGACAATGTTGGTATCCGGTGGACGGTGCAATCGGCTGCGTTGAAACAGCGGCCACAGATGCAGATGGATACCTAAAGCCGGGCATTCATGCGATTTTCACCACGCCCGTGGCGCGCTATGGCCACGGGGTTCTTGGTGACACGCCGGAATGGGGCGGCCTGCAATTTATCGTGCAAGGCTCACCCGCCCATGGTCCCTATTTCATGGCAGAACTGGTGCTGCCTGAATCGCGTATATTTGAGGATATTGCCCCGCGCTTGGCCGATATGACTGGCGACGGGCAGCCGGAAATTGTGGTGGTGGAAACCCACCAAGACAAAGGCGCGCGCCTGTCGGTTTATCAAATGGATCACGGCGCGGGTAAGATTACCCTGCTGGCGGCCACCCCCTATATCGGCACGCCGTTTCGCTGGCTGGCCCCTGTGGGCATGGCGGATTTCAACGGGGACGGTGATATGGATGTGGCTTATGTGGATCGCCCGCATTTGGCCAAGACCCTGCGGCTGTGGAGTCTGCGCGGCGGAGAACTCCGCGAAACGGGGCGGTTGCAGTCAGTGACCAACCACCAGATTGGCGATGATTTTATCAGCAGCGGTGTGCGTAATTGCGGCGAGGGGCCGGAAATGGTGATGCTGGATGCCAGCCGCCACGGTGTTGTTGTGGTGCGGCTGGAGGGCGAAAATCTGGGTGCTCGGAAACTGGGCCGCTACAGCGGGCCTGCCGCGCTCAAGGCGGCACTGGATTGCAAAACGCGGTAACGGTGCGTGCAAAGCACGGCACCCTACGTAGGGTGCGTGGTCCCCACGCACCGCCCCCGATTAGCCAAGAATTTTGCCGACAATCTCTGAGGTGTTTTTCGACAGCCCGTCGGTATCCATCATCCGTTGCAGCTGTGCGC
Organism: Alphaproteobacteria bacterium; assembly: GCA_024280735.1. GTDB lineage: Bacteria > Pseudomonadota > Alphaproteobacteria > Rhodobacterales > Rhodobacteraceae > Amylibacter. The sequence goes on along the minus strand of JAJRPO010000051.1, from coordinate 5,762 downwards.
GGATCATATTTTGACGTTCCGTGTCGTAATAGGCCCAAGGTTCAAACGCGCTGCACATGCGGGCGGTGGTTTGCGGGTTGATCGGATCCAGTTTCAGCAGCCAATCCGCAAGGAAAGCATAGCCCGCCCCATCCGCACGGTGAAACCCAGAATGGTTCATTGCATAAGGTCCAATCACCGAGCGGAAACGGTTGGGGTTTTTCCAATCGAAATCCGTGTGTTGTACAAGCCCCTGCGCAATCGCCAAAGTGTCGGCAGGTTTGGACGAGGCAATTTGATAAGTGAACCAGCTGTCCATCACCAGACGATTGTCTTTCCATTGGTCGTAAAACTGTGCGGCGACCTCCGCACGGTGTTCAGAGCGCATCAGAATAGCAAAGGCCGCGCGTTGTTCTGTCATGTTGTTGGCGCTGTCAAACTGGGCTTTGGCAGTTTTTGCCCCATCCTCCAAACGATCAATCAGGCTAAGGGCGGCCGCCCGCAATGCCCGTTTTCCGGCAGCCACACTGTCGGGTGAATAAGGTCCCGCAACCGCCATTGCAGCATACAGGCCCCGCAGGTCATCCGCCATCTCCTCGGCCAAGGCCAGCCACAGATCACGGCGCGCTTGGTATATCTTGTCGGGGTCCACCACATGGCCCGCATCGGTAATCAATTTGGCCAGTGCCGCCTCGGACGGAAGCCCCAGAACCGAGCCGCGAAAGGCCGGGTCTAGATCGTCGTCCAACGCCATATCCCGCATCGCCGCAGTGTAGCTTTCGGTGGGCCTTGATCCTTGCAAGATCATGCCTTGCAACAGGTCTTGCGCATAGGTGTCCGCCGCCTCCCAGCGGTTGAACGGATCGCTGTCATGGGACATCAAAAAGGCGCGTTCTGTATTTGTGGTGTCGCGTTGCAGGATGATGGGCGCAGAAAATCCACGCAGCAAGGAGGGGGTTGGCTCCTCTGTGAAACCCGTGACCACGAGGCTTTGTTCTGCCTGCTCAAGGATGAACAATTGCTCGGCCACCGGCTCGTTGCCATTTGCATCAAGAAAGCCAACGCGGATTGGAATGACTTGCGGGGCCTTATCTGTCTGCCCCGGAGTTGGCGGGTTATCTTGGGTAAAATTGAGCGTGTAAGTGCCATTCGTAAAACTGTCGCTGACGGTTACGCGCGGGGTGCCTGCTTGCGAGTACCACAGGGCAAACTGCGTCAGGTCGCGCCCGGTTGTGTCCTCGAAAACGGTGATCCAGTCCTCGATGGTACACGCCTGTCCGTCGTGACGGTCAAAATACAGATCAAGCGCGGATTTATAGGCTTCATCGCCGACCAGCAGCTTGAGCATGCCGATGACTTCCGCGCCTTTTTCATAGACTGTGGCGGTGTAGAAGTTGTTGATTTCAATATATTCTGTGGGCCGCACCGGATGCGCCAATGGCCCGCTATCCTCGCGGAATTGCCGGCCTCGTAGGTTGTCCACATCGTCAATGCGCTTCACCGGAATACTGCGCATGTCACCGGAAAACTGTTGATCGCGAAACACGGTCAGGCCTTCCTTGAGGCACAGTTGAAACCAGTCGCGGCAGGTGATGCGGTTGCCTGTCCAGTTGTGGAAATATTCATGGGCGATGATGCCCTCGATGCGCTCGAAATCAGTGTCGGTGGCGGTTTCAGGGCTGGCCAGCACAAACTTGGAATTGAAAATATTCAGCCCCTTGTTTTCCATCGCCCCCATGTTGAAATCATCGACAGCAACAATCATGAACAGGTCAAGATCGTATTCGCGCCCGTAAACCTGCTCATCCCAGGTCATCGAGCGTTTTAACGCATCCATCGCATAGGCGCATTTATCTTGATCCCCGGGGCGCACAAAGATTTGCAAGGCAACCTCGCGCCCTGTCAGGGTGGTGAATGTATCGTCAAAGGACACCAGATCACCGGCCACCAATGCAAACAGATAGGCCGGTTTAGGCCAAGGATCGTGCCAGCCGCCCGTACCATTTGGGTTGCCATTGGACAGCATCACCGGCAGCTCGCCGATGATATGCACATCAAATGTGGCCATCACATCCGGGCGGTCAGGGTAATAGGTAATCTTGCGAAACCCCTGCGCTTCGCATTGGGTGCAATACATGCCGCCAGACATGTACAGGCCGTCTAGCGAAGTGTTGGCCGTGGGGTTGATCTCGACCTCGCATTCCCAAAGGAACCCGTCTTGATGCAACAGGCTGGCAGGAACGGTTAAGCCCTCGTCATCCATTCGCAATTGATCCAGTGCTACAGGTCGTCCGTCAATCGTGGCTGACAATAACTTTAACTGCTGCCCATCAAGATGTAGATCATGTGGCCCCGCGTTAGTGCGGTCTGGATTGGCCCGAAACACAACCTTTGAAACCACGCGAGTCGCCGTGGGATGTAAGGTGAAGCTCAAATTAACAGTATCGACCCAAAAGGCGGGGGCCTGATAATCTGACAGGTGTATGGCGGTGGCTTGGGGCATGTGGTTCTCCGATTTAGGGGCATTTTGGGGAAAATACCCTTCGGATCAAGGGCCTTTTTCAATTGCTCGCTAGATATTGTCACAAGCCGAAAATAAGCTTGCACCCCCGCGCCTGCAAAGCTAAACGAACCCAACCACATCTTGCGCTGTGATGGGCCACGCCCAAACCACACCGCAAACCCGAGGCGAGTTGGCGGAGTGGTGACGCAGCGGATTGCAAATCCGTGTACACGAGTTCGATTCTCGTACTCGCCTCCATTTAAAAACAATGACTTAACAGGTAAATGCCAGAAAAATATAATCGTTTAGTCTCTTTTTAGTCTCATAAGTTGTTGTAGCTCGCCACGAATATTTGCAGTAAATGACAAGGATATTTGCAGCAGAGCTGTTTTTGTTAAATGTAGCTCGCCAAGAATATTTGCAGTAAATGACAAGGATATTTGCAGCAGAGCTGTTTTTAGTCTGCGAGGAAGGAGCGCCTCATTTTGCGACGCCTCCTAATGTTATTAATTCGGAAGCTTGCAACCCAAATTTCAACTTTGGCCAGCATTTCAAAATCCTGGATTCTTTCCGGATCACTAAGCTGATCACCGGTAACCTTACGATAGATGGGCTTTAATTCATTGTAAGCAGCTTGTGTGCTACCTTCATCAGGATGAAATAAACAATGGATATTTCCATTGATGTGTCTGAACAGGCCAACTATTCGAGTTGCCAAAATCTTATTGCCTAATGGGTCAGCCTTGGCATCAGAAGAGTAAAAGGTTTTGCAGCAAGTTCTAAGTTCTTCAGTGGCTGCGTTTAGCGCTTCCAGATCAGCGTCGCGGCATTTTTCAAGATAACGCCCTTGTCCAACTTTTGCTTTTACAAAAGCAGCTGCAAACTGCGCCAGAAATGCTCCGACACCCGCGCTTAACACAGTTATCAAGGCACCTGTCACTTTGATGAGCCTGCACTCTGTTTGGCTTGCTCATCATTGATATAGTCGTTGATTTCAGCCAAATAGAACTCGAACTCTGGATCGTCAGCAATGATTTTAAAACGTTTACGGATTTCTTCGGCTTGGTACCCGAGTCGTACAAGTCCACCAAAACTTTCTTCAAGAAATGAAGATGGGTATCCCTCTGCCCCGTCCAAAACAAGCTCAATTGCTTCGTGTTCCTCAAGCAATTTGATAAGCACACTGCGAAATTTTTCACCGCTGAATTTGCCGAGTTTAATGTACCGGGGTCCCGGCACATCGGTGAAATCTCTGGCTATATTATATTCAAACATCTCATTCTCCTTTGTCGCGATTGAAGACCCTCAAGGGGATCGACCATTCAACAAGCGTACCCCCTAGATGGGTACTAAGTTCTCTTTTGGCAAGTTTTGATGCCTCATATGTTACTTGCCCTCTTGCACTCAAAATTCGAATCTTACCCTCCCCAGATTCTTCAATTATTGCCGCCATCTTAGCAAGCCCCTTGCCTCGGTGTGTTTTTAAAGTGCTGGACCTTCCGTATTCCATGGCGGCTTCAAGAATTGTCGCGTCCGTTTTTATAGCACCTAAAGTGTAAGTATTCAAAAATTTACGAAAATCCTCATAATATGAGTTGGATGGAAGTGTGTTCGGAATTCCTACACCCTGATCATATACAAAAAAGCGTAAAATTTCCGTTTGTACATCGAACGCTACTGTTGCCCACCATCTTTTGCCCGGCACCGGAAATTCAAGTTTTGCGTCGTCTGGGTAGGCATGTTCTACAGAGTTTTGTATTGCCTCAGAAATTGCAGTATAAAGCCCCGGCTTACTAGAAAACGTATCAATCATTACCTTAGTAACTGCTAACAATTCCTGTACATTTTTACCGTCACTGCGGATGTCGGATTTCAATTTTACTAGAGTAATCGATGACAGTTTCATCTCAGACGGCGGCACACTGACATTCACCTTCAACAAGTCAAATACACCCAGATCGGTCATAATATTCCGTAACTTAGTGGACCACTCATTCAATCTTAAAGCATTCAACTGTATGTTATCGACCATTCTCCAGCGGTCTAATTCAGCGGCGAGAACCACGGCGGCTGGAATCGAAATTTCTTCGATACCAGCCAAGTTAATATTGAGCCTGCCATGGTACCTCCCCTTTTCTAGTTTGCTTTTTCTTCGCTTTGTATGCTCTTCCTTGAACCTTTGAAAAAACCGAACTGTCGCTTCATAGTTTCTCGAAAAACTCATCACGGCGGGGGGCGATATCTTTAGCTCACCCCAGAGAATTTTTATTCTTTTGCTACGCCTGATTTTGATAAACCATCTACGTCGGGCTAACCTAAGGCTTCGGGCTTTTGCTTCAGGGCTTAAGTATTTCAATTGAGCGTCCGATTCGTTCACTGGTCAATAATGCCAGTATTGAGACGGAATAAAATGGTGTCAAATCATCATTTTCAACTCCCTCCACGCCCTTGCCGCAGCCATTGGGACCACCCCGTTACCGGCTGCCGCGTTTCGGTCCATCCTGTTGGCCAGCCCATCATCCAGTCGGTGAAGGCAGGGTTCAAGCTGAGGGAACCGGTCGCGTGTTTTTCGCCATTCAGCAAAATCACTCGGCTGGGGTGGGAACATTGGATGTTGTCGCCGCGCCAGCCGATCGCATCCAGTATCTGCCACAACAGGCAAAGGGCCAGCGCCTGGTTCTTCAACCCCATCTGGGTGCCGGTTTGGTTCACATCCGTTTTGAATTTGATCCCCGCAGGGTTCAACAGCACACAAGCCCGATTGCCGCTTGAGGCCACTGTGGGCGTGGCCCAGAATGAACAGCCGCTCGCGGGTATGATGTGCGCCGACTTCCGCCGCTGATACGACACGCGCTGCAACGCGGTAGCCCATTTCCTGAAGGTCTCGGGCGACGTCTTGGAAGCCGAGGGACAAATGCCCGGGGACGTTTTCAAAGAAGACATATTCTGGCGCGATTTCACGGGTGATGCGGGCGACTTCTGGCCAGAGGTGGCGCGGGTCGGCGTTGCCTTTTCGGTGGCCTGCGAAAGTGAATGGTTGGCAGGGATAACCGGCAGTGACGATATGAACGCGGCTACGCCACGGGTTGCCATCAAAGGATTTGAGATCGTCCCAGACAGGAGCTTGAGCCAAGGACGTGTCCGCCATCCGTGCCACGATAGCGGCCGCGGCGAAACTGTTCCGCTCGACATAACAAACAGTTCGATAGCCGGGTTCTGCGAGGTGCAATCCGAGATCCAATCCGGCGACACCGGCGCAAAGACTGATTCCGCGAAGCTC
>JAJRPO010000050.1 GCA_024280735.1 Alphaproteobacteria bacterium | reverse complement strand
CCTCTACAAAACACGCAATCTGGTCGAGCGTTGTTTTAACCGCATCAAAGATTGGCGATCCCTGTCATTACGACCCTTTCGCTGCCCTGAAACGTTCCTTGCTGCCGCCCACCTGGCTGCAATCGTAATTTGGTATTTATGAGTCTACGCCCTAAGGGAGCCAGACACGGCAGCACTGGAACCGGGAAGAACGTGTCGCTGTGTCTGGCTTTAAGAACCAATAACTGTGGAAAGCATTTGGTTCGTGTCCTTAGACAATTACAAATTACCAAATTGCGCGCGTATAACAGTGCGAATGATCACTGTTTTTGATTATGGTCTGTTTTTTATGCGACTTTAACATCTAAGGGGTAAAGTGTTGTTAACATTGCTTGACTGATATTAATAACTATTAACATAATATGTATTACACGATATTGATGTAGGATTAGGCGCACTAGCCCTCCCATTCTATTTTATACATAAAACAAGTTGCAGGACTTCTTGGGATAGTCCAGTCTGTGCCCAACAACACAGGATAACCTAAAGATGAAAAAGCAACAGTTCCATTTACCCGATGGCATGATCTACCTTGATGGAAATTCCCTCGGTCCCTTGCCGCGCAATTCCATTGAACGCGTTATTGCGATGATGCGCGACGAATGGGGCCAGATGCTGATTACCGGATGGAACAAGGCTGGGTGGATGATGCAATCCACCAAGATTGGCGATCGGATTGGCCGTTTAATCGGTGCGCCCAAGGGTACGGTGATTATGGGCGATACTTTGTCCATTAAGGTTTATCAGGCGGTTGCCGCCGCGCTGCGCCTGAACCCAGAGCGCAAAATTGTTCTGTCAGACAACGGAAATTTTCCAACTGATCTTTATATGACGCAAGGGTTGCTGAATTCTTTGGATCAAGGGCATGAACTGCGCATTGTAAACCCGCAGGATATTTCCGCGTCTTTGACTGATGATGTTGCGGTGTTGCTGCTGACCGAGGTTGATTATCGCACGGGTCGTTTGCACGATATGGCGGCAATAACCCAGCAAGCGCAGGCCCGCGGCATAGTGGTGATCTGGGATCTTGCCCATTCAGCGGGCGCCCTGCCCGTCGATTTGGCTGGCTGTAATGCGGATTTTGCCGTGGGTTGCACCTATAAATATCTTAACGGAGGACCGGGCGCACCTGCCTTCATCTATGTTCGGGCTGATTTGCAAGATCGTGTAGAACCCGCCCTGTCCGGTTGGCTCGGCCACATTGCGCCGTTTGAATTTGATCTGGAATACAGACCCGGAACCGGGATTGAACGGATGCGGGTTGGGACCCCTCCTATCTTGCAGCTGGCCTCGCTCGATGCGGCGCTTGATCTGTGGGATGATGTGGATATGGCGGAGTTGCGTGCGCGTTCCATCGCCCTGAGCGAGCTGTTTATCAAGCAAGTAGAATTACACTGTCCACAATTGACCTTGGCCAGCCCGCGCGATCCCGCGAGACGCGGATCACAAGTTTCATTCCAATTTTCAGAGGGTTATGCGGCAATGCAGGCGCTTATCGCGCGCGGAGTGGTTGGTGATTTCCGCGCACCGGACATCATGCGTTTTGGATTTACCCCGCTTTATACCGAAACCTCCGATGTCCTTGGCGCTGTTGAAATCCTTCGCGATATTATGGACAACCGGATTTGGGACACACCGGAATTCAAACAAAAATCAGCTGTAACCTAGGGCGTGTCATCCGCTAGTTACCCGTGTTTTTCAAATTGCGCCGCTTGTTTGGCCGTCCATGTGACGGTCACCAAGAAACCCAGCTCATCCTGTTCTTCGCTTTCCACCACGTTCTGAGCAAACAGCCACGCCCGCCTGCGCCCCTCGGCGTAAGCAAGACGCACCACTTCGGTGATCATAGGATCTTCGAGTGCGGCCTCGATTCCCGCCAGCAATTCCGGCATGCCCTCATTGCTAATCGCTGAAACTGCCAATATTGCCTCGGCCCGCTGTGCCTTATTCAGGGCGGTTTCGCGGTCCTCATCTGGCAAAAGGTCAATCTTGTTCCAGACCTCGATCATATGCTCTTGCGCGCGTTCAGTAATGCCCAAACTGGTGAGAATATCCAGCACATCATCTGATTGCGCCTGTGACTCGGCGTGCGAAATATCACGGATGTGCAGGATCAAATCCGCGTCGAGAACTTCCTCCAGCGTAGCCCGAAACGCGGCGACCAACTGGGTCGGCAATTCCGAAATGAAACCAACCGTATCGGATAGGATAATCTTTTGGCCTTCGGGCAACTCGACCTCTCGCATGGTGGGATCAAGGGTTGCGAACAACATATCCTCGGCCATCACATTGGCCCCGGTCAGGCTGTTAAACAGGGTGGATTTACCAGCATTGGTATAGCCGACCAAAGCGACGATCGGATAGGGTACTTTGGCGCGCGCCGCGCGGTGCAGGCTGCGGGTTTTCTCTACCTTTTGCAGCTGCTTTTTCAGGCGCACAATTGTATCATCAATGGCGCGGCGATCCGATTCAAGTTGGCTCTCGCCTGAACCGCCAACCGTACCCCCTACCCCGCCACCGGTGCCGCGCTGCCGCTCCAGGTGGGTCCAACTGCGTACCAGTCGGGTTTTTTGATATTCGAGCGCCGCCAGATCAACCTGCAAAACGCCTTCGCGGGTGGCTGCCCGCTCGCCGAAAATCTGCAATATCAGACCTGTGCGATCCAGAACTTTGACGCCCCAGAGTTCTTCCAGATTGCGTTGTTGGATCGGCGAAAGAGGGCCGTCGACCAGCACAAGGTCAACATCCTCGGCCGCCATCATACCCTTTAATTCTTCTAGTTTACCCTTGCCAAACAACAGTCCCGCCTGCGGTTTGCGCAGTTTAACCACCAGATCAAATGCCAGCTCAAGCTGGAGCGCGGAGGCAAGCGAAATCGCTTCTGCCAAAGCATTTGCCGGCGTGCGCCGTGTTCTTCTGCCTGCAATTTCCGGATGGATTACGCAAACGCGGGTGACATCGCTCAGCTTTCTTCTCCGTCATAAAGCTGTACAGGTTGCGACGGCATAATCGTTGAAATGGCGTGTTTATACACCAATTGCGATTGCCCGTCGCGGCGCAAAAGTACACAGAAATTATCGAACCAAGTGATAATGCCCTGTAATTTTACCCCGTTAATCAGGAAAATAGTCACGGAAATCTTGGATTTACGCACGTTGTTCAGGAAAGCATCCTGCAAGTTTTGTCTATCGGCAGCCATTATTTTCAAGCCTTCAGTTTTATAGCCCCACGTTGAGTCTCGCGGGATGTTGTTATCATTATTTTGATTATGCTGACAAAATAAAGTTTTTCCAGCGAAAATTGACCCCAATCAAAGAAATGCCACCGGTTTTGTGCAAGCGCCCTAGTTTTTAGCGCCAATAATTGGGGTTTAACAGGGCGATTACGGCCAACGCTTCCAATCTGCCCAAAACCATGGCGACACATAAAATTGCTTTGGCCGCGTCGCTGATTAATCCATATCCAAGGCCACTGTCCGACGCGACCTGCACAAGGGGGCCAGTTGTTGATAGACCGGCAACGGCAAAAACCAGCGAGTCCTGAAAGCTCATGCCAGTCAGGGATAATGCCAGCGCAATCAGAGCAAGCGACAGGACAAACAGCATTAAAAATACCCAAGCGACATAGGCGCCTTCGCGACGAATGACGCGCGCGCGCAACGAGCTGCCGCCCACGGAACTTGGGTGGCTGAGGCGCGTGACCTCGCGTTGACCGTGTTTAAACAGCGCATAAACGCGCAATAACTTGACCCCGCCAGCAGTGGTGGCAATGCCGCCGCCCATGATCGCCAACCCCATCAAAATTAACCCCGTGGTGCCCAGCCCAGACCAACTGCGCGACGCCCCCCATGCGTTGCTTTCAAAGCCTGTCGTGGTCAGAAAGGACAGCACAGTAAATATCCCCCCCCAAAGGGCAGAGATTGCAGAATACACATCGGCTTGAGAATCAACTTCCAGCGCGGCGGTCCAGTGTCGCAAGAACAACAAGACCGGAATAATAGTCAAGCAAATCAGCATGAGGTTGATTTCTTTGTCATAAATCAGATTGCGCCACGCCTGCCCGTCCCGGTCTTGCAACAAGGTGTGGCGGGATACGGCGAATATAAGGAATATGAACATCAACATTTCACCGGCAAACCCGCTGGAGCCGCCCTGCAAACCGCCCACAGGTGAAATGCCGCTGGTGGATAGAATTGCCATCGCATGGGAAACTGCTACCAGTGACCTGTCGCCCGTAACCAATAAAACAAAGGCCAATACGGCTGTAACCAGCGCATAGACCGGAAATATTTGCCGCGAATAGCGCGTTAAGCGGTGGGTGGCGTCGGCGCGCTCGAATCTGGTGGCGGATTTTTGACTGCCCCGCGCTGCGACAAACATTTCAAAACCGCCAATATTTAGGGGCGCAAAGATCGACAAGGCGACAACCAATATCAAAAAGCCCCCAAACCATCCGGTTATTGCCCGCATTAAATGCAGCGGGGCCGGTATCGTGGCGGGATCGTTAAATAACGTGGCCCCTGTGGTGGTCAGGCTTGATAGCATTTCAAAATAGGCCTGAAAATAGCTGACGGACCCAACCAGCTGATTAAAAGGCAGCGCCAGAATGGCTGGAATTGTCAGTAACGCCGCGAAAACAGTTAACAAATAGCTGCGCGCCGTGTTGCGGGGCACGTAACCGGACGTGGCCACAGCAATCATCGCCAGCACAATAAGTAGAACCGTCGTGTAGTAAAATAATGTGCGCGCCACCAGCCAATCCTCGAGCCGAATGGCGAACAACATGGGCGCATACATTGACAGCACAGCAATCCCCAGCAGGATCACAAACAGCGGTAGGGAGGCGAGCCACTTCATGATTAGAAGTAGTTGATGCTAACCTGAAACAGGCGCTCAACTTCTGGAACATCGCCGACCAGCGAGAAAATAACCACGATGTCGCCTTCATCAAGTCGGGTATCGCCATTGGGGCGCAGAACCTCCTCGCCCTTTTGAACGGCGGCAATAGTGGCACCCTCGGGGAAATCGATGTTGCGAATTTTGGAACCAACAATAGAAGATGCGGACATTACTTCGGCCTCGATCACTTCTGCTTCGGCGTCACCAATTGAATAGACTTGCCGCACACGGCCATGGCGTATGTGGCGCAAGATCGAGGAAACCGTAGTGGCGCGCGGATGGATGAAGGCGTCAATGTTAAGGGGTTCTAAAAGCGAGGACAGCGTTGGGTCGTTCACCAGCGCAATCGCCGTTGGGCAGCCCGCGGCCTTGACCCGGGTGCAGACCAGCAAGTTGGTTTTGTCATCATCGGTAACCGCTAGAACGGCGTCAGCGGTTTTCAAATTGGCCTCTTCCAGCAGGTCCATATCCAAACCGTCACCGTGCAGAACAATTGTCCGTTCCAACCTTTCGGCGGCATTTTCGGCGCATTCCCGATTCCGCTCGATCAATTTGGCGCGAATCCGTTCTGTTTGGCCCTCAAGGTTTTCGGCCACAGCCAAGCCAACATTGCCGCCGCCAATAATAATCACCCGCTCGCGTTTTTTGTTGGCTTTGCCAAAAATGTCCAACGATCGGCTCATGTCCTCTTTGTGGGAAAATATGAACACCTGATCGCCGGCAAACAGTTGATCATCCGGCGAAGCGCTGAACAACCGCCCGTTACGCCGAATGCCACTGACAATGGCACGCAGGGTCGGAAACAGTTCGGACAGTTGGCGCAGCGGCGTATTCAGGACAGCGCAGTCTTCCTCCAGTACGATACCGAGCATTTCAAGGTTACCTTGCAAGAACGGCTCACTATCGAATGTTGCGGGGGCCGCCAGTTGGCGCAGGGCGGCGGCGGCGACCTCCAGCTCTGGCGAGATCACCACATCAATTGGCATATGATCCCGCTGGAACAGGTCGGAATATATCGCCTCTAGATATGATTGCGCGCGCAATCGGGCAATCTTGCGGGGCACTTTGAACACGGAATGGGCGACCTGACAGGTGACCATATTCACCTCGTCCAGATAGGTGGCCGCGATGATCATATCTGCGTCCCGCGCCCCTGCCCGCTCCAATACATCCGGATAAGACGCAAAACCGGTGATGCCACTGACATCCAGTGCATCCGTGGCTTGGTTGACCAGGGCGGCGTTCTTGTCGACAACTGTTACATCATTGCCCTCTGCTGCCAGGTGGCGGGCAATTTGCCAGCCCACCTGCCCTGCGCCACAAACAATTACTTTCATGCGCGCCTCCGGCTTGTGCTTTGGTTGTTGTTACTTTGCAAGTTTACGAATGCGTAGGTCAATCGCTGTCGCCTTCGCCGGCTTGATCTTCAATTTCTGCAACCCGGGTGCCTGCACGATTGGTGGTCACAACATTCAGCGTCTTCAACTTTCGATGCAAAGCAGAGCGTTCCATACCGACAAAACTGGCAGTACGCGAAATATTCCCCCCAAACCGATTGATCTGGGCCATTAAATATTCCCGTTCAAACATTTCGCGGGCCTCTCGCAAAGGCAATGTTGCATAAGTATTGGACAATCCGCCCGAACCAATCGCATCCTCGTCATTTCCAGGGATTTCTTTAGCCTCGATCTGGCCGTCATCGGCCCCCAGAATGAGAACCCGCTCCATTACATTTCGCAGTTGGCGCACGTTTCCGGGCCACGACATTGTTTGCAGCAGCGCGGATGTTTCGTCAGACAAAGCACGCAAGGGCAAGCCCTGTTCCTGATTGAATTCCTTAATGAAATAGTTGCAAATCAAGGGAATGTCTTCACGACGGGATTCAAGCGACGGGACAATGATCGGCACGACGTTCAGGCGGTGATACAACTCTTCGCGAAACCTTCCGGCGGCAATTTCTTGTAACAAATCGCGGTTTGTGGCGGAAATCACCCGAATATCGACCCGCACCTTATCAAGGCCGCCCACGCGGGTGAACTGTTGTTCAACCAAAACCCGCAGGATTTTTGACTGGGTGCCAATCGGCATATCAGCCACTTCGTCAAAAAAGATAATACCGCCGTGGGCCTGTTCCAGCAAGCCCGGCTCATACCCGCGTTCCGTGCCCTCGCGGCCAAACAGCACTTCTTCCATGCGGCCCGGATCAATGGACGCTGAATTCACCGAAATAAAGGGTGCGTTTGCGCGGTCCGATTTTGAATGGATATAACGGGCGGCAACTTCCTTGCCGCTGCCCGACGGCCCTGTCAGCATGACACGCCCGTTAGACCGCGTAACCTTGTCCAACTGGATTTGCAAATTGCGAAAAGTGCCGGACGACCCGATCATCACAGACGACGTTACATCGCGCACTTTCAGGGTCGCATTCTCGCGGCGCAAACGCGAGGTTTCCATCGCGCGCGCAATAACCACCATCAATTGATCAATGTTAAACGGTTTCTCAATGAAATCGTAGGCCCCTTGTTTAACGGCCGCCACGGCGATTTCTATGTTGCCGTGACCGGAAATAATCACCACCGGAATATCCGGATTGTCGCGCCGCACGCTTTTTAGAATTTCAATCCCGTCAAGGCGACTATCCTTGAGCCAAATATCCAGAATTATCAGGTCAGGGGGATCTGCATTGATCTCCGCAAATGCTTGATCCGAATTGGCGGCCTTGCGGGTTGTATACCCTTCATCCACCAGAATATCGGAAACAAGTTCCCGAATGTCCTTTTCGTCATCAACAACCAGTATATCACCCATCTTCACCGCTCCTTTGACGTTTGTTTACGCCACTTTTACTTTTTCCAACAGTTTACGCGCTTCAACAGCAAATGGCAAAACGATCCTTGCCATAGCCCCTACCCGCTCTTCCCCTTCAAAAGCAGGCGCATCGAGCAGTTCCAGCGTACCGCCATGCTCCTCGATAATCTTCTTAACAATCGGCAACCCCAGGCCCGTACCGTTTGCCCGGTGGGTCACATAGGGTTCAAACAAACGCGACCGGTTTTCCAACGGCAGGCCAATACCGTTGTCCTGAATGAGGATTTCCGTCGCATTGTCCAATGTGTTAACAATTACCCGAATTTGCGGGCTAAAGTCAGTGATTTCTTCTGTTTTTTGATATGTTTCAATGGCTTCTCCGGCGTTCTTAATCAGGTTTGTTAGTGCCTGATTTATCATCGTTCCATCCACATCTGCCTGAATTTTAGTCACTTCGCATTGCAATGACACTTTAATCGGATGCAAGCCAGATTGCTGCAACATAACCGCATCGCTGATCAATTTGGTTAGATTATGCAACCGGCGTTCGGGTTCTGGCATGCGGGCAAACTTGGAAAACTCATCAACAATACGGCGCAGGTCATTGGTTTGGCGAATGATGACATCTGTATATTGTTCCAACAGGGGCGCCTGATCGCCCACGAGGGGGGTGAATTTTCTGCGCATCCGTTCCGCAGATAATTGAATCGGCGTTAGAGGATTCTTTATCTCATGGGCAATGCGGCGCGCCACATCCCCCCAAGCTGCCATACGCTGCGCCGACACAAGGTCGGTCACATCATCAAAAGTGACAACATACCCCTCTAGCAATCCTGTTTCAGACAGGCGCATTGCAATGCGTACCAACAGGATTTCGGGGCTGCCGGCACGGGTTAGGCGAATTTCCTTTTGGGTGAATTTGGCAGCAGTTTCATTCAACTTGTTAAACAACTCGGCGAACTCGGGAACGGCCAAGGTCAATTCTTGATCAATGTCATCATCGCGATCAAGATTGAGGATGCTTGACGCCGCCGCGTTCATTATCTCTATGCGCCCTTCGGGGTTAAGGCCAACAACACCCGCCGTGACGCCAGACAGCACACTGTCAAACAACCGGCGCCGCCGTTCGGTACGGTCATTGGCCTCTCGCAGGTCGTCATGCTGGCGTTTCACCTGTTGGGTCATGCGGTTAAACACCCGCCCCAGCATGGCAATTTCATCATCGCCCTCTTCTTCGCGGACCTGCACACCCAGATCACCGGCGCCAACCCGTTGCACAGCCCCCGCCAAACGCCCCATCGGGCGGGCCAGCCGCTCAGCAAACCACAGCCCAAGCCAAATGGCAGCCAAAATAACAATCAAGGCAAAGCCCAGATAGATCAGTGCCAAATCAAACAGCAGTTTGTCGCGCTCGCTCTCCATCTGGTTATAGATCGCAACGGTTTCCTTGGTTTCATCCAAAAGGCTGAGAATACTGCCATCGACACTGCGCGACACGTAAATATAGCGGTCCACAAAGGTGGACAATCGTATCAAGGCGCGAAATTCGTTATTGTCCCAATCGCGGATCACGACAATTCCACCTGCTTCGGCTTGGGCCATTTCCGCCGGTGAAGGCTGCTCAAAGTCAAACAGGTAACTGCGCTCACCACGGGCGCGCAGTTTAGCCGAGCCATCAATAACAAAGGCCTCTTTTAACCCGCGCTGAATACGTTTTTGCCCTAATGTCAAGGAGTTACGCAACTCTGCATCATCGACAATCGCCAATACCTGCTTTTGCTGGTTCAAAAATTGCGCCAGCAAACTCGCATCCTCGATCAAATCATCGTGCTTCTCAGCCTCATAGGCTTGGGCGGCAGACAGAGAATTACCGACAACATTACGAACACGCTCTGAAAACCAGTTTTCAAAGCCGAAATTCAGCAGGATTGTAGAAATCACCGCGACCATAATGGTAGGCACCAAGGCCACAAAACTGAACACACCGCTCAGACGCAAGTGCAGGCGTGAGCCAGCGGTTTTGGCGTTCCGCGCGCTGATCATGCTGAATATCCGTTGCGCGACAAGCGCCGCAACGACCAACACATAAACCAGATCAAACAGCAGGACTAACCGGATCGCATCGTTAGAGGAATCACCACTGGAGCTGCGCAATACATAGTAATTAGCGAAAATAAGAACCGGCGCAAACAAGGCCAAAGACAGGGCAAACAGATTGCGGATCCGGCGTTGCTTGCGCCAGACGTTGATACGCTTCCAAGCGGCTTTCACCCTAGACTGTTGCACAAATAAACCTGCTTTATCGGAATCCTGACGATACCTGTGGCAGGTTTACATCATTTTCTTACCTCGTGTAACCAAAATATCCAGCTCGGCAATTTTTTTCCGCAGGGTATTCCGGTTTATCCCCAACAGTTCTGCCGCTTTAATCTGATTGCCGCGAGTGGCGGATAAGGAAAGAGCGATCAGCGGCAGCTCCACCTCTCGAATAATCCGGTTGTACAGGCCAGGCGGCGGCAGCGCGTCACCATGTTGATCAAAATACCGCCGGATATGAGCGCCGACCGACGTGGACAGCTTGTCCCCGCCCGCGGGCTGCGCGTCTGGTTTTTTTGCCGGCATTTGGCGGATTTGCTCGGTGACAAACACCGCATCAATTTCGTCTTCTGGGCAAAGAATGGCTAATTGCTGGGTGAAATTTTCCAGCGCCCGTACATTGCCGGGCCAAAGTTCCAGCCGCATTTTTTCTAATGCTTCGTGGCTAATGCGCTTTTGCGGCCCCCCAGCAATCGATTGTTTTTCCAAAAAATGCCGTGTCAAATCAGAGATGTCATTCATCCGCTCGCGCAAAGGCGGGAGGTTTATTGGAATCACATTAAGGCGATAAAATAGATCTTCCCGAAACAAACCGTCACTGACAAGCTGGGCCATTGGTTGACTGCTGGAAGAAATATATCGAAAACCACGGGCTGTAACGGCGGGGTTCTGCATCAATCCCAGCAAATAAAGTTGGCAGTCCGCTGCCATTTCCCCAATCTCGTCCAGATATATGGTGCCACCTTTGGCCGTGTCACCCGCCAGCAAAATCGCCTCTAGCCCGTCACAATCTATTGTTGCGGCGTTTATTGTCACAAAATCGGTCACGACCCGCCCGCCCAATTTATGCAGCGTTTGTGCAAGCAAATCTTTTCCAGTGCCACTCTCGCCCAGAACCATTACGTTTAAGTCGGTGTTTAGAATGCGTGCCACAATGCGATAAACTTCCTGCATTGCAGGGGAACCTCCAACCAGCGGCAGGCTGTTCTCGGGTTCTATCTCGGCCTTCGGCAGGTTTGGACGCTCGGTCTGAGTGAGTGCTTTGCCAACTTTCGACAGTATTTCACGCAAATCAAAAGGTTTGGGAAGATAGTCATACGCCCCTGCCTCAGATGCTTTAATGGCGGTTAACACTGTGTTCTGGGCGGAAATAATAATCACGGGCAAGTCGGGGCGGCGTTTTGTAATTGCGGGCAGCAAGTCCAGCCCATTTCCATCCGGCATCATCACATCTGAAATAACAACATCCCCATGTCCTTCCTCAATCCATCGCCACAGGGTTGTGGTATTCCCGGTGGCCCGCACTCGGCAACCAGCCCGTGTCAGAGCTTGTGTAAGGACCGTGCGAATGGTGCGATCATCATCCGCAATCAGAATTGTACCATCCATTTATTTGGCCTCCTTGGGGGTGCGCCACACAGGCAAACGAACACAGAAAACTGTGCGCCCAATACTGCTGGAACATTCTATCAAGCCGCCATGGGCGGTAACGATTTTTGAAACCAGTGACAGGCCAAGACCGCTGCCGTTGGCTTTGCTGGTTACAAAAGGTTCGAAAATATCGGCAATCAAATCATCGGGGATGCCCCGGCCATTATCCGAAATTTCTATTTGAATTGGCAGGTTTTCGGTGTGGGATCCCGCAACAGCCAATTTGATACCAGAATTGTATGATGTTCGAATAGTGATATTTCCACGCAGTTTTTCCACAGATTCCGCAGAGTTTTTGATTAAATTTTGAAAGACTTGTTGTAACTGGTCACTGTCACCCGCCACATCCGGCAACGAGGGATCATAGTCAACGCTCATATTTACATGTGCCGCAAATCCGGCTTTGGCGGCCCGACAGACCCGATCCAGAACATCGTGAATATTGGTAGGTTTGCGTTCGACCCGCCGCTGATCGCCAAAATGTTCAACCCGATCCACCAGGTCGCCAATGCGCTTGGTTTCCTGATAAATCATATCTGTTAATTCTTGGTCATCATCATTTGCCGACATTCCAAGCAACTGCGCCGCCCCTGAAATCCCCGCCAATGGATTGCGAATTTCATGCGCGAGCATTGCCGCCATTGCAGCAACAGAACGGGCAGCTGCCATATTAGTCAGCGAGCGGCTCATTTTCTGCGCAACACCTGTGGGTTGAATGATGAGCAACAATGTGTCCCCGTCCCGGCCCATCACTCCGATGTGCACATTGCAACTCTGGGCAGCCTGATCCACCAGTGCAACGTCGACATTGTTTTGCATCAAAGACCCGTTGGTGCGCCGTGCTGTACGTGCTGTGTCCACAACAACAGAATCCGCGCCAAAGACATCGGACAGGGTTTTGCGCTGCATCTGCTTGCGCGAGGTTTGAACCATCTGCTCGGCGGCACCATTTGCCTCCCGGAAGTAATTACCCCGATTAATCACAAAGGCCGGAAACGGTAAAACCCCCCAGATGTCCTCAAAATTAACACTCATGCCGCTGCCCTTTGGGTTGGTAGCTCGCGCAATAACAGGATGACCTGTTTTGGGTCTTTCGTGGTCATGATGGCGCGGCGCAGTGTTTTTTGGATCGGCAGGTCGTCCATGTACCACCCCAAATGTTTGCGGGCCACGCGGTTGCCCAACTCAGGGCCATAGAACGTTAACATTGCCTCGTAATGCTCTGTAATTAAGCCAATAAGCTCCATACCGTAAGGAATGTTCGGGCGGGCGTCTTTAAACAGCTCTGCCCCGATTTGTGCCAAAGCCCAAGGGCGCCCCTGTGCGCCGCGCCCAACCATCACACCGTCGGCCCCCGATTGATCCAAAGCACGCCGCGCGGACGCCGCATCGACGATATCGCCATTAGCAATCACCGGCACTGAAACCGCCGCCTTAACCCGTGCAATTGCCGCCCAATCGGCCTGCCCTTTGTAAAACTGACAGCGTGTGCGGCCATGAATGGTAATCATTTGCACGCCCGCATCCACCGCGCGGCGCGCCAATTCCGGTGCATTCAGCAGGTCATCATCCCATCCCAAACGGGTTTTCAGGGTAACGGGCACATCGACCGCGCCAACCACGGCATCAATCAAGGTTAGCGCGTGATCCAGATTTTTCATTAGCGCGGAACCTGAATAGCCGTTAGTTACCTTTTTCGCCGGACACCCCATATTGATATCAATGAGTTGCGCGCCATTTGCCACAACCATACGCGCACATTCCGCCATCCAATGGGCCTCTCGCCCAGCGATCTGAACGGCAGTATTCCCGCCCCCCAATTCAGCACGGGTACGGGCTTGCGTGGTTGAATCCGGTTTTGCCTGAACCATTTCCTGACTGGCAACCATTTCAGAAACCACCAAACCGGCCCCAAACCGCGACACGAGGTTACGGAAAGGCAAGTCTGTGATTCCAGCCAGCGGGGCCAGAAATACAGGGGGCGACAATGCCCTACTTCCAATCATTATCGTCATACTGCCCGTTTTTTAGGCATTTGCACAATTATTTCAAGAGGAAATTGGATAAATTCGACCATCTGCCAATTAAATAGGGGGCTGACCCAGATAACTACCTTAGATGATGTCTAACCCATTGTCTTAGCTGTAATAACTGATCTGAAGGGTCACTGTTGTTAAATCTCCACTCACACTCCTTCAAATATAACCCGAATTGAGCTTTTGGGATACCGT
>JAJRPO010000049.1 GCA_024280735.1 Alphaproteobacteria bacterium | reverse complement strand
ACACCACGTGGTTTGTTCGGCAGTAGTGGCTTGATGTTATTGAATTGTTCTTGCGTTAACCAAAATGTCCCAGACATGAAATTCTCCCTGTTTCATACCTTGAATCACAATTCCGTTTATAGGTCTACGCCCTAGGGCCTTTTGAGTATCATCACATCGCACTGGTTTCCACCAAAAATCCGTCAGTTCTGTTTCAATTGAGCGCAGACAGGGCCGCCCCTTTCAAGCGAAATTGGACCGAAGTGGCGGATTTTTGTGAAATCCCGAAGGGACGCGGCTCATTTTGCTCCCCTCTTGCAACTTTTCGCTGTCGATTACGCAATCGCTGCGCTCAAAGTCACAGCGCGGGCAACAAAATGAGCGCGCGCCAGTGCGATGTGATGATACTCAATAGGCCCTGAATATTGGGATCAGCGGGCGAATATCAACCCTTGATTGGCCACCACCGCCGTTCCAAGGTTGACACCCCGCCCCTGCATTCGCAAACTGCTTGCTTGGAATTACAGGGAGAACAACATGAAACGCACCTTAACAACACTCGCGGCGATCCTTCTGGCAAGCGCTGCCACTGCCAACGAATGCAGCACCGGCAACACACTGACAGCCGACACGCTGACAATCGCCACCGGCAACCCCGCCTATTACCCGTGGGTGATCGACGACGCCCCGGAATCCGGTAACGGGTTTGAGGCCGCAGTCGCCTATGCCATCGCTGGCAAAATGGGCTATGACAACGCCCATGTCGCATGGGTGCGTACCTCGTTTGACGGGGCAATCCAACCCGGAGCCAAGAATTTCGACTTTAACCTGCAACAATTCTCAATCCTGCCGGAACGCGCCGAAGTGATTGATTTCTCCGCGCCTTATTATACCACAACAAAGGCCGTCGTCGTGACCACCGCCAATGGCAAGGACATGACGCCCGCTACTCTCAGCGGTATGAAAGGCCTGAAATTCGGCGCAGGTGCGGGATTGAGCGCGGCAACTTTCCTTGAGAGTGCAGTTCAACCAATGGCCTCAACCCTGCTGTACGACGACGTGGCAAACACCACCGCCGCCTTGCAAGCCAATCAGGTGGATGCGGTGATTTTTGATCTGCCCACGGCGCTGTTCGTTACCGGCGTCCAGATGGATAACGGCAAAATCATCGGCCAGTTCCCCACTGACGTAAACGACAGCCCTGATCATTTTGGCCTCGTACTTGCCAAAAATAGCCCGCTGACCGCCTGCGTCGACGCGGCCCTATCCGCACTGCAAGCCGACGGAACCATGGCCACAATCGAGGACAAATGGCTGGCCAGCGGTGCCGGCGTTCCCGTCATCGACATGAGCAAATAAGCCTTGTCCACCGACACAAATACCGCGCGCGGCAAATCCCCCGCGCGCGGTCTCACCCGCCGCCAAGTCTATGAGCGCAAAGCCAAGCAAAAAAGCCTGATCATCGCCGCCGTCAGTCTGGCGGCTGTCGTCATCTTGATCTATATTATCGTCCCCCTCGCGCCGGGCTGGGAAGGCGTGAAGCGCAGTTTCTTCAACTGGGCAGTCCTAACCAAGACTTTCCCCAAAATGCTGTCCGCCTTCGTGCTCGACCTGCAACTGTTTTTCATCGCCGCACCGCTGATATTTGCCCTCGCCCTGATCATCGCCCTGATGCGCAATGTCACCTCCGCCGCGCTCTACCCACTGCGCCTGTTCGCCATTGTCTACATCGACGTGCTGCGCTCAATCCCCGTGATCCTGACCATCTATCTAATCGGCTTCGGCATCCCGGGCCTTGGCCTGCTGCCGCCTTATAACAGCCCCTATATCTGGGGCACCGTGGCGTTGGTGCTGGCCTATTCCGCCTATATCGCGGAGGTGTTCCGCACCGGAATCGAGTCAATCCACGAGAGTCAGCGTTCCGCCGCCCGTTCCCTTGGCCTGTCTGAAACCTCGATGATGCGCTACGTTGTGCTGCCCCAAGCCATCCGTCGCGTGGTGCCCACCTTGGTCAATTTCCTCGTCGCCCTGCTCAAAGACGTGGCCTTGCTGTCGTTCATCGGCCCCGTGGAATTACTGCGCCAAGCGGGCGTCTATAAATCCCTGTTCGCCAATTTCACCCCCTACGTCGGGGCCGCGCTAATCTTCCTTTGCGCCACCATCCCCGCCATCCGTTTCGCCGATTATCTAATGGCCAAACAAAACGCGGAACGCAGCAGATGAGCATGCCAAAACTGTCCCTACGCGGTGTGAAGAAAAGTTTTGGGCCGCTGGAGGTTTGCAAAAACATTTCCATCGACATTCAACCGTCTGAACTGATCTGCCTGATTGGCGGTTCTGGCTCCGGCAAATCCACCCTGCTGCGCTGCATCAATCTGCTGGACCCGATTGATGACGGGGAAATCCTGCTGGACGGTGTTGATATTTCCCTGCCCGGCTATGACCCTAATCCTGTGCGCCGCAAGATCGGCATGGTATTCCAAAGCTTTAACCTGTTCCCGCACATGACCGTGCTGGAAAACATCAAACTGGCCCCGATGAAGGTCAAGGGAATGAGCAGCGCGGAAATCACCTCGCAGGCGCAGGAATTGCTGGAACGCTTCGGCCTCAGCGACAAAGCAGATGTCTACCCAGACCGCCTGTCTGGCGGCCAACAACAGCGCGCCGCGATTGTGCGCGCGCTGGCGATGGAGCCGGAAATCATGCTGCTGGACGAGGTAACCTCTGCCCTTGATCCCGAACTTGTCGGCGAAGTCCTCGATGTGATCCGCCAACTCAAGACCCAAGGCATGACCCTAATGCTGGCCACTCACGAAATGAGTTTTGCCCGCGAGGTTGCGGATCGGGTTTGTTTTCTCGACGATGGTAAGCTGCTGGAAATCGCCCCGCCAGAAAAAATGTTCACCGCGCCAGAGCATGCGCGCACAAGGCAGTTCTTGCAGCGGGTTTTGCATCGGGAGCGGTTGCAGTAGCACCTATTCCTCAATCTCCGCACGCGGCAACCAGATCGAAAAACATGTACCGATTCCAACTTCACTGGTCACATTAATACTGCCACCCGCGCGCGAAATCAGCTTTTGACTGATAGACAAGCCCAGCCCCGTACCCTCGGCCTGTTTGGTCGTAAAGAACGGGTCAAATACATTTTCCAGCACATCGCGCGCCATACCGACACCCGTATCGACCACCTTGATCAGGACACCGCAGACACCCTCTTGATCTTTGTTAACGGTCCCCATCCGCAAGACGCCCCCCTCCGGCATTGCGTGAATTGCGTTTACTATCAAGTTGATAAGCACTTGCTGCAACTCGGTCCTGTTCATCGCAACCGCGTGGCCCGCACTCAACTCCAATGTCAATTCTATGTCAACCTTGTTCAGCAAATGCTGCACCAAAGGAATAGAGTCGTTAATAACCTCGTCTGGCAAATGGTAGTCCACAACACCCGCATATTCCTCAGGTCGAGCGAATTGCAGCAGTTTGTTGACCAGAATATTCACACTGTGGACCTGTTCATAAATCAACCCGAACTCTGTTTTCAAGGCCACCGCATCCTCGCCAATTTCCTGCGAGATCACATCCAGATTGCCCTGAATAACCGCAATCGGGTTGTTAATTTCATGCGCAATCCCCGCTGTAATCTCGCCAATCGCCGCCAGCTTTTCGGACACTACCAGTTGCTTGGTCGTCGCCTCAAGACGTTGATTTGCCTTGCGTAATTCACGGGTGCGTTCCTCAACCCGTTGGTTCAGGTCCTCCCCCCAAGCGCGCAGTTTTCGATCGCGTTCTTGCAACTGCTCTAGCAATCCATCCAGATGACCTGCCACGCGGCCAATCTCGTCTTGCCCCTCAACCACCCCGGTTCGGGCACCCAGATCGCCCCCCTCTACCAGACCAATAGTGCCCACCATCTTTTCCAACGGATTGATAATCCCCCGCGCCCACCGTAAAAATATCGGTAGGGACAGCAAAACCAGTCCCAAAAAACCCGCTACAATCAACCAGATAGTTCGCGTCTTGGCGGCCCGAAACGGTGTGTCCAGAAACCCGACATAAAGCATGCCAACACGGTTCCCATAGCTGTCAACAATCGGTTCATAGGCGGAAATATACCAGTCATTGACCACAAAAGCCCGCCCCAACCAAACCTCCCCCCGCCCCAAAACATGGGCGCGTACTATGGCAGAAACACGGGTGCCAAGGGCACGGACGTTTTCAAACAGGCGAACGTTGGTGCTCACGCGGACGTCCTCCAGAAACAATGTCGCAGTGCCACGACTGCCTTCGGTCAGGCTGGCATCAGGATAGACCAAGTCATTGATAGTATCGATAAAATCAAGGTTCCGGTTCAACAGAACACCGCCCACAAGAACGCCGTTTTTTACGGGCGATGCTGTGTGAACGACCATTCCCCGCTTTTCCGCCAGCCGTTCTGTCGGCAGGGCTGCCTCGGTTGGTACCAGCTTTATCTGCGCCTGCATTGCCAGCTCCGGCGAAAACGCCGCCAAGTCTGTTTCCGCAAAAATATCAATCTCGGTAGACAGGTTTCCGACAAAAGCGTTTTTTACCACCGGCCATTTCTGAATATCCAATTCTGCCAGTACCCGCGGCGAGGATAGCAACACACCGCTGTCAGTCACAAAATATAGGAAATCCAATTCCAACACGCCGCGTTCAACATCCAGCAGCGCCAGAATTTCGCCATGGCTGCCGCGCATTACAGTCCGCTCAAACAACGCCGATTGCCCCAGCGCTTGGACCTGTTCGCCGCTGCGCTCCAGCAGTCCGCTCATGTATTGATGGGCAATGGTCAACTCGCCGTTCACTTTGGCAATCAACAATTTGTCAAACCTTGCAGACCAATTGGAAACCACGGCCCCCAAAAACAATGGCATAACCACCAACATCGGTAGCAAAGCAATCATCAGCAAGCGGGCACGGACCGAGCGGAAACGGCCAATTTTTAGGGGTCTATCCGCCTCAGGCATCCCACATCGCGCATTTTCGATCGATGGTTTTACGCGATACCCCAAGGCGTCGCGCGGCCTCTGCACGGTTGCCATCGCTGGCGTCCAGAACCGTTAATATATGCAGTTTTTCAACCAGTTGCAGGCTGTCGACGGCCTCGGCGCTCGCGGCGTCACCAGTACCAGCAAATTCCGGCGGGAACTCCCCCAGGATCAAGGATCGTTCAATCAGATTTCGCAACTCGCGCACGTTTCCGGGCCAGTCATAACAGGACAGGTTCAGCAGAACCTGCTCGTCCAATATCAGTGGTCGCATACCCAAATCATGGGAGATTTTTTGCATGAACATCGCTGCAAGTTCGCTCATGTCCATAATCCGCTCGCGTAAGGTCGGCATGCGAATGTTCAAAACATTGATGCGATGATACAGGTCCTCGCGGAAACGCCCTTCCGCCACGGCCAGTTGTAAATCCGCGTTGGTGGCAAAGATAAACCGCAGGTTCAGCGGCACCTCACGTTGCGACCCCATCGGACGGATCCGCCCTTCCTCGATCACCCGTAATAATGTCGCTTGGACGGACAAGGGAAGTTCGGCGATTTCATCCAAAAACAGCGTGCCGCCGCTGGCATAGAGCAACAACCCATCCTGCCGGGCACCGCCGCTTGGCAGATGACCAAACAGTTCATTCGCGATCACATCCGGCGAAATGGCGGCGCAATTTACGGGTACAAAGGGTTTGTCGGCGCGGTCAGACATAGCATGCAACGCCCGCGCCGCGATTTCTTTGCCAGTGCCGCTGTCGCCGGTAAACAATACCGAGGTCGGCAGGGGGGCCGCCCGTTCCAGCATGGCACGAATGTCGGTGATTTCTTTAGAAGGTCCGAGCAGTCGCCCCCGCCCCGCGGCGACATCCGCCGATAATTCGTATTTCAACAAGAAGTTTTCGCGGTGCAAATGCAGTCGGTCAATGCTGCGCGCCACTGCGTTCAGGATTTGGTTAGAGCGGAAAGGTTTCAACACAAAATCCACCGCCCCCGCCCGCAACGCCTGAATGGCGGTTTCCAGATCGGCGAATGCGGTGATCAGGATGGCGTCCGCAAAGAAACCCACTTGGCGCTGTTCGCGCAACCAGTCCAGCCCGCTTTTGCCGGGCATCACATTATCCAGAATAACAATGTCAAAATGATTGGCGTCCAACAGCTTTGACGCCTCGGCCGTGTTGGCCGCCTGCTCTACCCGCTTACAACGGGGCCGCAGTATCTTGACCAGAAAATTACGCATCCCCGGCTCGTCATCAACCACGAGGATAGATGCAAGTGCCAAACTTGCACCGAAATCACTTTCGGTCACATTGGCTGGATTGGTCTTGTTCATTTCCGCCCGCCTCATGAACCCTATTTGGGTCGCATTCTGCGCCTTTAAATGCCGAATTTCAAGCTTGGGTTTCGCCCATGTCAGCCAAGGTTTCAGCAATCAACTCACTTAATCCGATAACCTCCAAGTCCATATCATAGGCATCAAGCCCATCCTCGAAGACCGCCCGGCAATTTCCGCAAGGTACAACCACCGCCTCCAGATCCTTGACCCCGTTTAGCTGGTCGACCTTCAGAGAAAACGCCGCGGTCTTAACCTCTTCTGCCCGTGGATTGGCAGAGACACCGCCGCCGCCGCCGCAACAAAAATTGGTCATGCCTGCGCCCTTCATCTCGACGAAATCAGAACAAGATTCGTCCAGCAAACGACGCGGCTCTTTCAGCAGCCCCCCCCGTCGGATAATCTGGCAGGGATCGTGCAACGTCATGCGGCGGCTGTCTTTCTTACCTGCCGGGATTTTTCCGTCGCGGCGCAGCTGGTCCAGCAATTCGATGATATGAACCACCTCAAACTTAAATTGCCGCCCCATCATATTAGGGCCGGCCCATCGGATCGCACCATAAGCATGGCCACATTCCGGGCTAATCACATGTTTGACCCCCAGAGCCTCGGCCGCATCAACAACACGGGTTACGATCTCTTTGGCCAGTGGACCGGACCCAATCTGCACACCCGTATTTGTGGCCTCGTAAGCTACGGAGGAAATCGTCCACGTCAGGCCAGCTCTTTTAAACAGTTTCGCATAAGCCCCTAAAACTTCAGGATAGCCCATGATCTCCATTGACGAGAAGATTGCCATATAATCGGCTCCCTTTTTGTCCACTTCGATCTTGATACCGGTCGCATCTTCTTGATGTTTTATCTGGGCTTTCAGTGCCTTGACCGTGACGCCCATCGGACTGCTGGTCTTACGCACAAACTCGGCAGCGCGTTGCAATCCTTCAGGTACAATTCCCGCAGCCGCGTAGCCTTCTCGCATTTTGCGGATGGTGCCGGCAATATCGATGCCCATCGGGCAAACCAGCGTGCAGCGGGCGCACATGTTGCAGGTGTCGTAAACCAGCGGTTCCCATTCACGCAACTCTTCCTCGGTCACAGGTGACGGCGCCAGCCCAAGTATTTTCATAACTGACGAAAACGGGGCTTTGTCGCGTTTATAGGCACGCTCCATCGGTTTCAGCTTATAAATCGGCGTGTGGCGCGGATCACCGGACGTGAGGTGAAACTGGCACGCCTCAGCACATTCGCCGCAATGCACACAAGCCTCAAAGAAAGACGCCGCTTCGGCATCGGTGTGTTCCAGAAACTTGGCAACGGCGATATTGGATATCTCGCTCATAGATTCATCCCCTTACGGCCATAGGTCGCGCCGGTGTTGCCCCGCGACAAAAAGAAAGTGAAAGCGTGCATCAGACGGCTGAACGGGAAGTAGATCAGCCAAATATCCACAAACAACATGTGGAACCCGCGCAAGAAAGCATGGGATTCTTGCAGTGCTAGACAGCCCGTCAGCATCACCAAAAACGTCAGCCAAGTTCCGATGTGGTCGTCCCAATCGGAAATCAGCCGCATCACCGGATCGGAAATCCGGCGCACCCACAGCATGATCAACCCAGCGAATGCCACCTCGGCGGCGACAATAAAACCCCAGCGCGGCATCTCTGGCAGGGCAACAGATACCAAGCGATCATTGATAAAGGCAATATGCGGCGCTGCAAACAGCACCAAAATCAGCAAGCCAAAGTGAAAGCCATAGCCTGCGATAATGTGTAACGCCGTGCGCTTTGCAAATATTCCGCGAGGGAAAAAGTGGCGCAAATTGCCTTTAAAGAACCCCAGCGCTGCGGAGGCTTTGGGCGGGGATATATCCTTGGTCCGGCCAATGCGGATAATCCCGATCAACCGCCACAACACGCCCAGAACAAAGATACTGGCGGCAAGTGTGAACAGCGGGCCTTCTACAAGCTCGACAAAACTCATGACGCATCCTCCGACGCAGGTTTACCAGTCACTTCCTCATACCACAGGTCGTGGTGTTCTTTGGCCCAGTTCTCGTCAACTTCGCCTTTGAGCATGGAATCTATTGAGCCTTCCATGCCTATGGTGCCGATGTAAATGTGACCCAGCGAAACTGAAATCAGCGCGATTGCCCCAAGGGCGTGCAGGATTGTGGAGGCCTGTAGTATGCGGATATCGCCAAACAACCACGGAAATTCCAGTGATACTCCGGTCACAGACAACAGAATCCCAATCAGGATCACCATCCAGAACCACGCCTTTTCACCAAAATTGAATTGGCGTGAACTGACGTGGCCGCCCAGCATCCCACCCAGTTTCAGGATCCATTTCAGGTCAACGATTTGAAAGAAGTTGCCGCGGATGAATTTGACAAACAGCCACGCCAACGCAAGGATAAATATCGGCCCAAACAGGTTGTGCCCTTGTAATGCGGCGCTGGTTAGAATCGAATTTGCTTGCGGCCCGAACAGCGGCAACAACACCGGACGCCCCAGCAGGATTATCAACCCACTCAGTGCCAGAATACTGAACACCGCCGCCATAAACCAATGTGCTACCCGCTGGTTTATGGTGAAACGCGGGATCGTATTGCCGGAAAATCCCGCCACAATCCGTATTCTGCCCCTTAGAAGGAAAAACAGTGCAAGAATGGCAATCACCCCAACCGGAAACCAACCGGCATATTTGCGGATATAGTTTTCGCGCAGCAGCCGCCATTGCTGGCCCGTGGTTGTCATCGCCTGTCCAGAATCCACCGCCGCGACAATATCCGCTGGATCACCACCACGATAGCCGCGCCAATAGTCAGACTGTGATTGCGGTCCCAGCGAATTTGGCGGCCCGGGCTGGGGGCCAAACAGCGGCCCACCTTCAGGGGCGACAGGCGCATTCCCCCTTGGCAAAACCACCTCGCCACGTTGCCGTGCCATGATATCATCAAGGGCTTGCGCCGCTGTTGCGGTCGCATCAAAAGTCGGGGCCGCTGTTTGCGCGTGCGAAACATCTGTCAACAACAGGCTCGCAAACAACACAAGGGCAAGGGCAAGGGATTGGCGCATCATCATGTGATTGGCTCGTATGGAATAAGAGAGGTCACAGGGCGGCCCAGTCGTGCCGCCCTGAAATTTGAAGTTGGTCGGGACTTGCGCCCCGACCCGGCCTTAATTACCGGCCTTCTGGTTGTATGCTGTTCCCCAGCCCCAAGCGCCGGAGCCAAAGCCCCGCGCCACAACCCGCTCGCGGTAGATGCCGGATACAACGTCTCCGTCACCTGCAAGCAGGGCTTTGGTTGCGCACATTTCTGCACACAAGGGCAGCTTGCCCTCGGCAATACGGTTGCGGCCGTATTTTTGGAACTCGGCTGCTGAATGGTCCTCTTCTGGGCCACCGGCGCAAAATGTACATTTGTCCATTTTGCCACGGCTGCCAAAATTACCAGCCTGCGGATACTGCGGCGCGCCGAACGGGCATGCATAAAAGCAGTAACCACACCCGATGCACAGGTCCTTGCTGTGCAACACGATGCCGTCGGCTGTTTGATAGAAACAGTCGGTGGGGCAAACGGCCATACAAGGCGCATCAGAACAGTGCATACAGGCGATGGAAACCGAACGCTCGCCCGGCTTGCCGTCACCAATGGTGACAACTTTGCGCCGGTTGATGCCCCAAGGGACTTCGTGTTCGTTTTTACAGGCCGTTACGCAGGCATTGCATTCGATGCAACGTTCTGCATCACAGAGAAATTTTACTCGTGCCATGTCTACGCTCCTTATGCTGCTGTGATTTTGCAAAGAGACGCCTTGGTCTCTTGCATTTGGGTGACGCTGTCATAGCCATAGGTCATTGCGGTGTTGGCGCTTTCGCCCAGCACATAAGGGTCCGCACCGTCGGGGTATTTGTCCCGCAAGTCCTTACCTTCGAAATGACCGCCAAAGTGGAACGGCAAGAAGGCAACGCCTTCGCCAACCCGTTCCGTGACCATGGCTGCAACTTTGATCTTGCTGCCTTCAGGTCCTTCGACCCAGACTTGCTGACCATCCCGAATACCGATGTTATTGGCATCGCGGGTGTTGATCTCAACGAACATCTCTTGTTGCAGTTCCGCCAACCAAGGATTCGAGCGGCTCTCGTCGCCCCCACCCTCGTATTCAACCAGACGACCAGAGGTCAGGATCATTGGATAATCCTTGCTAAAGTCGACTTTCTGGATTGATTCATACATGGTCGGCAGACGGTAAGCCTGCTTATCCGCGTATGTTGGATAGTCTTTAACCAGATCGCGCCGGTTGGTGTACAGCGGTTCGCGGTGTACAGGTACCGGATCGGGGAATGTCCAAACCACGGCACGCGCTTTGGCGTTGCCGAAGGGGGCACATTCATGCGCGATCGCAACCCGCTGAATACCGCCTGAAAGGTCGGTTTTCCAGTTGGTCTTGACCCCGGCAACCGCATCGATCGATGCACGTTCCTCGGCTGTCAGCTCGCTATCCCAACCCAGATCAATCAGCATCTGCATGGTGAATTCAGGATAACCGTCCTGAATATCGCTGTCCTTGGAGTAAACACCCTCGGCCAGCAGGTTCACACCGTTGCGCTCCACACCGAAACGGGCGCGGAAGGTCAGGCCACCTTTGGATACGGCTTTCGACATATCATACAGGTTAGGCGTGCCCGGATGTTTCATCTCCGCAGTGCCCCAACACGGCCAAGGCAGACCATAGTATTCACCATCGTTCGGGCCACCAATGGCCTGAAGAGTGGTGCGGTCAAACGTGTGCTGATTGGCCATATGCGATTTGATCCGCTCTGGCGAACAGCCGGTATAACCGATGGTCCACATGCCGCTGTTAAACTCGCGGGTGATGTCCTCGATGTTCGGCTCATCCTCGGCGTCCATGCCGATGTTACGGAAGAACTTGTCAGCCCAACCGAACTTCTTGGCAAATTTGGCCATGATGATGTGATCCGGCAGCGATTCAAACACTGGATCAACCACTTTGTCACGCCATTGGAACGACCGGTTTGACGCTGTCACCGAACCGCGGGTCTCGAACTGGGTCGAGGCAGGCAGCAGATAAACGCCATCGGTGCGATCATGCAGCACAGCGGAAACAGTTGGATAAGGATCCACCACGACAAGCATGTCGAGTTTTTCCATCGCCGTTTTCATTTCCTTGCCACGGGTTTGGCTGTTCGGCGCGTGGCCCCACAGAACCATAGCCCGAACATTGTTTGGCTGGTCGATGTTGTCTTTGTCTTCCAGAACGCCGTCAATCCAGCGAGATACCGGAATACCCTTGAGGTTCATCAACGACTTTTCTTTGCCGTCTTTGCCTTTCAGCTGGTCGAAGCGACTTTTCATCCAGTCGAGGTCTTCACCCCAAACACGCGACCAATGCGCCCATGCCCCCCCCGAGAGGCCATAATAGCCGGGCAGAGAGTGGGACAGAACGCAAACATCAGTTGCGCCTTGCACGTTGTCGTGACCGCGGAAAATGTTGGTGCCGCCACCGGACACGCCCATGTTGCCAAGGGCCAGCTGCAAAATGCAATAGGCACGGGTGTTGTTGTTACCCGTGGTGTGCTGCGTGCCACCCATACACCAGATCAAGGTGCCGGGGCGGTTGTTGGCCATAGTGCGGGCAACCCGCTCCATTTGAGACCCGGGAACGCCTGTTACGCGCTCAACTTCTTCGGGGTTCCATTTTTTGACTTCGGCGCGAATTTCATCCATGCCGTAAACACGGGTGCGGATAAATTCTTTGTCTTCCCAACTGTTTTCAAAGATGTGCCACAAAAAGCCCCAAATCAGGGCAACGTCCGAACCGGGCCGGATGCGCACGTATTCATCTGCATGGGCAGCGGTACGGGTGAAACGCGGATCGCAAACGATCAGGGAGGCGTTATTCTGCTCTTTTGCTTTCATCAAGTGAAGCAAGGAAACAGGATGCGCTTCGGCAGGGTTGCCGCCAATCACAAGAATTGCTTTGGATTTGTGGATGTCGTTATAGCTATTGGTCATGGCGCCGTAGCCCCATGTGTTCGCAACACCGGCAACCGTGGTAGAGTGGCAAATCCGTGCCTGATGATCCACGTTGTTTGTGCCCCAATAGGCGGCAAACTTGCGGAACAGATAGGCTTGTTCATTGCTGTGTTTCGCAGAACCCAGCCAATAAACAGAATCCGGCCCGCTCTCGTCGCGAATTTTCATCATGCCGTCGCCGATCTCGTTGATCGCGGTCTCCCAGCTGATGCGTTTCCATTCGCCGTTTTCTTTCTTCATCGGGTATTTCAGGCGGCGCTCGCCGTGGGCGTGCTCCCGTACCGATGCGCCTTTGGCACAATGGGCACCCAGATTGAACGGGCTGTCATAGCCTGGCTCTTGGCCAACCCACACACCGTTATCAACCTCGGCCAATACCGTACAACCCACCGAACAGTGGGTGCAAATCGATTTAATGGTTTCTACGGCCCTTGCTACGTGTGTCGCGGCAGTTGCTTTTGTGACTGTCCCACCGGTTGCTGTGATCGCAGCGAGGCCACCAATGGCCAGCCCTGATCCGCGCAAAAATGCACGTCTATCAACCGATTTTTCTGAAATAGAAGACAGGAGGCTTGTCCGCTGGGAGCGTCGCGCAACCCCGTTGGTTTTTTTCCTGAGCATATATACTCTCCCTTGCTGTTCACCGGCTTCCCCCGGTGTTGGCTTGGTTAATGTTTTGGAACCGCTGGGCGTATCGCAACCGTTGGTTCCGCTAAGATCGCCCTAAAACTTGGCGCTGTCGAAATAGGCGCGGGTGTGGGCGGTATCGCGCAAACCACTGCCAGTTTCTTCCGTGACTGCGGCTTCCGCCTCAGTCCCTGATACGGCCACAGCAGCGAGTGCTGCGGGTGCCGACGTGGCCGCCAGTTTCAAAAAATCACGCCGACTGGCGGTTTCTTTCTCCTTGGTCATTCAGGTCTCCTCCTCTGTTAGGCCCAAGTGGGGCCAGTTATCGCGGGTTAACCCGCGTTCATCCGAAACGCTTCGCGCTCGATCTCTAGAAACGCCTTACCTGCCGTGCCAACGGATGCGTAAAAGACGGAATTTTTCGCCCCCTCCAGATCGCTGAAAAAATGGGTGGCCCAGGGGGCGATATGTTTGTTGAAAAATGCGGTTTGGCGCTCCAGTGGCACTAGCGCGCCAAAACGGCCCATAATCATACCCGCCATCATCTCGAACAAGCTGGCGATATTGTCTTCTGGCTCAAACACGTTCTTTTCGCGCACAATCTGCAAGCCCAGCATTTCCTTGCGCAAGGCGGCCAGCGGTTTCTCGTTCAGGAAACCCGTCAGATAGAAACTGGCATAGGGCAGCAGTTCGCCGCGCCCCAAACCGATGAACAGGGCGTTAAACTCGGTTTCCACGCCAGAGGGTTTACTGACAGTCGCCACGCGGGCCATTGCCTTGATCGCAACACCCAAGTCGCTGTCGTCCCCCGTCAAACCTGCCGTTTGCATCAGCAACTCCTTGGAAGCAGGGCGCGACAGCAAAGCGCCCAGAAATCCATAGAAATCCGCGCGCAACTTGTCTTCTTCACTTATATCAAACTCTTGGGCCATGGCTGTCATCTCTGGTTTTGTTCCTTAACTCGCAAAAGCAAAGCGCATGCGGCGCTTGACTAAAATTTCCGGTGCTTGTTCTTCTTCTTCATCTTGGGCAACGTCTTCTTCCGGCTCCACAACGTCTTCTTGGTCGATCATTTCGCCAATTGTCTGCTCTTGTGAAACCAGATCTTCTTCTACTTCTGTTGCTTCTGGGGCCGCTTCTGCTGCGTCCTGTCGTTTCATTTCCTCGACATGGGCCATCATGCCCTTGCCCACACGATAGGCGGTTGCCACAGTTTCCAGCGCGCTGGTCGCCAAGGTGAAATCCTCGCCGTAATCCACCAGATTATCGACATTGGCCAACACCGGATTGGTCAGCCATAATTTGCGCAGGGCGCGGCGGCGCAGGCGTTCGGGCACGGCGGCCTTCATAAAGCCGCTGAAATCGTCGCCCATTTCCATCTGATCCGGGTCTTGCAATTCCAGCTCCGCCAGAACTTCCGCATCGGTCTTTTCTTCCAGCGTCGCCTGCTCCTTGGCAACAACAGCCGCAACTTGCGCGCGTTCTTCGGCCTCGACCTCGGCCAAAACACCAGCCTTGCGGCGTGACCACATATCCATCCGCCCACTCAATGCACGGGTTCCTTGCCGGGCTTGGAAGGCGCGCGGTAAACATCTGTCATTTGCGAAACCCGTGCATCACCAACCCCGTCTTCAACGGCGTCAACCCGGCTCTTGTTGCGCTTGCGCTTAACAAAGACCTCTTCTTCGTAATGCTGGTCGGTGAATTCCCGAACCCATGCCATCAGGGCTGCAGGCATCGGCACCAGATCAACGACCTCCTCGCCGCTGTCGGCGTAATCTTGTGCGTCATAGGGCGAGGCCGTTGCCAGCAATACCTCCATGGCTTGTGGGGCATCCGGCTCCAACGCCTCTCGCATAATCACATAGATCGACGGTACCCGCGTTGAAAGGCCAGTCAGATAGGCCTCCGCATCAGTGCGCCATAATTCGAGATCAACTGTCGCCGCGTGGTATTCCACCGCATCGCCATCGCGGCGTAATTCGCGCCAGCTTTCTTGTGCGGCCCCCGGCAACACCGCAACCGCCTGCCAATGCCATTTGGCCCAACGGGTCACCCCCGGCGTTTTCCGGATCACAATGCCCAACGGCATAGAGATACTGCGTGATTGCATATTTTGACTGTCCTCGGCTCAAGCCCCGTTAGGATGAAGGCAATCTGCTTTTACGCCAAGTAGTTCTTAACAAAATCTCAAATATTCCACGTTGGCCGCTCTAGAAGTGGACAATTCGACCGGAAGTTTTTCTTTTTAATTAGGGGTGGGACAAATTGTCCAATGTCAATTTTCTGACTATTTTTATCAGTTATTTTTCACCCGCCAAAAATCGAATCACTTGGCCTAGATTGTTCCAATTTAAAACCCTTTACGCCGCATAGATTCGCCGCGTATGACAGAAAGGGAATCAGCAGGGAGCATGGCGAAAAATCCAAAATTCGCCTCAGGGATAACATGGCTAAACGTTTGATATTATGTGATTGTTCCGGCAGTCAAAGCATCGACAAAGGCACCCTTTCTGCCAATTGCGAAATGGCCTGCTCGCGGGTGTATTCGAACCTTTGCACCACACAAATTGATCGCGCCGCCGCCGAAATCACCAAAGGCGACGCGGTGATAGCCTGTCTGCAAGAACAACAAATATTCGAGGAGTTGGGCGCAGAAATCGGCGCAATGCCAGCCGGTTTTATTGACATACGCAACCGGGCGGGCTGGTCAGATCAGGGTAAAAACAGTGGGCCAAAGATGGCAGCACTGGTCAGCGACGCCCTGCTAGACATCCCCGCCACCAAGTCGCTCGACATCTATTCCGAGGGTCGTTGTTTAATCCTAGGGGATGCCGAAACCGCCCTGCCCGCTGCTGTTCAATTGGCTGAAGCATTGAGCGTTACGGTGTTGCTCTCGCAGCCCTCGGACGCACCGATGGACCGCAGTTTTGATCTGGTTATAGGCGAGTTGAAACAGGCGAGCGGCTCGCTCGGAAATTTCAACGTGACAATCAACGATCTGCAACAATACAGCCTTGGCGGGCGTGGCGCACCGGTCCTTGGCGAACCGCGCAACGGCGGCCAAACCGAATGCGACATCATTCTGGATTTGCGCGGCGACACCCCGCTGTTCCCCGCCCCCGAAAAACGCGACGGCTATTTGCGGGTTGATCCAGGTGATCCCCGCGCCATCGCCGGCGCTGTGTTCGAAGCGGCACAACTGGCCGGAGAGTTTGAAAAACCTTTCTACATTGGCATAGAAAACCACCTCTGCGCCCATTCCCGCGCTGAAATTACCGGCTGTTCAAAATGCCTCGACGTTTGCCCCACCTCGGCCATCTCGCCGGACGGCGAACACGTTGCCATCGACGCGAGCATCTGCGCTGGGTGCGGTTCTTGCAGCGCGGTTTGCCCCTCTGGCGCGATTACCTATGACGCCCCACCGACGGCATTTTTGTTCAAACGTATCGAGAACCTCGCAAAAACCTACCGAACTGCGGGCGGTAAATCCCCCCGCCTTCTGGTGCATGACGCGGATTTTGGCGGCGAAATGATTGCCCTTGCGGCGCGATTTGGCCGAGGCTTACCCAGCAACGTAATCCCGATGCAAGTTAGCGCCCTATCCGGTTTTGGGCACGCGGAAATGCTGGCGGCTCTGGCCACCGGATTTGCGCATGTGGATCTGCTGCTCGCCCCTAAAACCGAACGGGAAATCCTGAAAATTGAGCTGTCCTTTGCATGCGCCATTTCCGGTGACAAGCAGGTGCGCCTACTCGACCTCACCGACCCCGACGCCCTGTGCGAGGTTCTCTATGCCGATAGCAAACCCAGCCCGAAAATCGAGCCGATCCTGCCCATCGGCAACCGTCGCCAAATCACTCGACTGGCTGCAATTGCCCTGAACGGTACCCCCGAAACCCTGTTGCCGTTACCCGCCAACGCCCCCTACGGCACGCTTGAAATTGACACCGACGCTTGCACGCTATGCCTCTCCTGCGCGGGTCTCTGCCCGACTGGTGCCTTGGGCGACAACCCCGACAAACCGCAATTGCGCTTTACCGAAGATGCTTGCATTCAATGCGGATTATGCACCCGCGTTTGCCCCGAAAATGCAATCACCCTGAAACCACAATTAGACCTCTCAGATCAGGTATTTACCCAACAAGTGGTACACGAAGAAGAACCTTTTGCCTGTGTGGAATGCGGCGCATTATTCGGGGTAAAATCCACCATCGAAAAGATCAGCGAAAAACTGGCGGGGAAACATTCGATGTTCGCCAATAACGACACAGCGCGCCTAATCCAGATGTGCGACCACTGTCGCGTCGCCGCGCAATACAAAATCACCGACAACCCATTTCAGGGCGGCGAGCGCCCCCGCGTAATCACCACCGAGGATTATTTCGGTAAGCGCAAGGATCACTGATGCACAATCGGCGCGCCCAAATCTGCAGGCTCGATTGTGGCCACAAAGGCAACGATGGAATCGAGCTGATCCACGGTGATCTCCAGTGGAACAATGGTCGGGGGCAGGTTGGCGGCGAACGGTTCTGTCACATCGGTTATCTGGGTGAAAGACGGATGCGGGCGCAGGGAGAAAAACGTCTCGAAACGCCGCTGCCAGTCGGGAAATGTACGCATCAAGGCAAAGGATGGCGTCGAGCCGACACCCCCCATCCGGTTCTTAGGGCCAACCACATGACAACGCCCGCAATTGGCGAACGACAGGGTTTCCCCGACCGCAATATCGCCTGCAAAAACCACCTTGGTCGCCACAACAACCAAATCCGCAGCACCCGTGAACACTTGAACCCCGTCGCGCTTAAACGCGCCAATCGTGCGCTGACCAATTGCGGATTTCAGCCAATCCACAAACCGCGCAGCCTTTGGCCCTTCAACCGGAACGCTGACATAATAAACCACATCTTCCCCTTGCAGAATTGGCGTCGCCCCTGTGGGTCCCAAAACCACATCTGCACCAGTTTCCACCAGATCAATCCGCACCTGTGTTTTCAAGGTAAACCGCGGCAACAGATGCTTCAAAAACCCCGTTTCGACCAACACGGGGCTAACCGAGATCCGCAAATTACGCTGTTGGGCCATGGCAATGCCACCCCAAACCAAAACCATCACAAAAACCCAAATTCCACGTTTCACTTCCAGCCCTCCGTTGCCCCCACAAACCTAAAGGGCTGGTAATTCCCCCGTCAATCCCCCTAATATTCCCGAAAGGAAGACCATGAGCGAAGATTTCAACATGACCATGCGCAAGTTTCTCAAACAGGTTGGCGTGACCTCGCAACAAGCGATTGAAGAAGCCATGCGCAACGCGGGAAGCCCTGTGACGAATGGCAAGCAGTTCGAGGCCAAAATGGTGCTGACAATTGACGGAATCGCGCTAGAACATAAGGTCACTGGCAACATCACCGGAATGGAATAAATGACAGTTACAAGAGACGACATACTGGGCGCACTGAAGCAAATCATTGACCCCAAGAGCGGCACTGACATCGTGACGGCAGGACTTGTGAAAGCCTTGATGGTCGAGGATGACGCAGTGCGTTTTGTGATCGAAATCGATCCCGCTGCCAGTACTGTGATGGAACCCGTGCGCAGCGACGCGCAAATGGCGGTTGAGGCGCTCGACGGCGTAAAATCCGCCTCGGTTATCTTGACGGCGCATAGCGTTACAAAGGCCCCGCCAGATCTGAAAGGCCATGGTGCGCCCAAGCCAAAAGGGCCGCAAAAAATACCCGGCGTGAACAAGATTATCGCCATTGCATCGGGCAAGGGCGGGGTTGGTAAATCCACGGTTTCCGCCAATTTGGCCGTGGCTTTGGCCGCTGAGGGTTTGCGTGTTGGCCTGCTCGATGCCGATGTGTTTGGTCCCTCGCAACCCCGTATGATGGGGGTCTCCGGCAAGCCGTCTTCGCCAGATGGTAAAACCATCTTACCACTGCGAAATCATGGTGTTACCGTGATGTCCATGGGCCTGATGACCCGCGAGGACGAGGCAGTCGTTTGGCGCGGCCCGATGCTGATGGGTGCCTTGCAACAGATGCTCAATCAGGTGCAATGGGGCGCGCTTGACGTGCTGTTGGTGGACCTTCCGCCGGGCACCGGTGACGTGCAAATGACGCTGGCCCAAAAGGCCGAGGTGAATGGCGCGATCATTGTTTCTACCCCGCAAGATGTGGCCCTGATCGATGCCCGTAAAGGCATCGATATGTTCAACAAACTGGGCACACCGATCCTAGGGATGATCGAAAATATGTCGACGCATATCTGTTCTAATTGCGGCCACGAAGAACACACCTTCGGCCATGGCGGCGTCAAAGCAGAGGCGGCAAAAATGGGTGTTCCATTGCTGGCGGAACTTCCCCTACATGTGGACATCCGCCTTGCCGCTGATGGCGGGGCACCGATTGTTGTGTCCAAACCCGAGAGCCCGCAAGCACAGGCCTTCCGCGCACTGGCAAAACGCCTGATCGATGATAAAGTCGTATGACAGAGAACCCGTTTGACGCCCCCGAACCACTATCCTTCCCCCCCTTGTTTCAAGGCGAGGCAGTGACCGGATCAACCGACCCGTTTGAGCGCGCCTGTGCGCGGGCCACGCTGGGCTGCGACTCCGGCGTTTTGGTGCATAATGTGACCCCGGACAGGCTGTGCGCGGCCATTGTCTTTGCCCCGGAAATCCCCCTGGAACAAGCCATGGCCATGTTCTGCACCTGCGGCATCGGTTTTCAAAACGCGCTTGGCGCTTTGGCCCCGCCAGAGGTGGCGGTCTACCTGAAATGGCAGGGCGACATCGTGATTAACGGCGGCACGGCGGGCCGTCTTCGCGCCGCTGCTTCTACCACAGACCCAAACGCCGAACCCGATTGGTTGGTGATAGGGCTGGAATTACTGCTGCTGCCTGAATCCGACGCGGATGGGGGCGAAACTCCCGATCAAACCTCGCTGTTCCAAGAAGGCTGCGGCGATGTCTCGCCGCTGCGCCTGCTCGAAAGCTGGGCCCGCCACACGTTGGTTTGGATCAACCGTTTTGGCGAAGAAGGCCCTGCCCCTTTGCATGCAGAATGGCGCGGACTGGCGCATGGCCTGGGCGAAAAAATCAGTATCACACACGAGGATACGCCCCAAAGCGGCACCTTCGTCGGCGTAGACGAAAATTTTGCCATGTTGCTACGCAGCGGCGAAAACACCCGACTAATCCCGCTTACTTCATTGCTAGAAAACGGATGACATTATGAAACTGGCCCGCGCGATCCATTTTGACGAAAGCGACACGCAAGTGTTCCATCAACCTGCCCGCACCGGCGAATGGGCGATCAGTGGCGGCTTTGAGTTTTCCAATTGGGGAGAGGCCGACCTGAGCGGAAAAGCCCGCCAAGCTTTTGCCAACGGTTGGCTGGGAATTGAAACATTTGGCCGCGTGACTTTCGTCGCCACCACCCAAATACAACCCGCCGAATTTGAGGCTCTGGCCGACACACTGGCGCAGCATTTCGTCACAATCTACGGCGCGCCAACGCAGGAGCAGGCCCGCACCGTCGCGCTAGAAGAACTCAATCACATGGTGGAACTATGCGACGACCAAGACGCCAACACCTTGTTGGCTGTACAGCGTGAATTGACAGACTCGGGCGTAAAGGAATCATTCCGCATGATCCAAAGCCCGGATGCAGAATTGGAAATGTTGGCGGTCCACGCCGACATGGAAGAATAGCGCCCCTGCCAATTCTTTGTTCTTTTAAATATCCCCGCGCGGAGCGCATCGGAACTCTTGTCTATTGAACGGCACCCCTAACGTTTGGCATTGAAGGTAAACAACACCTCACCGTTAACTTTATACTCCGAAATCAGTTTCTCCGCCCGCGCGCCAACCAGCCACTCTTCCAGTTTTAACGCCAAATCCTCTTTCACATGCGGGTGCAGATCAGGGTTTACCGGCAGATAGGCATATTGGTTAAACAACACCGGATCGCCCGAGAACAGCATTGCCAGATCACCCTTGTTGCCAAACTTTAACCAACTGGCCCGATCCGCCATGATATAGGCATTCATACCGCTGGCCGTGTTCAACGACGCCCCCATACCGGCCCCCGCAGCACGATACCAACCTTTGCGCGATACATCGCCAACGTCACGCCACAGGGACATTTCCTTCTTGTGGGTGCCGCTGTCGTCACCTCGGCTGACAAAGCTGGCCTGAGCTTCCGAAATCCTCTGTAGCGCCTCCTGCGCAGTGGCGGCACTTGCTATCCCTGCCGGATCGGCACTTGGACCAATCAACACAAAATCGTTAAACATGATTTCTCGGCGATGCGTACCAAATCCACCCGCCAAGAACGCTTCCTCTGCCCCGCGCGAATGCACAAGAATTGCATCTACATCCCCGGCTTTTCCCAAACGCAAGGCCTGCCCTGTGCCGACAACCAGCAGTTTTACATCCAGATCTAGATCCCTCTTGATTTCCGGTAGCAACACATCAGACAGGCCAGAGTTATGAAACGACGTGGTTACCGCCAATTTGATCGAGTCCGCCTGCGCTAACTGTCCTGAAAACGAAATCACAAACAATGCGGTGAAAAAAGCCCTAAAGTTCATTCAACAATATCCCCGTTGATGAAAGCAGCCGCTTGCGGCGTCTGCGGTTGATCAAAAAAGGAGGATGCGCTGCCGGTTTCATGCACCTTCCCGCCATACATAAACACCACATCACTGGCCAAACGGCGCGCCTGCCCCATGTCGTGGGTTGCCATCACCAGACGCGTACCACGCGCCTGTGTTTCACATAGAATCGTCTCTATCTCTCGCGTAGCTCGGCCATCCAGATTGGCGCAAGGCTCGTCCAGAAACAGAATGTCCGGCTCAGAAATCAAGGCCCGCGCCAGCGACAGTTTTTGTTTCTCACCGCCTGACAAAACCGGTGCCGGTCTGTCCAGCGCATGTCCCAGCCCGACCCGCTCGGCCCAGTCAGTCGCCTGCGCCCGCGCGCTTGCCTTTTCAACCCCGCGCAGCCGCAAGGGATAGGCAATACTGTCGACCACATAACGGCGCATCATAATCGGGGTTTGAAACACATAAGACTGGCGAACCCGCGCCACCTTATCCGGGAGGTTACACGTCACCGTGCCACCGGAAATCCGCTGTAACCCGTGCATCAGGCGCAACAGCGTCGTTTTACCAGAGCCATTTGGCCCCATCACAATCGTAAAGCCCAGCTGTCCAATGGTCAGATCGATTGGCCCGACAATGGTCTTGCCGCGAATTTTCGCCAGTGCCCCTGTCAGGACAAGCGGCAAAATAGAGGTCTGCGCTGTATCGGCTTTCATCACTAAACAGCGTTCCTAGTTGTTTCCCCAAAAGGAAATATCGAATGACAGTGGCGTCCTCGCCCAGACTGTACGAACGGCAAATGGCAATGCCAAGCAATATTGTCGCAAACGCAATTTCGGTGCCGGTAAAAATTTACAGAACGGACAGACTGGCCTTGGCGGCCAGCAGCGGCGTGCGAACTCAGTCAAATTGTCCAATCAAGTTTTTCACGCGCCAGCGCTCTCGCGAATCATTCTACCAAATACTGGCCCGCTCGGTGCGCGAAAGTGTGTGAATCAGCAGGTTTACCAGCACTGCCAAAGCAATCAGAACGACCCCCAAACCCATTGCAAAAGCAAAGTTCCCCTTGCCGGTTTCCAGTGAAATCGCCGTCGTCAGAACCCGCGTCGAATGATCGATATTCCCGCCCACAATCATGATCGCCCCCACCTCGCCAATACCGCGTCCAAAGCCCGCCAGCATTGCCGTCAACAGGGCGCGCCGTCCATCCCAGATCAGGGCTACAATGCGTTGCCGACGCGTCGCATTCAGGGAAATCAGCAGGTCATGATACTCCGCCCATAAATCACGAATTGTC
Source organism: Alphaproteobacteria bacterium (assembly GCA_024280735.1). Classification (GTDB taxonomy): domain Bacteria; phylum Pseudomonadota; class Alphaproteobacteria; order Rhodobacterales; family Rhodobacteraceae; genus Amylibacter. The sequence continues at coordinate 11,030 of JAJRPO010000049.1, read as the reverse complement.
TGGTGCGAAATAGAGGCGATTAAAGGCGTAATAATGATAACTTGCGCAATAATCATTGCCGTTGGCGTGAACAACAGATCGAAAACCCCGAACGGCCCCGCCCGCGATAACAGCATATAAACCATCAACCCCACCACCACCGGCGGCAGACCCATTAGCGCATTCATCACGGCGATGGTGTGGCGGCGATAGCGGAATCGGTTGACCACCAGCCAAGCCCCCAACGGCAAGCCAATTACCGAGCCAATTACCACCGCGCTCAAAGTCACGCGCAGCGACAGGCCGACAATTTCCAGAAAATCACGGTCCAGCGAAAAAATCAGCCGCCCGGCCTCTGCTAATCCTTGGGTGATTTCATTCATACACAGCCGCCGATGCCTGTTGGGTTTGTCATTGCGCCAAGATAGAGGACAGCGCGCCGCTTCTCAACAGCCGCAGTTGAGAAGCGGCGTATTAAAATAGCCGCTTCAGCCGACGGGACCATTAGCAAGTTAATGATTTAATTCATCCCCTTATTGCACTAGTCTAGATTTATGAACCTAGTCGCCCTGCGCACCCCTCAATATCGGCTCTATTATGCTGGCGCAGTTTGCGCGGTGAATGGCATGTGGATTATGCGGATTATTGTTGGCTGGCTGAGTTGGGAAATCTCCGGCTCTGTCTCTTTTGTGGGCACAGTTGCGGCGGTTTCTTTACTGCCGACCGTGTTCTTTGGGCCGATATTTGGCGTGATGGTGGATCGATCAAGCGTAAAGACGGGTGCATTCATCACCAATAGCGGCATGACGGTTTGCATAGCTTTACTGCTGTTATTGCAGATTTATAACGCCATAACTCCCGCCACTGTACTGGCGATTGCTTTTTTCATGGGAACAATCACCGCCGCCCATCATCCGGTACGCCTGTCGCTTGGGCCGCGCCTTGTGCAGGCGCAATACGTCGGGTCTGTGGTGGCGCTATCGGCGTTGAATTTCAATCTTGCCCGGTTGCTGGCACCCGCGCTTGGCGGCGTGATGATCGAGCGACTGGGAACCATGCATTCCACCGCCCTTATCTTGGCTTCCTTTGTTCCTAACCTGCTGATCCTCAAATTCCTTGCCCCGCGCGAACGGCCCGTAAAAGCCATTCCAGAGCGGTTCATGCAGGCTTTTGTACTGGGTCTACAATACGTTTCGCAGCGCCCAACCCTGCGTCTTGTGATCATAGCGACAATGGTTTTTTCAATTACCATTCGCGGCATAGCCGACATTCTACCAACCATCGCCGACGGTGTTTTTGCACTCGGCGCTACGGGCTTGGGACAAATGGGGTCTGCGGTTGGTGCCGGTGCTTTGATTGCCGCCTTTCAAAAGGCATTTGGTTATGGCGGCACAGGCACGCGCAACGGCGCCTTCACTCCGATGATCTTTGCCTCAGGCATATTGGGAACGCTGGCATTAGCCCTGCTGGGCAGTACACAAAGCTGGGCGCTGGCTCTTTTTTCATGCGGTATATTGGGTTTTTGCGGCACCTATCTAGGGGTGACCATGCAATCCATGATACAGACCGATCTGCCCGACGACATGCGCGGGCGCGTGATGAGTATTTGGGTGGTTGTGGGCCTTGGCGGCGCTGCTATCGGGGCCTTTGGCATCGGTGCAATGGCTGAAATATTTGGCATGCCCGCCGCAACGCTTTCCACAGCCATTTTTGGGATCATCGCTACGGTTGCGATATTCATAGGGTCGCAAAAAACACGCAAAAAAAGAGGGGGCCATTGACCCCCTCAGTCTGTTTTCAGGCTCGTTTATTACCGCTCGGTTAGTTGCCTGCGGCCTGAACCGGTAACAGCGCGGGATCAGCACCCCGCGCCATATTCCTAACTACACCCGCTGGTCCCCCCGCAGGTGTTGCATTTCATACAAGTGCCATTACGCACCAACGTGTAATTCCCGCAATCGCCACAGGCATCGCCTTCATAGCCCTGCATCTTGGCCTTGGCCCGGTGATCCATTTTGGGGGGCATCGGCGCAGCGGTGGAGACCTCAGAGAAACCGCTGGCAACCGCGCCACTGCTCTCTGCTTGCGTTTCGCCCTTGAACATCCCGGCCGCTTGCCCACCTTGCAGCACCATCAATTGTTGCGGCATCCGGTGGCGGTGATAGCCCGGCGACACCACTTGTTTCAACATCGCCATCGCATCATCGGTTGCGGGGGTTATGTTGCTGCCCTCTGCTTCGCCACGCCCCAGATCATCAAAGTGATTGCCCGTGGGCTGCACATGCGCAAGGTCGGTGCGATCCAGATAGCTGACCGCCAACTCGCGAAAGATATAGTCCAGAATGGAGGTCGCATTCTTGATGCTGTCATTGCCCTGAACCATGCCCGCCGGCTCGAACCGGGTGAATGTAAACGCATCGACAAATTCATCCAGCGGCACGCCGTATTGCAGACCCACCGACACTGCGATGGCAAAATTGTTCATCATGGCACGGAAACCCGCACCCTCTTTGTGCATGTCGATGAAAATCTCGCCAATCTGGCCGTCTTCATATTCGCCCGTGCGCAGATAAACCTTATGCCCGCCAACAATCGCCTTCTGGGTATACCCCTTGCGGCGATCCGGCAGTTTTTCGCGGTCGCGGCGGCGGACTTCTTTGATAATGATCTTCTCGACGATCTTCTCGGCCAACACCTGCGCACGTTCCCCCGCTGGTGCATCGCTCAAGGTTTCCTCAAAGTCATCGTCATCATCAATCAAAGCGCTAGACAAAGGTTGTGACAGCTTGGAGCCATCACGGTACAGCGCATTTGCTTTCACGCCCAATGACCAACTCAGTTCATAGGCCTTTTGACACTCCTCGATGGTTGCGTCATTTGGCATGTTGATGGTCTTGGAAATCGCTCCAGAGATAAACGACTGCGCCGCCGCCATCATGGTGATGTGGCTGTTTACCGACAAATACCGCTTGCCGATTTTGCCACAAGCATTGGCGCAATCAAACACGTTCAGATGCTCGTCTTTGATGAAGGGCGCGCCCTCCAGCGTCATGGTGCCGCAAATATGATTATTCGCCGCCGCGACCTGTATTTTGCTGAACCCCAGATGGGTCAGCAGATCAAACGCCGGATCATACAACTGCGCCTCTGGTATACCCAAAGTACCCTTGCAAAACTCTTCGCCCAGTGTCCATTGGTTGAACACAAACCGAATATCAAAGGCCGTTGGCAGCGCGTCCTCGATCTTTTGCAATTCCGCAGGTCCAAAGCCGTGGCCTGTCAACGTGGTGTGGTTGATGTCCGGCGCATTGCCCATAGAGCCGTGACCCACTGCATAGGCAACGATTTCCTCAGCCTGTGCAGAACCATAACCCAACATCTCCAGCGCCGCCGGAACCGATTGGTTGATGATCTTGAAATACCCGCCACCTGCAAGCTTCTTAAATTTCACTAGCGCAAAGTCTGGCTCGATGCCTGTGGTGTCACAATCCATCACCAATCCGATGGTGCCCGTCGGGGCCACAACGGACACTTGTGCATTGCGATATCCATGCTCTTCGCCAAGGCTCACGGCCTCTTCCCAAACTGTCTTGGCCAATTCCACCAGCGACAGGTCAGGGCAGTTCTTCTGATCCAAAGGCACAGGCAAAACGTCCAGCCCTTCATAACCCGCGACATCGCCAAAGGCCGCACGTTTGTGATTTCGCATGACCCGCAGCATGTGGTCTGCGTTCTTGGCATAGCCGGCAAACGCCCCCAATTCGCGCGCCATCTCAGCCGAGGTGGCATAGGCAACGCCGGTCATAATCGCGCTCAACGCACCACATAGGGCGCGGGCCTCAACGCTGTCATAGCCATAGCCCATATTCATCAGCAAACCGCCGATATTGGCATAACCAAGACCCAACGTGCGGAATTTGTAAGACAGTCGGGCGATTTCAGGTGACGGGAATTGCGCCATCAGCACGGATATTTCCAGCGTCATAGTCCACAACCGCGACGCATGCACATAGTCAGCCGCCTGAAACGCGCCGTCTTTGTAAAACTTCAACAGGTTCATCGACGCCAGATTACAGGCGGTATCATCCAGGAACATATATTCAGAACACGGGTTGGAGCCGCGAATAGCGCCATCTTCTGGGCAGGTATGCCACTGGTTGATGGTATCGTGATATTGCACCCCGGGGTCCGCACAGGCCCAAGCGGCGTGGCCGATTTCTTCCCACAACTCACGCGCCGAGACAGTCTTGGAAACCTTACCATCAGTGCGGTTCAGCAATTCCCAAGGCTGGTCATTCTCTGCCGCCTTCAGGAAGGCATTTGTCACCCGAACCGAGTTGTTGGAGTTTTGGCCTGCAACCGTCAGATAGGCCTCGCTATCCCAATCGGTGTCATAGGTCGGAAACTCGATGTTGGTATAGCCCTGCTTGGCATATTGCAAAACACGGTTCACATAGGTTTCGGGGATCATCACTTTTTTGGCCGACCGAATGGCGGCTTTCAGGCTTGGGTTCTTCCGTGGATCAAACGCCGCCTCGCCGTCGCCGTCCCATGTGCGAATTGCCTCAAAGATCTCGTTCAACTTCTGCTCGTGCAGTTTGGAACCAGCCACGAGGGAGGCAACCTTTTGCTCCTCGCGAACCTTCCAGTTGATGAATTCCTCAACGTCCGGATGATCCATATCGCAGATCACCATCTTGGCCGCGCGCCGCGTGGTGCCACCCGATTTGATTGCCCCCGCCGCACGGTCGCCAATTTTCAGGAAAGACATCAGACCAGAGGACTTGCCACCGCCACCCAGCGTTTCATTACTGCCACGCACGGATGAGAAATTGGTACCCGTACCAGAACCATATTTAAACAGCCGTGCCTCACGAACCCACAGGTCCATAATGCCGCCGTCCCCCACCAGATCATCCGCCACCGACTGAATAAAACAGGCGTGTGGCTGCGGATGTTCATAGGCGGAAGTGGATTTCACCAGCTTGCCGGATTTGTAATCCACATAATGATGCCCCTGCCCCGGCCCATCAATACCATAGGCCCAATGCAGGCCGGTGTTGAACCACTGCGGCGAATTCGGTGCAGCCATCTGGTTTGCCAACATGAAACGCATTTCGTCGTAATAGGCCTGTGCGTCTGATTCGGCGTCAAACATGCCACCCTTCCAGCCCCAATAAGTCCACGCGCCAGCCAAACGGTCAAAGACCTGTTTGGAGGAGGTTTCACCCTGATAGGTCTCCCCCTTGGAAACCTGTGCCTTAGTATCCGGTACAGAGCGCCAAAGAAATTCTGGAATTCCCTTTTCCTTGACCTTTTTCAGCCGTGTCGGAACGCCTGCCTTGCGAAAATATTTCTGGGCAATAACATCGGCCGCAACTTGTGACCAAGAGGTCGGAACCTCAACCGCATCCAGATGGAAAACCACGGACCCATCAGGGTTACGGATTTCAGATGTTGTTTTGTGAAATTCTATGCTCGCATAAGCATCTTGGTTCTGTTGTGTGAACCGACGTTCAATCTTCATTCCTGCCCCAATACAAAATAATGCTCGAAAAGGACTGGGTGATTGTTCCACCCTTGCAACTTCTCGATAGGTTTTAGCTTCCCGACTTCTCGATAAAGCCACTATATGTAGTGGCCCCGCTGAATACCTACACAAATTGTACCAGTGAAGCGCTCCGGTCAACGAAAATATTTTGGGTTTTATACAATTTTTCGGGTTGACGGGATTCCCTGCGACCACCTGTCAACTCACGTCATTTCACGCCACCTACAGCGCAGTTCTTGCAACCCTGCCCAAAGACTCAATAATTTCGGGGTAAACTGTTTATGAGGGCCTAATCAACGGCAAGAGAATCAAAAGTTAACGGCGCCAAAATAAAATACTCAGCCATAACTATTCCCTGTGGCATCAACCGAAATTCAACCCTGCCTGTTCATGCGCACCACCAAAGCGGATAGCTGCCGTGAGGTAAAGCCAGCAGTATTTTTCCGTATGCCATGGCACACGGAATCAATACGCTGGGTTTTCGAATTGTTGGAAATTTTACTGGTCGGGGCGGCGAGATTCGAACTCACGACCCCCTGTACCCAAAACAGGTGCGCTACCAGACTGCGCCACGCCCCGAACAGTGGGGGCGGTTTACATCCAAGATCACAGAATGAAAAGCCCAAATGTAAGGTGTCAGATAATTTGTTACTTACAGGGCCAAACTGCCGCCTTCTGGTCAAATGCAGCGTGGCGCATCTGTGCCCCTACCACAATGCCCAGCCGGCGACTTAAGCCGCCATTTATCTCCAGGACCGCCAGAACATTATCGCCGCCCGGAATGGTCGCCAAGCTTTGCGGGGAGGCTTTTTCGTGTACACGCGTCACCAATCCGGTCTTATCAAGGAAAATCATATCCAGCGGGATCAAGGTGTTTTTCATCCAGAACGTAACGGACGACGGTTCGGGATACACAAACAGCATACCGGAATATCGCGCCATCTTGGTACGAAACATCAAGCCTTTGGCGCGTTCGTCGAAAGTATCGGCCAGTTCAATGGCAAATCGCGCTTTGCCATTTTCCCAGCGTAAATCAACCTGGCCCGAATCGCATGTTCCAGCACTGGCCAATTCAGAACCCAGGAGGCCGAGGGCTAAAAATGTGGCGCCAATCGTTCTAGCCGGACGGAACCGCAAAATCCCACGCGCGGACTTCAACAGCCATCCGCCCCCTCGGGCCATCCGCTGTACGCACGCAAAGCGCCTCTCCCTGAACCAGTTCGGACATTCCATAAGCGCGTAATACCTCCATGTGTACAAAAACATCTTCGTTGTTTTCAAACACATTAACAAAGCCAAATCCTTTGACTTTGTCAAACCACTTAACACGTGCCGGCGTCAAGGGTTGCGATGTATCGATGCTGTCAAAATCAATCCCCAAATCCGGCACACCGCGCAAAATTGTTTCGGGATCAACCTCGGGGATTTCCATGGACAGGATTTCAGTCGCCTGAAGGCCCCGCTGACTCTGCGTGACCTCAACTTCTATTCTTGTTCCTTCAATTACGGAACTGTGCCCGTAATTGCGCAAAACATTTGCATGTAACAGGATATCGCTCTCGCCGCCGTCATCTGCGATAAAGCCAAAGCCCTTGTTACCGTCAAACCATTTCACACTGCCTGACTTAGTCGTCATTTATGCTCTCCACCACTTGTGGTTACCCTAGGAACATGTTCGGTGAATCTCAAGATAAACCCGACGCATTTTGCGATTTTTTTTCAGAAAATAGGGTATAAATACCTCAGTTACTTAGTAAATGATGCAGAAAGATGGAGTGTCTCTCAGGTGCAGCAATCAGGGGTTGAGTCGTGATACATGCCAGCCTTTATATTCGGCATCACGACGCCAAGTAAATCTATCATGTAGGCGATGCGCCCCATCTGCCCAGAATTCTATTTCGCTGGGAACCAGGCGATACCCGCCCCAAAACGGCGGTCGATCCGGGTTAATTCCTTTTGCTGCTGTAATCTTAGCCACCTCTGCCAGCAAATGCCCCCGAGAAGACAAAGGCTCCGATTGCCGAGATGCCCAAGCGCCTAGACGACTCTTTAGAGACCGAGATTTGTAGTATTCATCTGCTTGTGGTCCATCCTCGCGACTTACAACACCACGCACACGAATTTGCCGGCGCAGGGATTTCCAGTGCATCACAAAGGCCGCCTTGCCAGCGCCGTCCAATTCCCGTGCTTTGCAGCTCTCGTAGTTGGTGTAAAAAACAAATGCGGCTGGCTCGATCTCCTTGAGCAGGACCATACGGGCGTTAGGCATTCCATCCAAATCAACCGTAGATAGTGCCATCGCGTTAGCGTCATTTGGCTCCGCCTTTACGGCCTCATCCAGCCAGCTCTGCGCGATAACAAATGGATCATCACCCGCAAAAATTCCATTCCGGTTGTCGTTTTCATCAACTGGTTTCATTTGAATATCCTAGCGCGAACAATTGAATCCCGTTTTCTGACTATACACAGGCAAGACCACTATGAACTTCTCATCTTTCTCGTCCAGTCCTTTCGCTTACATCTCGGCATTCTTTGTTACCTTCCAAGAAACTGCCCGCACAGTTTTTGAAATAGGGAACCAATTGCCTACGAAATGCCGCAACCTTGGCCGAGGACCACAATTCTTTGTGGGCTACCATCCAAATTTCCGGATATATCCCCACCGGCAACAGCGGCAGCTGGACCAACCCGGAATGACGGCCCAAAAAGAACGGCATCCGCGCAACTCCCATACCAGCCTGAGTTGCAGCAACAATCGCCGACATATCGTCCATCCGCAATCGCAGACGCGAATTCGGGAAAACCGAGGTGACGTCTTTGGGCGCCCCCCCCCAATTCCCAAAACCAATCCAATCGATTTGCATTTCTGGATTAGCGGCAATCTTTTGCGCAAGATCAGGCGTGGCAAAGGCGGCAGAATTCTGATATGCTAATCGTCTGCCGATCAAAGTGTCCCCCGGGCTGTCGCTAATACGGATCGCCAAATCAGCTTCTCTCAGGTTTAGATTAACCAATTCATTGCTGGCCAAAACCCTGACAAGCACCTGCGGATGCAATGCGGTAAATTCAGCGATGACCCGGTGCAGGTGAGCGACAATCAGCAATTGCGGCGCTGTAATGGTCAACTCTCCCTGCAAACTGGCGTCACGCCCACCCAGATGCAGCCGAAAACCGGCTTCCGCATGTTCCATCTGCTCCGCTTGTCTTGCCGCTTTATGCGCCACTTCACGCGGGGCATAACCTTGTGGCAGCCGATCAAACAGCTTTACCCCATACCGTTCCTCCGCTTGTACAATCCGCCGCGCAACTGTCGTGTAGTTCACGCCCAAAGCGGCCCCCGCTTTGACCAAAGAGCCATGGCGGACAAGCGCCAATATGGTGTGCAAATCTTCCCAATCTTGATTCATGCAAGCATATTTGCATATCAAGAATGCAAAATCACCCTATTTTCGCGCAGCCAGCACTGCTGTAACCTCAAAGAGCAAGAAAAAGGAGTACCAAATGATCTACGCAACCCTTCACATGACCATTACCAATCCCGATGCACTGGCAAAATATCGGGAGTCAGCGCAGGCTGCTTTGGAAAAGCATGGCGGATCACTGTTATGCGCAAGTCCCAAGCTTACCCGCCTCGAAGGTGACGACCCACTGCCCAGCATAGCAGGGGTGCTCAGCTTTCCCGACCGCGATGCCGCATTGGGATGGATTAACGATCCAACGCTGGCAGACGTCCATGCACTGCGACAAGCATCCGGCAAAACAGATATTGTGCTGGTTGGATAGCCTAACAGTACTGATTTGATTCCCCTGCCGCCAGTTTTTCACCTTATCATCCCCTTGCAGGGCAACACTGCATCCCTTAAACTCATTAAATAAAGAAAATCAACGGGGACAGGGCAATGACTGCAGGAATAATGCAAGGCAAACGCGGGCTGATTATGGGCGTCGCAAACAATAAATCCATTGCGTGGGGAATTGCACAGGCTTGCCACGAACAAGGTGCGGAACTCGCATTCTCATACCAAGGCGAGGCGTTGGGCAAACGGGTGAGACCGCTGGCAGAGAGCATTGGCTCCGATTTGGTATTGGAATGTGATGTCACAGACGAGGCATCAATGGACGCCGTATTCGCCACCCTCGAGGAAAAATGGGGCACTTTGGATTTTGTCGTCCATGCCATCGGCTTTTCCGACAAAAACGAGCTGCGCGGCCGTTACGTCGATACAAGCGCCGCCAATTTCCGCATGACCATGGATATTTCCGTCTATTCCTTTACCGCCGTCGCCCAGCGCGCCGAGAAATTGATGCCAAACGGGGGCGCTTTGTTGACCCTCACTTATTATGGCGCAGAAATGGTTATGCCGCATTATAACGTGATGGGCATCGCCAAGGCAGGGCTAGAGGCGTCGGTTAAATACCTCGCCATGGACCTCGGCCCGAAAAACATCCGTGTAAACGCGCTGTCCGCTGGTCCGATCAAAACCCTTGCCGCGTCCGGCATCGGTGATTTCCGCTATATCCTGAAATGGAACGAGCTGAACTCACCCCTGCGCCGCAATGTGACCACCAACGAGGTCGGCACTTCGGGCATGTATCTGTGTTCAGATTTGGCCTCTGGTGTCACAGGGGAAAATCACCATGTGGACGCAGGGTATCACGTCGTTGGCATGAAGGCCGAAGATGCGCCCGACATCGACGTGGTGACAGGGCGCAAATAACTTGGTTTGGGCCTTTGCGACATTCATATTGGCAAGTCTGCTGGCCGTCGCCAGCCCCGGCCCCGCCTTTATCGCGATTTCCCACACCGCGCTAAACCGCTCCAAACGCGAGGCAATGGCTTTCGCGTTTGGCCTCGCCGTAACCGCGACACTCTGGGGCGGATTGGCACTGTTCGGGCTGACCGCAATCTTTGCCGTTGTGCCTTGGCTTTATGGCACGATGAAACTGCTCGGCGGGACCTATCTGATCTATCTGGCATTCAAAATCTGGCGGGGTGCAACGGCATCATTGCCTGCTGGCACCACAAAGCCACGCCATGGATTGTTCGCTTTCTTTAGTGGCTGCGCGGTAAACCTGACCAACCCAAAATCCGTGCTATTCGCCGGGGCAATCATGCTGACAATATTTCCCGCTGATATGACCTTCCCGTTAAAGCTGTTGGTTCTGGCTGTTTTACTGGTCATAGAAATCGGCTTTTACAGCGCTTTGGTCTTTTGGCTTTCACATCCTAAAACCCGCACCGCCTATTTGGCCTTGAAACGCTGGATCGACCGTTCTGCAGCAGTTTTACTAGGCGCGCTGGGGCTAAAACTGCTGTTTTCCAAAGGCTAGGGCGTGTCATCCTTTCCCCCTTCGCACTGGTTTCAACCAAAAATCCGTCAGTTCTGTTTCAATTGAGTGCAGACAGGGTTGCCCCTTTCAAGCGAAATTGGACCGAAGTGGCGGATTTTTGTGAAATCCCGAAGGGACGCGGCTCATTTTGCACCCCGCTTGCAACTTT
>JAJRPO010000048.1 GCA_024280735.1 Alphaproteobacteria bacterium | reverse complement strand
AGATGCCTACAATTACGCACGCAGATTGAAAACCCTCAACGGCCTCACGCCATTTGAATACATCTGCAAAATCTGGACATCTGAACCGGAAAGGTTCACTCTAAATCCAACCCATCACAAGCTGGGACTATACACCTAGGGATGCGCTCCGCGCGGGGATATTTAAAAGAACAAAGAAGCTGAAAGGGATCAGAACAGCGAGCCTTGCTCTTCTGGTGGCGATTTTTTCTTGGCTTGTTTGGGTTTCGTGGAGTCAGAACTCATATTCAGCCGCCCGTCGGCGAATTCGATGTTTAGGGCGGTGGCGGACTTTGCTTTGGCCGTTTCGCTGACAATATTCCCCTTGTCATCGCGCACCACCGCATAACCACGACGCAGGGTTTCTTTGTAGCCCAATGTCTGGCGCAGCCGTTCCAACCCGTCCAGTTTTACCCGCGCGCGCGCCACTTGGGTTTTGGCGGCCACAGCGAAACCACCTGCAACGCGGGTCAGATGCGCTTGCCGGTTTGTAATGCCCTGCGCCAGCAGTTGCGGGCGCAATCCGGCGGTTTTTTGCACCAGTTGTGCCCGGCGGGTTTGGGTGAGGGCTTGCAATGCGCGGGGCAGGCGGGCACCAAGAATATCAAGGCGCTGGGTTTGCATCGCGACCAGCTCGGTTGGGTTGGGCAGGGCGCGGGACAGATCACGCAGGCGTTGGCGGCGTTGCAGGATTGCTGTTCCCAACGCACGCACGCGGCGTTCCTCCATTGAGGCCAGCCAGCCAAGCAATTCACCGCGCACCGGAACCGCCAATTCGGCGGCGGCTGTGGGGGTGGGCGCGCGCACGTCTGCGGCGTGGTCAATCAGCGTGGTGTCGGTTTCATGGCCCACGGCCGAAATTAGCGGGATGTCAGAGGCGGCGGCGGTGCGCACCACGTTTTCCTCGTTGAAGCTCCACAGGTCCTCGATAGAACCGCCACCGCGCGCCACAATCAGCAGATCAGGGCGCGGCATCGCGCCGCCCGGTGTCATTTTGTTGAAACCTTCGATGGCTGCGGTGATTTCTGCGGCGGATTGTTGGCCTTGAACCGCAACGGGCCAGATCAGAACCTTGCGGGGAAACCGATCGCGCAAGCGGTGCAGGATGTCGCGGATCACCGCACCAGAGGGCGAGGTGACGACGCCGATCACATCGGGCAGATAGGGGATGGGTTGCTTGCGGGCAGTGTCAAAAAGGCCCTCGTCGCCCAGTTTTTTGCGGCGTTCCTCGAGCATTGCCATCAACGCGCCGACGCCGGCGGGGGCTATGTCCTCGATCACCATTTGATAACGCGATTGACCGGGGAAGGTTGTCAGCTTGCCGGTGGCGACAACTTCCATGCCCTCTTCAGGGCGGGTGCGCAGACGGTTTACGACGCCTTTCCAGATCACCGCTGCCAACACGGCGCGGTCGTCTTTCAGGTCCAGATACATATGGCCGGAGCGGGGGCAGGACACGCGCCCGACCTCGCCGCGAATGCGCACATGGGAGAATTCGCCCTCTATCATCCGCTTTACCACACCGGAGATTTCAGACACGCTGAATTCAGGGGCGTTGGCGCCCTTATTATCGGGGGCGTCGGGATCGTCAAACAGGTCGGACATGGGGCGTTTGCCTCTCTTGCGGAATACTTGCTGCAACCTTAGAAGGTGGACAGCAAAAGGCCAAGGCACAGGAGCACGAAACCTTATGAATATCCTCATTCTCGGCAGCGGCGGGCGCGAACATGCGTTGGCTTGGGCGGCTTTGCAAAATCCAAAATGTGATCGGCTGATCTGTGCGCCGGGCAATGCGGGCATGGCGTTGATCGCGGAATGTGCGGCGTTGGATATTATGGACGGGGCGGCGGTTGCCAACTATTGCCTTGAAAACAAGATTGATTTTGTGATTGTCGGACCAGAGGCCCCCCTTGCGGCGGGCGTTGCGGATGATTTGCGCGGGGCGGGTATCCTGACCTTTGGCCCCTCGAAGGCGGCGGCGATGCTGGAGGCGTCGAAATATTTCACCAAGGCGGTGTGTGACGCCTGTAATGCGCCGACGGCGGCTTACGAGCGGTTCATGCAACCGGAGCCTGCGAAAACCTATATCCGCGCGCAGGGCGCGCCGATTGTGGTTAAGGCGGACGGGTTGGCGGCTGGTAAAGGCGTGATTGTGGCGATGAGCGAGGCAGAGGCCTTGGCGGCGATCGACGATATGTTTGACGGCAGCTTTGGCGATGCGGGGGCCGAGGTGGTGATTGAGGAGTTTATGGAGGGCGAAGAGGCCAGCTTTTTTGTGCTGTCAGACGGCAAATCTGTTCTGCCGATGGGCACAGCGCAGGACCATAAGCAAGTGGGTGAGGGGGACACCGGGCCTAATACGGGCGGCATGGGGGCCTATTCGCCGGCCCCGGTGATGACGCCGGAAGTGGTGCAAAAGACGCTGGATGAAATTGTGCAGCCGACGATTGATGAGATGGCGCGTCGTGGCACGCCGTTTCAGGGTGTGCTGTTTGTGGGGTTGATGATCAAGGATGGTCAGCCGCGTTTGGTGGAATACAATGTACGGTTTGGGGATCCCGAGTGTCAGGCGCTGATGATGCGCCTTGGGGCGCAGGCGTTGGACGTGCTGCTGGCCTGTGCCGAGGGACGGCTGGATCAGACCCGTTTGAATTGGGCTGATGATCATGCAATGTCGGTGGTGATGGCGGCGAATGGTTATCCGGGGTCGTATGACAAGGGCACGGAAATCAAGGGGTTGGAGGCCGTTCCCCCGACTTCATCCTTGGTGGTGTTTCATGCGGGGACCACGCAAGACGGGGATAAAACCCGGGCCACGGGGGGGCGGGTTTTGAATGTCACGGCACGGGGCGCAAGTTTGCAAGAGGCGCGCGATGCGGCCTACGCAGCAGTTGAAAAAATCGATTGGCCTGAAGGGTTTTATCGCAAAGATATTGGTTGGCGGGCACTCTAAGGGGCGCCCCCTAGGTCCCGACGTCCGGCCCTTTGCAATTCAACGGTTCCTGATCGACGCTTTCCAGAAACAAGTCCGATTCTGGCGGTGATCCCTCGGCGCGTGCGCTATAGCCTTTGTCTGTTTTCAGAAAGTGCCAACACTGGGCCTCGGGTTTTTTGGTGTATTGAAAACAAATGTAACCGCGATCCGCATACCAAACGCCGTCGTCACAGTTCCCATCGGCGAATTGCCAAGTAGAGCGGTGACGTTTGTAGAACTGCTCAACCCCGAACAGCTGCCCTTCGCGGGAGAAATACAAGGTTTTGCCGGTCGATAATGCCTCAAATTCTTGTGGCGTGACGATTTCCTCGGCCAATGCTGGCAGGGCAAGGAACAGGGCAATCGCGAGGGTTAATAATTTCATAACGCCATACAGTCATAGGCCCCACTGGATTGCAACATTTTATAGCCGCTGTTGTTCGATCAGCATTTTAACGCGCGGGTTCATCAGTTTTCGCCAGCGGCGCGGGAAAAACGCAATCAGGCTCATGATGCCAACGGGGTAGGGGAGTTCGGGGGCAATTTCAGCTGGATAAGCCTGTAATTCCGTATAAGCACGGGCCGGTTTTACGTGGTGATCAGAGTGGCGCACCGCGTTTAAGGTCAAGTGGCGGGTGAACCAGCGCGGTGAATTCCAACTGTGTCGCGGGGCCAGAGATTCATACTTTCCATCGCGTCCGGCGCGGCGGCGCATGCCGTAATGCTGCACATAGTCGGTCATAAGCAGGCCGGTTTGCGCGAACAGAACCAGCCCTAGATACCAAAGCAGGCCGCGCCAACCGGCATTTGTCAGGCAAAGGGCCAGAAACAGCCCGCCGCCTGCCAGATAGATGAAATAGGGATGGCGCAGGCTGAGGTTCAGATGGTCATCGGGCAGGCCGCGGCGGGTATTTTCGGCGCGCAGGCCCATGACAAAGGACCCCACCCACGCACGACGCCAAAAGCTGCGAAAACTCTCGTTTATGCGGGCAGTATTAGGATCAAAGGGCGTGGCCACATAGGGATGATGTACCAGCCTGTGGGCAGAGTTGTGATGGCCAAACTGGTGGCTGATGAATATCCACTTTCCCAGCGTGGTTTCCCAACGGCTGCGCCTGTGGATCAGTTCATGGGCAACGGCATTGCTGACGTTGGCGAAAAATAGGCCAAAGCCGAAAAAGATCAGGATTTTCTCGTGGACTTGCCCGGATTTAAGGGCCAAAGCCCAGATTGCAACGGCCAACAGCAGGAAATGCAACAGGGCCAGCGTCACGGGTAGCAAGGTTTTTAGATAGTGTTCCAACGGCGAGTCCGCGAGGGTGTCAATCATTTCGTCGGCAAGCTGACTGACTAGCGTCAGGTAGATCACTGCCACAGCGGGCCACCAGCCGCCCCAAACGGCGCCCTGAAACAGCAGCAAGGCCGGGGTTAGGGTAATGAGGGCGAATTGGCTGAAGAATCGGGTCATTGCTGGGCTTTTCTAACGGTGTATTTGGCGGTGGTACCATATTGCAAAAGAAATGGTTAGGGTCGTGATGGATGTTAGGGGTGTGGTGGATGTGCGTTTCTTCCCCTGTTTTCGTCGCTTTTTACCGCGTTTTGGGGGGCTTGTGCGCTATAAACGGGCGCAACAGCAATGAGGACTGCGCGATATGGCACTTGATGAACGCAAAGGTGTTTGGAAATCCGGCAAAGGCAAAGGGCGTACAACGCCCAAGGGTCGGCAATTTACCGACACAGCGCTGGCAGATATTCAACAATTGCTGGGGGATCGTCCACGTCGGGCAGATTTGCTGATCGAATTCCTGCATTTGGTTCAGGATCGCTATGGCCATTTGTCGGCGGATCATTTGGTGGCTTTGGGGCAGGAAATGAATATTTCTCAGGCCGAAGTTTACGAGGTTGCCAGCTTTTATGCCCACTTCGATGTGGTGAAAGAGGAGGACACTGCGCCACCTGCTTTGACAATTCGGGTGTGCGATTCCCTGTCATGTGAACTGGCGGGGGCTGCGGCCTTGCAAAAGGCGTTGGAGGATGGCTTGGATGCGTCCGAGGTGCGGGTTTTGCGCGCGCCCTGTATGGGGCGCTGCGATACCGCGCCTGTGTTGGAAATCGGCCATAACCATATAGATCACGCCACGGTGGCCAAGGTAGAGGTCGCGATTGCGGCGGATGATACCCATGCCCATGTGCCAGAATATGAAGATTTGGCGGCCTACCGCGCCGCTGGTGGTTACGCGAAACTGACAGGTTTGCGCGATGGTGCGATGGACGCGGAGGCGGTGCAGGATGTGTTGCTCGCCTCTGGTTTGCGCGGCCTTGGCGGGGCTGGTTTCCCGACGGGCCGCAAGTGGTCGTTTGTGCGGGCAGAGGCAGGGCCACGCTATTTGGCGGTGAATGGCGACGAAGGCGAGCCGGGCACCTTTAAGGACCGTTATTATCTGGAACGTGTGCCGCATTTAATGCTGGAGGGAATGCTGATTGCCGCTTGGGCGATTGAGGCGGAAACCTGCTTTATCTATATGCGCGATGAATATCCCGCTGTGTTGGAAATCCTGCGCCGAGAGATTGCGGCGCTGGAGTTGGCCGGGATTGTGACGGCGGGTTACATTGATCTGCGACGGGGGGCCGGGGCCTATATTTGCGGTGAAGAAAGCGCGATGATCGAGAGTATCGAGGGTAAAAAGGGCCTGCCGCGCCACCGGCCGCCATTTGTGGCGCAGGTCGGGATTTTTGGTCGGCCAACGCTGGTGAATAACGTGGAAACCCTGCATTGGGTGACGCGGGTCTTGCGCGAAGGGCCAGAGGTTTTGTCGTCTGTTGAGAAAAACGGGCGCAAGGGGTTGCGGTCGTTCTCTGTGTCTGGCCGCGTGGCCAATCCGGGGGTGTTTTTGCTGCCCGCTGGCGCGACGATTGACGATATTATTTCTGCCTGCGGTGGCATGGCCGAGGGCCACATCTTCAAGGCTTATCAACCGGGGGGACCGTCGTCTGGCCTGCTGCCTGCCTCGATCAACGATGTGCCGCTGGATTTCGATACGCTGCAGCCGCTTGGCACCTTTATTGGTTCCGCCGCCGTTGTGGTGCTGTCGAATCAGGATTCGGCGCGGGATGCGGCCCTGAATATGCTGCGATTCTTTGAGGATGAAAGCTGTGGTCAATGTACACCTTGCCGATTGGGCTGTGAAAAAGCGGTGAAACTGATGCAAGAGGAGCATTGGGATCAGGGCTTGCTTGAAGAATTATCGGCTGTGATGGTGGACGCCTCGATTTGTGGTCTGGGGCAGGCGGCACCCAACCCGATCCGTTCCGTGATGAAATATTTCGGGGATGAATGGTGAGCCTAACCGCATTGCCGCCGCTGGTTTATCTGGCGGCGGTTTTGGCGTTGATCTATCTGCTGGGCTATTGTTATCGCGCTGTCAGTTGGCCTAAAACAATCATCAAAACCCTGAGTGTTGCCCTGCTGGCAGTGGGTGCTTTTCAGGATGGCGCATCACTGTTGTTGGTGGCGGCGCTGGCGTTATGTGCGGTTGGGGATTGGTTGCTGTCGCGCGAGGACGCGCGCAGTTTTCTGGCCGGCGTGGGTGCTTTTGCCTTGGGGCATGTGGCTTACATCACATTGTTTTTAGGGCATGTTCGGGCAGATGTCGGGTTAATATTTGCCGTGCCGCAGTTATATCTTGTGTTTGGAATGATTGCTTTGGCCAGTGTCATGGCTCTGGTTTTACTGCCGCGCGCAGGCGATCTGCGCGTCGCTGTTCTGGCCTATATTCCGATTATTGTCGGCATGGGAATCGCCGCACTTGGCCTGCCGATGCCAGGGCTGTTGGTGGGGGCATTTTTGTTTGTATTGTCTGATACGGTTCTGGCGTTTGAGATGTTTGTACTGGCGAAAAACGCAGCGGCGCGGCGGTTCACGCCGTTTGTTGTCTGGCTGACCTATTGGGGTGCGCAGGCGTTTTTATTCTTGTCGCTGATTTAGCGGAGCGCCTTGGGGCGCATGTCCCTTTAGCCCCGAAGGGGGCGCGATGGGGGCGGGGTGATATGACCTTGCAAACTTGTCTTGGCTTTGAGCCGGGGTATATTGCGCTCCGCGCGGGGGATATTTTTAGAACAAAGAAATGGAAGTGGCTTTCATCTTGGCGGTGGGCGTATTAATTGAGGGGGGAAATGTTTTGGAAAGTCTTTCATGTCGTTCTTCAAGAAACTTAAAAACCGGATGTTCAAGTCTTCTGAAAAATTGGAGGAAGGGCTTGAGGCCATTGTAGAAGATGGTGGTACCGTTGAAGCGGTGACTGCAACAACCCCGGTTTTACCGGAAATCGAAGCCACCCCCGGAATCATTGAGGATGTGCCGGCACCAGAGCAAAAGTCAGGCTTGGTTGGGCGGCTGTTCAAAGGCAGCGCCGCCCCTGTTGTGCGCCGTGTGTTTGATGATGCGATGTTGGAGAGCCTTGAGGAGTTGTTGATAACCGCCGATATGGGGGTTGAGACTGCTATGCGGGTTTCGGCCAATATGGCGGAGGGGCGCCTCGGCAAGAAGATGTCGAGCGATGAGATCAAAGAGTTGCTGAGCCAAGAAGTTGCACGGATACTGGAGCCGGTGGCGCGCCCGATGCCGCTTTATGCGAAAAAACCGCAGGTGGTTTTGGTAGTGGGGGTTAACGGCTCTGGCAAGACAACCACGATTGGCAAATTGGCCTCGCAGTTTAAGGCGGCGGGCAAGACGGTGATTATAGCGGCAGGCGACACGTTTCGTGCCGCTGCGGTGGAACAATTGCAGGTTTGGGGGGAGCGCGCCGGGGTTCCCGTGCTGACAGCACCCGAAGGGTCTGATCCGGCCTCACTGGCATTTGATGCGATGACCAAGGCCGAGGCTGACGGTGCTGATTTGTTGATGATCGATACGGCCGGACGTTTGCAAAACCGGCAGGACTTGATGGAGGAACTGGCCAAGATCGTGCGGGTGATCCGCAAAAAAGATCCGGATGCGCCGCATAATACGTTGTTGGTGCTGGATGCAACCACAGGGCAGAACGCCCTGTCACAGGTGGAGATATTCAGCAAGATTGCCGATGTATCCGGCCTGGTGATGACCAAACTGGATGGCACTGCCAAGGGCGGGGTGTTGGTGGCGTTGGCGGATAAATACGGGTTGCCGATCCATGCTATTGGGGTTGGTGAACAGATTGATGACCTAGCTGCCTTTGATCCGGATGATTTTGCCCGTGCGCTGACTGGCGTTGATCGGTGAGCGAGTGGATCATTGCGTTGGATGGCACGCCGGACGGGCGGCAACTGGCGCTGGGGCTGGCGCTTATGTCGGCGGTGTTACATGCGGTATTTGGCGCGCTGCAAAAAGGGCGACATGACCCTTGGCTGACGCGGGGCGCGATTGATGCCAGTTACGGGTTGATGGCGCTGCCCATAGCGCTGTTTATGGTGCCTTGGCCGGATGCGGAACTGTGGCTGATCTTGTTCATTAGCATGGGAATCCATATTGTTTACAAGCTATTACAGGCGATGACCTATGCGCGCGGGGCCTATACGGTGGTTTATCCGGTGGTGCGGGGCACGGGGCCTTTGGTCACTGTTTTTGTTGCGGGGTATGTATTTTCAGAGAGTTTTGCGCCTCTGCAATGGCTGGGAGTGGCCTTGCTTACGGGGGCGATTTTTGCGCTGGCAGGGGTTAATTACCGCGCAGCGGGTGCCGATAAGCGTTTGCTGGCCTCTGCCTTGGGATTTGCGTTTCTGACTGGGATTTTTGTGGCGATCTACACCACTTATGACGCCTTTGGTATTCGGGTTGCCCGTGATCCTTTTACCTTTCTGGCGTGGTTCTTTGTGTTTGACGGGTTCATTTTTCCGTGGATTGCCGCTGCCCGATATCGCCGGATGTCTAATCCACCTGCGCTGCCGCCCCTGATGGCGCGCGGGGTGATTGGCGGGCTGGTAGCTTTTGCCAGTTTTGGGGCGATTATTCTGGCGACACGACTGGACAAGGTTGGCGAGGCGGCAGTGCTGCGGGAAACCTCGACGGTGTTTGCGGCGCTGATCGGCTGGCTGTTTTTGAAAGAAAAAGTGGGTCCTTTGCGCGCCACTCTCATGGCTGTGATCGCGGGGGGTGCGGTTTTGGTAGAATTCGGTGGATAAACTGGTTAAGGCAACCGCTATGACAGAGAAAAAGATCAATCCCATGCTGAAACTGGCGCTGGAAATCGGCCCGGTTGTGCTGTTCTTCGTGACTTACACCAAGATCAAAGACCGCCAATTTCAGATTTTTGGCGAAACCTATGAGGGTTTCATCATCGCCACCGCTGCCTTTATCCCGATATTGCTGATTGCGACGGGGTTGGTGTGGTACCTGACGGGTAAATTGTCGAAAATGCAATTGATGACCGCCGTTCTGGTGGTCGTTTTTGGCGGCATGTCGATCTGGTTTAACGATGATCGGTTTTTCAAGATGAAACCGACGATTATTTACCTGTTGTTTGGCGGTGTCCTTGGTTTTGGCCTGCTGCGGGGCAAATCCTATTTGCGCGCTGTGATGGAGGATATGATGCCATTACAGGATGCGGGCTGGATAATCCTGACCAAGCGGTTTGCCGCGTTCTTCCTGACATTGGCCGTTACAAACGAGGTTGTTTGGCGCAGCATGTCGACCGATGCTTGGGTGAATTTCAAAACATTCGGACTGCCGGCGGTTTTATTCCTGTTTTTCATGGCGCAAGGACCTTTGTTTGCTAAATATAACGCCGAAGAAGAAAGCTAATCCGGCAGGCTGGAAATTGCCGTTAGACAAGCCTAGAGCAATCCGTTAGAAGCGGCGCGACCAAGCCTTTTGGGCTTATGATTTGAAACTAACTCCCGAGTCTACAGATGCAGAATATCGTCCTCATCATCCATTTGATCCTGTCACTTTGCTTGATTCGCATTGTATTGATGCAGCGCTCCGAAGGGGGTGGTCTGGGGATTGGTGGCGGTGGCGGTGGTAGTAATTCCGGGCGTCCGGCTGCGGGCCCTTTGGCCAAGGTGACTTGGGTTATTGCGTCAGCATTCATTGTGACCTCTGTGTCGTTGGTGATTATTTCGGCGCAGGAATCAGGCTCCGGTTCTGTGGTGGACCGGGGGGGTAATACCACCCAAGAGGCCCCATTGGCGGCCCCGTCACTTCCGGGGTTGGGTGGTAATTTACTGCCACCAACAGCAACGGATGCGCCTGCGACACCGCCTAAGGCCGAAGAATAATGCGTGCGCTTTAAGCGCTCAAACCTCTACAACTAGTTAATAGAAACGCAATTTCCACCGGATATTGCGTTTCCACTCTTGCACCATCCCCCCGAATCCCATTATCCTTAAATCCCGTGGCAATGGGTTGTTTGATGGTGTTTCATCAACCTTTCTAGCAACCAAAACGAACACGGGAGTAGCCTGCACAATGGCGCGATATATCTTTATTACTGGTGGTGTGGTTTCTTCGCTCGGCAAGGGCCTGGCCTCTGCTGCGTTGGGGGCACTCTTGCAGGCGCGCGGGTATTCGGTGCGGTTGCGGAAACTTGATCCTTATTTGAATGTGGATCCCGGCACCATGTCACCGTTTGAGCATGGCGAGGTGTTTGTCACCGATGACGGGGCGGAAACTGATCTAGATTTAGGCCATTATGAACGCTTTACCGGCGTGGCGGCGCGCAAAACTGACAGCGTGTCGTCGGGGCGGATTTATTCCACCGTTCTGGAAAAGGAACGGCGCGGCGATTATCTGGGCAAGACCATTCAGGTGATCCCGCATGTGACCAATGAAATCAAGGATTTCATCAAGATCGGTGACGACGAGGTGGATTTCATGCTGTGCGAATTGGGCGGCACCATCGGCGATATCGAGGGGCTGCCATTCTTTGAGGCGATCCGCCAGTTTTCCCAAGACAAGGAGCGCGGCCAGTGTATTTTTATGCACCTGACGCTGTTGCCCTATCTGAATGCGGCAGGAGAGTTGAAAACCAAGCCGACGCAACATTCGGTCAAGGAACTGCGGTCAATCGGTATTGCACCGGATATTCTGGTTTGCCGCTCGGAGCGTCCTATTCCCAAGAAAGAACGCGACAAATTGGCGTTGTTTTGCAACGTGCGGCCGGATTCGGTGATTGCTGCGGAGGACATGGAGTCGATCTATGACGCACCGCTGCGCTATCACAACGAGGGTTTGGATACGGCGGTTTTGGCGGCCTTTGGCATCACTGACGCGCCGGCGCCAAAGCTGGGTATTTGGAATGATGTGTCAGAACGGGTCCACAACCCCGAAGGCTCGGTTAAAATCGCCATTGTTGGCAAGTACATCCAACTGGAAGATGCCTATAAATCGATCAAGGAGGCGCTGACCCATGGCGGTATGTTTAACCGCGTCAAGGTTCAGGTCGAGTGGGTAGATGCAGAGGTTTTTGACAGCAGCGATGTGGCTGAACGGTTGACAGGTTTTGACGGCATTCTGGTGCCTGGCGGATTTGGCGAACGCGGCACCGAGGGTAAAATCAAAGCGGCGCAATTTGCCCGTGAGCATAAGGTTCCCTACCTCGGTATTTGTTTGGGGATGCAAATGGCAGTGATAGAGGCCGCGCGCAATCTGGCAGGACTGACCGACGCGGGGTCCGAAGAATTCGACCACGAGAGCGGTAACAAGCGGTTCACGCCAGTGGTGTACCACCTGAAGGAATGGGTGGAGGGAAACCGGACGGTTCAGCGCGATGTGGCGGACGACAAAGGCGGCACCATGCGTCTTGGCGCCTATAATGCGACGCTGAAAGAGGGTAGCCAAGTTGCCGGAATTTACGGGACAACCGAGATTTCCGAACGCCATCGCCACCGCTATGAGGTGGACATAAAATACCGCGAGCAGCTAGAGGATTGCGGGTTGGTATTCTCGGGCATGTCACCGGATGGCCGCCTGCCGGAAATAGTCGAAATACCGGATCATCCGTGGTATATCGGGGTGCAATTCCATCCGGAACTGAAATCAAAACCTTTTGAACCGCACCCGCTGTTTCGCGATTTTGTAAAAGCCGCTGTCGAACAATCGCGGCTGGTTTAACGATAGGGGGGCGGGTCATGGCGTCAGCAAAACCGAGCATTAAAGATATATTGATCCGTGCCGAGCAGGCGGAAAAAAACGGTGATACGGCACAAGCCGTGGCGATTTATGGTAATATTTTGGCCAAGTTTCCCAAACACGCCAGGGCGAAAAAGGCGTTAAAACGCTTGCAGAAAACTGGCGCTGGCGGCGGAGGCAACCGGATGACACAAAGCGATGCGCAAATGCTGGGTGATCTGTTGAATACCGGACAATTTGCGCAGGTTCTAACGCAAGTTAACTTGCTGCTGGTCCACAATCGCAAAGAAGCGTTTTTGTATAACGTCCAAGGGCTTGCCCAGACCAACCTTGGGCAAAACAAACAGGCGATAACCAGTTTTAAGCATGCAATTAAGCTGAATCCGAATTTTATTGAGGCCTATAACAGCCTTGGTTTGGGCCTGATCAAAGACGAGCGTGCCGAGGAGGCGCTTGTGCCTTTGCAAAAGGCATTGGAAAAACGCGAGAACTACCCCGAAGCACATCATAATTTGGGCGTTGCACTGGCGGCTTTGGGGCGCGAAGAGGAAGCCCTGACATCCTATAATCACTCCCTTTCCCTGCGGATAAATTATGCTAACGCCTATAATAGCCGGGGGGCGTTGCATAGTGCTATGGGCAACTACGAATTGGCGATAGAAGACTATAATAAGGCGTTGGCTCTGGTGCCTGATGATGCAGAAGTCTGTAATAACCTGAGCACGGCTTACACAGAAACCGGGGACAGCCAAAAAGCCGCTTACTATATTGAAAAAGCATTGGCGTTGTTTCCGGATAATGTCGATTTCCTGCACGCGTATGCAGTGTTGTTAAATGGGTTGGAGCGTAACGACGAGGCGCGGACCCAGCTCAATAAAATCCTAACGCTTGAACCTAGCCACGCTATGGGGCTGATGATGCTTGCGTCGATTGATGGCAATAAAGTTGATCCGACCCTATTGCAGCAGATGAAATCGCAGTTTACCAACAAAAATGTTGCCAAAATTGATAAGGTGAAGTTGGGCTTTGCTTTGGCAAAAATATCAGAGGGTGTTGGGGATTTCAGCCAAGAATTGGCGTATTTAAAAATCGCCAACGAAACCAATTTCAATTTGCTTGAATATGATATAGCGCAGGAAAATGCCAATTTTGCCGAAAAAAAGAAGGCTTATAACCCCAAAGCTATAGCAAGACTGAATGGGCTGGGTAATCCCACAGATGTTCCCATTTTGATTGTTGGTATGATGCGCTCTGGGACCTCTTTGGTAGAGCAGATATTGGCAAGCCATTCTCAGGTTTGGGGGGCTGGTGAATTGATGGCTGCCACACGCCGCGCCAAAGGATTGGATATCCATCAAAAACTCCCAACTGCGAACCAGCTGAGTGAATTCAGCAATTTGTATATTGATGATCTGACGTTGAATGTCGACGGAATGACCAGAGCAACCGATAAAATGCCGGGGAATTTTGCGCACATCGGCTTGATGAAATTGGCCTTTCCAAATATCAAGATTGTCAACATGGTGCGCGATCCCCGCGATACATGTTATTCTATCTACAAAAACTATTTTGATACGCAAGCCCATCAATACGCTTATAATTTGGAAGCGATGGCAAATTTCGCCAATCAATACAAATCTTTGATGGCCCATTGGCATTCGGTATTCCCAGGGCAAATCTATGACTGTTGTTACGAGGATCTGACCGAAAACCAAGAAGACGAAAGCCGTAAACTATTGGCTTATTGTGATCTCGAGTGGGAGCCGCAAGTTTTGGATTTCCACAAAAATAAACGTGCTGTGCGCACGGCCAGCGTCAATCAGGTGCGCCGCAAAATCTATCAAACTTCGGTGCGTTCTTGGGAACGGGTAGCCGAAGGTTTGGTGCCGATGATAAACGGATTAGACACAGAATTGTGGTCGCAATACCTGAAATAACTGCCATTGTGCATTGACAGCGCAGGCTTGCATCAGGCATCTGCAAAGGGACCTCCCCTTAACCACAGGCACAGCCATGACCGAAGTCCTAGCCAAGTTAGAACCCTCCCTTGGCCGCCGTTGGTTTGGCGTGATTGTGCTGACTTTGGTGGCGGTGATGTTGTTGGTGATCACCTTCACCCAGCCGCCTCAATCCTTGTCTGGAAAGATATTTTTACCGCTTCTAGCGTTTGCGTTTCTATGGCAAGCGCAGTGGAATTTGCGGGTGACCAAACACGGATTGGTCTTGACTAAAGAGGGTATTTTTGACGGTAACGGCAAAGAAATCTGCTCGCTTTACAACATGATTGACGTGGATCGCGGCCTGTTTGCGTTCAAGCCTTCAAACGGCTTTCTACTGCGCATGCATGAACCGCTTGGCAACACGTGGGCACCGGGGCTTTATTGGCGTATCGGGCGCCGGTTGGGCATTGGCGGGGCGACACAGCCTGCGCAAGCCAAAGCGATGGCCGATATAATCGATATTATGATTTTGGAACGATCAATGGGGCCAGAATCCTGACCCCATTGCAATATTTTTACAGACCTTTGGTGCGATAGCTTTTGGCGACCCGTTCGATCGACACCAAAAACGCAGCTGTACGCAAATCTGTCACATCATCGCGCGAATGCAGCATGGTTGAAATTGCCTGATAAGAAGCACGCATCGTGTCCTCTAGGCCGGAGCGCACCAGCTCCAATTCTCCGGCGCCATGCAGGTATTTCTTTTTAAAGCTGTCCGACAGGTGATTACCTTCGATGCTTTCCAATTCCTCGATCAACAGTTGATGGCGGGTTTCTTCTTGGCGACGCTGCATCCGGCCAAAACGGATGTGGCTCAGGTTTTTGACCCATTCAAAATAGGAAACCGTCACACCGCCTGCATTGGCGTACATATCGGGAATAATCACCACCCCCTTGTTGCGCAAAACTTCGTCTGCACCAGAAGTAACAGGCCCGTTTGCGGCCTCGATTATCAGTTTGGTTTTGATACGATCTGCATTCTTTAGATTGACTGCGCCTTCCATGGCTGCGGGAATTAGAATGTCGCATTCCATTTCCATGATCGGCTCACTGTCAGCGTGGTAAATACCCCCGTCGAAACCTTTCACGCCGCCAGTTTTTAAAATATGGCTTTTCAAGTCTTCGATATTGATGCCGTCGGGATTAGTGACTGCGCCGTCAAATTCCAACACTGCGATGATCTGGGCACCATCTTCCTCGGACAGGAATTTGGCAGCGTGATAGCCCACGTTACCCAAGCCTTGCACAATGATCTTCTTATTCTTCAACTTGCCGGTCAAATTGGCCATTTTCATATCTTCAGGGTGACGGAAAAACTCTTGCATAGCGTATTGTACGCCGCGCCCTGTGGCCTCAACTCGGCCAGCAATACCGCCTGCATTCAAAGGCTTGCCAGTAACGCAAGCGCTGCTGTTGATGTCTGTGGTGTTCATGCGCTTATATTGATCCGCAATCCACGCCATTTCCCGTTCGCCGGTGCCCATATCTGGTGCCGGTACATTTTGCGCCGGGTTGATCAGATCACGTTTGATCAATTCATAAGCAAAGCGTCGGGTGATTTGTTCCAACTCATGCTCTTCCCATTCACGCGGATCAATGCACAACCCGCCTTTGGAACCGCCAAACGGGGTCTCCACCAGCGCGCATTTATAAGTCATCAGCGCGGCAAGGGCCTCGACCTCGTCTTGGTTCACGCTCAAAGCAAAGCGAATGCCACCTTTGACGGGTTCCATATGTTCAGAATGGACCGAGCGATAGCCGGTAAAGGTATGAATGTCGCCGCGCAGCCGCACGCCAAAACTGACTTTATAGGTCGCATTACAAATGCGGATTTTCTCGACCAAACCGGGCGAGAGGTCCATTAGGCGCACCGCCCTGTTGAACATAATTTCGGTGGATTCGCGAAAGCTTGGTTCGTTCTCTGGTGAAGACATCATTTTCCCCGTGATGGTTTTTGAATCGAGGGTTAATTCTGCCCTCTGACTAAACTTTAGGCAGATTGCAAACTTATGTATAGCGTGTTTGTGCCAAAATGTCGCGTGTGGTTGTTTTATTTGGCGAAACTTCGCCGGAATGTTTTTTAATACTTGGCGTCAAAACAAAACGCCCACCCCTTTGATTGGGATGGGCGCTGAAGGCATGCTAGGTTTTTAGTTTGGTACCCTAGTTCCCCGAACGCGATTCCCGTTTGCGCACGTTGCTGTCCAAGTGGATTTTACGCAAACGGAAGGTCGAGGGCGTTACCTCTACCAGCTCATCCGTGTCGATATAAGCAATCGCTTCTTCTAGCGACATGGTAATCGGCGTGGTCAGGCGCACGGCTTCGTCAGTCCCCGATGCCCGCACGTTGGTCAGTTTTTTACCCTTGAGCGGGTTCACTTCCAGATCGTTTTCACGGCTGTGTTGGCCGATGATCATGCCTTTATACACAGCTTCTTGTGCGCCGATAAACATCCGGCCACGGTCTTCCAGGTTGAACAGGGCGAAAGGCACAGAAGACCCATCTTCCATGGAAATCAACACGCCTGCACGGCGGCCCGGAATTTTGCCTTTGTGTGGCGCCCAGTCGTGGAACACACGGTTCAGCACGCCAGTGCCGCGTGTGTCGGTCATGAACTCGCCTTGATATCCGATCAAGCCGCGTGATGGCACATGGGCGATGATGCGGGTTTTGCCGACACCGGCGGGGCGCATTTCGGTCAAGTCGCCTTTGCGAACGCCGGTCAGTTTTTCAACAATTACGCCAGTATATTCGTCATCCACATCAATGGTGACTTCTTCAATTGGCTCATGGCGCACGCCGTCGATGTCGCGGAACAACACCTGTGGGCGTGAAATCGACAGCTCAAAACCTTCGCGGCGCATGTTCTCGATTAACACACCCATTTGCAACTCGCCACGGCCTGCAACTTCAAACGCGTCGCCACTTGCAGTGTCGGTCACTTTGATTGCGACATTGGTTTCGGCCTCTTTCATCAGACGTTCGCGGATGATCCGCGATTGCACTTTCTTGCCATCACGCCCTGCGAGTGGGCTGTTGTTGATGC
The DNA here is from genome assembly GCA_024280735.1 of Alphaproteobacteria bacterium. Taxonomy (GTDB): domain Bacteria; phylum Pseudomonadota; class Alphaproteobacteria; order Rhodobacterales; family Rhodobacteraceae; genus Amylibacter. The sequence continues at coordinate 3,114 of JAJRPO010000048.1, read as the reverse complement.
CGAAAGTTACAGAAATCGTTGGCGGATCAATTGGTTGGGCTGGAATTGCCTCGGTGATTGATTGGTCACACAGGGTGTCGGCCACGGTGGTTTTGCTCATGCCGGCAATGGACACAATGTCGCCAGCCTCGGCCACATCGATCGCTTGTTGGGTCAGGCCGCGGAAGGCCAAAACCTTGGTCACGCGAAAATTCTCAATCAATTCGCCGTCAATCGACATGCCTTTGATGGTGGTGCCGGTTTTCAGCGTGCCACTTTCTACGCGGCCTGTCAGTAGACGACCAATGAACGGGTCAGCGCCCAGCGTGGTTGCCAGCATTGAAAACGGCTCATCGCGGCGTGCCAGTTGCGCAGGGGCAGGGACGTGCTCTAGGATCAGATCGAACAATGCGGTCAGATCTTTGCGCGGGCCGTCCAGCTCCATATCTGCCCAGCCGGAACGACCAGAAGCATACATGATTGGGAAATCAAGCTGTTCGTCTGTGGCGTCCAGATTGCTGAACAAATCAAAACAATTATCAAGCGCCTGATCCGGCTCGCCGTCCGGCTTGTCGACTTTGTTCACAACAACAATTGGCTTTAGTCCCAAGGCAAGCGCTTTGGAGGTCACAAACTTGGTCTGAGGCATTGGGCCTTCTGCGGCGTCAACCAGCAGCACAACACCATCAACCATCGACAGGATGCGTTCCACTTCGCCGCCAAAATCGGCGTGGCCAGGCGTGTCAACGATGTTGATGCGGTGGCCATTCCATTCAATGCTGGTCGCCTTGGCAAGAATTGTAATCCCGCGCTCGCGTTCCAGATCATTGCTGTCCATGGCGCGTTCGGCCACGGCCTGATTGGCGCGGAAAGCACCGGATTGTTTCAGCATTTCATCCACAAGTGTGGTTTTGCCGTGGTCAACGTGTGCGATGATCGCGATATTTCTAAGGTCCATAATCGGTGCCTGTCATATTATTATAGGGTGTGCAGCGTTTTGCCATGGGTCCGATAGGTACGGACCAATTGCAGAACGCCGCAACATCTAACCCTTGGAGCTGGTTTGGATGCTTTAAGGGCTTCGTAGGTGCCCAAAAAATGCAGTGTTGGCTGCCCATACATCACCTAATGCTATTTGGCTAGGCCTTTGTCGTGCCTGTGGCGATTGGTATATCCTAATGCGAAGTTTTGCACAGGCTGTGGTCTGCCAACGCCTGTATCACGTTGCAACTGCCCACCTGCCCATCATCGGGCAACCCAGAGATGCGAGCCAGTTCTTGCTCCAACTTTTGCAATTTGGCGATGCGTGCGCGCACCGACAGTAAATGACGCTCTGCCAGTGCGTGGGCGTGGGTGCAGGGTTGTTCAGGGTGACGGGACAAGTCAACCAGTTCGCGGATGTGCTCTATACTCAGCCCCAAATCGCGCGCATGGCGGATAAAGGACAGGCGTTCCAGTCCGGCCTGATCATAGCGGCGTTGATTGCCCGCAGAACGCCCCGCGTTTTCTATCAGCCCCATTTGCTCATAGTATCGTATCGTCGGAATTTTCACGCCAGTTTTAGTAGACAACTGTCCGATGGAAAACATTCGCAAAAACCTCTTGTAGCTCTAGTTACTAGAGGTATTACAAGGGGGGAGAATCAAAATAAAGGTAAATGTAATGGCCGGCCATCATCACCATCATCATGTCGATCCGGATGCGGGCGACGCCAAGGTACTCTGGGCGGTCGGGGTCAATCTGGCCCTGACGGTTGTGCAAATCATCGGCGGTGTCTGGGCGGGCAGTCTGGCATTGGTGGCGGATGCGATCCACAACCTGTCAGATGCGGTGTCTTTGGGCATTGCCTTTGCGGCGCGCAAAATCGCACGTCGCCCGGCGGATGCGGGGATGACTTTTGGGTATGGGCGGGCAGAGATTGTGGCAGCGCTGGTCAATTACACCACGCTAATCGTGATTGGCATCTATCTGGTGTTTGAAGCAGTCCAGCGTCTTTTGAATCCGGCAGACGTGGATGGGTGGCTGGTGGTGATCATTGCGGCGGTGGCGCTGGTGGTGGATCTGGTTACGGCGATGCTGACTTTTGCCCTGTCCAAGGACAGCATGAACATACGGGCCGCTTTTTTGCATAATGTGGCCGACGCGCTGGGGTCGGTTGCGGTGATCGTGGCGGGTACGTTGATCATCTGGTACGATTGGCGGCTGGTGGATCCGTTGATTACGCTGTTGATCGCCGGTTACATTCTGTGGATCAGTTTTGCTGAAATCGGGCCGGTGATCCGAATCCTGATGCTGGGCAGCCCGGAGGATTTGGACGCCAATAATGTCATCGCCGATATAACGGCCTTGGCGGGGGTGGACAGCGTGCATCATGTGCATCTGTGGCAAATGCAGGAACACACGGTTGCGCTAGAGGCCCATATCGTGATTTCGCCTGCGGATTGGCCCACAGGGGAAGCCATCAAAACCGCTGTGAAACACCTGCTGAAGTCCGAGCATGGCATAGACCATATAACGCTTGAACTGGAAAGCCGCGATAAAATTTGCGACCAGCCGCCGGTCATCGGCCATGGCTAGCTGTTTTTCTGCGCCACCCAATAGGCATTATGCTGGGCGCGCAATTCCTCATAGGACTTAACCCTTTTGGCGGCCTCGGCCCCGCCGCGTTTTACCAGCAACGCCAGCAGGGTTTCCAAAACGGCGGTAATGCCGCCAAAGCTGGCAAAATGATGGGCGCTGTGGGTAGAGGCCACCAGAACCGCCTCCGGGTCCAATTTAGGCGACACCACATCGGAATCAGTTATCAGGATCAGTTTGACGCCGCGGTTCTGGGCAAATTCGCAGGCGGCAATGGTTTCGCGCGAATAAGGCATGATGGTGATGGCAATCAACACGTCGCCCGGTTTGGCCGTATTCAATTCATCTATTGCAGAATTCATATTGCGCGGGATCAGTTGCAGGGACGGCAGGGCCATGCTGCCCACATATTGAAAATGGGGCTGACCCAGATAACTACCTTAGATGATGTCTAACCCATTGTCTTAGCTGTAATAACTGATCTGAAGGGTCACTGTTGTTAAATCTCCACTCACACTCCTTCAAATATAACCCGAATTGAGCTTTTGGGATACCGTT
>JAJRPO010000047.1 GCA_024280735.1 Alphaproteobacteria bacterium | reverse complement strand
GTCCGGTCGCCGCGCAACGCCTCAAGCGCAACCTTGGCCTTAAACTGGTCTGAAAACTTCCGTCTCTTCGTCATTTCTGTATTCCTTCGTCGTGTTGGAATACACCTTAACAGACTGCCCGATTTTGCAGGACCACTTCACTTGTCTGCAAAAAACCTGACGGCGGGCAGGGCCTTTTCCAAAGTTGTAATACCGTGGAAAAGGCCCTAAAAATGAGGCCCGTCTAGAAATCAAAGATGTTTTCAGTCACATCGACAAACTTCACTCCCTCGAGCGTTATTGATACATTCGCGAATGACACATCCACATCGTTGCCATCTTTCACAATCGTCAGGTCGCTAAACACGGACGCGCCTTTACCGATTTGAATGGTGTCGAGCGTAATATTGAAATTCTTGATAAGATCATCACCATCTCCGCGGTTAAAGATAAAGGTATCTTTACCTGCGCCACCGTCCAGCGTGTCGTTGCCTTTGTTGCCACGCAGAATGTCACTGCCACCGCCGCCCTTCAACACATCGGCACCGCCGCCGCCAAACAACTTGTCATTGTCGGTTTGGCCAAACAGTTTATCGTTGCCAATGCCGCCTTTAAGCACGTCTTTGCCGCCGCCGCCAAACAACTGGTCTTTACCGCCTTGGCCATTTAATTTGTCAGCGCCGCCGCCGCCGAATATTTTGTCGGCACCGCCTTTGCCGGAGAGGATATCTTTGCCGCCCAAGCCTTTGAGGGTGTTGGCGCTGTTGTTGCCAATGATGGTGTCATTGCCGGCGGTACCGGTGAATGGATCATTAAGAACGATATTTGCGCCGCTGCTTGTCAGGCTTTCGGATGTGCCAAACCCGTCAACATAGGACACGTCCACTGTGACCGTTGCCCCGCCGTCATCACCGACTGTGGTGTAGGTGTTGCCAGTGGCACCCGAAATAGCCGTGCCATCGCGCATCCATTGAAAGGACAAGGCCCCTAGGCCATCCGCATCCGCCACATTCGAGGCATTGGCCGTAAGCAAATCGCCAACATCGGTGCCGCCGTCGATTGTGACATTGCCGGTTGGTGCATAGTTCTGCGGCACGCCTGTTAAGGTCACGCTGGAGCCGTCAGTTAAGGTGATCAAGCGATCCCCGCCCCCTGTTGCGCTGACAACCATGCCCACATCAGAATCACCTGCAAAGGTGAGTTTGTCAGTGCCAAAGGCAAAATCGGTGATGACATCGGTTCCCATGCCTATGCTCAACACGAAAGTATCGCGGCCCGCGCCGCCGGTCATAGTGTCGTCGCCCTCGCCGCCAATGAAGTGATCATCCCCTGCGCCACCATTCAGCGTGTCTTTGCCCCTGCCACCATGCAAATGGTCATTGTCATTGCCCCCGAACAGGGTGTCGTTACCTTCGCCGCCTTCCATGGAATCCCTGCCACTGCCGCCGAATATCTGGTCGTCGTCGCCATCGCCAAACAAATCGTCGTTGCCATCTTCGCCAAGCAACTTGTCTTCGGCATCGCCACCAGAAATCGTATCACTGCCTTTGCCGCCGGAAATCATGTCTTTGCCACCGTTGCCGGACAGGCTGTCGTCACCGCCGCCACCGTTCAGGGTGTTATCTGTATCGCTGCCGGAAATTGTGTCGGCAAAGCCAGTTCCAATCACATTCTCAACATCCTTAAAGGTGTCGCCGCTAGCCTCGCCACCGGTGCCTGTGCCGGCCTTCAGGTCCAGCGTGACACCAGCACCAGCCGAGGAATAGCTTGCTGTATCCGCGCCATTGCCACCGATGATTTCATCAGCGCCAGCGCCGCCAGATAGCAGATCATCGCCATCATCACCAAGGAGCGTATCATCGCCACCACCGCCAAACAGTGTATCATCACCGACAAATCCGGACAGGGTGTTTTGCTGGGCGTTACCACGCAGCAGATCATCAAAACCCGAGCCGATGGCGTTTTCCATTCTGGTGAAATCTGCCAGTTTGGTCCAGGCACCAGTGTCCAGCGTTTCCGCCAGTTTTGATTTTGCGTCATTGGCAGATAGATCGATCGAGACCGCAAAGCGGTAGGTCGAGAAGTTGGCCGTATCCAATCCGGCGCCCCCTGCCCAAGTATCAAGCCCGGCTGCATAGGTGAACATGTCGTCGCCGCCAAAACCGAATATCGCGTCATTGCCTTTGCCGCCGTTGAATTTATTGGCGTTGTTGTCGCCGTTCAAACGGTCGTTGAAATCTGTGCCAATGGCGTTTTCAACGTCGAGGCTGTAAATCAGTGTAATCTCGCGTTCGGTTCCCACGTCCCAATCTGCCGTGTCACGGGTGGACACCGCATCTTGCAAGCGCAGGTCCAAATCAATGGCAAATCCAAACAGCGAATAATCGGCAGTATCATTGCCGCCTTCGCCATAGAAATAGTCATAGCCATCGGTGTAGACCAGAATGTCGTCGCCTTCATCTGCTTGAAGCAAATCGTCGCCAGCGCCACCTTGCAGTACATTATTCGCGGCATTGCCCTTCAGAGTGTCATCATAATCAGTGCCTAGCAGCCGCTCGACATCGACAACAATATCATCGCCGTCGCCGTCAATCAGGCTGGCGCTGACCCATTTTGTCATGGCGGAGTAGTCGAGCGTATCAAAGCCTGCGCCACCGTCAAATAGATCACTGCCGTTATTTTCGTCGTTGACTAGGAAGTCAGCACCAACGCCGCCAAAAATCACATCGTCGCCTAAGCCACCGTCAAGCTTGTCATTGCCCTCGCCACCGAAAAGCATATTTTCCCCGCCGCTGCCAATCAGCGCGTCGTGGAAATCGGAACCAACAACGTTTTCCATGCTGGTCATCTGGGTGATGGTGCGCCATGCGCCCGAGTTCAGATCACTGCCGTCGCGCGTGCGGGCCTCGTCTGTGGCAGTCAGATCGACCAGAACCGCCGCATCGAAATAGCTGTAAACGGCGGTGTCACTGCCGCTTTTACCGTCAAACGTGTCTACCCCGCCAAAATAGGAGAACCAGTTGTCGTTTGAATCGCCGTTCATGATGTCGTCACCCAGCCCGCCCACAACATTTTCTATGTTGTAAATACGGTCTATTTCACCACCAGCACTAACCAGATTGGAACCTACGTTTACAATGATACCACCCGTCAGGCTGGCATATGAAATCGTGTCGAAATCCGCACCGCCGTCGTAAGTATCACGGCCCGAACCCAACTCCTCGATAAACAGATCGTCGCCGTTACCGCCATAAGCCCGGTCCCCTCCGGTGCCCCCGAGCAAAATGTCATTGGCGTCGCCGCCTGAAAGCGTGTCATCGCCTTCGCCCCCAAACAGGCTGTCGTTGCCGCCGTTCCCATTCAGGGCGGTATCGTTCCCCTTGCCGCCAAACAGCGCGTTGTTCAAGCCGTTGCCAAGGATGCTGTCGGCGAAATCGGTGCCGATAACCACCTCAAAGCCCGACACAATATCGCGGTTACCATGGGTGTCGAAAACATATTCCCTAACGGGATTGCCCATTTTTGCAATAATGCCACGGTTGCCGGTTTCTTTGCTGTAATCAAGCGTGTCGATACCGGCGCCGCCAATCAACGTATCATTGCCTTTATGGCCGGTGATTGTATCATTACCCAGATTGCCCTCTATCCGGTTGGCCACGTCATCCCCTGTCAGCCGATCATGATAAATCGAGCCGCGAATGTTTTCAAAGCCATCAATGCTCACCAAGGTGCGTAACGCACCAGTGGCGGTTTCCATATCTTCACCGTCCCGCGTGGTGATGTCGGTGCTTCCCGCTAGATCAACTTCTATTGCCGCACCAAAGCGATCAAAATCACCGGTGTCCAGGCCCGCGCCGCCAAACCAGGCGTCCAGACCATCAGCATAGATGAAAACGTCATTTCCCCCGTCACCGTAAGCCGTATCACTGCCATAGCCGTCATCCAGAATATCGGCACCACTGCCACCATAAAGCGTGTCTTTGCCGTCATCGCCAGCCAGATAATCTGTTCCAACCCCGCCATACAATATGTCTTTGCCGTCATTGCCATATAGCAAATCATTACCAGCATCACCGCTGACGGTATCATTACCCTCGTCGCCGGACAGGTAATCATCGCCATCATTTCCGGCCAGACTGTCATCCCCATCCGCGCCAAAGATGTTATTCTTAAATCGGTTTCCCTGAATGACATCATCAAATAACGACCCATTCAAATGTTCAATGGAAACCAGCAAATCACCATCGGCGTGGCCGCCCGTACCAGTGAAATTGACCAGATCAATATTCACGCCCGCATCTGATCGCAGATAAGACACGGCATCGCGCCCGGCACCACCGTCGATCAGATCAGCGCCCTTGCTAGAGCCAAAGAAATCATCGCCGCCAAAGCCGCGCAACAGATCGGATTTATCGCTAGCTTCTAGAATGTCATCGTCGTCATTGGTTCCAAAGATAGTAACGCCATCACCTGTGAACGGCGCTGCAGGCACGGCTTTGCTGCCGGTAGCAGGGAAAGTTTTGTTGAAAACGCCATCCAGTGCTTCAAATTCGAAATCCAGACCTTTGGTGCTGTTCGCCGCAAAATATCCCAGAATGCGCACAGAATTGCCGCCGACGCTCACAATTAGATCGGTGTCGGAAACACCAAATTTCAAATCGGCCTTGTTGTAAGCGGTGAACATCAACTTGCTGGTTTCGCCAACTTCGCCGAATATCAGGTCATTGCCGAAATCCGCGCCCATCACATAGACATCATTGCCGCGACCACCGGACATAAAGTCATTGCCACCGCGCCCAATCAGCGCATCGTCGCCTTCACCGGCAAACATGACGCCTTGCAGGCTGCCGCCAACCAAAACATCATTTTTATCACCACCAGAGATCACGACTTCCTCGATGCCGTTGAATTTAACCGAGGAGCTGCCGTGTTCGATCACTTGGTAATCATCCGTCGTAATCGCATAAAGTGCCGCGAAATCGGCCAGGGTCAGCGGGGTGCCAGTCATCGAATAAGTGATGCCGATTTTACTGTCGCTGGCGTCAAAGAATTTCAGTTTCAGCGCCTCGTTGCGATCGCTGATCGACAGGGCGTCGTTGCCGGCACCGCCATAAATTTCGTCATTGCCGCCGGTGTGCTCAAACACGTCATCGCCCGCCTCGCCGTACAGATGATCATTGCCGAGGCCGCCGGACATTTCATCGTCCCCTGCGCCGCCTTTGGCCGTATCATCCAGATCACCGCCCACAACATAATCATTGCCGGACCCCAGCAACACATGCATGCGTTCAAAATCGGCAATTTGAGTACCTTGGCCGATGTCATAACCAACACCGGATTCGTAAGTCATGTTCAACGTCAAATCGTCATCAAAGGCGCGCAGATCGGCCACGAATAGATCCGCATCCCCAACCCGTTCGCCGCCAACATAACCAACGCCACCTTGATACACGATCAGGTCGTCAAATTCGTCGATACCCGCAATATCCACGGCCTCCATACCCTGATAAGTCACATGGGAAACGGAACGGCTCTGCCACCGCGTCGGATTGCCGACGCCATGGTTGTAAAATTGCCATTCAAAAGCTGTCATGGATTTTTCAGCCAAATCCTGAATGTCTTCGCGGCTGGAAAATGCCCAGACAATCCCTTTATCGGCAGTCAGCACATCGTTGCCGTCTTCATCGCGCAAAGCTACCCGTGTATTCCAGGTCGAGCCAGCAATAATCAGGTGATCCAATTCGGGGGACTCATCCTCGTTGGTGCCGCCGTAAATCTCATCAAAGCCAAGGGAATCATAGATAAAGGTATCGCTGCCCTCGCCGCCCATTAGTACATCATTGCCGCCGAACCCCAACAACGTGTCGTTGCCGCCGCCGCCAACAAACATGTCTGCCAGCCAGCCGCCAGACAATACGTCATGGCCTTCGCCGCCCAAGATAACCGCGCGCTCCATGCCGCCGACGTAAACACCATTGGCAAGCACGATGCCCTCTTCGGTTTCGTATCTGCCGCCGAGGGTAAATTCGATGCCGGTTTCCTGGCCGCGAAAATCAGCAGCAAATGTATCGCGGTCATCGCTGATGGTCCGCTCGCCCGCGTCATAATATGAACCTCCTTGATAGACAATGATGTCGTTACCCGCAGTTGAGCCGATAATATTAATCGCCTCGATATTGCGATAAGTCATCTGGCTACGATTAAAGGTGTTCCCTTGCGAATCCACTACTCCATCGCGTAAATAATTTAGGGCCTGGTAGATAACGTCAACCGTTGAAGTCGAGGAAAGTCTTGATAAAGTCCCACCTGCAGCGTTATAGAATTTATAGGTCAGACTACCGCCGTGTTTAAAGTCGGGCGACGTACTACCGCCACCTGTGTCTGCAACCTGATCGGCCTCGATGTTCAGAACATCAAAGCCTGCGCCACCGTCGATGGTGTCAGCCCCGCCATCATGCCAGAAAATCGTATCATCGCCGTTGCCACCATACAGCGTGTCGCCAACGTTATCGTCGCCACCGGACAAGAAGTCATCGCCCTCGCCCGTTTCGATATAGTCATCCAGCGCGCCGCCATAAACCACGTCAGCATCTGTCGTGCCGACAATGTGTATCCGGTCAACGCCTTTGATCGTGGTTGCGCCAAAGTAAGACACATCATCGGTAATATCCAATAACAGCCCGCCGCGTGTGCCCATGAGAAATTCATAAGCCGAGAAATCGGCAGCAAATGTATCATCGCCTCCCACGCCACCATCATAATAGCTGCCGCCCATAAAGACCATCAGATCGTCGCCCTGGCCCAGACCGGACCACTTTGTGTCGATCACAACATTGACGGCTTCAACATCGGTAGAAATGTGAATGCTACCCTGCTCGCGGCTGCCATTCATCATCTCGATATAGGCCAGCGGCTTCAACTCGGTTTCTTCAGCAGTTCCGAAATTAGCTTCAATATCACGATAAACATAACCAAGGAACTGTTCCAAGCTACTGTGGCTTGCCTCGGCCCCAATGCCATTTGCTCCGACCACATCGGAATAAAAACCAGGACCAGAGAAAAAGATATGCGCGTTGTAGCGTAGCCCTTGCAGGCCTGAGCGCACAAACACCTGATCAACACCTGTGCCGCCCAGAATATAATCCGTAAAGACCTCAGCTTGGGGAATCGGAATATTGCCCATTTCAACTGTCGCAATGTCGTTACCGTCCCCCAAAGACACAAAATCATCAAAGACATCCACGGTATAGCCGTCACCGACCTTAATCGCATAAATCAGCTTGACCACATCATTGCCACCGCCCGTTGAGATCGCATCCGAAAATGTGCCACCGACGATATAATCATCCCCAGCACCTGTCTTGATAACCAGCGCCTCTACGTTGACAACCGTTACGCCATTGCCAAGTTTAACCCCGCCCATGGTGGAGCTGTCGAAATTATTCTCTTCCTCAATCGCCTTCGCCAAATCCCAAACAACCGAAAAATCGCCGTCGAGGTATTCGAAATTCGCCATGAAAACGTCATGCTGGCCGTTGATATTGGCCCCGCCATCATAAAAATCGCCATCATTATACAGCAGCAAATCACCCATATCCTGCCCCGCCGCGCTGGTTGGGCCGTTGGCCTGAATGATTTTTCCGCTGGAATCACCAAGAAGGACGTATTCATAGGTGACAGTGTGAAAACTGTAGGTCGGGTCATTCTCGACGGCCAGCCGCTCAAACAACTGCTCCCAATCGGTGTTATATTCCAGATCAATCTGCGCCAAACCGACGCCAAACCGCTCATAAAACCACTTAACTTTCAGGTTGCCCTGAAGGATCGGCCCATCCTTTATTTCTGACACCGAGGGTGCAACCATAATCATACTGTCGTTGCTGGTGTTTATAAATACCTCTGCGTCAAAGCCACCTGTCCAGCCAAAAAACACTTTGTTGTAGGCGGGGAACAAGGATAGGTCCGAATAATCCGGCAATGAAATCGGCGGCACACCGTTGATGAAATGTGGTCTTTGATCAAAATCATCCTCTGGATAGCGGTCTTCAAACTTGTCAAACAGCGCGTTCAGCTGCTGATGCGAGGCCTCAAAATAGTCATAAACAACGCCCTCGGCCCCCGGCAAATCGGGATTCCAATTGGTGGGTGCGATTTCAGGTTGTACATAAAAAACATCGTAAACGTCGGATTCGGTGTTGAAAATGCTGCCATCAACCTCAAAATCATTGCTATAATAAGTGCCCAGATCAATTTCCCAGCCGTCTTCACCTTTGGCGGGGAATTTTATCTGTTTTAAGGGGCCAAACGAGACCTCCAGAAAGGATGGCACCCAAGAGCCTTTGAGTGCGCCTTTCAGAATGTCGATTGTGATGCCAAAAGTCAGCGCCAACCCAATGTCATGGGAAAAATGCGCGCGGTTTATGGAATACTGGGCTGTCACCAGTGCATGGCCAACCGTGGGTGGATCATTCGGATTCATGGTCGTGGTACGCGGCGCGGTCAGCGTCAGCTTGTCACCCAGTTTACCAAACACGCGAATATCGTCCCCGGCAAAATCTGGCGTGCCATTATCCGAGGTCAGCATAATCGCAATATCTGGCGCATCATTGTTGGTATTGGTGATATCCAGTTCGACCGCTTCCGTTAGCGCCAGCCCCGCAGTGGCCGTGATATCGATCGCGGTGAATTCAAACTTGATTTTACCACTGGGAATGAAACCAACGTAATCGCCCAGATCATAGGTGTGTTCTGCAAACACCGTTTCGCCCAGAAATTTAACAACGGCCTGCGTCGCCGGCTCCGGGATTTTCCCCAGCAGCTTCAACATCAACTTGTCCAGATCGGCGCTCAACTCCAGAAAGTTGGTGTCCGAGGTGCCGCTGCCACTAACAACACCCGAATCTTCGCTGCTGCCTTTGGTGTTTGCACCTTGGGGCAATTGCGCTGTCAGTTTGATGCCGTCAATTAAGTCAAATTCAAACTTGGGCAGTTTGACGTTGACCTTGATCAGGTCGATCTTTTCTTTGATGTCAATCAGGCTGAACCCGCTATAGCTGTCGCTGCCAAACGGCCAAGGCCAATCCACATAAATGTCACGCACGCCTGCCGAAATCTCGATGATCAGTTTCAAGCCTGCGGAAATTCCATCCTCGCCGGGGCCAAAACCTTTGGAGGCTATTTTTGCCGCCAAAATGTCATAGCTGGAAAAATCGAAGTACATGGTGCCGCCGCCCAAAACGGCATTGGTATGCTCGACAAATACATCCAGCTCATAGGATGCACCCCAAGACCCGCTGGACCCGAGGTTTGCCCAAGCCAGCAACCCAAATTTCACATCGAGATAGGCGGTAAACTCCGCCTCAAGCACCCAAATATCAAAGCCGAATTTTTTTGTTTGTTCGTCGGGGTCATAAATCATAAAATCGCCGGAATCGATATAAAGATTAATAGCCTTGCCCGGTGCCCAAAGGGATTGATCTTCGGTACTAAAAGACAGAGATGTATTGGTTGTAATCATTGAAACGGCCCCCCCGAGCAACAAGAATATCAGCAAGTAATATAGGGCGGTAAGTTGGCGGTAATTCTGAATTATTGCAAGTAGTTAATTGAACATACTTCAAAATTCTATTTATTGACACAGGTTTGGCGCACCGACCCACTTCGTGATTTATCGCGACATGGAAAAATGTTGGTTGGAAATATTCATATTGTTGGCGCGGCATTAGATGTTTGAACTAACTTGCCGCTACTCCAACCCCGTCCCGCTGCCGCCGTACAGTATTTCGCCTAAAGCGACGTACCCTCTACCTGCTTGGTCAGCCGCTCAACCGCCTTGCGTACATCGGGGCGGTGGGGGTGGATTTCTTGTGCCAATTTATACGCTTTCAATGCCCGCTTTGGCCGATCCATCCGTTCCAGAATATTACCCAACCCTGCCATTGCGCCGAAATGACGGGGGTTCAGGGCCAAGGTTTGCTGGATGTCGGCAATCGACAACCCGTAACGGTCGGCCACAAAGAATGCGGTGGCGCGCGCATTCCACCCTTCGGCGAATTCTGGCGCGTGATCGATCAGGGCCGAGAAATGGCCAATGGCATCGTTAATACGGCCCGCGCTCAGCGCTTCATGCCCCCTTTGCAACAGTAAATCCATCGCGGCAGAGCCGGATTTTTTCCAGATGCGCCAAATCTTTTTCTCGACGGTTTTCCAGTCTTCCAGATCCGGGTTTTTCAGCTCAGTAAACAGCGCGTCTAGATTTGCTGTTTGCGCGGCAGCTATATTTGGTGCAAACTGCAGGGCAACGCTTAAAAAAAGGCCCGCAAATAACGTAACGATACCATTTGAAATTTTGCTATTATAACGCATTCTGCCTCCCGAGTTGTTGTGACTGTAGCAGATAGCGCGGCGAATCTCGAAGAAATATCACTGGAGATGACAAATGAGTGAAGTAATCAATAAGGCAGTAGAAGCTCTTAATGCCCGTTTGGACGGCGAGGGGTTTGACGGCTCCGTTAAGGTTGAAATCGAGGGTGAAGGTTCGCTGGTTGTGGATGGTGACGGCGCGCGTGCTGGTGACGATGATGCGGATTGCACATTGAAGGCAGACGCGGAAACATTTCAAGGCATGTTAGAGGGTGAAGTAAACCCGACGTCAGCCTTTATGACGGGCAAACTGTCGGTTGACGGTGACATGGGTGCCGCGATGAAATTGGGGGCTTTGCTGTCCTGATGGAAAATGCGCCGCTTTATGACGATCTTCAGGGCCTGCCGGATGGTGGGCAGGCCTATTGGCGCAAATGCGGCGATGGTACGCGGATCAGGGTGGCGCTGTGGCAGGGGAGTGGCGACGAGACCGTTCTGATATTCCCCGGCCGCACCGAGTATATCGAGAAGTATGGCCCCACCGCGCGGGAGTTTTTGACCCGTGGCTATTCGGTGGCGATTATTGATTGGCGCGGTCAGGGGTTATCTGACCGCCACCCAAACCGACCGCAAATGGGGTGGGTTACGGATTTCTCCGACTATCAGCTGGATATTGAGCAAATGTTGGCGGCGGTGGCGGAGGCTGGTTTACCCAAGGCCACGGTTTTGCTGACCCATTCGATGGGCGGTGCGATTGGCCTGCGGGCGTTGTTGAATAAGCTGGATGTGCAAAAAGCGATATTTTCCGCGCCTATGTGGGGGATTTATGTGGAGCCTAAGGTACGGGTCGTGGCCGGCCTGCTGTCAAAATTAAGCCAGGTTTTCGGCATGGGAGCGCGGTATGTTCCCGGGGCCGGACCGAGTAATTATGTAGAAAAACAAAACTTTGCCGGTAATGTACTTACCAATGATCCCGAGACTTATAAATGGCTGCAAAGCCATTTGGCAAAGCATGGCGATCTGGGGCTTGGGGGGCCGAGTTTTCAGTGGTACAATCGGGCCGTCAGCGAGTGTGATGACATTCGAGCGCAAGCCCCCGCCACGCATGACGTTCTGGTGTTTCTGGGGACTAAAGAAGCGATTGTCGATGCGGATAACATCCGCAACGTGATGGCGGATTGGACCAATGGTAAATTGGTTGAAGTTGACGGCGCGCAACACGAGATTCTGATGGAACTGCCCCATGTGGTGAAGCAGTTCTGGGAAGAAGTGGACTTGTTCCTAGCCAAGTAATGCCAAGGCGGCGGCGTGGGATTGTTTGTCCCCTGCCGCAATCACCTGCCCGCCTTGATGGGCCGGACCGCCCTGCCAATTAGTGACAATACCGCCTGCTTGTTCTACTAAGGCCAACGGGCCTTGGATGTCATAGGAATTCAAACCTGCCTCAATCACCAAATCAATCTGACCCGCGGCCAGCAGGGCGTAGGCGTAACAATCGGTACCGTATCGGGTCAGTTGCGCTTGGTCGCGGACCCGTTCAAAGGCGGCGCGTTCGGCGGGGGTTCCAACCTCGGGGAATGTGGTGAACAGGGTTGCTTTAGACAGGCCATTGCAAGCGCGTGTGGTGATGGGGTTGCTTGTTCCATCGCGCAGCAATTCAGCCTTACCAAAAGCGCCGATGAACCGCTCACCTGTGTAGGGTTGATCGATGATGCCAAGGACTGGCCCGCTGTCGGGACCAACGGCGATCAGCACGCCCCACGTCGGGGTGCCGGAAATAAAACCACGGGTGCCGTCGATGGGATCTAACACCCATGTGAGGCCCGAGGTGCCGCTGGTTACACCGAATTCCTCGCCCAGGATTGCGTCGTCTGGCCGGCGACGGGCCAGTATTTCCCGCATTGCCAATTCGATTTCGCGGTCTGCGATGGTGACGGGGTCAAAGCCCTCGGACAGTTTGTTGTCAACATTCAGGCCGGCACCCCGGAAATAGCGCAGTGCGATCGGGCGGGCAACATCCGCCAGCGCGTGGGCTGTTGCCAACAGGTCAGTTTGTAGCTGTGGTGAAATGGTCATAAAAAAATCCCCGATGCAGATTGCCTGCGTCGGGGATTTCATACCTGTGCCAAGCGGTCAAGGCCAGCTTGGTTTAGGCGACATCGCCCAAAACACGGGCCAGATCGAACAATTTGCGACGCTGGCTTTCGGGGATGGAATAATACGAGCGCACCAATTCCAACGCTTCTTTATCAGCCAATAAATCGCCAGGTGTTGAGGCGTTGTTCACCGCTGGGCTGATAGATTCGCCGGTTTCCTCGTCAAAACCCTCAAAGAAGAAATTGACAGGGACATCTAGCGCCTCGGCAATGTCCCAAAGCCGCGACGCGCTGACGCGGTTCATACCGGTTTCATATTTTTGAATTTGCTGAAACTTAATTCCAACACTTTCGCCTAACTGCTGTTGGGTTACGCCTTTCATCCAACGGCGGTGGCGGACACGTTTTCCCACGTGCAGGTCTACTGGGTGTTTCATAGTTGTTGCTCCTAGTTAATAACCAATCTCCTATTAGTAATGTAGCAATTTTCGTGCCAACTAGCCAAGTTGGTGCCAAAAAAACTGCATTACCTAACGTAATCCTCTCAACCCTATGAATTATCTCATGTTTTCAACGCCTTTATGCGTTGAGAAAAACTTGCGCAGAAAGTTATGCGCTTCCTGCATTACTCAACCGATAGGCGACTGTCGAGGATTATTGCATTTTGCGACTCTCCTTAGGGTTTAACACAAAACACTTGCATAATGCGGAATGTGTATTTGGTCAAGTGGTCGCTTTTAGCATTCAGAGTGTCGCTTTTGCGACACCTAATTTTGGCTAAAACTTGCGTTGCCAAAAAGGATTTCGCAATTCATACCTTTGACAACACTCTTAAAGGAAAATGATATGCGCGCGATGCAGGTTACAGAATATGGACAACCGTTACAGCTGTGCGAAGTGGAAAGACCCGTGCCGAACGACGGGGAGGTTCTGATCCGGATCGCCGCCTGTGCCCTGAACTTTGCCGATATGCTGCTGATCAAGGGCACCTATCAGGAAAAACCACCGCTGCCGTTTTCCCCCGGGATGGAAGTGAGCGGTACGATTGAAGCGTTAGGCGCGGGGGTTACGTCCCTGCACGTTGGGCAGCGGGTAGTGTCTTATTGCGGCAAAGGCGGGCTGTCGGAGTATATCGCGCTGCACGCTGCGATTTGCCTGCCGATACCGGACACAATGGACTTTGAGCAGGCGGCGGCCTTTCCGATTGCCTATGGCACCAGCCATGTGGCGCTGGAATATCGTGCGCGATTGCAGCCCGCAGAGCGGCTGTTGGTTTTGGGCGCGACGGGCGGTATTGGCCTGACGGCAGTGGAATTAGGCAAGCTGATGGGTGCCGAGGTGATTGCCTGCGCACGCGGGGCAGAGAAGCTGGCGATTGCCAAAGCTGTGGGTGCGGATCATTTGATTGATTCCGAAACACAGGACATACGCGAAGTGGTGAAATCGCTGGGCGGGGCCGATGTGGTTTATGATCCGGTAGGGGGGGAGCAGTTCAAGGCGGCCCTGCGGGCGACCAATCCTGATGGGCGCGTGATACCGCTGGGATTTGCCAGCGGTGACATCCCGAATATTCCGGCCAATATTATTCTGGTGAAAAACCTGACAGTGATTGGCTATTATTGGGGCGGCTATGCCAAGACCAACCCCAAAATTCTGAGCGATAGCTTTGCCAAGCTGTTGGCTTGGTACGACGAGGGCAAATTACACCCCCATGTCAGCCACAGCTTGCCGATGGAACAGGCCAACGAGGCCTTGGATTTATTGCGTACGCGCAAAGCCACAGGCAAGGTTGTTGTGCAGATCACGGGCGGCTGATGCTGACGATCCACATGGGGCCGCATAAAACCGGCAGCAGTTTTATCCAGCGGCGCATGGTGCAGAACCGTGCGTTGTTGGGGCCGCAGTTTCAGACGGTAGTTCAGAAAGATTTACCGCTATTTTCCTTGGTCGAGGCAATCCATCCGATACGCACACGCCCGAGTGCTATTGGCGCGGCTGCAACGATACGCGAACGCAGCAGGCTGCTGGGAAAGATTTTTGCGGAAGCCGAGAATACCTTGATCAGCAGCGAGGATTTGATGGGACCTTTGCCAAGCCGAGCGGGGATTACGGGGCTGTATCCTTTTGCCGAAGTTATTATGCCCGCAATAATGCAAGGCTTTGAGCAAGCAAACGCACCCTTTCAATTTGTTTTTTACCGACGCAATTATGGCGAATGGCTGCGCTCGGTGTACCGCTACAGGTTCCGCCATGCGCCGGATCGGGCATTTGCGCCGAAGCAGTTTAAGAAACGGCACGGGCTGCCGGAAAACTGGGACGCGTTTTTGGTTCGGCTGACGGAGGCTGTCGGGGCGGGGCATTTGCGAATATTGTCGTTTGAACAGGATCGGGCCTCAGGACACTTTGGTCAGGGGTTGTTTGATCTGGCGGGCGTCTCGCGGGCAGTTCAGGCGCAGTTTGCCCCGCTAGACCCGGTGAATGTGAGCCAGCCGGAAACGGTTGATCCAAAACATTGGTTGTAAAAGTCAAACAATAGCCAAGCGGCGGGTGTCGCTGGCGTCACAGCAATAGGCCGCCCGCACCATCTCTGCCAAATGATGCGCCAACGGGGCATTTGCCTTGGGGGCGACCATCATGTTTATTTGCATATCCGGCAGTTTGGGCAACTCGCCTTTGTGGGGGACTTCTTCGAGATAGGGTTGGGTGCCGCGTAGGCGGGAATGCACCGCCATATCGGCGCTCAGGCTGGCCTCGATGGTCATTGTCGAATTGGATTCGACGACCATTTCCCAAGGAATACCCACATCATCCAACGCCTTTTGAGCAACGGGGCGGAACAAGCAGTTTGTTTCATAGGCCAAGCGCAGGGGGCGGGTTTTCCAGGCGATGCCGCCAGGCGCCCCAAGCCAAACAAATTCGGCGGAGGCAAGGTTGATCGCGTCCTCCGGTGTGGTATTTTCAGTGGTCAGGATGATGTCCACGTCCCCCGCCGCAAACTGCGCCTTGAGATCTTTGGTGAAAGAGGACACAAGTTGCAGTTTCACCCGCGGATAAGCGGCGGTGAATTTCTTCAGCACGCCCGGAATATGGGGGTAGATAATGTCATGCGGTACGCCGAAAACCAGCTCGCCCTCATAGACCTGATTGGTCATCCTGCTCCAGACTTCGTCATTCAGGGCCAACAGGCGGCGGCCATAGCTGAGCAGCAACTCCCCCTGAGCCGTCAGTGAAATACTGCGGTTGGAGCGATCGAGCAGGGTTTGGCCCAAGGCCTGTTCCAGACGTTTGAGCTGCATGGAGACGGCGGATTGGGTCAGGTGCAATTGCCCTGCGGCACGGGTGACGCCGCCGGTTTCGGCCACTGTCACAAAGGAACGCAGGGCGGTGAGGTCAAGATTTCGGGTCATATCAATTTCCTTGATGCTATAAGTCACAATCATTCATTTTTATTATGTATAACAATCTGGCAGAAACGAATCAAGGAAATTGATGTGTTGAGCGAAACACATTCCATATACTGAAAGGAAACCCGATGACTAAAGCACTCTCACACACCCGTATGGCCGCCCCCAAAGGCGTTTCACTGATTTCACGCATCATGAACGGCTTTGCTCTGTTCCGCCAACGCCGCGCCCTGACGGGATTGAGCGACACGGCGCTGGACGACATTGGTGTCAGCCGCACGGAAGCGCGAAACGAATCCAAACGACCCGCTTGGGATGCGCCGGCCCATTGGCACCGTTAAATACCTCTCATCCCAGAGGAATCCCGCTGAATGATCCTATATTCAGTGGGATTTTTTGTGTTATTTTCTTGAAAATCCGGCAAAAATACCCAATATAACCTATTGAACCCGTTGCAATACGTTGTAGCGACCCTTTTGTGCCTTTTGAGGAGAATTTTGATGGCCCAACAACAGACAATCCGCCGCAGCGCTGCGGGTGTCAGCGCCGCCGACATCGATGCAGGCCTACGCGCCCATATGAGCAAAGTCTACGGCACAATGTCCGTGGGCATGTTGATCACGGCTTTGGCCGCTTGGGCAATTGCCGGGCTGGCTGTCACAACAGACCCATCGCAAGCAGTTATCCAGATGGCAAACGGCAAGTTGCTGACCAGCCTTGGCAACACCATCTACTTCACACCACTGAAATGGGTGATCATGTTTGCGCCCTTGGCCTTTGTTTTCGGCCTCAGCGCTGGGATTAACAAGTTGTCAGCAAGCGCGGCACAATTGGTTTTCTACGGCTTTGCCGCTGTAATGGGCCTGTCGCTTAGCTCGATCTTTTTGGTCTACACCGGCTATTCGATCATCCAGATTTTCCTGATCACCTCCATCGCTTTTGCATCACTCAGCCTTTATGGTTACACCACCAAACGTAACCTGAGCGCCATGGGCAGCTTTTTGATGATGGGCGTTGTCGGGTTGATCGTCGCCTCTATCGTGAATATCTGGCTGGCATCCCCTGCCCTGATGTTTGCGATCTCGGCCATCGGCGTGTTGATCTTTGCAGGCCTCACCGCCTATGACACGCAAAAAATCAAAACGATTTATCTGGAAATGGCGGGCACAGGTCAGGATGAAATGATCGGCAAAGCTGCGATCATGGGCGCGTTGAGCCTGTATCTCGACTTTATCAACATGTTCATGTTCTTGCTACACTTGTTCGGTAACCGCGAATAGGAAAATAGGGCGTTTCGATTCGACAACGGATCAAATTGGCCCCTTTAAAGGGGGCCGAAACACCGTAAACGCCACGTCACTTTGATTTTGAAAGGCCGGACACCCAGTTCCGGCCTTTTGCTTTTGGCGGCACCGACTTATCCTTTGACTGATCAGAGGGCTAAGGGAGCTAACAAATGACCGATATTCCAATTCCGATAACCGCATGGAGCGCCGTAATTCTGGCAACGCTATTTCTATGGTTGACCTTTCGGGTCGTCGGCGCGCGGCGCAAGGATCACATCCTGCTGGGCGACAACGATGACCGCGTGGTCCTGAAGAAAATCCGCGGCCAGGCCAATGCAGCAGAGCAGATTCCGATTGCCTTGCTAATGTTGGGGCTGGCCGAGCTGTTGCAACCCGCAATCATCGTCATGGCGATCGCAGCGGTATTGATTGTCGGGCGGGTGATGCACGGGGTTTATTTCGCCATCCACGGCACCAATTTCCGGTTTCGGTTTTATGGCATGCTGCTGACGTTGATCGCCCAAACAATGGCAATTATCGCAGTGGCGGTTGGTTTGTTGATCTAGAATCAAAAAAGCCGCGATCCAGTCGCGGCTTTCCTAACTTCAAAGACTGGCGATCTTACTTGATCTTGCCTTCTTTATACTCGACGTGCTTGCGCACAACCGGGTCATATTTGTTTTTCACCATCTTCTCGGTCATGGTGCGTGCATTTTTCTTGGTCACATAAA
The DNA here is from genome assembly GCA_024280735.1 of Alphaproteobacteria bacterium. Lineage (GTDB taxonomy): Bacteria > Pseudomonadota > Alphaproteobacteria > Rhodobacterales > Rhodobacteraceae > Amylibacter. The sequence goes on along the minus strand of JAJRPO010000047.1, from coordinate 12,241 downwards.
AGTGCCCAGTGCCCGCTGTCGAGTTCAGGCGGATTTTAACGGTGGTTGGCTTCGCCATTTGTTATCTCCTCAGCGGTGATCCGCGTTGTCTTACAATAGGCCGCATTCGCAACCTTGAATTCTGAATTTGCCTTCTACACCCGTTAGAACCCGAGTCAAGACCAAAGCCGCTGCAAGTTTGCCGATAGGTGCAGTTAGGCGGCAATCGCTGGGGCTTTTGCCCCAGCTTATAGGCTTGCGCCCTTGGGCGCTCCTTTTAACAACAGAATCAGGCGAGTCCCTCTGCCACCAGTTTTGCAGCGATTTTGGCGTAAGCATCAGAAATCTTGCCCTCGCCAACCGCAATCGGCGTGCCGCTGTCACCAGCGAGGCGCACATCAAGGTTCAAGGGTATATCGCCCAAGAACGGGATGCCCAGTTTCTCGGCCTCGGACGCAGCGCCGCCATGGCCAAAGATATGCGCCTCGTCCCCACATTCCGGGCAGACATAATAGGACATGTTTTCAATCATGCCGACCACGGGGGTTTTGGTTTTGGCGAACATGCCAATGGCTTTGCGCGCATCCAGCAAGGCCACGTCTTGCGGAGTGGACACGATAACGGCCCCGGTTACATCGGCCTTTTGCGCCAATGTCAGCTGTACATCGCCCGTGCCCGGCGGCAGATCAACGATCAGCACGTCCAGCTCACCCCATTGCACCTGCCCCAGCATTTGTTGCAACGCGCCAATCAGCATCGGACCGCGCCAGATCACCGGCTCGTCGTCGCGCAGCATCAGACCAAGGGACATGATGGTAACGCCGTGGTTTTGCAGTGGAATGATGGTTTTGCCATCAGGTGACGCGGGGCGTTTGCTCACCCCCATCATGCGCGGCTGCGAGGGGCCGTAGATGTCTGCATCAAGCAGGCCGACGCGGCGGCCCTGTTTGGCCAAGGCAACGGCCAGATTGCTGGACACAGTGGATTTACCAACGCCGCCTTTGCCGGATGCAATCGCCAGAATACGATCAACGCCAGGGATAGGCGCGTTATCTGGTGCAGGTTTGCCGTGACCGCCTATTTTCAGGTTTGGCGGGGCTTTTTGTGGCGTTGCCGAATGGGCGGTCAGCATCACGCTGGCGCTGGTGACATCTGCCAGTTCTGACACGATCTTTTCGGCGGCTTGGCGGACCGGCTCCATCATCTTGCCGTCTTTGGGGTCCACTTCGAGTACGAATCGCACGGCCCCGCCCTCAATCGAGAGGGCGCGCACATAGTCGGCCTGCACGATATCGCGCCCGTCAGGCAGCTTTAGTACACGGAGAGCATCAAGCACATTGTCGCGGGTCACGGTCATTTTGATATTTCCTGAGTAATTCGGTTGCCCTAATTTGGCAGGTAAGGGATAAAGTGCAAGAGGCAACAGAGCGGACAAATAGCAGCAGGCATGGAAATACTCGCAACAGCATTGGCATTGATCACCAGCGGCGACGCCGATTTGTGGCGTGTTGTGGGGCTGTCACTGCGGGTAAGCTTGTCGGCGACACTGATTGCCGCGTTGTTTGCGATACCATTAGCAGCGTTCCTGTCGGCGCGGGATTTTGCGGGCAAACGGATTATTCTGGTGTTATCCACCTCCCTGATGGCCCTGCCGCCGGTGGTTGTCGGCCTCGCGGTTTATCTGATGTTGTCGCGCTCTGGCCCGCTGGGACCGCTCGGTTTGCTGTTCACCCCCGGCGCCATGGTGATCGCCCAAACCGTGCTGGTATTTCCGATATTGTTGTCGCTGACCTATGAGGCAATCAATCCTTTGCAGCGCGACTATAAGGGGCTGTTTGCGGCGCTGGATGTCGGTCGTGGCTTGCAGGTTCGCACGCTGATCTGGGACGCGCGGTTTGTGGTTTCAGTGGCGGTTCTGGCCGGGTTTGGCCGTGCGCTGGCCGAGGTCGGCGCGGTGATTATCGTCGGGGGAAATATCAACGGCGTGACGCGCGTAATGACCACCACGATTGCGCTGGAAACATCTAAAGGCAACCTGCAACTGGCGCTAGCGTTGGGGGTTATCCTGCTGTCGATTGCGCTGAGTATTAACATTGTCACCCAAACGCTGGCACGTATTGGCAGCAAATATCAGGCGGTGCGGTGATGGCGGATTTACAAATCACACAGGGCGGGTTTTCTGTTGAAGGCAAGGTGCTGTTGGGACCGATTGACTTGCAACTTGACTGTAAGGGAATAATTGCAGTGTTGGGGCCAAACGGCGCCGGTAAGTCGCTGTTTTTAAGCCTGTGCCACGGCACATTGGAAGGTGCCGTAGGTCAGGTTTTATGGGACGGCACACAGGCAGAGCAGTCCCGCAAACAGCGCGGTTTCATGGCGCAACAGGTCGCCGTGTTGCGTCGCTCGGTATTTGAAAACGTGGCCTTCGCCCTACAGGCGCAAGGGGTTACCCGCAGGGAGCGTGCGCAACGGGTTACCGAGAGCCTTGGACAAGCGCGCCTGACGGATAAGGCGGCCACCCCTGCTGCGGCCCTGTCAGGGGGCGAGCAGCGGCGCATGGCCTTGGCGCGGGCTTTGGTTGGCGCGCCAAAATTGGTTTTGATGGATGAACCGTCGGCGGGGCTGGATCCTGCCGCGTCAAAGGAATTGGAAATGATGGTGCGCCGAACGGTTGATGCCGGGGTGCCTGTGCTGATGGTGATGCACGACATAGGCCAAGCCCGCCGCCTTGCGGATCATGTGTTATTCTTTTCGGGTGGCCAATTGGTCGAGAAGGGTCCTGCCCCTGAGTTCTTTGAAAACCCGAAATCCGCGACAGCGCGGGCCTATCTTGCAGGGCGGCTGGAATGAGGTTCTTGCTGCTGGCTGCGCTGTGTTTATTTGCGCCCCTGAGTGTGGCGCAGGGGCAAAAGCTGATCCTTGCCTCTACCACTTCGACACAGAACTCCGGCCTCTATGATTACCTGCTGCCTGTTTTCACTGCCGATACTGGAATCGCTGTGCATGTTGTCGCGGTGGGCACAGGACAGGCCTTGCGGATTGCGCGCAACGGCGATGCGGATGCTTTGATTGTGCATCACCGCCCCTCGGAAGAATTATTTATCAGTGAGGGTTACGGCCTGAACCGCCGCGACGTGATGGTGAATGATTTTGTGATTGTCGGGCCGAAGGGGGATTCGGCCGGCGTTGCCACTGCGAAATCCGCAGGGGATGCTTTGCTACGCTTGCGCAAAAACAATGCGTTGTTTATTTCGCGCGGCGACGAAAGCGGTACATATTTCAAAGAGTTGGAAATCTGGCAGAGCGCCGGAGTGACGCCCAAAGGCCCCTGGTATCGCGAGATCGGGGCGGGTATGGGGGCGGCGCTGAATATGGCGGTAGCTGTCGAAGGTTATGTACTAACGGACCGAGGGACTTGGTTGTCATTTAACAACAAGAACAATCTGGTTTTGTTGTTTGAGGGGGATCCGGTACTGTTCAACCCCTACAGCATTATCACGGTCAATCCGGCCAAACACCCGCATGTCCAGGCGGATTTGGCAGGTGTTTTAACCGATTGGATCACGTCAGAGCGGGGGCAATCCCTTATTGCTGCATTTGCAATTGACGGGCAGCAGTTATTTTGCCCGTCGGCCAACGGGGCCAAATGTGCTGTGATGCCTTAACCTTTAGATATGCATCCACCGCATAGCGGAATTGCTTTCTTGTCTATAGTCGTTTTTGCATCCGCCTGTATGTTCACCTTCAACAGCAGCGAAGACATGTAAATGAAATCGTTGCTCCAGATTGAGCGGTGGGCCTCTCCTCCCTGAGCCTTACCACTCTCTGATAGAACGGCGGTGCGCCCTCCCTTGCACCGCCGTTTTTTATTGCCATTTGCAAATTTCCACCATGCAATTGGCGCATATCAGGTTTGCGTGATCAGGCCTACTCGTCCGTGAAAACGAAACTAGATACAGTATCAACCAACCAGAAAACCTATGCCGGATAACATATCATGTCTGTAATGAGCACAAACACAACAACACTCGCCTCGCTGAGTCAAACTCTTGCGGCCACGGCCAGCACACTTTGGCAGCGTTATACGCGCTATCGGATGTTCAGGATTACCTTGGCCGAAATGCAAAGTATGTCACCGCGCGAGCTGGCGGATTTCGGCGTTAGTCGCTGCGAAATCAACCGAATTGCCCATGAATGCGTTTACGGCCAAGCGCCCGAATAATCGCGTTTACTGGAAATTCCCTTATTTTCCAGCAGACCGATGCCAGAACGGCGGCGCGTTCCCCCTAACGTGCCGCCGTTTTTTTCTGCGCCACAAGCCATGCGTCAGGCGCATGGCGGGGATGCCCATTCTTGCTCTGGTACCTTTGGGTAAAACCCCTAAATACAGCTTCAAGAAAACAAACACTCCTACAGAGGACTAGAACGATGGCTAACGTAACCAACATCACTTTCACAGCAAACGCAGCACACGTCGTTGCGACTGTTTTCACTGAAATCAAAGACAGCGCAATCAAAGCGTACATGTTCCGCAAAACAGTTTCCGAACTGCGCGGCCTGTCCCGTTTGGAGCTGGCCGATCTGGGCATGTCCTATGGCGGCATCCGCGCAGCAGCGCACAAAGCTGTTTACGGAGTATAAGGCGAAACGCCTCAACAAGTTACTGATTGTTGGGTCCTCCCCCCGACATGATGCAAAGAACGGCGGTGTCTCCTCCCAGGCACCGTCGTTTTTTTTATGTCAGAATGGAATTTCACTGGCACCAGAGACAAAGCTGGCAATAACCTTTTTGGTGCCTGCCTTTTCAAAGGCAATTTCCAGCTTGTCACCCTCAATGCCAATCACAGCGCCATAGCCGAATTTCTGGTGAAATACGCGATCCCCAAGGCCAAAACTACTGACGGCTTGGGCGTCAATCACGATATTCTTGACCTCCGTCGGTTTCCCTACGCCACGGCGCGCACTGCGGGCCTGCATGCGTTTCCAACCGGGCGAGTTATAGGCATCGGCGCGGGCAACGCGGCTGTCCATTTCCGATTCGCCGCTTGGGGCCGCAGCACCGTATCCGCCGCCATAAAGGCCGGGCGGCGTCAGGACCTCGACGTGTTCGCTTGGCAATTCGTCGATAAAACGCGACGGCAGGCTGGATTGCCATTGGCCAAATATCAATCGGTTGGCGGCAAAACTGATGGTGCAATGGGCTTCGGCGCGGGTGATGCCGACATAGGCAAGGCGGCGTTCTTCCTCGACGCCTTTGAGGCCGGTTTCATCCATTGAACGCTGCGAGGGGAACAGTCCATCCTCCCAACCCGGCAGGAAAACAACGGGGAATTCCAATCCCTTAGCGGCGTGCAGGGTCATGATAGACACTTTTTCCGTCTGGTCTTCTTGCTCATTTTCCATAATCAGACTGATGTGTTCGAGGAAACCTTGCAGGTTCTCAAACGGCTCTAACGCTTTGACCAATTCCTTGAGGTTTTCCAGCCGCCCCGGACCCTCTGGCGTTTTGTCGGTGCGCCAGTGGTCGGTATATCCCGATTCCTCGAGTATTTGTTGGGCGATTTCCACGTGGTTGATTTTGTCGTCGCGAATCAGGGTGGACCAGCGGTCAAATCCGTCGAGCAGAGTTTTGAGGGTTCCAAGGGCGCGCTTGGGTAAACCGCCCTCACTCACCAAAATACGCGCGCCTTCCAACATGGAAACCCCGTGTTCGCGGGCTTTTAGGTTAATCGTTTGCTGGGCTTTGTCGCCAATGCCACGTTTGGGAGTGTTGACGATGCGTTCAAACGCAAGCCCGTCGTCATTTGACACAGCGACGCGGAAATAGGCCATGGCGTCACGGATTTCCATCCGTTCATAGAATCGCGGCCCGCCGATAACGCGGTACGGCAGACCAATGGTTAAGAAACGATCCTCAAACGCGCGCATTTGGTGGCTGGCGCGCACCAGAATCGCCATGCTTTCGGGGCTGATTTTATCCAGCCCACGGGTGCCGCGTTGCAGATTATCGATTTCCTCGCCAATGGAGCGGGCTTCTTCCTCGCCGTCCCAATGGCCAATCAGGCGAACCTTTTCGCCCTCCGTCCGGTCAGTCCACAGGGTTTTGCCAAGACGGTTTTCATTGCCATTGATAACACCGGAGGCCGCAGCCAGAATATGTGGGGTGGAGCGATAGTTTTGTTCCAGCTTTACCACCGTCGCCCCGGGGAAATCTTGCTCGAATCGCAGGATGTTTCCTACTTCCGCCCCGCGCCAGCCATAGATAGATTGGTCATCATCCCCAACGCAACAGATGTTCTTGTGATCTGCTGCCAACAGACGCAGCCACAGGTATTGGGCGACGTTGGTATCTTGGTATTCGTCCACCAGAATATAGCGGAACCAGCGCTGATATTTTTGCAGAACTTCGGGGTATTTCTGAAAGATTACAACGACGTGCAGCAACAAATCGCCAAAGTCACAGGCGTTCAATGCCCGCAGGCGCATTTGATACGCCTCGTATAAATCCGTGCCCTTGTGGTTGAACGCCGAGGCATCCGCCGCAGGTACATTTTCCGGCGTCAATGCACGGTTTTTCCAACCATCGATCAGGCCGGCCAGCAGGCGGGGCGGCCAGCGTTTTTCATCAATGTGATCGGCGCGAACGAGTTGCTTCAGCAACCTGATTTGATCGTCAGTATCCAGAATGGTAAAATTGGATTTGAGGCCGACCAGTTCCGCGTGGTGACGCAGAATTTTGACACAGAGCGAGTGGAAAGTACCAAGCCAGGGCATTCCCTCGACCATCTCCCCCAGCAGACTGCCAACGCGGTTTTTCATCTCGCGCGCGGCCTTGTTGGTGAAGGTCACCGCCAGAATTTCATTGGGTTGCGCCCGCCCTGTCATCAACAGATGGGCGATGCGGGTTGTTAACGCTTTGGTCTTGCCGGTGCCCGCCCCTGCCAACATCAAAACCGGCCCGTCCAGTGTTTCAACAGCGGTGCGTTGCGCCGGATTTAAGCCCTCCATATAGGGAGTCGCCCGCGCGCCCATGGCTTGGCGAGACAAGGGTACAGCGGCCTCAAAGGCGTCAGATTCATTCCAGTCATTCATTGGATCAACCTAACGGGTTGCGATATCGAGATAAAGGCATGTTCGCAATATGTTCCTTAATTTACCGAGATTGACGCAAGAACCTCCGAAACAGTCGCAGCCGGATACCCACAAATGCCAATTGTGTCCAAATGTAACAGCGCATACAAGGCGCATACGAAATGAGCCTTATTAGGGAAACCAGCCCATGAAGATCTTCTCGAAAATTCTGATAGCCAATCGCGGTGAAATCGCCATCCGTATCATGCGCGCGGCGAATGAGATGTCCAAGCGGACCGTCGCAATTTACGCCGAGGAGGACAAGCTGGGCTTGCACCGGTTTAAGGCGGATGAGGCCTATTTGATCGGCGAAGGTATGGGGCCGGTGGAGGCGTATCTGAGCATCGAGGGAATCATTCGGGTTGCCAAAATGTCGGGCGCTGATGCGGTGCATCCGGGCTATGGGTTGCTGTCGGAAAATCCGGATTTTGTCGATGCCTGCACCGAGGCCGGTTTGGTATTCATCGGACCAAAAGCCAAGACCATGCGCCAATTGGGTGACAAGGCCAGCGCGCGGCAGGTGGCAATTGAGGCGGGGGTTCCGGTGGTTCCGGCCACGGCGGTTTTACCGGACGATATGGACGAAGTTCACCGCATGGCGGCGAAGGTTGGCTACCCATTCATGCTCAAGGCCAGCTGGGGCGGCGGTGGGCGTGGTATGCGCGCCATCATGTCACCCGAAGAGCTGGAAGAGAAAGTGCTGGAAGGCCGCCGCGAGGCCAAGGCAGCGTTTGGCAATGACGAGGGGTTTCTGGAACGGCTGGTGCAGCGCGCGCGCCATGTTGAAGTGCAGATACTGGGCGACAGCCACGGCGAGATTTATCATTTGTGGGAGCGGGACTGCTCGGTTCAACGCCGCAACCAAAAGGTTGTAGAACGCGCACCTGCACCCTATTTATCCGCCGAACAACGGCAAGAACTGTGCGATTTGGGTAAGAAAATTTGCGCCCATGTGGGTTATGAATGCGCCGGAACCGTCGAATTTCTGATGGATATGGACACGGAACAGTTCTTCTTCATCGAAGTTAATCCACGGGTTCAGGTCGAGCATACGGTGACAGAAGAAGTGACCGGAATTGACATTGTGCGCGCACAAATTCTGATTGCCGAGGGTAAAACGCTGGCCGATGCCACGGGGGTTGCCACGCAGGATGATGTACAATTGCACGGCCACGCGATTCAATGTCGGGTCACAACCGAAGACCCGCAAAATAACTTTATCCCCGATTATGGCCGCATCACCGCGTACCGTGCTGCAACGGGTATGGGTATTCGCCTTGATGGCGGAACCGCCTATTCTGGGGCAGTGATTACACGGTTCTACGACAGCTTGCTGGAAAAAGTCACCGCTTGGGCACCGACACCGAACCAGGCAATCGCGCGGATGGACCGTGCCTTGCGCGAGTTTCGTATTCGCGGCGTGTCAACCAATATTGCCTTTGTGGAAAATCTGCTGAAACATGAAACCTTTCTGGATAACACCTATACGACCAAGTTTATCGACTCCACACCAGAGCTGTTCCGGTTCAAGAAACGCCGCGATCGAGCAACCAAAATTCTGACCTATGTGGCAGATATTACAGTGAATGGTCATCCGGATGTGGAGGGGCGGCCAAAACCCGTTGCCGGCATCAAAGCACCGATGCCGCCCGTGAATTGGGCAGAGGCACCCGCCAAGGGCACCCGCAATTTGCTGGACGAAAAAGGCCCGGCTGCGGTGATGGATTGGATGGCGGCGCAAAAACAACTGCTGCTGACCGACACGACCATGCGCGACGGCCATCAATCGCTGTTGGCGACCAGAATGCGCTCGCTGGATATGATTAATGTGGCCGAGGCCTATTCCCATAACCTGCCGCAATTGTTCAGTATGGAATGCTGGGGGGGCGCAACCTTTGATGTGGCGTATCGGTTCTTGCAGGAATGCCCGTGGCAACGCCTGCGTGATCTGCGCGTCCACATGCCCAACGTGATGACGCAAATGTTGCTGCGCGCCAGCAACGGCGTGGGCTATACCAATTATCCCGATAATGTGGTGCAGGAATTTGTCCGCCAAGCAGCCAGCAGCGGCGTTGATGTTTTCCGCGTATTTGACAGCCTGAACTGGGTTGAAAACATGCGCGTGGCAATGGACGCCGTGGTGGAAAGCGGCAAAATTTGCGAGGGGACTATCTGTTACACAGGCGACATTTTGAACCCTGACCGGGCGAAGTATGACCTGAAGTACTACACAAACATGGGGAAAGAGCTGAAGGCGGCGGGTGCCCATCTGATTGGCCTAAAAGACATGGCGGGGCTGTTGAAACCAGCCGCGGCCAAGGTGCTGATAAAAGCTTTGAGGGAGGAGGTCGGCCTGCCAATCCATTTTCACACCCATGACACATCCGGCATCGCGGGCGCGACCATTTTGGCGGCATCCGAGGCCGGTGTTGATGCGGTTGATGTGGCGATGGATGCGTTTTCGGGCGGCACTTCGCAGCCCTGTTTGGGGTCGATTGTCGAGGCATTGGCCCATACGGAGCGCGACACTGGCATTGACATCAAAGCGGTGCGCGAAGTTTCGGATTATTGGGAAGGGGTGCGGGCGCAATATACCGCATTTGAGAGCGGCATCGCGGCCCCCGCTTCTGAGGTTTACCTGCACGAAATGCCGGGCGGGCAGTTCACAAACCTCAAGGCGCAAGCGCGTTCCATGGGCTTGGAAGATCGCTGGCATGAGGTGGCGCAAACCTATGCGGATGTGAACCAGATGTTTGGCGACATCGTCAAAGTGACGCCGTCGTCCAAAGTGGTGGGTGACATGGCGCTGATGATGGTGACGCAGAACCTGACACGGGCCGAGGTCGAGGACCCAAAAATTGACGTGGCCTTCCCTGATTCAGTGGTCGATATGATGCGCGGAAATCTGGGGCAACCCCCTGGCGGCTTCCCGCCAGCGTTTCAGGCCAAGGTATTGAAAGGCGACACACCCGCCACCACCCGCCCCGGTGCCCACATGCAAGCAGTTGATCTGGAGGCAGAGCGGGCCGAACTGTCCAAACAGCTCAACGGGTTCAAGATAGATAACGAGGATCTGAACGGTTATTTGATGTATCCAAAGGTGTTCCTCGATTACATGGGGCGGCACCGCAGCTATGGCCCCGTGCGCACCCTTCCAACCCACACATTTTTCTACGGCATGTCCCCAGGTGAACAAATTTCAGCAGAGATTGACCCCGGAAAACGGTTGGAAATCCGCCTGCAAGCGGTGGGGGATACCGATGAAAACGGCGAAGCACGGGTGTTCTTTGAACTGAACGGCCAGCCGCGTACCATTCGTGTCACCAACCGTAAAGTCGTCGCCTCCAGCGCCAAACGGCCCAAGGCTGATGCGGGGAATGACAATCATATCGGGGCACCGATGCCCGGCGTAATTTCATCTGTGGTGGTGACTGCCGGACAGAAAGTAGCGGCGGGTGACATGCTGTTGACCATTGAAGCGATGAAAATGGAAACCGGTATCCACGCCGAAAAAGACGGTGTTATCAAAGCCGTCCATGCCCCTGCCGGTTCACAGGTTGACGCCAAGGATTTACTGGTCGAATTTGAGGCGTAACTTTAGACGGCAAGCATTGTAAATTGAACGGGCAACCAATTAATTTACAGCGGCCAACAAGTGAAGGATGCGATTTAGGTCCGCCATAGAAAGCGGGCCTAGAATTTTGCACCAAATGCGCTGCGCATTTTTTTAGCCGGCCAAAGCGGGAGCAAGAAAACCCCGAAATCCGCAAGACTCGTGTCGCTGAATACCGGCGATGGCAAATCGGATTTTTAGCCGGCCAAGGCGCCAAAAACGACATCTGAATCGGTTTTTTGGCCGCAAACGTATAGAATAGCCGCTTATCCTGCGCAAAAACTCCTTTTGACACCCCCGTCAAAACACTCGTCAAAAGGAAACTTTTATGAAGAAAATACTGGCGTTTTCCGATATCCATATGCGTGGGCCTGCGGAAACCATCATCGGCCTTGATCCCTTTTCTCAGTTTGAACAAGCCATGGCCCACGCCACAGACAGCCACCCGGACGCCAGCCATATGGTCCTGATGGGCGACTTGGCAAATTCTGGAAAAACGGCAGAATATCAACGCCTTAAACAGGTTCTTGACCGCGCGCCCTTGCCTTGGTCCCTGATTCCCGGCAACCACGATAACCGTACTAATCTGGCCAGCGTTTTCCCGGATCTGCCCACCACCGCGCAGGGCCACCTGCAATCCATTGTCGATATAGGGGATGATCGTCTGGTTATGCTGGACACGCTGGATGGCCCGCCTTTTCGCAACGACTACCACGCCGGATTGCTGTGCGACGATCGCATGGCCTGGCTCGAGCAGACCTTAGCCAACAGCAACAACCGCCGCCTGAGTGTTTTCACCCATCACCCGGCCTTTCCCACTGGCATCGAGGAGATGGACGCAATCCCTTTGCTGAACGGCGCTGATCTGCTGACAAGACTCGCCGATTATTCCGGTCCGACTCACCTGTTCAGCGGCCATGTCCACCGCACGATATCCGGCTCTATTCAGGGACAGCCGTTTTCGATGTTCAAAAGTACCTGCCACCAGACCCCGCTGGTACTGAAAGGCGGCGATGTCTCGATGTCTGTGGCCGAACCCGCCGCTTACGGGCTGATATTGTTGCTGGAGAACACCATCGTGGCCCATTCCGAAGAGTTCCAGCTCGCTCAGCACGACACCACCCCCAAGCGCGACGCCCTGCCGGAATAATTTTCACTTCCCGCCGTTTTTCCCCTTGCGGCGCGTGAACAGGCAAGTATAAGGCAACTCATCCAATGGATGCGGGCGTAGCTCAGGGGTAGAGCATAACCTTGCCAAGGTTAGGGTCGAGAGTTCGAATCTCTTCGCCCGCTCCAATTGGATCAATAAGGTCAACCGCTTACGCGGTTCCTTATAAATGAAAATCCCCATAATTTCAATAACGTTCACACGTGTTCACACTTACAAATGTGAACGATTCTCCTCGTGGCCTTTGTTGGCTTGCAAAAAATCAAATAAATACTTGGCAAGGTGCGCAAAGCGTTGCTTTGGCAGTGCTCTCCCCCTGAGCTACGCCCGCATCATTCAATTAATAACCT
>JAJRPO010000046.1 GCA_024280735.1 Alphaproteobacteria bacterium | reverse complement strand
GACAAGACTTTTCGATCATCAACCCGTGGCACACCACGCGGTTTGTTCGGCAGTAGTGGCTTGATGTTATTGAATTGTTCTTGCGTTAACCAAAATGTCCCAGACATGAAATTCTCCCTGTTTCATACCTTGAATCACAATTCCGTTTATAGGTCTACGCCCTAGCATCCTCTCTCGACAAACCCAGCCTGATCGTTTCTATCTGTTGCCAGCAACATCCGAGGCATAAAATGACGTCTATTTTGATTCTGAACGGTCCGAACCTAAACCTTCTTGGCACACGCCAACCCGAAGTCTATGGCACGACAACCTTGCGCTACATCGAGGCCCTGTGCCAGAAAAAAGCCTCTGAGCTTCAGGTCAGCATGGAAATGCGGCAATCCAACCACGAGGGTGTCCTGATAGACTGGATCCATGACGCGCGTGGTGTGTTTGATGGTATTATCATTAATGCCGGTGCGTATACGCATACTTCCATTGCCCTGATGGATGCCATTTCCAGCGTCGAAATCCCAACCCTTGAACTACATTTGTCAAACATCCATGAGCGCGAGGATTTCCGACGTCTAAGTTACATCGGAAAAGTCGCGTTTGATTTGGTAATGGGGCATGGCGCGGATGGGTATCCAATGGCCTTGGAACGTATGGTTTTGTATTTGGAAAAACACTGATCCAGATCAATGTTTACACATGCGCATTGTGTAATATGTGCAAAACACGTCTCTGGACCAATCCACAAAGGAGTCGGACTATGTTCCGCTTGGCATCAATTCTCTATACTATTATTTCGGCAACATTAGCCGGTATCTTTTTCATAACCGCTTTGGCAACCGGAAATGACACATTAGTTCCGATTCTGGCAGCGGTTGCGGCTGGCTATATCGTCGCCCTGCCCGCCACCTATTTCATCACCAAAATGATAATGGAAAACGCCTGAAACGAAAAAGCCCCGCCAAATCGGCAGGGCTTTCAAATGTCGCTTGTAAGTGGCGTTAGCCGCCCATGGTTTTCGCAACTTCTGCTGCAAAATCCTCGACTTTTTTCTCGATGCCTTCGCCAACTTCCAGACGAACAAAACCTACGATCTCTGCGCCTGCATTTTTGGCAGCCTGACCAACAGTCACATCCGGGTCCATCACGAAAGCTTGGTTAACAAGCGTCACTTCCGAGAAGAATTTCTTCATCCGGCCTTTGATCATGTTCTCGATGATATTTTCAGGCTTGCCGCTCTCACGCGCTTGCTCGGTCAAAACGGATTTTTCGCGCTCGACCAATGCTTGGTCCAGATCAGCCTCGGACAAAGACGCGGGATTGGTCGCTGCAACGTGCATTGCGATGTTTTTCGCAGTGGTTTCGTCGCCGCCTTTCAACGCTACAAGAACGCCAATGCTCCCAAGGCCATCGGCAACAGAGCCGTGCACATAAGACGCAACAATATCACCGGACAGTTTGGCCATGCGGCGCACGGACATGTTTTCACCGATGGTTGAAATCGCGGCGACAACGGTTTCTTCAACCGTTTTGCCACCAACATCCGCAGCCTTCAGCGCGTCGATATCATCAACAGCAAGGCCCGCTTTAACAAAGCTCATCACCATGTTTTGGAAATCGGCGTTTTTACCAACGAAGTCGGTTTCGGAGTTCACCTCAACCACAACGCCAACGCCGTTTTCAACAGTCACGCCAACCAGACCTTCGGCGGCCGTGCGGCCCGCTTTTTTCGCAGCTTTAGCCAAACCTTTGGTGCGCAGCCAGTCCATGGCTTCTTCGACGTTGCCACCAACTTCGACCAGCGCTTTTTTCGCGTCCATCATGCCTGCGCCGGAAAGGTCGCGCAGTTCTTTAACCATTTTAGCTGTTACAGCCATTTTTTCTCTCCTAGAATAGGGAATTGCAAACGGGGGCGGTTTGCGCCCCCGTCAAAATCTGTGGAACGACGGGCGTTTAGCCTGCTGCTGGTGCTTCCAAAGCTTCCTCAACTGGGGCTTCTTCCATTGCACCAATATCGATACCGGCGGAACCCATGGCAGCTGCCATGCCGTCCAATGCCGCACGGGCAATCAGATCGGTGTAGAGGTTAATCGCACGGGCCGCATCGTCATTGCCCGGAATCGGGAAATCAATGCCTTCAGGCGCAGAGTTGGAATCCAGAATAGCAATCACTGGAATGCCCAGCTTGTTGGCCTCGGCCACAGCCAGCGCTTCTTTGTTGGTGTCGATGACAACCAGCAAATCAGGCACGCCGCCCATGTCGCGAATGCCGCCCAGAGATGCTTGCAATTTACCCTGCTGACGTTCCATGCCCAAGCGTTCTTTCTTGGTCATGCCGTCGGCGCCAGTTTCCAGCTGCTCGTCGAATTGCTTTAGACGGGTGATGGATTTGGAAACGGTCTGCCAGTTGGTCAGCGTGCCCCCCAACCAACGGTGGTTCATGTAATATTGTGCGGAACGCTCGGCGGCTTCGGCAACAGCTTTGGATGCCTGACGCTTGGTACCAACGAACAAAACACGGCCACCTTTGGCAACGGTTTCGCGGGTGATGTTCAACGCCGCGTCCAACAAAGGAACGGTTTGCGTCAGGTCAAGAATGTGAATGCCATTACGTGAACCATAAATATATTGGTCCATACGTGGGTTCCAGCGATGTGTCTGGTGGCCGAAGTGTACGCCTGCTTCGAGCAGTTGGCGCAATGTAAACTCTGGTAGAGCCATTGGAAGTTCCTTTTCCGGTTTAGCCTCAGCGGGAGCAGGACAACATTTGCTGTCCAACCGGTGGAGCCTCAAGGATTTCTCCCTCAAGACACACAACCCCGCCTGTGGATTTAGTAATCGCGCATATAGTTGGGATTGCGGGGAATGGCAAGGGCTGAAACGACTTGCCGTGATCACCCAAAGTTCACCTGACTTTTTCGCTAATCTCTCCTACTGTACATCTGTCAAACAAAATAGGTCTTTCATGCGCTTTTTGATCTTTATTTCGCTTCTGTTTGGAGCGCCCGTTCACGCCCAAAACCAACTTGCAGGCGAGGCTTCCCTGTATTTGCAACAACATGCAAACAACCCTGTTGACTGGTACCCTTGGGGGCCGGAAGCCCTGTCCAAGGCCCGCGACGAGGATAAAATGATTTTTGTTTCCGTGGGTTATGCCGCCTGCCACTGGTGCCATGTGATGGAGGAAGAGAGCTTCGAGAATGAAGCGATTGCCATCCTGCTGAACAAGAATTTCATCAACATCAAGATCGACCGCGAGCGCAGGCCGGACCTTGATGAGCAGTTCTCCTTGGTAACAACCATGCTCACGGGCAGCTCTGGCTGGCCTACATCGGTGTTTATGACGCCCGACGCCGAGCCATTCTATGCGGGCACATATTTTCCGCCCGATGCTTTTACCCAAGTCCTCAACACCATCACCGACGTTTGGGCCGAGGACCGCCCTGCCCTCACGGCTGAGGCTTTTGCTATCGCAAACCAGATGCGTGATTATCTGGATCAAACGGCGATTCTAGGTGAGGTTTCAGGCGCAGAAATCCATGCGGCGGCATTGCAGCAGATCACCAACCTCGATGAATTTTACGGGGGCTTTGGCGACGCGCCCAAATTCCCCCGTGAATCGCTGCTGCTATTTTTGATGGATCAGGCAATGCGCACGGGCGATGATCAGGTTCTAAACGCCGTAACAACCACGCTTGATGGCATGATAAAAGGGGGCATTCACGACCATGTGGGCGGCGGTTTTCACCGCTATTCCGTCGATCCCGAGTGGCATATTCCGCATTTTGAAAAGATGCTGTATAATCAGGCCTTGATTGGCCGCCTGCTGCTGCGCGCCTATCTTGCCACCGGAAATCCGGACTATGCCCGCGCCGCGACCCGTACATTTGATTATGTTTTACGCGATATGCGCGCAGCGAATGGCGGGTTTTACGGCGCAGAGGATGCGGATTCCCTGAATAAGCAAAATGAACGTGTGGAGGGGGTGTTTTATTCTTGGACACCGGATCAAATAAGGTCGGCTCTGGGGGCAAATGCCGAAGACCTGATTGATATGTTTGAGGTCATCGAGGATGGAACCTTTGAGGGGGCAAATATCCTTCACTTGCCAGAACTACCCCTGACTGCCCTAGCAGAGGCTGGCCTGGACCTTGCGGCGTTTGATGCAGTATTGGAACGCCTGCGCCTTGCCCGCAACCTGCGCAGCGCTCCAATCAAAGATCAAAAAATCATTGTCGCCTGGAATGGTGAAATGATCGCCACACTGGCAGAGGCTTCCAAAATCCTGAACCGACCCGACTATTACACCGCTGCCAAAACAGCCGCCGATTTTATCCTTTCGGACATGTGGTCTGACGGCATGCTGAACCGTATCTGGTTTGACGGGCGCGCCGATGTGCCGGCGCAGCTGCTCGATTATGGTGCATTTGGTCGCGCGCTGCTGGCGCTCTATGACTATGCGCCTAAGGACGGCGCAAAATGGCTGGTCCCTGCGCAACGCCTTGCAGACAGTATGGTTGCCAATTTCGCCGATCCTGATCAGGCGATGCGTATGACGGCGGATGCCACCGGACTCGGCCCGTTTCGCCCGCTGGATGACACGGAAACCGCCGCCGGAAATGCCCTTGCGCTGGCATTGCTCGACGGCCTCGATCGCCGACAAGCCCGCGTGGGAGAGGCCGCCCCCCGCCTTGCCGCCGCCCTTGCGATTGATGCAATCAACAGCCCGGGCCAGCGCGCCGCAACCCTGCGCGCCATTGCGGAACATATAGGCGGCCCAGTCGGCCCGATGCGGCTCTCGAACGGCGGCGCGGTACGGGTTTTTGCCATGGCGGATCGAGCAAAAGGCGAGCTTGCCGTTACTATTCGCCTCGCTAAAGGCTGGCACATCAACGCCCATGCCCCGTTAGAGGATTATTTGATTGGCATGGAAATGGCCGTTGATGAAATCCCCGTTGCAACAGCCACCTATCCCGTCGCTGAAATCAAAGAGCTTGGTTTCAGTGAAACACCCCTTGCCCTGTATGAGAAAGGTTTCACCATGACCCTGCCATACAAGGCACCCTCCGACGGCCCCGCCCGCGCCCGTCTGACCCTGCAAGCCTGCAATGACGAGGTTTGCCTGCCGCCGGATGATATGATTTTCTGGGTCTGGTAGGTCTTGCCTCGGCTTCATATACACGCCAAAAAGGCCGCATGAAAACACAAAAAAAAATCCTGTGCATCGGCTCGGTCCTGTGGGACATCGTCGGGCGCACCCCGCGAAAAATGTCTGCGGGAGAGGACGTGCCAGGCCATATCCTGCGCATTCCGGGCGGTGTCGCCATGAACATCGCCATGGCCCTGCGAATGCACGACTTGCCGGTTTCCTTGTTGTCCGCCCTTGGTGACGACAGCGGCGGGCGCGAATTATTGCTTAATTGTGCGGCGCGCGGGATGGATACCCAGTTTATTTTTGTGTCTCCAGACCACCCGACCGACCAGTATATGGCAATTGAAGGCGAAAACGGTTTGATTGCTGCAATCGCGGATGCCCATTCGCTGGAAGAACTGGCCGATCAGGTAATCGCCCCATTGCAGGACGGGCGCCTTGGGACCCCCGAAAAACCCTATACTGGCATGATCATCTGCGAGGGCAACCTGCCACAAACAACGCTGGCCCACATCGCCGGCGCGCCCGAATTCAACGCCGCCGACATACGCCTTGCCCCCGCCAGCCCGGGCAAAGCGGAGCGCCTTTCGCCGTTTCGCAGCCACAAACAGGCAACGGCCTATCTAAATCTGATAGAGGCAAATATCCTGTTGGAAGCAAAAATCAACAATTCCGCCGAGGCCGCCAGAAGACTGGTTGCAAATGGCCTTTACCGCGCAATTGTTACCGATGGCCCCGCCCCCGCGTCCATAGCTGTTGGCCGCGATGTTATCACCCTGCCGCCGCCAGATGTGAAAGTTTTGCGCGTGACAGGGGCGGGAGATGTGTTTATGGCATCCCATATTGCGGCAGAAATCAACGGGTTAAAGGACACCCCTGCCCTGCAATTCGCCCTTGAAACAACCGCCAAATACATCTCGACGGAGACCCCGCTTTGACCCTGACCTATAGCGACGAAGTCGCAGTTGCCCGCGCTGAAAACCGTGCCATTGTTGCCCTTGAAAGCACCATTATCACCCACGGCATGCCCTATCCGCAAAACCTGAAAACCGCGCGTGATGTTGAACGCGTTGTGCGGGATAATGGCGCCGTGCCAGCCACAATTGCCATCATGGGCGGTAAAATTCACATTGGCCTGTCAGACAGTGAATTGGACAGCCTTGCCCGAACGCCGGATGCCATGAAATTGTCACGCGCCGATCTTGCGGTTGCCCTTGCCAGCGGAAAAACCGGTGCCACGACCGTTGCCGCCACGATGATCTGCGCCGATCTTGCGGGTATCGAAGTGTTCGCAACCGGCGGGATTGGCGGCGTGCATCGCGGTGCAGAAAACAGTTTTGACATCAGCGCAGACCTGCGTGAATTGTCTAAAACTGCCGTTACCGTTATCTGTGCAGGTGCCAAGGCCATCCTTGATCTGCCCAAAACGCTGGAAGTTTTGGAAACCTTGGGCGTGCCGGTCATTGGCTATAAAACCGATGTTCTCCCGGCATTTTGGTCGCGCATATCGAACATTCCGATCCCGTTGCGCATGAATAGCGCCGCTGAAATTGCCGCGGCCCACCGTATGCGCGCCAAAATTGGCCTCGCAGGGGGGCAACTCGTTGCCAATCCGATTCCCCTTGAAGCCGAGATTCCGGCAGATTATTTGACTCCCGTCATCGAGCAAGCGGTTGCGGAGGCAGACGCCAAAGGGATTGCAACAAAAGAGGTTACGCCATTTTTACTGGCCCGAATTGTAGAGTTAACCGAGGGACGTTCATTGGTGTCAAATATTGCGTTGGTTAAGAACAACGCACGGCTGGGCGCAGAAATTGCGATTGCCCTGAAGGAAGCATAAGAACGTATTTGGCATTGCGTGCAAAGGGATCAGACCCTAAGTAACTTTATCGGCAAGTAAAACGGTTCCCATGAGCAAAAATCCAAATCCTGCGCCAAAACGCAATCGCCCCAGTCTTTTTGTCCGCATGCGCGGCAATTTCCTGACAGGGTTGGCGATTGTTCTTCCCATTGCCCTGACCATCTGGATGGTTTGGGCTTTCATCGGCTTTGTTGACAACCGCGTTCTGCCACTGGTTCCCGAGGCCTATAAACCTGCGACATATACCGGCGCTGAAATACGGGGCTATGGCGTTGTCGTTTTCCTTGTGTTCACCACCATTGTCGGTGCCTTGACCAAAGGAATTTTTGGCCGCCAATTGCTGCGCTATGGCGAGAGTCTTGTGGACCGGATGCCCGTGGTGCGCTCGATCTATAATGGTGTGAAACAGATCGTTGAGACGGTTCTGAGCCAGAGTAATTCCAGTTTTGAAAAAGCCTGTTTGATCGAATACCCCCGCAAAGGAATTTGGGCGATCGCATTTGTGTCGACCCAAACCAAGGGCGAATTGCTGGCACGCGCAGGCGAGTCAGAAATGATGAGTGTTTTCCTGCCAACAACCCCCAATCCGACATCTGGTTTTTTGCTGTTTGTGCCGCGCAAAGATGTGCATATCCTGGACATGGATGTCGAGGCAGCGGCCAAATTGGTGATTTCAGCGGGGCTGGTGATGCCCCCTAGTAAAGATGAAACCCTTGTTGGAAAAGCGACCCTGACAAAACCCAAAAACAGCGCATGATATCGGCGGCTCTGACCGGTTTCTTTACTGCTTTTTCTTTGATACTGGCGATTGGGGCACAAAACAGCTTTATTCTGCGACAGGGCTTGCTGCGGTCCCATGTCTTTGTTTTGTGTTTGTTTTGCGCGCTCTCTGACGCGCTGCTTATTGCGCTTGGTGTTGCTGGGTTTGATAAACTTATCTCCTTCTACCCTGCCCTGCCTCTGGTTCTGACAATCTTTGGCGCGATCTTCTTGTTTGCCTACGGTTTAACCCGCTTTCGCGCCGTGTGGATCGGCAATTACGAGATGGAACTGCGCGGTGAAGGTTTACAACTCTGGCCGGCTCTGGCTGTTGTCTTTGCGTGTACCTGGCTTAACCCACATGTCTATCTTGATACGGTTGGGTTGATTGGGGCCGTTTCCACCCAGTTTACTGGCGAGGGAGAAAAGCTGGCTTTCGGGCTGGCTGCGGTCGCATCATCCTTTACCTTTTTCTTTGGGCTAGGCTATGGCGCGCGGCTGCTCGCCCCCGTCATGCAAACCGCCAAAACGTGGAAGGTCCTGGATTTTGGCATTGGGTGCGTCATGTGGCTGATCGCAATCGGGTTGGTTTTAAGCCTTTGGAAGCTGTGAATATCCTAGGGTCAGGACCCCTTAATCCTGCGCATCTGTTTCGGTTGAAGGGAGTGCCGTTAACAGTCAAGCGCCAATGGCAAGTTTGCTTTGCTGTGCATCGACCACAGGATCACGCAGCACATACCCACGGCCCCACACTGTTTCGATATAATTCTCTCCGCCCGTTGCCTCGCATAATTTTTTACGAAGTTTGCAGATAAACACATCGATAATTTTCAACTCCGGTTCATCCATGCCGCCATAAAGATGGTTGAGGAACATTTCTTTGGTCAAAGTTGTGCCTTTACGCAGCGAAAGCAGCTCCAGCATCTGGTATTCTTTGCCCGTCAGATGCACAGGCTTGCCGCCAGATTCAACCGTCTTGGCATCCAGATTAACCTGTATCAGCCCGGTATCAATGACCGATTGTGCGTGTCCCTTGGAGCGGCGCACAATTGCATGAATACGGGCAATCAATTCTTCGCGGTAGAACGGTTTGGTCAAGTAGTCATCGGCCCCATAACCGAATCCCTTAACCTTTTCAGAGGCATCGTCGTTTCCCGACAGGATAAGTATGGGCGTCTGCACCTTGGCCACGCGCAATTGACGCAGAACTTCATGGCCAGATAAGTCCGGTAAATTCAAATCCAAAAGGATCAAATCGTAATCATAAAGTTTAGCAAGATCGACCCCCTCCTCCCCTAAATCGGTTGCATAGACATTCAAATTGGCATTCGACAACATGAATTCGATGCTCTTTGAGGTAGTAGGATCATCTTCGACTAGCAGAACTCGCATGATATTCTCCAAACAATAGCGCTTCTTTGCTCCAACTTGAGCTGAATTGGTTAATCAGTCGTTACAATTGTTAAATAATGTTACCAAAACATCTTAAAGTTGTCTATATTTTTGCAACGCGGTCGCGCGCAGGGCGGCGGTTCCATGTTTTCGCACCGCCATGACCCAGCTTTCCAACTCATCATCCGACAACTCATACATATTGCAGGCTTCTTTATTGGTAATAAGCCCCCCCACCACAGCCATAACCACCCGTGCCTTGCGCCGCGCCACCCAGCGAGAGGTGTCTTTGGGGGGCAGGTCAGAGCGGCACAGTTTGCTGCCATCGGGCAATGTAATGAACACTGGACCCGGTTCCTTTTTGATATACATCTTTCACCTCATAGGTTCTGGCCCCCTTTTTGGCGTGATAAGCCTTAACTGTTGGTGAAAACGGGGATTGAGACTACATAAGGTTTTAGGTTAAAGCCGCGTAAAAAGGGGTTTGTGGTTATGGCGCTTGATCAAAAGACAGAACTGAATTCGCTGGGCTTTGCCAAAGCGCCGCGCGACACCCGTGTGGTGGTGGCGATGTCTGGCGGGGTCGACAGCTCGGTTGTCGCGGCGCAATTGGCGTCTGAGGGCTATGATGTTGTTGGCATTACCCTGCAACTCTATGACCACGGGGCGGCGCTGGCCAAGAAGGGGGCGTGTTGTGCAGGGCGCGACATCCATGATGCACGCCGCGTGGCCGATGACATGGGATTTCCGCATTACGTTTTGGACTATGAGAATAAGTTCAAGGAAAGCGTCATTGACGAGTTCGCGGACAGTTATTTGGCGGGGGCGACCCCTGTGCCTTGCATCCGCTGCAATGAAAAAGTGAAATTCCGCGACTTGCTGGAAACCGCCAAAGATCTGAATGCGGATTGCATGGCAACCGGGCATTATATTCAGCGCTTTGATGGCGCGGAAAAGGCCGAATTACATAAGGCCGCGGATGGCGACCGCGACCAATCTTACTTCCTGTTTTCCACCACGCAAGAGCAGCTCAACTACCTGCGCTTCCCGCTAGGTCACTTGAAGTCCAAGGCGCAAACACGTGAACTTGCAGTGAAATTCGGGCTAAGTGTGGCTGATAAGCCCGACAGTCAAGACATCTGTTTCGTCCCTAACGGCTCCTACGCCGCCGTGATCGAAAAGCTGCGGCCAGAGGCGGCCAGCCCGGGTGACATCGTGCATTTGGACGGGCGCATTCTGGGCCAGCACGACGGGATTATCAACTATACAGTCGGCCAGCGACGCGGCCTTGGCATTGGTGGCGGCGATCCTTTGTATGTGGTGAAATTGGATGCAGACCTGCGCCATGTGATCGTTGGCCCTAAGGAGGCGCTGGCAACGACCGTGATCCCTGTGCGCGAAATTAACTGGCTGGGGGATGAACCGTTCGAGAGCCGTACCGAGTGGCATGTTTCGGTGCGCGTGCGCTCTACACGCCGCCCAAAAGAGGCCATCGTGCGGCCCCTAAGTGCCACCGAGGCAACAGTTGAATTGCTGGCAGCCGAGGAAGGCGTGGCCCCCGGGCAGGCTTGTGTCTTCTACGAGACTACCGGCACACGTATCTGGGGCGGCGGCTGGATTTGGCGCGGGGTGTAGGGTGTTAAGGTTTCGGGGTTAGGGGCTGATTCTGGTGTCTGATTTGTGGTACGCAAAGGGTGTGCAATTGGTACGCATTGGTGGCAGGCTTCTTGTATTCATATTCGTAAAACCGTATATTCCTTTGATCGGGTATGGGAGTTCTGATCCCGTCTTGCATTTGATCGACGATTAGGATGGAGTAATGATGTTGGACATACGAGGCGAGTTAGCAAATTGTCCTTTGAGGATAGGGATTTCAACCCGCGCATTGTTCAACCTTGAGGAAGAGCATGCAGTATTTGAAAAAGAAGGTGTTGATGCATATGTTGAACTACAACTTGAGCGCGAAAATATCCCGCTAAAAAAGGGTTCGGGGTTTCAGGTTGTTGATCGTTTATTGAAACTCAACGAGGACAACGACAAGCCGTTTGTCGAAGTTATTCTAATGTCACGTAATTCACCTGATTTGTCTCTTCGTGCCTTTAATTCGGTTCGGAAATTTGGTCTTGATATTAAGTTGGGTACCTTTACTAGTGGGCGCGCTCTGGGACCATACGTTCCTGCCTGGGGTGTTGACTTGTTCCTTTCTAACCATGTTTCAGATGTCCAGGCAGCGGTAACAGCAGGTGCTGCCGCAGCTCGCCTTGTTACGCCACCGGACGTTGACGATACAAAGAGCCAAGATAATGAAGTACGAATTGCCTTTGATGGAGACGCCGTTGTCTTTAGCCCAGAATCTGACCTTATTTACAAAAATAGTGGCCTAATGGCCTTTTTTGAACATGAGCAGAGAAATGCAAAGAACCCTATGCAAGCAGGTCCATTTGGAAACTTTCTGAAAAAGTTATCCAAACTGCGCGAAGTCCATTTGTATGAACCTGGCGTGAGCAAAGTACGAATAGGGATCGTTACTGCTAGGAATGCACCTGCTCACGAACGCGTGATTCAAACGTTAAGAGCTTGGGGCACCCCAGCTGATGAGGCTCATTTCGTTGGGTCGAATAGCAAAGCTCCAATCCTTAATGCTATGGGGGCGCATATTTTCTTTGACGATCAAGAGAAACACGTTCTGGGAGCGGCGTCAGTCGTTCCGTCTGGCCATGTTCCAGGGCCTCATTCAGCAGATAGACCAATCATACCTGCTGCATGAACCGCCGCTTCAACTTTGGGCTGGGAGCAGCCCTTGGAACTGACGCGGTGAATTCACACTTTGTCCGCATTGCCGCCTTAGTTTATTTTCCTGCGAAGTGGTTGCAAATGTGCCATCGGATACTTAAACGGAAGGCCCTCCGCGCCGCATAAATCTGCGTCCTGCAACGTGGCTATCACACACTCCGCGTCGGAAAAGTCATCGTCGTCTGTATAGATCGACGGAGTGACCACTACGGGCAAGTCACAAGCTTGGGCGGATTTTACGCCGTTCAAGCTGTCTTCAAAGGCGACGCATTTATCAGCTGTTAGGTTCAGGCGTTTCAGTGCCAAGGCAAACACGTCGCCTGCGGGTTTTTTGTTTGCGACTTGGTCGCCGCAAGCGATGGCCTCAAAAATATCGTCGGCGGGTTGGCCCCAGCAGCATTCGCAGAGCGCATCGACGTTTGGGCGGCTGGTTGTGGTGGCAATGGCAACGCGGATGCCCGCCGCACGGGCCGCTGTTATCAACTCGGCAACGCCAGCGCGTAGTTCCAATTTCCCCTCGGCCAATATCTGCACATAGATTTTGGTTTTGGCGGCGTGTAGGGCGGCGATTTCGATGTCAGACATTTGCGGCGTGGCTGCGGGCAAGGTTTCCTGATGTGCCTTCATCCGTTCTTTGCCGCCGGTGGTCTTCAGCAGGATGCGGTAATCGTTCTGCGACCATTTCCAATCCATACCTGCATCTACAAACGCCGCGTTGAAGGCCGCGCGGTGGGCCTCTTCGGTTTCGGCAAGCGTGCCATCTACATCAAAAATCAGGGCTTCAATGGCCATGGAGTATCCTTCTGGTCGCGAGAGCGCGCCTTACTTGGAGTTGAAATGTCGAAGTGAGTTACACAGCAAACATAAATGAGGTCATGATAATCTTCCCAAGAGCATCGTAATGGGAAAATGCGAACTGATGTGGCATCTCGGACACCGGACCTTTTCGATACCCTTGGGTATAAAGTGCAAACATTACCCCAGCCGCCTTGGCGGTTTCAGCATCAACTTCGCTGTCGCCGACATAAAATTTATGTCGTGCATTTAGCTCCGAAAATGTATGTAATAAAGGCTTGGGGTTGGGTTTATGTACAGGCAAAGTGTCGCCGCCAACCACTACGGGAAAGTATTTAGCAAGGCCAAGCTGTTCCAGTACTGCATTACTTAAGGCCTCTTGCTTGTTGGTGCAGACACCTAAGGAATAGCCTCTGTATTCCAGCATCTCCAACAGGTCAACAACACCGGGATAAACCACGGAATGTTCGGCAGGAGCATCACTGTAATGCTTAACAAACAGTTCCAACAAACGCGTCTGGTTTTCAACTCTTAGATCAAGATCGCAGGTTCTGCTCACCCGTTCCACTAGTTTCGGGATGCCGTTGCCGATAAAGCTGCGAATGGTTTCCAGATCAAGCGGTGATTTACCCTCATCCGCGAGCATTTTCACAGCTGTCGCGTGAATATCTGGGGCACTATCTACGAGTGTGCCGTCCAGGTCAAAAACAATAGATTTCATAAAGTTAGGCTTTCCATTTGATAGAACACCCCATAGAGGCGATTTGCTCTCTCGGTCCCTCGCCCGTCTTCGCTACCATTGTCATAGCTGCAAACAGCTCTCGGCGCAAATCATTTGGGCCTGCAGTTTTAGTGCTGGCATCAAGGCGGCCACGGTATTGGAGGCTGCCATCGGTGTTAAAGCCGAAGAAATCAGGAGTGCAAGCGGCGTCATAGCTGCGCGCAACCGATTGGTCTTCGTCATGCAGATAAGGGAAGGTGAACCCCTCGTTGTTTGACATGATGACCATATTTTCAAAGCTGTCATCGGGATATTCATCCGCATCATTGGCGTTGATCGCGACCACGCCGATACCGGCCATTTGCAAGGCTTTGGCGTCGCGCTTGATCCGCTCCATGACCGACAGCACATAAGGGCAATGGTTGCAGATGAACATGATCAGCGTGCCGTTTGGCCCTGCCACATCAGCCAGGGTGTAGGTTTTGCCATCCACTCCCGGCAGGCTGAAATCAGGCGCCTGCCAGTTGAAATCACATACGGGGGGGATAACGGCCATTATCCCAGAACCTTGTTTGCCGCATCGCGAATGGCGCGGATATTGCGGCCATAGGGGGCGGGGTTTGCCACACTGCCGCCTTTGAACACGGCAGAACCGGCGACCAAAACGTCAGCACCGGCGGCGGCCATCAAGGGCGCGGTTTCTGGTGTGATGCCGCCATCAATTTCGATATGGATCGGGCGGTCGCCGATCATGGCGCGCAGTTTTTTCACCTTATCCACTTGGGAGTGGATAAATTTCTGACCACCAAAACCGGGGTTTACGGTCATCACACAGAACAGATCAACCAGATCCAGCAGGTATTCCACATCATCCAGACCGGTGCCGGGGTTCAGGGCAAGGCCCGCCTTGGCCCCTGTGTTACGGATTGCCTGCAAGGTGCGGTGGGTGTGATTTCCGGCCTCGATATGGGCAGTAATTACGTCCGATCCGGCAGCGGCGTAGGCCTCGATATATTCATCCACCGGCGAAATCATCAAATGCACGTCCATCACCGTTTTGATGTGCGGACGGATCGCGGCCAACAACGGTGGGCCAAAGGTCAGGTTGGGCACAAAATGCCCGTCCATCACATCCACATGAACCCAGTCACAGCCTTCGGTCTCGATTGCTTGGATTTCTTGGCCAAAGTTGGCGAAATCTGCGGACAGGATGGAGGGGGCGATTTTGATGTCACGATTAAAGGCCATGATGGTCTCCTCTGGGGGCTGCAAATTGGGGGTGGTCCTTGCCCTATGGCAAGAACCGTTGGTAATTTAGCCGATGCTTGGATCAAGCGAACCGGAAGCGTAGCGTTTTGCCATGTCGTCAATGTCGATCACGGTAATTTTGTGGGCGTTGCCAGCGGTGCCGAAACGCTCGAACCGATCCAGAACCAGCTCTTCCATGGCAGCCATGGCAGGCACCAGGAATTTGCGCGGGTCGAACTGTTTTGCATCTTCCTGCGCAACTTTGCGGAAGGCCGCAGTCATTGCCATGCGGCAATCGGTGTCGATGTTAACCTTGCGCACACCGGATTTGATGCCGCGCTCGATTTCTTCAACCGGCACGCCGTAGGTTTGCGGCATTTCACCGCCAAATTCGTTAATCTTGTCTTGCAGATATTGCGGCACCGAGGAGGAGCCGTGCATTACCAAGTGAACATTGGGGATCTTGGCGTGAATGGCCTCAATCCGTTTGATCGCCAGTGTTTCGCCGGTAGGCTTGGAGGAGAATTTGTAAGCGCCGTGGGAGGTGCCACAGGCAATCGCCAGCGCGTCCACTTTGGTTTTTCGGACAAAATCGAGTGATTCATCAGGATCAGTCAACAGCTGTTCCATGGTCAGTTTGCCAACCGCGCCGGACCCGTCTTCTTCTGCGGCTTCGCCAGTTTCCAAGGACCCTAGAACACCCAGCTCACCCTCGACCGAGGCACCAACCCAATGCGCCATGCGCGAAACCCGTTCGGTAATATCGACGTTATATTCATAGGATGCAGGGGTTTTCATGTCCGCCTCAAGCGAGCCATCCATCATCACAGAGGTAAAGCCGTGGCGGATGGCGGAAGAACAAGTCGCCTCGTTATTGCCGTGGTCTTGGTGCATACAAATCGGGATTTGTGGGTACATTTCAGCCAAGGCTTGGATCATATGGCGCAGCATAATATCGCCCGCATAAGACCGCGCGCCGCGCGATGCTTGCATGATGACAGGCGCGTCTACTTTCTTGGCCGCTTCCATGATCGCAAGGCCCTGCTCCATGTTGTTGATGTTGAACGCCGGGACGCCGTAGCTGTTTTCAGCCGCGTGATCCAGCAGTTGTCTAAGTGTAATAAGTGCCATTTGGTTTATCCTTACGGTGCGGTTTTTATCAGGAGATCAGGGATTTTGCAGCGGCGGCAACACCACCCGCCGTAATCCCGAAGTGTTCATAGAGTTCTGGCGCTGGCGCAGAAGCGCCAAAACCTGTCATGCCGACAAAGGCAGAGTTATCACCCAGCAGTTTGCCCCAGCTTTGTTCAATCGCGGCCTCTACCCCGACGCGCGGTGCTGTTCCCAGAACGGCGGCGCGGTAATCGGCGTCTTGGCTTGCGAATAACTCAAAGCAGGGCGCGGAAACCACCGCAGCCTTAACTCCGTTCTCGGCCAGTAGATCGGCCGCGTTCAGGGCGATTTCAACCTCGGAGCCAGTGGCAATCAGGGTCACATCGCGGGTGCCTGCAACTTCACGCAAAACATAGGCCCCTTTGGCGGACATGTTCATGTCGGTGTGGGTTGTGCGAACGCAAGGCAGACCTTGGCGCGACAGGGCCAAAATCGACGGGGTTGTGGGGCTGTTTACCGCAATTTCCCAAGCCTCGGCGGTTTCCACCACGTCAGCGGGGCGGAAAACCATCAGATTCGGAATCGCGCGCAGGCTGGCCACATGCTCGACAGGTTGGTGAGTTGGCCCATCCTCGCCAAGGCCGATGCTGTCGTGGGTCATCACATGGATCACCGGCTGTTGCATCAAGGACGAGAGGCGAATTGCAGGGCGGCAATAATCGGCAAAGGCCAGAAACGTGCCCGAATAGGGCTTGAACCCGCCGTGCAAAGACATGCCGTTCATGATTGCGGCCATGACGTGTTCACGCACCCCGTAGTTCACAAAATCGCCCGCATAATTGTCGCGTGTGACAGATTCCATGCCCTTGGTGCTGGTCAGGTTCGAGCCGGTCAAATCGGCAGAACCGCCGATGCTGTTGGATAGGGTGGCGTTGATCACCTCCAGCGCCATTTCGGAGGCTTTGCGGGTGGCAACCTTGGGCGCATCACTGGAAAGGCGTTTGCGGTAAGCGGTCATCGCTTTGGTTACGGCTGCGGTATCGGTGGCAGCTGTGGCGGCGGCAAACACCTCCTTCTTGGCGTTGCTGTTCAAACGTGCCGCCCAGGCGTTTTGCGCCGTGGCCCCGCGATTGGCGGCTTTGTGCCACGCGGTATAAACGTCGTCAGGAATTTCAAACGGCGCATGTGGCCAGCCCAGAACCTCGCGGGCGGCGGCGATTTCGTCAGCACCAAGCGGTGCCCCGTGAGTCGCAGAAGTGCCCTGTTTGTTGGGGGCGCCAAAACCGATGATGGTACGGCAGGCAATCATAGAGGGCTTGTCACTGGCCTTGGCGGCGGTAATCGCGGCAGCGATAGAATCCTTGTCGTGGCCGTCGATGGTTTGAACATGCCAGCCAGCGGCCAAGAACCGCGCTTGCTGATCCATAGAGGTGGACACATCGGTGGAGCCGTCAATGGTGATTTTGTTATCATCCCACAAGAGAACAAGTTTTCCGAGGCCAAGATGCCCCGCGAAATCAATGGCCTCGTGGCTGATCCCCTCCATCAGGCAGCCATCACCAGAAATCACATAAGTATAGTGATCCACCAGATCATCGCCGAAACGCGCATTCTGCATCCGTTCGGCCAGTGCCATGCCTACAGCCATCGAAATCCCCTGCCCCAGCGGGCCGGTTGTGCATTCAATGCCCTTGGCGTGGCCAAATTCCGGATGCCCCGCCGTGCGATAGCCCATCTGGCGGAAGTTGCGGATTTGATCCATGTCCATGTCGTCGTAACCCAGTAGGTGATTGACGGCATACACCAGCATGGAACCATGCCCCGCGGACATTACAAAACGGTCGCGATCGGCCCATTGATCATTCGCCGGATCAACATTGACAAAACGGTTAAACAGCACCGCCGCCACATCCGCCATGCCCATCGGCGCGCCCGGGTGGCCAGAGTTGGCCGCCTGCACCGCATCCATAGTCAGGGCGCGAATGGCGTTGGCCATCATATTTTCGGTATTATCAGTCATATTATAGGCCCTTAAGCGCGTTTTGAGTCAGAGATCAGACGGTGAACCATCGGCGTAAAGATCAGCTGCATCGCCAAATCCATCTTGCCACCGGGGATCACAATCGAGTTGGCCCGGCTCATCCAGCTGTTGTCGATCATCGAGGTGAGGTAAGGGAAATCAATGCCCGCAGGATCTTTGAACCGGATCACCACAAGGCTTTCGTCCGCCGTTGGAATCCAGCGCGCGATAAACGGGTCAGACGTGTCCACAACCGGCACCCGCTGAAAATTCACATCGGTTTCCACAAACTGCGGACAGATGCAATTCACGTAAGCCGGCATGCGGCGCAGGATGGTATCGGTCACGGCCTCGGTGGAATAGCCACGCTGCGAGCGGTCGCGGTGAATTTTCTGGATCCACTCCAGATTGATCACTGGAACCACACCGATTTTCAAGTCAGCCAACGCTGGCAGGTCAACCTCGTCGTTTTTAACAACGCCGTGCAGACCCTCATAGAACATCAGGTCGGTGTCATCTTCAAACGCGGCCCATTCGGTGAATTTACCGGGTGCTACACCGTGAATTTCCGCCTCGGCCTCATTATGTACATAATGGCGAGATTTGCCTTTGCCGGTTTCGCCATAGTCGCGAAACACGCGCTCCAGCTCCCCCAGCTCATTGGCCTCATAGGAAAAATGGCTAAACGCATCTGCACCGGCAGAGCGTTTTTCCATTTCGGCTTTCATAGCTATGCGGTCAAAACGGTGAAAGGCATCGCCCTCAATCGCCACATGTTTGATGCCTTCACGGCGGAAAATCTGCTCGAATGTGTTTTGAACAGTAGACGTACCCGCGCCAGAGGAACCGGTAATCGCAATTATGGGGTGTTTCTTACTCATAACGTCTCTCCTTTAGGTGCGAAACAGGCCGCGTTTGCCAAATAAGGCGGAAACTTCCTGCTCTGGCAGGTCGTGATAGGTGGCGACGCGGTCAACTTTATCTGCTGAACCGAAAATCAATGGCGTGCGGGCGTGCAATTTACTCACCGAATGCTTCATAATCGGATCAGAACCGTCGGTGGCTTTACCGCCCGCCTGCTCTATCAAAAACGCGATGGGCGCGCATTCATACGTCATGCGCAAACGGCCATCTTCATAGCCCGGGCGCGCATCGGAAGGGTACAAAAAGATGCCGCCGCGCGTCAGAATACGGTGCGCTTCGGCCACCAAGGAGCCAACCCAACGCATGTTGAAATTTTCCTCTCGGGGTCCGTCTGTGCCCGCAACACAGTCATCGATAAAGGCGCGAACCGGCTTGCGCCAATGGCGATAATTCGAGGCGTTAATCGCAAATTCGTTTGAATTGTCGGGAATTGTCAGCGCGTCATTCACCAGAATGAACTCACCTGCGTCCGGGTCCAGAACATATTGCAAGGTCCCGGCACCAAAGGTCACAACCAAGCCGACCTGCGGACCATAAATAACATACCCCCCCGCGAGTTGTTCATTGGCTATACGCAAAAAACTCTCGTTGGCCTCTGGTTTGGCGTCATAGATCGAAAAGATTGTGCCGATGGAGACATTCACATCAATGTTGGACGACCCGTCCAGCGGATCAATCGCCAGTGCCAGCGACCCCTTTGGGTTCAACTCGACAACTTCCTCTTGCTCCTCGGAGGCATACCAACGCACGTCTTGCGTCCTCAGCCCTTCGGCAAACATTTCGTCCGTCAACACATCCAAGGCTTTTTGGCCGTCGCCATCCGAATTTTCGCCTACTTCATGGCCCAAAGACTGGCCCAATGGGCCTCTGGCAATGATTTTGGCAATGTCGATGGAGACACTGCACAGCGATTCGATGACCGGATACAGGGCTTCGGGAATCTTGTCAGACGAGATTACGGGGTTTTTTGCGGTCATTTTACAGGTTCCAGCTCTGTTTCGGTGTGGTTTTGCCAATTGACGCCACCAGTATGATCACTGCTTGTATTCCATAAACTGATTTGTTAGGAAATTTAAAAATAACTTCTCTGGTGAAAGAAAAATCTAATGCCGAAGCCGGAATCCATAACCCTCAAGCAGTTACGAGCCTTACGCGCAGTGTTTGAGTACGGATCAATTACCGCAGCGGCGGCAGAATTGGGCCTGACCCCACCGGCAGTACACACACAATTACGTGGCCTGGAAACCGCAACCCAATGCAAATTACTGCAAAGCAGCGGCGCAAGTGGGGCTGTTCTAACGCCCGAGGGCCAAGCCGCCCTGACCGCCGAACACCAGATATCCACAACCCTGACCACCTGCATGGCCAGAATCAGCGCCTTGCGGGCGGGCCAGATAGGTATTGTGGTTTTGGGCGTGGTCAGCACCGGCAAGTATTTTGCGCCCCGATTGGTGGCCCTGCTGAAAGCGGCATTCCCAAAAATCGACGTCATCCTGCGCGTTGGCAATCGTCAGGACATTATTTCAGAATTGAACGATCGCTCTGTCGAGCTGGCCATCATGGGGCGCCCGCCCCGCAGCCCCGCCGTCGTGTCGGATTTGCTGGGCGCCCATCCGCATGTAATCATCGCCTCTCCGGAACACCCACTCGCCAAAGTACCAGATGTCGCCGTCAAAGATCTGCTGGCAGAGACCTTTATCACCCGTGAACAAGGCTCCGGCACCCGCATTCTGATGACTCGTTATCTGGATCGGATTGGCGAAGGCATGACCTATCGCCAGATCGAAATGGGCTCAAACGAAACAATCAAACAAGCCGTTATCGCCAACCTCGGCATTGCAATGATTTCCCTGCATACGGCAACCGAGGAAATCAAATCGGGCCGATTGGTGCAGCTGAACTCTACCGGCCTGCCGATAGAACGGCAATGGTACCTGCTGCACCGCCAAGACCTGACTGTCACCAGCACCATCGCCACGGTACTAAATTTCATTTTGGACCTGAATGCCAACTACCTGCCAACACTCGACTGAGTGCTTGTGCCACACCTAATCGTCATATTCCCCCTTGCCTGAAACCACATGGGCGGGCTATTGCGGAATCCAACTTGCCGTGCCGCCATTCTGTTCCTCGGCACGAAGAAAGCACATCTTATGGATATGAGAACCGCGATCCCTGTTCCCAGATGGATCAAATTTACCACCCGTCACACCCTGAAAGCGGATGCTTTTGCAGGCTTCACCAATGCGGCCATTGTGTTGCCGCAAGGCGTTGCCTTTGCGACGATCGCGGGCCTGCCACCGGAATACGGCCTCTATACCGCAATGATCACGGCCGTGGTCGCGGCGATCTTCGGCTCTTCGATGATTATGGTGTCAGGGCCAACGACAGCTATTTCTGCGGTTCTTTTCACCACGTTGAGTGACTTGGCCCTGCCCGGCTCTGCCCAGTATATCCAAATGGCCCTGGTCCTCACGATCATGGTGGGGCTGTTCCAGCTGATTGCCGGTATTGCCCGACTCGGGGGGCTGGTGTCATTTGTCTCACACTCGGTGATGACGGCCTTTACCGCCGCCGCCGCCCTGCTGATTGGTGTCAGTCAGCTGGCAGGTGCTTTGGGCATCCATGTGGAACGCGGCGGTAATGTGCTGGAGCGGGTGGTTCGGGTTGTGGAAAATATCGACGGCCTCAATATGATCGCCGTTGTTATTGCATTTTCGACACTGGGTTCCGCCATTCTGGTGCAACGTTTTGCCCCGCGCTTACCGGGTTTTCTGGTAGCGCTGCTGGTCGGTTCTGGCCTTGCATGGTGGCTTGATGCCGCCAACAAAGGTGTCGCCATGGTTGGCGCTTTGCCCAAAGCTCTGCCCAGTTTTGCCCCCCCTGCCACAGAGTTGGAACAAATCTCCCTGCTCGCCCCCGGTGCTGCTGCGATTGCCCTTGTGGGTCTGCTAGAGGCGATTTCCATCGGCCGCGCCTTCGCTGTGCGCCGCCGCGAGC
This sequence comes from Alphaproteobacteria bacterium, assembly GCA_024280735.1. Lineage (GTDB taxonomy): Bacteria > Pseudomonadota > Alphaproteobacteria > Rhodobacterales > Rhodobacteraceae > Amylibacter. The sequence continues at coordinate 43,833 of JAJRPO010000046.1, read as the reverse complement.
CCTTCAGCGCCAATCAGGAAATGATCGGCCAGGGCCTGTCCAATATGGTCGGCGGATTTTTTCAATGTTATGCAGGCTCCGGTTCCTTTACCCGTTCCGGCGTCAATGCGGCTGCGGGTGCCGCAACCCCGATGTCCGGTATTTTCGCCTCCGCCTTCCTCGCGCTGATCCTGATTTTCATTGCGCCCTGGGTTGCCCATATCCCAACCCCCGCCATGGCCGGCCTGATCCTGTTTGTCGCCTACCGCCTGATAGATTTCCACGAGGTCCACCACATCATCACCTCCAGCCGCCCCGAAACGGTGATCTTGGGGCTAACCTTTGCCGCCGGCCTGTTGATCGAGCTGGATTTCGCCATTTACGTCGGGGTAATCGCCTCCTTCTGTGTGTTCATCTATGAAAGTTCACACCCCGAACTGCCGGTCACCGCACCGGTCATTGCCGCCGACGGCAGCCGCAAATTCCGCGACGCCGAATTGCACGATCTGCCGGAATGCCCGCAACTCGTTACCTTCCGCATTGACGGACCGTTGTTCTTTGGCTCGGTGGAACATGTGGAACGTAAAATCAAACGCCTGCGCGCACGACGCCCCGGCCAAATCCACATGATCCTCTACCTCAAAGGCAACGGTAAAATCGATCTTGCGGGGGCTGACCTGTTGATTCAGGTCATCCGCGACGTCAAAGAACAAGGCGGATCCTTCCGCATCGTTGCCCTGTTCCCGCCGCTGCTCAAAGCACTACACCGTTTTCATGTGATTGAGGAACTGGGAGAGGACCATTTGTCTATGTCCAAAGGTGAGGCCGTTGTTGCAACAATGGGTGATCTTGACTGCTCGATCTGCGAAATATGCACCAAGAATATCTTTCTTGAATGTGACCGGATGTCAGGGCGCAGTGCCGCTTAACCCTTTCTTTGTTCTAATATATATCCCCCGCGCGGAGCGGCCCCCCGCGCGTCAGCGCTCAAAAGGAACGCCCCGTAAGGGGCACCGTTTAACAGGCGTTCAAAAAGGCACTTCCACCACAATAACCGAGACATTATCCCGGCCACCACCTTCCAGCGCGCCCTCGATCAACCGATCGGCAATCCCGTCAATCGGGTCATTGGCCAGCATATTCTTCATCGCCTCGATATCCATGTAACCGGTTAACCCGTCCGAACACAGCAGGAATCGATCCCCTGGCTCATACAGCCCGCGCACCTTATCCACTTCCAGATCGTCTCCGACCCCGATCGCGCGGGTGATCACATTTCCATGGGGGTGATTCTCGGCCTCTTCTAATGTCAGTTTTCCGGCCTCAACCCATTCATTTACCAGTGAATGATCCACAGATAATTGGCTGACCTCCCCGTCCCGACAATGATACAGGCGGCTATCGCCGACCCAAAGGCACACAAAATGCCCCTGCAACAGGATCAGGGCAATTGCCGTGGACCCCATGGTTTCGCTTTCCCGCCGCACAGCTTCTTGCAAGATCAGTTCATGCGACTGTACCATCGCCCCGCGCACGTGCCGCATTAATTCCGCCCCCCCGAGGTTTTTGTCCAGCGCTGCCACCTGCGCCACAATGGTCTGCGAGGCAAAATCCCCCCCCGAATACCCCCCCATGCCATCGGCAATAATCCAAACACCGATCTCGGGACGGCACAAATAGCTGTCTTCGTTCAATTTGCGCACCAACCCCACATGGGTGGCCCCGTCGGTCAGAAATTTCTCGGTGGGATCAAACATTCGCTGGCTCCCCGTTAGGAACAAGCAGCGCTGCAAAACCCGACACCGGCGGCAGCCCGTCGAAATCATTCCTATCCTTGCGCGAAGCACCACCAAAGAAAGTCGAAAGCCAATGGCTGCCGCCTGTGGCACCGGTTAATGGCAATTCCGGCAGTTGCATCGCCTCAAGCGCCATATCCAATTGTTGCTTCCCGACACCGTTTGCCAGCGCGCTCAATGCATTGTCCTCAAGGGATGTCATTAACGGTTCAGCTTCCAAAGCCTCCGGCCCCACTGCCTGTTTCAACCGGGCAAAAATCGTCAACGGAAAACACCGCCCGACCCTATCTTGTGATGGCATCATCACCCCGATCATCGGCTCGGGTCCACATACCCCTGCCCCGAAACAAAACCGCCAGATCGGGGCATTTTCATAAGCCTCTTGCCAGCCATCCCCCAAGTTTTCACGGCTGGTAGAAATCCCCAACTGCAACCACGCGTCCCAGGCCTTTACAAACCCCACATCTGCCCGCCTGCGAATGAAATCGCCTTGCGCGGGGATTTTTCCATAATAGCCAAACATCACAGGGAATTCGGGCAGCGAAAGCTGCGCACCGCCTTAGAGGAGAATGGATTGATGGCAGAGCCAGCGCGCATCTGGAACACGGCTATTCGCCCGCCCACATTAAACACCACCCTAGTCTGGTCTGCCACATTGGTGCGGCGTACCTGCGCGCTGTCGAGCAGGCGGAACCAACCCCAAGGCCCGTCTTGCTGGCGACGGCTGGTGCGGTCCTTGATCTCTGGCAGGAACTGCACAAAGGAACTGCCACCCTTGGGCCATTTCAGCGACGTTGTTTGTTGCGGCCCATGGGCATAATCCAATTGCTGCCCATCCACCATCAACGTCACCTGTTGCGCATTGGGATCAAGCGCGATGGGTTTGAGGTCAAACGTTACCGAGGGCAACCCTGGTGCGAGGAAAAACGCATCGCGGATTTCCGCGGCCAGTTGGAATTGTTGCAACACACTGTCCGAAATTCCAAGGTCCTTCCCGGTCGTGCGTTTCCATTTCCAAGGCCGCGATGTCACGTCCACATGGCCCGCCAGGTTTGAGATAAAAAACCCGTCAATCAGTCCTTGCGGCGCAAACAGCCGGGCAAAATCCTGTATCCCCACCTCGGAGCGTGACTTGCGCGAGAACGGATAGCGGTTGTCCAACGCCTGTTTGCAATAGGGCAAGACCTGCGCCTGCCACAGATTGTTCAACTTGGAGCGCTTCCCCCCCGCCGCAGCACCGGAGGCCCCGTCGATGATTTGGTTAGACCAGCGTTTTATCGATCCGGTCAGGGGCGTGATTGCCTCTTGCAGACGTTGGATAGACTCGCCTTGGGTGTTAATGTTGCCACTGACGGACAGGCGATTCAGGTCCTGATAGATTTTTGTCATGATTTTCATGATCCGATCCAACTCTCCGGGTACGTCCTTTTGGAAACCTTTGACAAAATCATTCAAAGATTGAAAGCGGTCCTGTACTACCTGTCCGGGTTTGGGCGGTTTTTCACCCGTGGGCGCCGAGGATTGCAACACCGACAACAGGCGCAAGGTGCGCACGCCAAGGGTTTCGACTGCCAGAGAGCTGCCCTCTCCGGCCAGCCCTGTAGCCACAGCCCCCACAGCAAGACCCCTCTGGCGATCCACAAGGCGGGTCTGCTCCACCACTTCGTTCAGGATTTTCAGAATAGGCGAATTGGGGCCGGACAGCACGTTAATCACATTGACGGCCTGTGACATTGATCCCATCGGCACCACATCCACATCCCCCATAATGGTTTCCCATTGCACGATATAATCGGAATAATACAAATCCAGAACATCCCGCGCGATCAAGCTGAGGGCGTTGGAATCTGACAGGTCTTCGGCGCGCGGCCCCAAAACCCAGTTTTCCTTTTTGATTTGTTCCGCCACATCAAGGGCTGCCGGCAGGAATACCTTGTAAAACCCGTCATAAGTATAAATGCCGCGAATACCCACCGCCAGTTTCAAACCGGATGGCCGCGTCATTACCCGTTGCGTAGCAGGGCCACCGGCCTTGAGCAGGGTCCATTCCGGCAGGTTCTTGGCCTCTGGTCCATCCACAATTGTACGATAGGCACGCTGGGCCACGGGGGTTTCAGACAGGATGCTTTGGACCTGCTCTACCAGCGGGCCATCAAGCGGGATTGAAATCATCGGCTGGTTTATCATCGAGGTGAGATGTTTAATCAGATCGACCTGCACCTGCGGCGGTTCCTCGGAAAACTCCGCTGCCCATTCAAAGGCAAACCACTGTGTAACCAGATCATGATCCATCGGTCCTTGTTGACCCAGCATCATGTAAACCTTCAGCGCCTCATACAGCAAGGTTGGGTTGTTCATGTTGGATAACATCAACTCTTCCATGCGCAGCAACAGGCGGGGCAGCATTTTCTGGTTCAGGTTGGCGCGATAGGTTTGCGCCGCGCCTGTGCCCACAATATCGCCCTGATACAAGCCGTAAGTCAGCGAGCGCGGCGGCTCTGGATCACCCTGCGCCGGATTTCCGGGCAGGTTGAACAGGATGTTCAACGGCTGAATCAGCACATGAACATTAGTGTCCTCAATCGGGTTGCCGGGCACCTGTTTAATCAGCTCGGCGAATTCAACCATTTTGGCATCGGCATCCCTGACCAGCGCACGGTTGCCCAGAAAACTGTTCGTCCAGATGCCAACAACACCCAAAGTCACCAAAACAGCCGCCGTGATTGTGCTGCCGACAATCCACCTGTAACGGCGTTCTACTTTGTCATCCGCCGATACCAGCCCTGCCTCTGGGAAAATGGTTTCATCCATCAATTTGCGCAAGAAATAGCTGCGCCCGCTGCCGGTGGCCGCACCAACGGCCTGACGGCCAAGGCCAAAGGTGCGCGCCATGCCACCAATAAGGCGATCAATGGGCGTGCCTTCTTGGGTGCCGGACGTAAAATAAACCCCGCGCACCAGCTGGGTTTCGGAAAATTTGCTGTCGAGGAAAATCTCGCCAAGGAAGTCTTTGACAGCAGCGCGCAGGCTGGAAACCTGTTGCGGGAAACCGGCAATCATGGCGCGCCTGCCCGGGTCAATCACCTGTTGCAAGCGTTCCAGCGAATGGTTGTTCAACCGCTCCAGAAACGCCGTATACTGGTCGTCAAACCCGTCCAGCGGCTTGCGTTTGGTTTTGGCGGATTTAATCGGATAGGTGAAACCCCAAACCTGTTCGCGCTCGCTTTTGCCCAAATGTTCAAAAAACTCGGAAAACCCGACGATCATGTCGGCCTTGGTCAGCAGAATATAAACCGGAAAACGCACGCCCAGCTGCTCGCGCAATTCGGTCAAACGCAGGCGAATGGCTGTGGCGGTTTCTTTGCGTACAGCTTCATTCTGGGTGGAAATATCACTCAGGGAAATCGCCACAATCGCGCCGTTGATCGGTTGGCGTTTGCGGAATTTTTTCAGCATCGCGAGGAAGCCGTTCCACGCCTGACTGTCCGCGTCTTCGTCGCTGTCTTGGGTGGTGTAACGCCCCGCCGTGTCAATCAGCACGGCCTCGTTGGTGAACCACCAATCACAATTACGCGTGCCACCAACGCCGCCAACGGCCTTCATGCCCATCTTTTCGGCCAAGGGAAATTGCAGGCCAGAATTGATGATAGCGGTGGTTTTACCAGCACCGGGCGGGCCGATCATAATATACCACGGCAATTGATACAGCCGCTGTGAGCGCCCCTTGCCACCCAGTTTCGATTTGGCCAGCAGTTTCAGCGCGTCTTTCATATTGCTGCGCATTTCGGCCAATTCAGCCTTTACCGTCTCATCGCCCTCATCAATTTCTTCGTCTTCATCCTCGATAATAACCTCGGCCATTTTGCGGGCTTTGCGCATCCGCAACAACGCCATTATCAGCATCAGGAAAAGAGTGATTACAAATATGATCCCGATTGCAATCGCGCGCTGCATAACGGTTTCAAACGGGCGCCCGTCGCCAAACTGTAACAGCGGACCAAAGAACCAGATGACGGCCGCCAGCACCAAAAACACAATCGACAAAACGCCGTTGGTGTGAAAGAAAAAACCCAAAAAACGGTTGATAAAACCCATAGAATTAACCCTGCTTCATCAAAATGACTTCAATACGGCGGTTCTTGGAACGGCCCTCTTTGGTCTTGTTAGAGACCAGCGGCTCGGTATCCGAGCGCCCCTCGGCAGACATGCGTGCAGGGTCTTTTAGGCTGCCGGCGATCTGGCTCATCACCGATTCAGCCCGTTTCAGCGATAACACCAGATTGGAGGGAAAACGGGTGGTTCGGATCGGGATATTGTCGGAATGGCCCGCAATGATGATATTGCCGGTTTCCTCGTTTAAGGCTTCTGCAATGCGGAACATGATGGCCTCGAATTTGCTAACCAGCGTGTCGGATGCGGGTTTAAACATACCGGAACCGGCGATACGAACGGTCACCGTGTTGACGTCCTCCAGAATGGTCACGAGGCCCTGTGCCTGTTCCTTTTCCAGAAACTTGGCGACCCGCTCCATCTGGGTTGATTCAACCGGTGGCGGCGGTGGTGGTGGCGGGGCTTTGCGTTTCAGCACAATGGTTTCTTTGGCCCCTTGCACGGACAACTGCCCTTGCAAACGCTCGGTATCACTGCTGAGCGCCCAAGCAAGCCCCACATAACTCAGCCCCAAAATAAGCGTCATCAGGCCAAATATCAGCCAAGCAGGCATCCAGGCTGACAGCGGTTTATGGGGCAGTTTCAGGCCCTTCCAGAAGGGTGCAATTTCGTGTTCTAACGGTCCCCGTTGCGCGCGGATCAGGCTGGCCAACCCTTCGCGGATCATCGCATGTTTTTCGGCCCCTCGTTCCTCGATGCGCAGGCGGCCCTCAAAACCCAGCGACAGGCACATAAAGATAAACTCTAGCATCATCAGATTGGCTTGCGGTTCTTGTTCCAGACGCGTCAACAGCTCATAGAACCGGTCGCCACCGTGGGTTTCCTTGTGAAAAGTGCCGACCATAGATTGCTGCGCCCAGATAGAGCGCCCGCCCCACGGTGTATTCAAAACCACATCATCCAGCGTCGCACAAATGCAATAACGGGCAATTTTTACCGTTTGCGCCGGAATTTGCGCCTGCAAGGATTTCGCCTCGAACCCTTGAATTTCGCGCATCACTGAATTTCGCAATGCGGCGGGATCATTGTGCTGTGCGCGATTGCGAATGCGCCCAAGCAAGGAAAACAACGAGGCCCCCGCAGCGGTCAGGGCATTCATGCCCGAGGCCGCATCTTTGACATCCACCACCTGCGCGCCCATTTGCGCAGGGGCAACTGACGGAGACGGCGACGCTTGCACAATCGGCGCAGGTGCTGCCATCGGGTCAGCCATCAAGGAAGATGCCGCCGCCGCGCGACGCCCCCCCGGATTGAGGCGCACCACGGTTTTATCCGTGTCGGTTGCTTCTGCAAATGGATCGTCATCGATCACAGTATCACCTCATTCTCAACTGGCACGAATGGCCCAGAGTTCCATTTCCAACCCGGGGAATTCCCCCGCCACATGCACGGCTAGGCCACCCGAGCTACGCATTTTTTTCCAATAGGAACTGGCGGGATCCAGCTCAAAATAAACCACGCCGGAATGATAAGGGATCTGGCGCGGGGCCACAGGCAAGGGGCGCAAGCCAATACCCGGAAGCGCGGAATTGACCAATTGGCGAATATCCTCGACCGGGCCGATTTTGGCTTGGGTCGGGATGTGGCGGCGCACGTTTTCCGCCGGGGTATCTGCCTTGCAAGCCAGTACCATCTGGGTGCCAGCAGCCAACAGGCGCTTATCGGCAATCACCGCGACGCTGACGCCATATTTGCGCGGTTGCAATTCGATTTTCACAGCATTCTGTTCCAGAACCGCGCTCAGGTATTGGCGCAAAACCCGCATCACCGGTTGATAGGTCTCTGACAGATTGTCATGCTGATACAGCGGAAATTCAGGGGTGTGTTTTTCCGTGGTCATAAAGGTAGACAGCTCCCCTGCCATGCCAACAAGAAAACCATAAAGCGCGCAAGGATGGGTGTTTTCAATGCTGATGAGGTGGCGCACCTGCGGCAGCAGGCGGTTGACCGCGATCAACAACAGAAAATCAGACAATTCAGCCACGCCTTTGGAGGGGCCGCTGTCAGACAGACGCCCAGCCAAAGCCTCGCAGCGATGGCTTAACAGCCCCTCGATTTCGCGCAGAAACTCCGTCAAGGGCCGGGCGGCACGTTGATCTGTGACCGAGGGGATGAAATTGCGGTCCAGCAGGATTTCCCCGTCAGAACGGACCTCTATCACCTTGGCAATCGGCATGATCAGGCGATCATCAAGATCGTCCACATCAAGGGCGAATTGCAGGCGCAGCTTGCCCACCGCAATCGGTGTTTGCTTTTTGTCGTTGCCAACGGCATTGGTGACATCCACCTCGGAGGGCAGAAAACGCGTGGCCGAATTGGCCTTGAATTCCAACTCCACCTCGGCCGCACCCTGGCGCCGCGTCGGAACCGTCAGATAGATCACCGAGTTTTTTACCGTGGTCGGGATTTCCATCGCGGGCGGTAAATCGTCCACCGCAGGCACGCGGAAATTGGTGCCATCCGGTGTGATGCCGTTGCAGGTTTTGATGGCGAATTTACCCAGACGCAGCAATTCGTCATCAATCATTAATTCGCGAACACCCCAGACGTAAGGCATGATCCCACGCCCGATTCCGGCAATCTGGCTTTCCAGATAGCGGTCACTTTGTTGGAAGTGATGGGGCTGTAAAAACAGCCCCTCGCTCCAGATTACTTTGCTTTCCCAAGACACGTTTGGCGTCTCCTCTTCCCCGTAATTGCGGTGGCCTTAATCTTTGCTGGCCTTTATCGTTTTCATTTGTATTGCATAGGCTTTGGCGAATTCCTTGCCGAACAGTGAATGGAAATCTTCCTCTGCTTCCTCGGAAATTTGTCCATAGAGACTTTCAAAAACCTCCCAATAGCGCGCCTTTTTACCCTTTAAAAAACCGCCCTTACCGCCGTCCTTTTCGATCTTTTTGGCGAGCGTGTCCGGGTTGAACCGCCCCAGCAGGGATTTGATCGCGTTTTCCATTCCCGACATCATCGCTACCTCATGGGCTTTGATATCCGCCATCGCCTCCTCTGCGGACGCAGGGCCTGCCTTGTATCCAGGCACCGAGGGTTTCACCATGGCCTCGACTGCTTGGCGACCACTGATCGAGAATTTGATCGGGTTATTGCCATCCGGTGAAATGGTGGTTTTTTCCAACCGCAGCTCGTCTTTGATTGTGTTGCGTGCCATCAACACCTCGCGCGCGCCTTCTATCAAGGTGCGAAATACGGTGCCGGAACGGGTCATTATTTCGGCCAACTCCTCGTCATTGATACGGCTGTGATCAACGCCTGCGGCCTCCAGAAAGCCACGGGCCGGATTGGGGCCACTGGTGGCTGGCGGGGTTTTTATGGGTTTTGTTTCCGGGCTAACGGCTGCTGGCTTTGCCACAACGGGTTCTGGCGCGGGTTGGGTTTGCTCAACAACAGGTACCGGTGCCACGGCTGGTTCGGGAACCTCCGCAACCGGTTCCGGTTGTGGGGGGGGATTATTTGGCGCGACATCCACTTGCACGGGTGCAGGTGGCTCCGGGGTAAAATCCGGTGTCGCCCCATTGGCGGCAGGGGGTGCAAACGGGTTTTCATCGCCGGATAAGAAATCATCATCCCAGTCATCCGGTATCGCACTGTCACCCGCGTTGGGGGCAAAATAGTCACGCGTTGCGGCGGAATGGTCTGCCGCACTGGCACCGCCGTCAAGGTTTTCATCCGGTGCCACATCCAGAAACTCGTTTATCACCTCGGCGCCGCCATGGGCCACGTCGCGGGTAGGTGTGTTCATCGCGTTGGGCGGTGCGGCCCCCAGCAAATCATCCAAAAAATCACCGCCATCATGATCAATCGAGGCAACCTCGGCCAGCACATCGCCTGTCAGCGGGTTGGCATTCGGATCCATAATCGGCGTGGCATCCATCGGTGCCGGCAGCGCGTCCATCAGATCAAGCGCCGTCCCGTCGATTTCCACCCGCATCTCGTAGGGGCCAATACGCAGGGTATCGCCGTTATTGAGCGGCGACGGCAGATCCCCCAAAGCACTGCTTTCGGAATTCAGGAAGGTGCCGTTGGTCGAGGTGTCCACCACCTGATAGTCAGCCCCATGGGTTTGCAATACCGCATGGCTGGATGAAATTTCACGGGTGGGATCAGGCAGGACCAGATCATTGGTGTCAGCGCGCCCGATGGTCAGCGCCTCGCCTACCATGACAATTGAATTCACCCGATCTGCTTGCGCGCCGGTGGAAAGGATATGAAGGGTGAGTGTCATCTTGAAATAGTCTTCCTAGCCGCCAATCAATACAGTGGGCAGACCGGCAACCACACTGCCGCCGTGCATGGTCATGTCGCCGATGCGCGCCGCAGGCAGTTTGCCAATCAAAACCGTCATCGAGCCTTTGACAATCATGTCAGGCGGCCCGACGCAAACGCAAGTGCTGGTCACCCCGGCGGCCGGGAGATTGCCGATCAACACCGTAGGCGTCACCGGTTTGATCACTGGCCCGCCCACATGGGGCACGGGCGGCACGGCGGGTGTCACCATCGGGCAGACGTGCATATCGGTTATTCGCGTTGCTGGCATTCCCATTTTGTGCCCCTTTCCAAGAACTTGCGACCGTTGCCTGATCGCGTAGATCAATTAAACCATACTTTGCCGGATGATCCTACCCGCTTAAGCGTTTCGACTTATCGTTGAAACGCCTTTTCCTGATCTTTCACTTACGCTCAAATAGGAATTGCGTTGTTTTTTACTTCAAACAAAAGTCGAAACGCTCTAGATGGCACCACTGCCGCCAGAGGCAATATTCAGGCCGCGCGCCGCCAACAATTGCCATTTCTCTTTTTGTGCGGTCTCGCTGGATCTGGCATAAAGTGATTGAAGGACCGCGCCAAAAGCCATGGCGGCGCAGGCGTTTGGCGGGCTTTTCACCTCATCCTCCAGACCGGGCACAATTCCATGAAATGCCGCGTCCCCAGCCATAACCGTCGGATCATCACCATCGGCGTCTTTCAACGCCTGCTCTACCGCGTTGCGGGTCCTGATGTTTGGCTTGTAAACCCAAGCCTCTGCTGCTTGTAGAACTGCTGTTTTGGGCGCGCCTTTGGGCAGCATATCGCGGCACGCAAGGCAGGCAAACCAAACCCGTTCCCGCGCCGGCAGTGCCGAACAAAGCACCTGCAAAAACTCCATCATTGCGTTGTTATTGTATAAGGTTTCCAAACCGTAGGTCAAAGGGGCCGCGGGATCGATGCCAAATTTGGCATTTATCTTGATTTTTTCCTGATGACAGAAATCGCCAAACCCCACGATGGGGAGCTTGTCCAATTTCCTGAATGCTTGTGGATTTGCCATAACGCGCCCTCTAGTTAATCATAACCAGACCGCCTTTGACGGTCATTATTGCATCGCCTTTTATGGTGGTCATCGGTGAACTGATATCTGCCTTGGCCGTTGCTTTCACCTCAACCGTCGGCGCGGTGATTTTGATGCCAGTGGGCGACATCACGATTTTTGACGCCCCGCATTGCAGCACGATCTTGGTATCCGCCTTTAACATGATCATTTTGGTCGCACGTTCCAGAATGCTTTTGGTCGCCACGCTTTTGATGTTCTTTTTCACCGTAACCAACCGGTCGCCAGTGACCTTTAGCTCATCGTTTTTATTAACCTTGGCCTCGCGCTTGCCTTTGACCTCAAGGCCATCGTCTTTCTTGATAGTGGTCTCACGCTTACCCTTTACCTCGAGTTCCTGATTGCCACCTACCTCGGTTTTGCGATCCTCTTTAACTTCCAGTATATCGTCCATAACAACGGTTGTTTTGCGGTCTTCCTTGATATCAAGAATCTCGTCTTTCTTGATATTTGTCTTGCGATCGCCGTCGATTTTCAGGATTTCATCACACTTAATAAAGGTTTTGCGATCCCCCTCCATCACATCAAGCAGGTAATCGCCTTTCCAGACTGTCTTTTTGAAATCATCCTGAACTTCCTGTTCCAACCCGCCCTCGCCCGAGGCCACGCCGAAGGTTTCGGTGGTTTGTTTCCACACATCCAGTTTCAGCGTCCCCTCGTCTTTGTCGCCTGTGCCATAGGTAATAACCGTGTTGTTCTTCACGGTGACATAATAATCTTTCTCGGAAACCATACGGATGAATTCGCTGTCTTTATTGTCTTCCAGAATAAATTCGTGAAAGGCCTCTCCGTCGTCGTTCTTATGGCAATCCGTGCGGAAACCAATTTGGGTTTTATTGCCGGGTTGCGACATCGGAACCGTGTTGTCGGCGTTATAGATCATGCCAACCACCAGCGGGCGATCCGGATCGCCTTCTTCAAATTGAACCACAACCTCCTGACCGATGCGCGGAATTGACAGCATTCCCCAGTTTTTTCCCGACATCGGCGTCATCACCCGAACCCAGCAGGACGATTTGTCATCGTCCTTCCCCTCACGGTCCCAATGGAATTGTATCTTGATACGGCCAAATTCATCGGTGTAAATTTCTTCATCCGAGGGGCCAACAACCACGGCTGTTTGCACGCCGGCGATTGACGGCCAGGGTGTTACCTCTTTGGGTTTGAACGGAACATCCACAGGCTGGGCGACGAATGTCACCTCATGCGCCTCAATGATGTCTTCCTCGGAAAAGCGAAAATCCTCGGGGCGTTTGATCGCCTTGGAATCGGTTTTTTCCTGCTTGAGCTTGTGGATCATCCGAACGGCCAGATAATCGGCGTTCTGGGTGTCATTGGGATGGTCAACCAAGCCAAACCGCTTGCCCGGCTCAAGTTGTTTAAACAACCCCTGCCCCCGCACCTGATAGCGTTCTGCTGTAATCGCCTCCAGCTTGCGGGCGGCAATCTGGGTGCCGCGTTCCTGTTCCTCATAGCGCCCTGGGTAATCGTAATGCTCGTAATCAGAGTATTTCTTTTTGGTTACTTTACGGGTGCCGGTCAGGTCGGCCTTGGGTTTGGTGAAATCGTAATCGCGCAGGGTAACAAGACCCGTATCAAACGATTTCCGCTCTTCCCATTTGTGAATGAAATCTTTTTCCTCGCGCTGGCCACTTTCTTTGTCCAGCAGCCGGATATTGAAATCGCCCCATATTTGGTCTGTCTGACTGCTGTCATCCATTATTTCCATCCAGACTTTCGTCTGTTTATCATCCTCGCTGCTAGCTTCCCAATCGTGTTCAAAACGATAAAACATGCCCTCATCTTCCATCAGGCGGCTGATGAAATCAAAATCGGATTCGCGGTATTGAACGCAATATTCACGCTCTTGATAGTTGCCATTCAATTTAAAACGATAATCGGCGAAACCGGCATCGCCAAACACCTGCTTGATAATGTCTTCGGTTTTCAAATTCTGGAAAATCCGGCAATCAGTGGTTCGGGTCAGCATCCAGGGCCAAGAACGCGCCTGAATACGGTAATGGGCATAGGTACCATGCCCCATTCCCGTGCTTTCGCCGATATACAGGCATTCAATACACAGACCTTTCCAGGCGCGCACGGTTTCATCTTCGACTTCCATAACGATGATGATTTCTTCGGCAAGAAACTTTTCGCTGTCCAGATCGCGTACGTCAGTCAGGAATTCTGCCTCGATCGTGACCAGCTGACTGATACCCTCGCTGATATCGGCGTGCAGAAAGAACAGGTCTGCATTTATTTCAGGGCAAAGAATCCGGGTATTACGCCCTTCAATTTTGAGTGTTTCAAAAGCCATGTCTACACCTATCTAAATACAAACGATTGCCAGCCACGGGCGGCACGTTCTGTTATAAGTCTGCCAATAATGCAGCAAGTTCGTCGTCCATATCGGAGTCGTCGTCATCACTGTCATCATTGTCATCTGCGTCATCATCAAATCCGGCAAGCAGATCATCTAGACCGTTGTCACCATCATCATCACTGTCGAAATCAAAACCGTCGTCGCTGCTGTCGTCGTCGCTGGAATCATCGGACCCGGAATCAAAGCTATCGTCGCTGTCGTCGTCGCCACCGCCAAGGTCAAAGGGGTCATCCCCATCGTCATCGGACCCAAAGTCAAAACCGCCGTCGTCATCATCACCGCCGCCGAAATCAAAACCACCATCGTCGTCGTCGTCGCTACCAAAATTGAAATCACCGTCATCATCATCACCGCCACCCGTCGCTTTGGCTGCGACAGGGGCCGCTTTTTCCATTTTGGAGGAAAAACCAATGTCCACCTTGTTGCGGATAGCGCCCGAAGACAGCGCCTTGGCTTCCTCTCCAGACCACAGGCCCAGAACCTGACCGCCGCCAATCGCGTTGAACGAGCCGAGACGCACCACGTTTTGCCCTTGAATGGACAGCACCGGCATATACCCCCGATCAATGGTTTGTGCCGACATGCGCACGTTGATCAACCGCTCGGTAGAAGGCAGCGCGATCTGGTCGCCGTATTGGTCGTTCATAAAATGAAACGGCATGTCGTCCACCGACATAATGGAGCCGAGCGACATTTCAGAACCCTGTTGTGCCACTGTTTCGCACAACAGCACCGCCGCCAAAACCGCAGGGTTGCCCAGCAACAGAGAGCGCAGCCCCTCTTTGATGTTGAACTCGGTGTAATCAAACGGGTCCACCGGATCACTGCGTTTACCATAGGGTAGGCGCAGCAAGAAACGCGGGCTGGCCAACCCAACATATTTCGACTCTGGCATTTCGCGCAGGCTGGCCCAGGTCTTGGCAATCATCGGCGGCAGGTCGAGGGTTTTGGTGTTCAGGAACCCGGCCCCAATTGCCGAAATAAATGGCGCGTCCATATGGGCGGCGATTTTGGCCATACGGCCCATCAGTTCCGCGTGGGGCGGCGTTTCCTCAAAGGTATAAAGGCCAAACACAGCCGCCAGCGGGCCTTGGGCCTCGTCCAGTCGCGGGCGCTCGACCAGCATGTCATAAAGACCGCACGCGCCCAGATCATCTTGGGCGGCCAGATCAGCGGTGAATTCCTCGACGGCCACATCATACAGCACAACTTCCAGATGGCCGCCGGTTTCGACGCGCCGTGAAATCATCTCAAGGGCGCGCCAATTGGCTTCGACTGCCTGAAAATCCGGGTGATGCAAAATGCTACCCATCGCCGCTGATAGAGCTTGGTCAACGGCCTCCAGCATTGCCTCTTGGCCGGCGTCAGGGGCGGCCACCACAAACGGCGCAACGATACGCTGGATCAGGTCGTCAACATCTGACCCCTCGCGCTCCTCTGGTGCTGCGCCAATCAGGCTCTCAAACTCGCTCAACGCCAATGTGGTGCTGGCTTTGGCGCCTTTGGCGCGCGCTTTGCGGTTCAGCTTGAAATCGCCAAACTCCTCGCCCCATTCCTGCATGTCCGCAATCACACTGTCCAAATTGCGACCGCGTGAAATCTGGGTGCGCAGGGCGGAAAGATCGGCAAACAGCTCAACATTCTCGTATAATTCATCAGGATGCAACGCATCCAACTCCTCCAGCTCCACCTCGATAATGGAGCCGTCTTTGCCAATGGGCAGCATCAACGTCGTTGCAAAGCGTTCGATCACATCCTCAAACGTATCCACATCGAATTTAATCGGTTTGCGCCGCGCCAAATCAGCGCCTATTTCCAGCTCGCCCTTATTCGCGCGGCCCGAAAAATCGCCCATAATGGCAATGCGCATCCGTTTACGGTCTCCGGCTGCTATCTCTGGCTTGGGGGCGGTGATTTCACCGAAATTCGGGGTGTATCCACTGTCATCTGTCATCTTACTTGCCTGCCGTTTTCTGCATGGCTGCCAATTGCGCCTGCATGTCCGCTAATTGCTGCTCCACCCGTGTATTGCTTTCAGTCATTTGGTTCATGATCCGCTCCAACTCCGCATCCTGCGCTTCTTCCACGGCCGCCTGCATGGTGTTGACCAGCAAACCAATAAACAGGTTAAGCACGGCAAAGGCGGTGGAAATAATGAAGGGCACAAAGAACGCCCAAGCATAGGGAAACTGCTCCATGACAGGGCGCACAATGCCCATGGACCAGCTTTCCAACGTCATGATTTGAAACAAGGAATACAGCGATTCACCCACCGTGCCAAACCACTGCGGGAAGGCCGCACCGTACAGAATAGTCGCCATCACCGCGAAGATATAGAATACAATCCCCAACAGGATCACCACCGCACCCATGCCCGGCAATGCGTCCAGCAAGGCCTTGATCACGTCGCGCATTTGCGGCACGGCGGACAGCACCCGCATCACACGGATCACCCGCAATCCACGCAGAACCGACAGGCTGGAGGAGGTGGGCACCAAAGACACCGCAACAATCGCCAGATCAAACAGGTTCCATGCGGAGCGGAAAAACTTCCAGCCGTAGGCATAGAGTTTTAGAGCCATTTCACAAACAAAGATATAAATCACCAGATTGTCAAAACGCGGCATCAAACTGCCCGTGGCCTCGATAACCTTGGGCGATGTCCCTAAACCCAGCGTAATCGCATTCAGAATGATTATGGTCAGAATGGCATAACGAACAAGCGGTGTTTCCAGCCAAATCACCAGCCTGGCGCGATGCCCTGTAGGGGCCGGATGAATGTCTTGTTGTGTCATAATCTTCTAGCTTCCCCGTTTCCTATGGCGCTGCCCCGTTATGTTACGACAGGGCAGCAATAAAACTGTGCGAAATTACGCAAATTCGTAAGTAAATTCATCATTCTGCGCGCTTACGCTGACGGATTTCACCGCGTCCCCTGCCATCATTCGCCGTAGAAACTCCCCCGACATTGCTGGCAGCAGGGAATTTGTCAGGATCGCGTCGATCATCCGCCCGCCGCTCTCGACCTCTTGGCAACGCGACACGATCAGATCGACCACTTTGTCGTCATAGCTAAACGGCACGTCGTGGGTTTCTTGAACCCGTTTGACGATCCGGTTCAGTTGCAACTTGGTGATCTGGCCGATCATATCGGGGCTGAGCGGGAAATACGGAATGGTGACGATCCGCCCGAGTAATGCCGCTGGAAACACCTTGAGCAGCGGTTCGCGCAGGGCTTTGGCAATGCCTTCGGGTTCGGGCATCAGGTCAGGGTCGGAACACAGATCCATAATCATGTCGGACCCGGCGTTTGACGTCAGCAAGATCAGCGTGTTGCGGAAATCAATCGAGCGCCCCTCGCCATCCTCCATCACGCCTTTGTCAAACACTTGAAAGAATATCTCGTGTACGTCGGAGTGGGCCTTTTCGACCTCATCCAGCAGCACCACCGAATAGGGTTTGCGCCGCACGGCCTCGGTCAAAATCCCCCCCTCGCCGTAACCCACATACCCCGGAGGCGCGCCTTTCAGGGTGGAAACCGAATGGCTTTCCTGAAATTCGGACATGTTGATGGTGATCATATTATTCTCACCACCGTACAGCGTTTCTGCAATCGCCAGTGCGGTTTCGGTTTTACCTACGCCACTGGTCCCCGCCAGCATAAACACCCCGATGGGTTTGGACGGATTATCAAGACCTGCGCGCGCGGTTTGCACCCGCTTGGCAATCATTTCCATGGCGTGATCTTGGCCGATTACCCGTTTGGACAGCTCTGCTGCCATATTCAACACGGTATTTATTTCGTCTTTGACCATGCGGCCCACGGGAATGCCCGTCCAATCGCCGACAACGGTAGCAACGGCCTGTTCATCCACGATGGGCAGGATCAGCGGGTTTTCGCCTTGCATTTCGGTTAGCTCACCGTCTTTCACCCTGAGCTGCGCCAACAAATCAGCGCGTTCCTCCGCGCTCATTTCAGAGGTTTCCGGCACCGCCTCGGCACTGTCATCATCAACCGAACCACCCTCGCCGCGCAGCTTCGCGCGTAGGGCAAGGATGTCATCAACAACAGTCTTTTCTTGCTGCCAACGTGCGCTCAACACTCCCAAGCGTTCCTTTTCACCCACCATCGAAGCCTCAGCCGTAGCGCGGCGTTCGCCGACGTCATACCCAGCCGTTTCCTCGCGGCCAATAATACCCAGCTCGGTCTCCAGCGCCTGTATGCGGCGTTCGCAATCCTCTACCTCGGCAGGGGTTGCGTGTTGGGAAATAGCGACGCGGGCGCAAGCGGTATCAATCAGGGACACGGATTTATCCGGCAATTGACGCGCCGGAATATAACGCGCAGACAGTTTTACCGCCGCTTCAATGCCTTCGTCCAGCACCTGAACCTTGTGGTGGTTTTCCAGCATCCCAACGATGCCACGCATCATCAGGATTGCCTTGGCTTCATCCGGCTCCTCCACTTTCACCACCTGAAAACGGCGGCTCAACGCGGGGTCTTTCTCAATATGCTTTTTGTATTCCGCCCAAGTGGTTGCGCCAATCGTGCGCAGGGTGCCGCGCGCCAATGCCGGTTTCAGGATGTTGGCCGCGTCCCCTGTGCCAGCCGCGCCGCCTGCCCCCACCAGCATGTGGGTTTCGTCGATGAACATGATGATCGGCGTGGTGCTGGATTGCACTTCCTCGACCACCTGTTTCAGGCGGTTTTCAAACTCACCCTTCATAGACGCCCCCGCTTGCAAGGCGGACACATCCAATTCCAGCAGGCGGGCGCCTTTCAGCATGGGCGGCACATCGCCCTTGGCAATGCGCAGGGCGAACCCCTCCACGACCGCAGTTTTTCCAACGCCCGCCTCGCCCGTCAGGATCGGATTATTCTGGCGCCGCCGCATCAGAATATCGATCATCTGGCGGATTTCCTCGTCGCGGCCAACGATCTGGTCAATCTCACCCGCATGCGCCATCGCGGTCATGTCTTTGCAAAATTTCTCCAGCGCCTCTTCTTTGCCCATTTCGGCCGGGGCCATCGCCCCCGACGCCTCGCCCGGCACCGCGCCGCCGCCAACACCATCTTGCGAGGACATGCCATCCTCGGGTGATCCGGCCACAATATCGCTGAAATTATCAGACAGGTCTTCGGCGCTGATTTTGGCAAACTCGCTAGAAATACCGGTCAAAAGCCGCTTTAAGTTGCTGGTTTTCACCATACCCAACACCAAATGCCCCGTGCGCACTTGGGGGGATTTATACATCAGGCTGGCATAGGTCCACGCCCGTTCAACCACATCGCCAAGGTGTTCCGACAGATCGGAAATGCTGCTAGCCCCCCGCGGCAAGCGGTCCAGCGCCTCGGTGAAATCTTTGGCCACATGGGAGGGGTCCAGATCGAAATGGGCAATAATACGGTGCAAATCGCTGTCTTGGCCTTGCAAAATCTGGTGCAGCCAATGCACCAATTCCACATAGGGATTGCCGCGCATTTTGCAAAATACTGTGGCGCTCTCGATGCCTTTATACCCAAGTTTGTTCAGTTTTCCGAACAATGCGACGCGGCTAATCTCTGACATATCTCAATTCTCCCTTTGCTGGGTCGGTTGTTTGACCCTATTGTTATTCCGCATTTTTACATTAAGCGCACACTCTAGTTTCTTGATACTGTTACATATAAATCGTCTAATAGTTTATCGTTAGGGGGTGCCCCCAGCCAGGTTGTCCAGCCCATTTCACCCTGTTCGCCCAATATGGTCGGCGGGGCCTGACCCTCCGCCAGTATCAGGTTAACATCCCAATCCAGCATTTCACCTAAATAATTGCGCACGATGGCCCCAAGGCGGTACAGGCTGAAACCGCCGGGCAGCAGGCGTTTGTATTCTTCCAGCGTTAGGGGGCCAATATTAATGCGGAATTTCGATTGGCGCGACCAGACTTTGCTGCCCAACGACGTGCCGTAACCCAACCCTCCGTCACGGGATTCAACACCCAATTGCCATTGGTCCTCTGCCTCCAACTCTAGCCAGCTGCCGACAAAACTCTCGATTTCGACGGGAACATGAAAGAAGGTTGCGATCATTGCCAATAACCCGTCCTCATTCTTGGCACCCGACGACAAGCGGCCTGCAAATTGCAGCTTTGTCAGGTCCGGCATCGCATCGCGGTCCGCAGCCCCTGCCCCCATCAATCCGGCGAATGCTTTCATCCGGTCCGCAAATATATCGTCCCCTGGCCGATCAAACGAGGCCGTCGGTTCAGCCGAGGCCCAAGCCCGGTAAAACAGGCTGATCAAGCGGTGATGAAACACATCCGCAAAGGCCGCGAACGTGTCATCACGCGCGTTATGCTGGCGTTCGCGCACATATTCGGTAATGTGCATCGGCATCGGGCCGTTGGGGCCAAACACCCCGAAATGATAGGACGACAGCTCTGCCGGCCCGCCTTTTTTGCCCGTCAACGAAAAATCCGCCACGGTAGAGGGCGCAAAAGCCAGATCGACCTTTTGTTTCAGGCGCACCTTGTCGTGGCGTGGGCGTTTGGATGTCCCCAAACGCGGCGCGTCGTTAAATGTCGCCTCGATCAGGCGCAACGCCTGAAAGAAATTGTATTTCTCCGGATGATCAACCAGCCCTTGCAGGGCGCTCAGATCATCCGGCGCCTCCCGCTCTTGGCTTGCCATCTGGCGATTTCTCCTCTTTCTGTGCTGTTGATTACGGTTTCGGTAAAGGAATTGAGCGACACGTATTTGGCAAAGAAATGTTCCAAAACCGCCCCCAACAAGTAAACGCCTGTGCCTTCAAAATAGCTCTCGTCGAAGGTGACTTTCATCTCCATGCCCCGCACGGCGGTGCTCAACACCTCGTCTTTCATCCGCCGCACGATGGGGCGTGATGACACCTCGGTGATGCCTTCCAGCTGTTTTTCAAGGTTTTTGTCGCCTTTTGGCGTGTAAATCCCCAGTAGCTCCCGAATGCTCGCCGCGGCTGATCCGCGATCCGCGTCATCCATGGACAGGTAATTCAGGCTCAGGTGGCTGACCAGGCGCCAAGCACTGTTCCCGTCCACTGCCAGAGAGGCACGCGGGGCAGATATTGGCGATACGGCGGTGATTTTACTGACGGGGCCACCATCGGCCAGCAGGAAATCACCGGCAACCTTGCCGGTTGCCAGCAACATCGGCAAATCGCGGTTGGAACACAGCACCCGCACGGCCAGTTGCTCCAATTCCTGCGGATAAGGGGCCTCGGCACGGTCAACAAGGCTGAGAAAAACATCCGTTCCAAGGTATGACGTGCGCGTTCCCTTTAACTTTTGCCGCTCTGATCTCTGGCGGTAACGGCGACGGATTGCGTAATAGGCTTCGTGGTTTTCGCCCGCTGCGGTATAATCGTCAGAGCTGTAGAAGGGGCGAAATTCAACATCGTCTTTGTCGCTTGAGGCCATGCCTTCAACCGACAGTATCGTGTGAATTTCATAATCCATCGGGGCCGTGCGGTCTACCACAACGAAATGATCCGCATCCTTGCGGCGCACGCGTACCCGGTCGCAGCGTTTTTCCATCAAGTTTACAGCAGGCGTGCAATGCAGCGCGAAATTCTCCAAGGTCAGCGAGTTTTGCAAATCAGGGTGGCTTTCCGACAATAGAATATGCACATCGACTTCCTCGCCTTTGGTCGCGGCGCAGATTTCTGCAAGCCCGTGCAGGCGCGCGAAAAAGAACCTTTGCGGCAGGGCGAAATATTCCTGCAACAGGCGATACCCGTCAAAGGACTGGCCGGGATAGGGCAGTAACGCCTGTTCCGGTTCAAACCCGTGGTGCGCAACCCCTGCCCCTTTGGGCGTCACCAGCCAATCATCGCGCCGATCGGTGGAACGCCCCGTTAACCCGATGCTATTGGCCAGCAAATGTTCATAAAGCTGCCAAGGCTTGCGATCAGTACCCGGCAGGAAAATATCCAGATGGTCCAGATCCAGCTCTTTCAGCTTGACCCCGGCCTTGGTTTTAAGGCGCAATCGTAGCGCTGCGCGGGCGTTGTTATTCTTGCCCAGCCCCGCGGCAACCACCTCGCCGCGCCCCGCGTAATATTGCACCTCGGTCAGGGACAGCGGCCACAGGTCCAGCTCGTGGGCGGTGCGAAATTCGCAGGCTGTCTGGTCGCCATCGCGCAGTGGTGCGCGCATACGGGTGCCGCGTTTCAACACAAACTTGTCAGACAACCCACGCTCTGGTTCCATCTGGGCCACAAACATGGCGGGCGTCGGGGCCAGATAATGCGGATAGATGATTTCCAGCAAATGTTGGGTGAACACCGGATAACGCAAATCCAGTTCCAGCTGGATACGCGAGGTCAGGAAGGCAAAACTCTCAACCAATCGTTCCACGTATGGGTCGTTGATTTCAACCCCGTCCATGCCCAAACGGCCCGCAATTTTTGGATAGGATTCGGCGAATTCAGCCCCCATTTCGCGGATGAATGCCAATTCCGTTTCATAATGCTTGAGCAGTCGCGTATCCATCAGCGTACCTTGTCGATCTGGATACTGCCATCGGCCATATCGAGGTGGGTGCGCAGATATAATTCCATCGGCACAGGAGAGGCCCAAAGTGCAGCCCGAATATCAATGGCAACCTGACTTTCCGGCCCATCTGTATCGCGGCCAGTCCGCACATCCAGCGACCCCGCAATGATCCGTGGTTCCATTGCATAAATCGCCGCCTTTATCGTGCTTTCGAGCGTCTTAATACCGGTTTTAGAGGCCAGCTTACCGGCGATATCCTCAATTCCATAATTCAAAGTAGACCGCGCCGCATGGGGGTATAATTTTGGATCAATATTTGCATTGTTATTCGCTGTATTCAGCAACCATGCCAAATCACGCTGAATAATGTCACGAAGGCGGCGAATATCAATCACCCGCTCGCGCGCGCTTTCTTTGACCTCGCCGGGATGTCGATCCGTCAAACGATCCAGCAACGACGGCTGGAGCCGCTCTTTCTCTGACAGTTCAACCCGCGCCATCGGCATCTCCTGTCGGGGCTTCAACCTTGTTATCCAGCAGGATTTCGCGAATATCCATCAGGGGCAAGTCATCGCTGTTTGTGGTTAACAACCGTTGCCCAGACCCCACAAACGTATCGCTGCCCGCATCAGCCCAAGTGGTTTCAGCCGACAACATCAGCGCATCATTGCCGGTTGAGGGCGCGCCGGGATAGCGGGTAGGAATAAAGGCCACCACCTCGCCTCCATTCGCCCAAGTGATCTCCGCAGGGGTCCAGACCCGATCGCGTAAATCCGTCGGGTCCTCGAATTTCAGACGTGCAATCGTGCTGTAAGGTGCCCAGTAATAATGGCCGTTCATAATGATTTCGCACACGGGACCCAGCCGCATATCCGCATCGGCAATCCAGTTGAACGCCTTGCCATCCGCACTGCCGGAGCTGGCGGGGGCTGCCTCAAACGCTTCGGCGCGCATATCCGCCGCCTGCGTTGCATTCCCAGCCGCCAACGGTTTCAAGGCTTGGATCATCAGCGCCACCCACTGTTCAGGCGCGCCAAACACCATCGGGGCCTTTTCACCTGCGAACACGGCCTCGCGGAACATCTCGCAGGCAATCGCCTCACGGTAAGACTGGACCATCGGCAAGGCCATCGGATCCATTTCGCCGATAACCTTAAGCTGGGTCAGCGCCCGTTTCCATTCCCCCTGCACACACAGCATTTGAAACAGGAATACCCGCAGCTTGGCATCTGCGGGGGATTTGCGAATTTGTGCTGTCAGATCAGCATAAGCCGCCGAAATATCTCCGGCCTTCAAGTGTTCTCTCGCGCTCATTTTCCCGGCTCTTAATAGGGGCAAACACGCGAACGCGTGCTTGCAGTTTCAAAAAACAAATAGAGGTTGCCGGGCGCAAAACACCCGGCAACAACCTGTTGTTTACATTTTTGGCGTGTTGGTGGTTTGGTTCCACTCGACCGCACCGCCATCCGTCAATTCGCCCTTCATGTCTTGTTTCTTGTAGACGATTTTGATGCCGGCAAAGGCCATAACCACGTTGTCCTTCAGGGTTTCATCCCCGTCAGCGCCCGCCCATTTCACGCTTTCAACCACCACGTTTTTCATCGTGATATGGATGAACTCGCCGCCAGAGCGTTTCACATCACCGCCACCTTTACGCAGGGAAATGTGGAATTCGTTGATGTGGCGGCCCGTACAGGCAGCCAAAACCAGCGCCGCAGTGGATGTATCGGTGTTCTTGGAAAACTCGACACGTTCCAATTCCACCCGACCTGAACCCAAACCGCCGGAGGATGATCCAACGTTTACAACGTTCTCTACGCCAAAGCTAAAGTCATGAATGTCAAAGCCGCCGCATTTTGCGATTACCTCGTCCAGCGTTTCACCCGCGAGACCTTCTGCTGTCTTGCTTTTACCGTCGCCAAAATACCCATATGCATCAAGCATAATATTACTCCTTTTAAGTTTAGTTCAAATTCAGGCCCGACGTCAGTGCCGGACCTAATGATTTAGCCTTTTTCGGAAGGCAATTTAGATACCAGGCGCAAGGAGACCGACAGGCCTTCCAGCTGGTAATGGGGTCTTAGGAAGAACTTGGAGCTGTAATAGCCCGGGTTTCCTTCGACTTCTTCGACCACAACTTCTGCTGCGGCCAGTGGACGTTCCGCCTTGATTGATTCAGTTGAAACATCCGGTGTTAAGTCAACGTACTGGTTAATCCATTCCTGCAACCATTTTTGCATGTCGTCGCGTTCCTTAAACGAGCCGACCTTGTCGCGCACGATGCACTTCAGGTAATGGGCAAAACGGCAGGTGGCGAACAGGTATGACAGGTTGGCACCGAGTTTGGCGTTGGCTGTCGCATCCGGATCGTCGTATTCCGCCGGCTTATGCAAGGACTGCGCCCCGATAAAGGCCGCCATGTCGCTGTTTTTACGGTGAATAAGCGGCATCATACCGTTTGCTGCCAATTCCGATTCACGGCGGTCTGAAATGGCAATTTCAGTGGGGCATTTCATATCCACACCGCCGTCATCAGACGGAAAGCTGTGGGTTGGCAGATTGTCCACCGCGCCGCCACTCTCGATGCCGCGAATACGCGAACACCAGCCGTATTGTTTGAACGAACGGTTGATATTTGCAGCCATGCCATAGGCGGCATTTACCCAGGAATATGAATCGCTATTCGCGCCCTCGGTGTCCTCTTCAAAGGCAAAATCCTCAACAGGATCGGTTTTTTCGCCGTAAGGAAGACGCCCCAAAAACCGTGGCATCGCAAGGCCGAGATATTGGCTGTCTTCGCTCTCCCGCAAGGCGCGCCAAGCAGCATATTCCGGAGTTGAGAAGATTTTGGTTAAATCACGTGGATTTGCCAATTCATCCCAGCTGTCCATCTGCATCAAAGACGGGTCAGCGCCGGTGATGAATGGCGCGTGCGAAGCCGCCGCAACCTTGGCCATTTCTCCAAGCATTTGAACATCTTGCGGGGAGTGGTCAAAGTGATAGTCCCCCACCAGACAGCCATAAGGCTCGCCGCCAAACTGGCCGTATTCTTCCTCGTATAATTTTTTGAACAAGGGGGACTGGTCCCAAGCGGTGCCTTTGAATTTCTTCAGCGACTTGCCCAGATCCTTCTTTGAAACATTCAAAACGCGGATTTTCAGCATTTCATCGGTTTCGGTGTTATTCACCAGATAGCTCAGCCCGCGCCAAGCGGCCTCCAGCTTTTGAAACTCGTCATTGTGCAGGATTTCATTGACCTGCGCCGTCAGCGTCTTGTCGATTTCCGCGATGATCGCCTCAATCGAGCGGATCGCGTCGTCTGACACCAGATTGGTATTGCTCAAGGCTTGCGCCGCCAGCGTTTTAACCGCTTCCTCTACTGCCGATTTGGCGGTGTCGGATTTGGGGCGAAATTCTTTGTGCAGCAGCGAGGCAAAATCACCTTCAGTGGTTTCTACCGCGCCTGCGTCGGTTTGGGATTCTTGTTCAGCCATGATTATTCCTCCCCTGCATCGTCATCTTGCTTCGCAGAAGCAGACAGTGATTTCAGTAGTTCGGGATCTTGAATCACCTTGGCAATCAAATCCTCGGCGCCTGATTTACCATCCATATATGTCATCAGAT
Source organism: Alphaproteobacteria bacterium (assembly GCA_024280735.1). GTDB lineage: Bacteria > Pseudomonadota > Alphaproteobacteria > Rhodobacterales > Rhodobacteraceae > Amylibacter. The sequence continues at coordinate 17,987 of JAJRPO010000046.1, read as the reverse complement.
TTGACAGTTGAGTACGCGCATCAAGCAGCTTTTTCAGCGGCTCCACCTTGGAGGCAATGGCAGCGGGGGAAAAATCATCCATGCTCTCGAAGGTAATATCAACCGAGAGATTGCCCTCGCCCGTTAGGGTGTTTGGCACCCGAAACGCGGCGCGTGGTTTCATGGATTTCATCCGGTCGTCAAAGTTATCAATGTCGATTTCCAGAAACTTGCGATCCGCCATGGCGGGTTGCTTGACCTCTGATTTGCCAGACAGGTCAGACATTACGCCCATCACAAATGGCAACTGGATTTTCTTTTCTGCGCCATACACCTCTACATCGTATTCAATTTGAACGCGTGGTGCCCTGTTGCGAGCAATAAATTTTTGGCTGTCGGCCATGGCCATCTCCCTTGTTGTTTTGTTTAACGCCCCGGTTCCTGTGGGCCGTCTTATTTAGTTTCGGTCGTCGTAATCCTAATATTGGTCTTCGGCGGGATTGCCGCCGATTGTGCGTACTTCGTCCTCGGCTGTGGCAGCCATATCTTGTACGATGGTCATGAAATCAGCCCCAACCAACCGTCTGGCCCTCGCCAGTATCAGCGGCACAGGCGAGGAGGGTTCAGCGCGTTTGTAATAATCAAGGATCAGGTCAATCGCTGTTTTCACGTCTGTCTGGTTGTTGATCCCGCTAACACTGCCACCCTTCACTGGCGCTGCGGCAACCGTGCCACCGCCGGTATTTTCAGCAACTTCCGGTGCTACCTCAACCGTGCCGCCAAGGGCTGCATTCACCGCATTTGATGCCGTCGTCAGCAGTTTGCGCAGCGGGTCAAAATCAGGTGACCGCCCCGGTACTTTGTCATCCAGCAGGGCCTCGATTGCGCTGACGTGTGCCAGCGAATTCGAAATCCCGTCACGGATTTCCTGCATCTTGTCTTCAGGTGTGTCCTGAAACGCCGCATTAATAGAACCAGCGTCCGGCGTTTCATCCATATCGGACGGTACCGTCATCTCGCCTTTGGTCACGGCCACATGGCGCAGGGTATAGCGCCCCATCACCTTGCCATCTGTCAGGGCGGCGCGGCGCATCTGATACAGCATGCCTTGATCGTCCATCAACCCCAGCAGGGCATTCACCCGCTCGGTTGGGTCATCATCATCATCCGCATCCAGTTGCGGATGCACTGAGTCCCAGTAATTCTCCAGCGCCCCACGGATATATTCCAGAACATTGTTAAAGCCGCCAAAACCCGACCGGTTCAAATTGGCCTCTGCCAACATAACGGCGACCCGCAAATCTTTGGTGCGTTCCAGCAGCTTGGGGGCCAGTTTCATCACTTCGGAATAATCGGCCTCTTCGGCCTCGATCACCTGATCGCCAACTTGCTGGTCGCCCTTTGACTGCGCTGCAATCGTTAGGTCGGAAAACTCTGTCTCATATTCGCAGTCAGGGCCTGACGGCTCATCCTCGCCAAAACTTCCCAGCAATCTTTCAAGATCAAGTGCCAATTTAGTTACCCGCTTGTGATCGTTTCAAATAGTGGGAGAGATAATAAAAACAGTGCTTTAACACGTTTATCGCTCCCCCGATGCAATTCACGTTAGGAGGAATTCTTTTCTGAGGCAACAAATAATCCCAATAAGTGTGCCATAACTCACCTTCTTTTTCTTTGCACTTTCAGAAATAGTAGTTAGGAGATGTTTCAAGCAGGGGTTGATAGACGCCACGGATGTAATGAGTTACACGATATCATACGGCATAGGTGCCGTGCGGGAGTTAGATTGAAAACCACTATATTAATAGGCGTTGTGATTGCCGCTGTTCTGACCGCCCCGCTGGGCTGGTACTTTGCCAGTCGCGGGGATGATACGGCCAACCCGGAAATTACGCAGTTGCGTGTTGATCTGGATGCTTTGGCGCAAAAAAACCGTGATCTTACAATCGACATGAACGCCCTGACACGGCGCTTTCAGGCATTAGAGGACAGTGGCGGCGCGACCAGCAGCGTGCAAACATATGCGGAACCGGATGAGGTCACCGAAGATTTACTGGCCGACAGTTTTTCGCAGGTGGTCCTGATCGCTAACCGTCGCGAGGTTAACAAAGGCCTGAGCAACTCTGGCTCCAGCTATCTTACCAAGTTATTCGGCCTGCCCCGCCCCGACCTTTCAGAAAACTGCCAGTCTATGACCAATCCTTTGCTCAAGGAACTGGTCCGCACCGAGAGTGTTGGCCCCATCCGCGTCACCATGCTGGAGCCGGCTATTCTGGCGCTCAGGCAGGTGTTCCGGAATGTCAAGATTTTTGAACCGGAGCTTTATGCCCGTATAAACACCGCCGGTTCCTTGTGTGTGCGCCATATTCGGGGCCGCCCGGGTTCCGTTTCCACCCACGCCTATGGCCTGTCGGTGGATTTGAACATCGACGGCAAGTTGGACACGCTGGGCGATGGTAAAACCCAGCTTGGCTTGATCTTGCTGGCCGATTTCTTTCGCAAGGAAGGTTGGTATTGGGGGGCAGGCTTTGGTCGCGAGGACAGCATGCATTTTCAGGTGTCGCGCGAAAAAATAGATCAGTGGCTGCGTCAGGGCCTTATTCGCGGCAGATGATCCGATTTCGGGGTAAAATCATGCACCATTCCGGTTAATTGTTGGTAATAATTAAAGAAAAGTGCGGTTAGTCACAGCAAATACTTTATTAAATGGTGAAAATCTTGCAATTCTCCGGGCAATTGGAGATAGTCGACTTAATGCTTTCTGAATCAGCTCGATTAATGGTTTTTGGGGAAATAAAATGAAAACCCGTTTCAATCTGTCAACTGCAATCACCGCACTTGTGTTGGGTACTGGTTGCCTTTGGCCGCCTCAGGCAATGGCTGCGGACGTCACAATCGGGAGCCTTTCGTTTCCGACAGTAGGCAAGGCCATTAGCGCCTTGGGCACATCAACTTACGTCACTTTAATTCCTGACTATACGGAATTCAGTTCTGCTACAATTTCGTTTACCGTAAGCACCAGCGAGGCGATTTCTCTGGTTTATGCGGTGAGTGAAACCGGCGCGGGCGCGCCTGAAATTACAGTGTTAGACTCGGCTACTGGCGAGGAGTTGGCAAGTTTCGATGGCGAAACGCGGGCCGATGCAGAAGTATTGATGCGTGCTTTCCTAACGGGCTTATTTGGCAAGGAAGTCGAGGCGTTCGAATTGCTCGTCGCCAATACGCCAGACGACCCTGTGGCCGGTAACCCTGCCTCGCTACAGACCACCATGACAAATTCGACCTTTAATTCCGGCACAGACGTTGGCCCGTCGGCTCTCACCGGTGGTGCGCGTGGGCGCGGCACATTGGGGCGCAGCCATTTGGGTGTTAGCCTGCAAAGTGGCCGTTATACAGGCCCCGGCTTCAGCGCCAATATAACCAGCTTACCGCTCAGTTATACCATGCCCTTTGATGATCCGCGTTGGGCGCTAAAACTCGATGCGCCGCTGACATTTGCCACCGTCAACGGGCAGGACACATTTTCCGGCTCCATTGGTGTTGGTCTGCGCATTCCGGTTTACGACCATTGGACACTGACCCCGGAACTGCGCCTTGGCATGACACGCAATAGCGCGCTAAGTATTAATGCAACTCTGCTGAATGCCTCGATCACCTCGAACTATCGCAAATCGCTGCGCAACGGGTATCAGTTGGTATTCGGCAACTCGCTGACCTATTCCAAATCGCTGACAACCAGCGGCGTGAATTATGGCGTCGAGAATGTAATTAACAAAAACGGCATCGAGATTTCTGGCCCCACGGAATTCCAACTGTTTGGCCTGCCAACCAACTGGCAATTCTCGGCGGTACATACCAAGATATACGGCAATCCAACTTATATTGATGAATGGGTGGATGTGTCTGCCTCTATCGGTACCATCGCGTCGAAAAATGGCGTGACTTGGGATTCCGTGCGCCTCGGCGTTACCCTGACCCGCGCCAATCGCGGCGTGAAGGGGATTAATTTTAACTTTGGCTATGAATTCTAATCGCAATTGAAAGGCTGATTGTTGTAATGCGTATAGGGGCGAAAATATTTGTCGGGATTGTGGTGTTGGCTTTGGGCCAATCTGCCAGTGCCGCCGAACGTGTCGCCTTGCTGATTGGCAATGGGCGCTACGACAACACCGCCCTTTCCCTGCGAAATCCGGTAAACGACGTCGCCGCAATGAGCAAAAAACTTGCCTCGTTGGGATTTACCGTCATCACGGCCCAAGACGCCTCTAACGCCGATATGCACAGCGCCTTGGCAGCCTTCGAGCAGGAATTGCGCGGGGCAAAACTGGGCATGTTTTTTTATGCGGGCCACGGCTCGCAGGTATCAGGCGAGAATTTCCTGCTGGGGGCTGATTTTTCAGAGGCCAGCACCAAAGGCGTAAAAGCCTCCTCTATGACCCTGACCTCGGTGCGCGAGTCTTTTGCCCGCGCGGCACCGGATGCCGGCGTGGTTATTCTGGATGCGTGTCGCGACAACCCGCTGAAAATCAACATAGACAGCGGCGAGCGTCAGATCGGCCTTGCCCGCACCAAAGGCAGCACCGGATTGCTGATCGCCTATGCCACCGACCCGGGCAATGTCGCCTTTGAGGGCACCGGCAATAATTCCATTTTCACCACCGCCCTGCTGAAACATCTGGATGAACCGGGCCTTGATGTGCGCCTGATGTTTGGCCGTGTACGCCAAGACGTGGTGCTGCGCACACGCGGCGCGCAAGTGCCGTGGGTCGAAGAAAGCCTGATTGGCAGCCACAGCGTAAACAACAGTATTGATGCCCAAGGGCGCGAGGCCGCGATCAATCGCGATATTACTCTGTGGCGCAGTGTCAGCAGCAAAACGACTGTGGAACCTTACCGCGACTATATTGCAGCCTTTCCAAAGGGCATGTTTACCGATTTTGCCAACCAGCGTATTGCCCGCCTCAGCTATGTGAGCGCTACTGCCTCCAGCAGTGGCACAGGGGTGCAAGTTGCGTCCTTCGATATCACCAAAGACACCCCCAAAGTGGCCGACGCCCTGAACATCCTCGGGTTTACCGCCAGCACCCGCAGCGCCATTGATCTGGATGAATTAGAGGCCGCCGCCGCCGCCTACCGCGCTTCGCTTGGCGATCAGGCGGCGCTGACATCGGACAATCTGTTTGCCGATGCGTCACGCCTGTTGCTGTACCTTGGTGGTTCTGTTGGCAAACAAATTCAGGTGGATATCGCCGCCCTGTCCAGCATCGATCAAACCTTGATCGTTGCCTATGATGCGTTCGATGAGATGAAACAGGTTGCAGGCAATGATCCAGCTGCCAAGCCGATATTGGATCAAGCCGTCATCGACATTCGCGCGATTGAACGCGCCCAATCCGAAGTGCTGGGCAAGCTGGATCAAGAACGCGGCTATTACGAGGAACTGATGGCACGGGCCAATAACAACTTCTCGGAATATATGGTTGTTCGCACCATTGGCGGCGGCGCCCAAACGCGGTCTTTTCAGGCCAGAGATGACAAACAAACCAATCGCGCAAAATTATTTTTGCGACATGTTCAACAAGAGGCTGACGCCGAAACACAAGGGACCTATTCATGGCTTTCCGACTTTTTGCCACAAAGCTGATTACGGCTCTGATGATTGTCAGCCTGGCGGGCTGTTTGGCTGACCCGGGCGGGCAGAAAGCCTTTGCCTGGCAGCCAGAAACAACGGCTGAAAAACAACTGCGTCAAAAAGCAGAGGCTTTGCAATCCACCGTTGGCGAGGGCGCCAGTGCCGGTTTTGTACTTGGTGCCTTGATTGGCGGCTTGACAGGCGGCATGCAGGGCGCTTTTCAAGGTGCGCGATTGGGCCGCTTTATCGGGTCTGCGTCAGGTGCTTACGTGCGCGGCTTGCAATCTGATTATGCCACCCGCGAGGCCCAGCTGAACCAGTTGTCGGCTGATCTGGCGGTCAACAATGCCGATCTGGCCAGCGCCATTTCGGTCATGCGGACAGTTCTCGCGGAACAGCGCGGCCAATTGGCCGCGGCGCGCGCCACCGGTAACAAGGTCGCCGTCACCCGCGCCCGTGAACAGGCCGCCGGTAATCTGGCTGTGATGAACCAAGCAGTCGAGGCCGCCACCCATCGCCAATCGGTATTGGGCGAGGCCCGCAGCTTGATGATCGTTACAGGGCCGCAAACCCCGCAAGCCACGCCCTTGAATGCGCGGTATGAATTACTGGCAAACCGCATTTCCGCCATGCGATCGATTGCCGCCACTTTGGTTTCGGAGATTTGATGATGCGCACCCTCCCTAAATTGATCCCCCTGTCCCTGCTGGTTTTGGTGACTGCCGCCTGCACCCCGCGCGGCAATCCCGATGATCCGGCTTACGGCGGCTTTTTTCGCGGGATCGAGAATATTTCCGATGGCACCTATGACGCGCGGATTGCCAGCCGTGAACAAAAGGTTGCCGCCCTGCAAGCGCGCGAGCAACGGCTGCTGGCCGAACGCAATTCCGTACAACGCCGGATCAGCACGCAACAAAATGCACTGGCCCACCTGAAACACGACATCGTCGTGGCGCGGGTGCGTTTGGGGGATGAAAACCTTGATGCAAATACGCAAGCACAGATCAAACAGGCCCTCGCCAGCCAGCCCAGCGGTACCACGGATCAGGCCCGCCTTGCCGCCTTGCAAAAAACCATCGCCGACACCCGAGAGCTGGCGCAACGCCTGACCAGACTGGCTGGTTGACAGATGCCCCACCTTTCACCCATCTTCGAGCGAGAAACGCTAACCAGGAAAATTCTGTGACCGATACCCCTAGTGAAGGCATCCTCAAACCCGGGGATGTGCTGAACAACACTTATGTGATTGCGGAACTTGTTGCCTCTGGCGGCACCGGAGAGGTGTACCGCGCGACCAACCGCGTTTCGGGGCGGGAAATCGCGATTAAAATCCTAAAGGCGGAATTTGCCCAGAACGAACAATTCACCGACCTGATGAAACGCGAGGCCTCGGTCCTGCATGAGGTCATCGACCCTTCGGTTGTGCGCTATTACGATTTGCTAGAAGCCGACATGCACGGCGGTTTTTTGTTCATTGTGATGGAGTTCATTCACGGCATGTCACTGGCCGACAATATGCGCCGCACGGGTCCACTTCCCGATGATGTGCTGCTTCAGGTGGCGCAGCGGATATTGCTGGGTCTGAAAGCCGCCCATGACAAGAACGCCTTTCACCGCGACCTGTCACCGGACAACGTGATCCTGCGGGACGATGATCCGATGCAGGCAACATTGATTGATTTTGGCATCGCTAAAGACGTGAACGAGGGGGCGAAAACCGTTGTTGGTGATGGGTTTGCCGGAAAATATCAATACGCGGCCCCTGAACAAATGGAAGGCAATGCCGACGGGCGTTCTGACCTGTATTCGCTGGGCATGACCCTGATTGGCGCCTATCGCGGACAAAGCCCCAGTGCCGGTTCGTCCTTGATGCAAATCATCAAGGCAAAAGCAGACAAACCCGATATTTCCGATATGGCAGGGCCGCTACATGCCCTTGTGTCCCGTTTGGTGGAACCGGATGCCAACGATCGGTTTGCCTCAGCTGACGAGGCGCTGGCCTTTATGGCAACAGGGGGGGCACCTGCCGCATCTGTTGACTTTGAAACAGAAAAAACAGTGGTGTTTCCCCGCACGCCAACAGCTCAGCCCGTTAGCGTACCTCCTGTGAGTGTTCACCCAACCAGCGTACATCCAACCAGTGTTCCGGCGGCAAGCATCCCGCCGGTCACCACGCCACTTGGCAGCGAACAGACAATCGATAAAATCCGGCAAGATATGCAAGAGCCGAAAAAAGGCAAATCCGGTATGTGGATTGGTCTGGCCGCGCTGTTGCTGGTGGGCGGTGGCGCTGGCGGGTATTTTGCCGGGCTGTTCGGCCCGACACCCCCGTCCCAATCCCCGCCTATTCAGATCGCCGTTGATAATACGCAGCCCCCAGAGCCCCCCGTTCCGATTGTGATAGACCAAGCACCGCAAATTGATCCTACAGTGATTCCAGACACGCCTACCGTTGCGATACCGACCTTAAACAACAACGCTGATCCCACGGTTCCATCGATTGACAGCAATCCAGATATTGGCCTGTCAACATCTCAACCGATTGCGGTCCCTTCCGCGGATGCAGTCCCCTCGCCTGTGCCGGCCCCCCAACTTGATCCAACAGCGCCGCCCGCCTCCTCCCCCGGTCAGTTGACGGCTCCGGTTTCCCCGACAGCAATCCCGAACCAGTCGTTGACGCCAAACACGTCGCCGGGGCAACAAAGCACGCCTAACCAAGTAACAGCATTGCTGCAAACACCTGACACCGCGCCAACAGCTGCGCCCACGGTTCTGCCTGTTGCCTCTCCCTACACTCTCAGCATCCAGCGCCTGACCCTGGACAGCCCGTTGATCCTGCGGGGCAACCTCCCGTCTGCTGACGCCCTGCCCCCGATTACCGCGATCCTAGAGGAACAACTCGGGGCGTTTGCGGTGATGGCTGAAATCAAACCTGCCTCTGGCATGCCGGTTGCGGGCTGGGACAACCGCATCGTTGCCATCGCGCTGAATTTCGCCCGCCTTGACGCCTGGAGCATTTCTGCCTCGGACAAAACTGTTACGTTGCGGGCCAAGGCGCGCAATGCGGCGGAACGTACTGCACTGCTCAATTCCGCGCGCCGCGCTTTGCAAGGCTCGGGTATGGTGATTGACGACCAGATTACAGTTTTGCTTTCGCCGGTCAAAATGACCGACGTAAATGCAGGCCTGCAAAAAATAGCCAGCTGTGGCCCGTTGCATCTGGGCGGCGGAAATAATGGCATCATAGGTCCCGGTGATGCCTTGACCGTTTTTGGCAATCTGGCAACCGCTGCCGAAATCCCCAAGGTGCAGGCATACCTTAACGACGCCGCGCCGGGGCGCTCTGTGATCAACGACTTATCGGTCATCAACGATGGTGTCTGTGCGGTTTTGCAAATCTTGCCAGCTGTACCTTCCAGCAAATTACGGGTAGATTATACGCTGGGCGGTTCGGAGAATCCGGTTTTGGGCGATAGCTATCATCTGGGCGAAAACCCCGTGATCGATATCGCGATAGATGCCCGCGCCAAAGGGTATATGAGCGTCATTTTCATCGACCAGTCAGATCAGGTTTTCCACCTGCTACCGCATCAGGCCCGCAAACAGAACCAACTGCAAACGATCGGCACCGTAAAGGGTGGCATCCGCCGGATCCGTGTGGCCTTCCCGATTGCCGAGGCCTCGGTCGCGCAATTGGGTTTCAAAGTGGTGGAACCCCTTGGCGCAAACATGATTGTCGCCGTGGTCACGCCGAAACCGTTGTTCAATGAATTACGCCCCAGGGCCGAATCCAATGCCGCTTTTGTGGATGCGGTGCAAAATAAATTGCAATTTGGGGATGAATCTGCCGGAATAGTGACTTTTCGCTCCTTAATCACCGAACCATAGATGCTATCATCGCGCTGAGTTGATTTCACTGTGGTGAGAGTTTGGAAAACCCAACCCGCCGTATCCCAAAGGAGACTGATAATGTTTCGCACTGCTAAATTCCTGGTCCTGTCCACCACTTTGGCGGCCCTGTCTGCGCCGCTGGTCCATGCGCAGGAAATGACCGCTGACGACATCCTGAAACGCCTGCAAGCGCAGCGCAGCCGTACCTTGGCGTTTGTGACAGAATCAACGCCAGAGGCCGGCGAGGAAACAACAATGACCGCTCAAGGAGCCACCCAGGACGATACCCAGACCGCACGCACCGGTGCCCTGCAACTCTCGCCCGTTGACGGTGCCGAGGCACCCGTTGTTGCCGTTGCCGCCATGCCAGCCGAGGTGGCAGCAGCCCTGACAATCGATCTGACGATCTATTTTGATTTTGACAGCGCAGTATTGCAAACCAAATCCAAAACCCAGCTCAATGCCCTGTGTCAGGCAATTGCCTCCGACAGCGGCGAGGGCCGTTACCAGATCATTGGCCACACAGATTCCAAAGGCCGCGCCGCCTATAACCAACGCCTGTCACAGGCCCGCGCCGACGAAGTTGTGCGCTATATGGTGAGTGACTGCGGGATTGGCGGGGATCGCCTGCAAGCCGTTGGCCAAGGCGAAATGCGCCCCGCAGATGCAGCCAACCCCGGCTCCTCCAAGAACCGTCGCGTAGAGGTGCAGGTTCTGAGTTAAATCCCCAGTTCACCCCGTCATTTTGAGAGCCTAACTTGCAAGCTAGAACCGTATTATCCTTTATTCTCGTTACTCTGCTTTTAGTGGGGTGCGAGCAGCGTGGCGGGCTTGGTTTTCTGCAAACGCCGGAACAGGCGCAGAATACTCAAACAGTTTTTGTGGCCACAAACCGCGCCAGAACCGTTGACGGCGGTTTTGGCAAAACCCGTTCTTACCGCGTGAGTTATGCAAATTACGATGTCTCGATTCCCCCGACGCATACAGTCGGAAACCTTGAATGGCCAACGGGCGGAGTCGACCCGCAGCAGGACATCGGTGTTGCCCGTTACACCCATCTGGAAAACGCGCAATTATTCAAGGCGCGGATCAACAGCGCCTTTTCCAATCCAGCGGCCCTGAGTGCCGGCAAACGCGTGGCCCACGTCTTTGTTCACGGCTACAATAACAATTTCGCCGAGAGCCTGTATCGCGTTGCCCAACTGAAACATGACTACGAGGAGGCCTCGCCAGCAGTGCTGTATTCGTGGCCCTCGGCGGCGCAGGCGCGGCTGTATACCTATGACCGCGACAGCGTTCTTTTTGCCCGCGATGGATTGGTGGAATTGCTAACAGTTTTGGCCGCATCCGACATCGACCAATTCAGCTTGACCGCCCACTCCATGGGATCGCAGTTGTTGATGGAGGCCTTGCGCCAAATTTACCTACACGGCGATAAAAAAATCCAAGCGAAAATTCAGTCTGTGACCCTGATTTCACCCGACATTGACGTGGATTTATTCAATATTCAGGTGGCGCAGTTGTCGCCGCTGCCCAAACCCTTTTTGGTGTTGGGTTCAAGCAATGACAGAATATTGCGTTTTTCCAGTTGGTTGTCCGGCGAACCTAAACGTGTTGGCAATAGTTTTGGCTCGCAGAAAATTCAGAATAGGGACATCGAATTTTTCGACTTGTCTAAGTTCTCCGATGGCGACGTGGGTAACCATTTCTTGCTGGCAACCTCCCCCACGCTGTTGGCGCTGATCAAAAAATCGGCAGGACAATTGGAAACTCTCGCCGATGTATTCAAAGCTGACCGTTAACGCAGCCCCAGCGCGTCTTGCAGGATTTTCTTAACCACGGCCAAATCGACATCTCTGGTGACAAAGGCCTGCCCGATACCGCGCGCCATGATAAAGCCAATCACCCCGTCGCTGACTTTTTTATCTTGGCCCATCAGGGTGATCAACGCCTCTGCATCCGGTAAATCGCCCGAAATATCTGCCAAATCGGTTTTCATGCCCATCATTTTGAAATGCTCGCGCACTCGGCTCGGGGCTTCTTGCGAACACAGGCCAAGGCGTTGCGAGGTTTCAAACGCCAGTGCGGTGCCGATTGACACCCCCTCGCCGTGAACCAGCCGATCCGAATACCCCGTTGCGGCCTCGAGTGCATGGCCAAAGGTGTGACCAAGGTTCAGCAATGCGCGCTCCCCCCGCTCATGTTCATCCCGCGCGACAATATCCGCCTTCATCTGGCAGGAATGGCGCACGATGTTGATGCGTTTGGCCACGTCACCTGCGGCGGCGGCGGCGGCGTTTTCCTCTAGCCAGTCAAAGAATTCTGCATCCCCCAGCAGGCCGTATTTGGCCACTTCGGCATATCCCGCCAAATAATCCCGCGCAGTTAGGGTTTCCAGAACCGCAACATCCGCCAGCACCATTTGCGGCTGGTAGAACGCACCCACAAGGTTTTTGCCATGCGGTGAATTAATCCCCGTCTTACCGCCAACAGAGCTGTCAACCTGCGCCAGCAATGTTGTCGGGATTTGCACAAACCGGATACCCCGCCGTAAAATCGCGGCGGCAAAGCCTGCCAGATCACCAATCACACCGCCACCAAAGGCAATCAGAATGTCGTCACGTTCGATCTTTTCGGCCAGCAGCCACTCAACACAAACTTGAATATTGGCCCAGGATTTAGTCGCCTCACCGGCTGGCAGTTTCAAGGTTACTGTCTTGATATCGGCTTTACCCAACCCCGCTTCGAGCGTCGCAAGATGCAGGCCTGCCACCGTTTCATCGGTAATCACCGCCACCTTGGGGCGGCGCAGCAAGGGGGCAATCAGCTCGCCGGAACGCGCCAGCAAATTGGGCGCGATTTCAATATCGTAAGATCGCGCACCCAGTGCGACATGAACCGTTTCTTGCATGTTTTACCTCTGGCTCACGCCACTTTGCGGGTCCGCCACCAACGCCGCGATTACCTTGTCAGCCATCGCCGTCAGCGACAGGCCATTTTCAGACTTAACCGCCATTTCCGCCATCGCGTAAAACGGCGCCCGCGCGTCAAACAAATCTGACAGGGTTTGACGCGGGTTATCCGTTTGCAACAAGGGCCGTGTGGTTTTGTGTTTCACCCGCCCCCACAACAAAGGCAAATCCGCCTGCAACCACAGCGCCAGACCATGCGCGCCGATCAAAGCACGGTTCCGCGATGCGAGGTAAGCCCCGCCCCCCGTGGACAATATACACGGCGAGCCTTGTAAAAGGCGTTCCAGAACCTGGGTTTCTTTGGCCCGAAAAAATGCCTCGCCGTCGCGGGAAAAGATTTCCGCCACAGACATATTGGCAGCTTTGACGATTTCACAGTCAGAATCTACAAACGGTACGCCCAGCTTTTGCGCCACGAGGGTACCAACAGCAGTTTTACCTGCGCCCATAAGCCCGACAAAGGCGATGGTTTTTTCCAGACGATACGTCACTGTGACGAATTTCCCCGTATTGATCTTCATGAATCGCGAAAAACCGCTTGAAGGCTCAGCTAATCATTACCCTTTTCCAAAAGGGGTGATAACATCGCCCCATAACAAGGCAAGCCCTGAACCGAAAATATACAGCAGATGGACAAATTCAATGGGTAGATTGATACGATACGCGTTTTATTTGGTTGTTTTGGCCTTTATCGGGCTGGTTGGATTCTCTTATTTTGGCGATCTTTCCGCACCGCAAACCGAAGTTACCATAATTGTGGCACCAAATGCCGGTTAAAACCCTTAACGCGGCCGTCTTGGGGCTGTTGCTTGGCACTGCCGGTTTTGCGGCCGGGCAAAATGTGACCCCGTTCAAACTGTCCGAGGCATTGACCACAGACAGCATTCGATTATCGAGCAAAAGGCCGGTTCTGGGCGGCGCGCGCGGCCTTGCAACCGAAGTGATCACTGTTACCTCGCTTGATGATGTGAAACTGGATGCGGTGGGAATATTACCGGCCTCTGTTGTCGGCCTGCCAAGTAATTTCTGGGGCGATAGCGACCCCGACGGCCTGGCGCAAAAGTTACGCCCCCATAAGGCCAACGCCCTGCCTGCCGTGACTGCCTTGATGCACCACATATTGCTGGCAGAACTAGAAGTTCCGATCGGCCACAGCCAAGATGGCAACATGCTGCTGGCGCGCCTTGATCACCTGTTGGCCGCAGGCGCGCTCGATCAGGCGGAGGCTTTGCTTGATTTGACAGGCACGCCCAATGCCGCCCTGTTTCGCCGTTGGTTTGACATCAGCCTTCTGACCGGGCGGGCGGAACGGGCTTGCGCTGCCATGCTCGGCGATCCCGGCCTGACGCCCACCTTTCAGGCGCGGGTCTTCTGCCTGTTTCGCTCTGGCGATTGGGCGGCGGCGGCTTTGACACTGCGCAGCGCAGGCTCGCTTGGTAAAATCAACAAAAATGATGCGATATTGCTGGCAATGTTTCTGGATCCGGAACTGTATGCGGGTGAGCCTGATCCCCCCGCGCCCAAACATCTAACGCCGCTGATATTTACCATGCGCGAAGCGCTGGCCCTGCCGCGCACGGGGCAATCTTTGCCGTTGGCTTATTTGCAGGGCGATTTGCAAAACTACGCAGGTTGGCGGCACCGCTTGGCCGCGGCAGAACGGCTGGTGCGGGCACAATCCATTTCATCCACCCTGTTAATAGAGGCCTTTAACGAGTCTCGCGCCTCGGCCTCCGGCGGGGTTTGGGATCGGGTGCGTTCGGTACAGGCTTTGCGCGCGGCACTGGCAGGGCATGACAGCCAAGAATTGTCCGCCGCCTTACCCAAGGCCTATAATGCGCTGGCGCTGGCCGGGCTGGAATATGTGTTGGCTGATATGGTTTTCCCCCGCATCAACGATATCGAACTCACAGGAATGGCCGCGTCTGTGCGTTTCAAACTGGCCCTGTTACACCAGAATCGCGCCCAACTGGCCGCAAGGTTCAGCAGCAAGTCGCCCTCGGACAGGTTTTTGGTCGCACTGGCACAGGGAAAACTGTCCAGCGCACAGCCCACAACCGACATGCAAGAAGCCGTGAGTGCGGCACTTTCCGGGTCCGGGCTACGTCATCCTTTGCTGGATAATGTCGCAACAGGGCGCCAAGGTCATGCGGTTCTAAAGGCGCTTGATATGTTAAGCGACAACCGCCTGAATGACCCGCAGGCCGTTGAAACCGCGCTTGCGGTTCTCGTGGCCGCCGGTTTGCAGAGTGAGGCCACCGATATTGCCATCCAACTGCTGACCCTCAGCCGCCAAGACCTGATATGAGCGACTGGATTGGTGCCTTTCTGGAAGCAATGTACGCAGAACAGGACGCGGCGGAAAACACCCTGAAATCTTACCGCGCTGACCTGCTGGAATTTCAAGAACACCTGAGCAATGCCAAATTGGATTTTGCCACCGCCGAGCGCCACAATGTTGAGGATTATCTGATTTCGCTGGAAACCCGCGGTTTGGCCGAATCGACCCGCGCGCGCCGCCTGTCCTCGGTTAAACAGCTCTATCGTTTTGCCTTTGAAGAAGGCCTGCGCCAAGACAACCCCGCCCAGCAAATCAAAGGCCCGCGCAAAAAACGCCACCTGCCGAAAATCCTCAGCGAGGCCGATGTGGACCGTCTGTTGCAAGGCGCAGTCCATACGGGCCGCAACCCCTTTGATCGCACCCGCAACACCTGCCTAATGCAACTGCTTTATGCCACGGGGATGCGGGTCACGGAACTGGTCTCCCTGCCCGATGGCGCCGTGCGCGGCAATCCGGAAATGGTGCTGGTGCGCGGCAAAGGCGGCAAGGAACGGCTGGTGCCCCTGTCTCCGCCCGCAAAAATGGCGATTGCCGCTTGGCTGGAAATGCGGGATGCCAAACAGGAAATTGCCAGAATAGCCGGCAAACCCAACTCGCGGTTCCTGTTTCCGTCGGGTGGTAAACTCGGCCACCTGACACGCATTCGGTTTTACACGCTGGTCAAGGAAATCGCCGTGATCTCCGGTGTCAGCCCCGCCACCGTCACCCCCCACACCCTGCGCCACGCTTTTGCCACTCACCTGTTAGCGGGCGGCGCTGACTTGCGGGTGATCCAGATGTTGCTGGGCCACGCAGATGTGGCAACAACCGAGATTTACACCCATGTGTTGGACGAAAACCTCAAAAAACTGGTGATGCAGCACCACCCGTTGGCCAAACAGCGGAAAACCTGAACATCTTGACAAAATGGGCTGTGTAATATACATTGTACCGTATATTTTGAATTGGAGTGCCCTCATGACCCGCCTGCTGACCAACCACATCGCCACCATGACCGAAATGCGTGAACCGCATAAAGTGCTGGAGCGTGCAGGCGGTAAACCTGTGGCGGTGATGAAAAACTCCAAATGCGTGGCTTACCTTGTACCCGCCGAAAACGTCGTGACCGAAGAGCCGCGTTATGCCACCCGCGAGGAGGTTATGGCCTCACTGCGCAAGCGCAAAGCTGTCAATCAACCTGTCCTTGATTACCTTAAAGACAAATGACCTATCACCTTCTTTCAGCAGAACTAGTTGAGTGTATTCATGACGAAGTTCTTAATCCCGGAGAATTGCCAGGCCGCGCCCTCGACAAATCACTAGAGGGGGCCTTGGCACGGGTAGACAACCGCCTTGCTTATGGCATGATTAATGACGTTTTCGATCTGGCTGCTGCCTATTGTGTTGCCATCGCCACAGGACATTGTTTTAACGATGGAAATAAGCGGACAGCCCATCAATCACTCGATGTTACATTGGATATTAACGGAGTGGAAATCCCTTGGAAATTCGACGAAATCGGCCCGCTTATCATCCGTGTTGCCCAATCCCAAGTGGACGCGTCTGACCTCGCCATTTGGCTGCGATCGGCTGCGCAATGAACCTGATTGCCCGCTATACCGCCCTGATCGTGATGTCCCTTGCTTTGCCCGTTATAACCATCGTGCCCACATTCGACCCCGATGACACCGGCATCGCCCTGCTGGCTCGTCTGATGATTGTGCCGATTTACGGCTGCCTTGCCGTTTTCCTGATGACCAGCTTTCGCCCCGCCAACATGCGCCGTTACCTGCAACAAACCCCGACCCGCATAGACGACTTTCACCTTTGGCTTGCCCCCGCAATGGTGATGCTGTCATTCATATGGGCAGGGTTTGTGCTGATCGGCATGCTGGCACTGGCAGATTTCCACAACAGCCACCCGTTCCTGTTTCTCGGCGTCTTTCTGGGGACTGGCGGCCTCGCCATCTGGATCGCCATCCGCGTGCGCCGTGCGTTTTTCCAGGGATGAGCGAACGCATGGTTAACGGGATCGCAGGGGTTTGCGCGCTATAACCTGCCTCGACGTCAAAATGTGGTTTACGGGTGTTCCTCCTATTAGCAAGGAGGTTCACCCAAGGTTTCGGAACCATCGGATTAACACCCCGACCGGAATCGCCAAATCACCGAAAGATCATTAGGTGCAGGCTTAAAACCCCTGAACGGCATATAACCGCAATGGCGGGCCCGCCTTTACTATTTTCCCTCTCTGGAAAATGCCTTCCCCCTGCCAGCAATTTCTGCTGTGCAGGGCGCTAGGTGCTTGTCGGGAGGCTCCCGCCAAATCTGCGGGAATTAAAATTCCCTTGATTTGTTGGGCCGCGCATTTTGCTGCGCAAAATGCGCCTGCGGCGGGCGGCGATTTTTTTGAAAATTAGGGGCCTTTGGAGCCAATTTCTGCCTCCAATTCAGCCAGCGTTTTACTTGGCAGTTCCGCCCCGTAGGTCTGGAACAACCGTTTTAGAATATCAATTCGGTCAAAATGCAAAACCGCCTGAATGAAGTCGGTTTCCGCTAGAATTTTCACCTCATCGCCAAGCTCACCCAAATAGTCCAAGATGGTATTCGGATTGCAATTGGCGATGACCGTTGAGGCTTCAAATTCCTCGCCGAAACGGATTTCCTTTGCAGCACCTTGATAGGCCAGTGAAATAACAATGCCGTCATGTGACCAAGCCGCTGCCGAGCTGATTGGTGTTTCGCCATCAGCGTTTTTGCAAGCCGGGTCCACACCAAATTCCAGCAAGGCATTAACATGTGCCGTTTCGCCGTTGCAACAGGCCAACAAAAGATGGGTCTCAAAATCTTTATCCGGTTTGATTTCCTTCAGCGAACAATAATCCAGAATATCGTGAAACAGGATTATTTCAGTTGTGCCGATACCGTCCTCCAAAAGGCTGAAAATATCCGACAGCGGATATGCTTTTGCCTTGTCAACAGGAAGGGCCGCAATGCGGTTATCTCCGGTCTCGTATTTCAAATATTTCATTTCCAAATCACATCGTATGCCAGCCCCTAGGTGTATAGTCCCAGCTTGTGATGGGTTGGATTTAGAGTGAACCTTTCCGGTTCAGATGTCCAGATTTTGCAGATGTATTCAAATGGCGTGAGGCCGTTGAGGGTTTTCAATCTGCGTGCGTAATTGTAGGCATCT
>JAJRPO010000045.1 GCA_024280735.1 Alphaproteobacteria bacterium | reverse complement strand
AGATGCCTACAATTACGCACGCAGATTGAAAACCCTCAACGGCCTCACGCCATTTGAATACATCTGCAAAATCTGGACATCTGAACCGGAAAGGTTCACTCTAAATCCAACCCATCACAAGCTGGGACTATACACCTAGGCGTTACACCCGAGGGCGTGCGTGAGGTTCTTGGACTTTGGGTTACCAATAATGAAGGGGCCAAGTTCTGGCTGTCCATCATGAATAGCCTAAAGAACCTTGGGCTGGAGGACATCCTGATCGCTGTCGTTGATGGCCTCAAAGGCCTCACAGACGCCATCAATGCGGCCTATCCCGACACTACGGTTCAAACCTGCATCCTGCATCTCGTGCGCCATTCCCTGAACTTTTGCGGCAGGAAGGGTCGAAAGACCGTCGCCAAAGACCTAAAGCGGATTTATCAGGCCGTCGATGACATCGAGGCCACGAAAGCCCTTGATGATTTCGAGGTGGAATGGGGCCAAAAATATCCCTCAATCGCCCCAAGCTGGCGGCGAGCATGGCAAGAGGTGATCCCGGTCTTCGCCTTCCCGCCAGCCCTGCGAAAGATTATCTACACCACCAACGCGATTGAAAGTCTAAATCGGGTGATCCGAAAAACCACGAAAACGCGCGGCAGCTTCCCGACCGACGAGGCCGCCACAAAGCTGATCTATCTGGCTATCCGCGATTTCGAGAAAGCGGGCCCCTGTGTCAGAGAATGGCCTCTCAGTGATTGCAGGCAATCACCTGCCGGTAATAGTTGCCGCCCGCAATCAGTTCGCTATTCTGTACCCAGAACGGTTCAACAAGTGATCCGTTTTAACCGCATGGGCCAAACCCCATACACAGAAGATCGGACACTCCCCTGATGCGGGGGGTAGCCCCCGCAGCAGGCTGTTCCGATTTATTAAACGCTAGGAAAAAGGCAGCGCCCTTGTTCCAGCGTTACCGCCAAATGGGATTTGACCACGCCCGTTTTCCCGCCCGATCAACGACCGTTACCCGGACCCATGGGGAATCCCCTAAACGCTCTAGCGACAATTTTGCTGTTGTCATGGATTTGCCATGCAGGGTTGCTGTTGAAGGCCGGTTCCCTTGGACGATAATTGTAACAGCCGATGAACAATCAACTTCAATGCTGTCATCGCCAATCCGAATGTCATTTATCTCAGGCCCCGTGCTCGAATAATACTGGCCCATTTTCAGCGCGGCAAGTAAGGCGTCAGGGCTGTTCTGCTCTGCCTTAACCATAACCCAGCCGCCAAAATGGTCTGGTGTGTTGAAATGGGCATCGTCCGTGGCAATCAAATTCAGTTTTCGGCCTTCATTCAGCATTTGCTCCAAAGTAACAAAACCTTCGCCACGGTCGTTGTCGACGGCGCAACCGTGGTTGTAAATTTCCACTGCGTGGGCGGCGGTTAGACTTCGGGCGTCAGCGCGAGACAGGCCTGACCAATGGGGGTGGGCTATGGCCACAAACGCACCTGCATCACGCGCACGCTGGGCAATACTGGCAGCAGTTTCCGAGCCTTTCACCGGGCGAAAATGCGGTGCATCTGGCGGTGTGAAATCAGCCGGAAGCCCAACCGTAACAATGTGCCACAAATGGCCGTTTTCCATAGACCCCGTATGCAATTCCGCCCCCAGAATGGTGGTAAATCCGTCATTGCGAAAGGCCGAGGTGTCGCTGATTGGATACTCGAATATGCCCACAAAATGGTCGGTCAAAGCAATGAAATCATACCCCTCGGCACGGTAGCGGCGGCAGACCTCTTCGGGGGACAAAATCCCGTCAGAATTGGTGGAATGCGTGTGCAAGTTTCCGCGATGAAACTTACCGGCGGCGGTGAAGAATTTTGTAGGCACTATACAAGGTTCCGTTAGTTTTTAGGTCGTTAGGTCAGGTTGGTCAAGAAGAAGTCGCAAAAATGGCGGGTTGATTTTGACTGGCTTCCATGGCCGCTAGTCAATCGGTGCGAAAAAGGCTTCGGTCCGGTTGGTGACTTCGGCCCACAGTCGATCACCGTAGGAAAAATGCCACCATTCGTCGGGGTAATTGATCATGCCGACGCTGTGCAATGCTGTGACAAGCATGTCGCGGTTCTTGCGGATTTCCGGTGCCACAGGCCAGTTGGTTGGCGCAACACCGGTAAGGCCCTTCATAAGCCCGCCAAACTCTAGTTCGGTTCGATCCGCATAGGCCAGTTTCACGTCAATTGCCGCACCGGCCTGATGGCCGCTGCCGAACCCGTCGGGCGGCGATACCCAACGCGAAGATTCGGTATAGATTTGCGCCTCATTCCAATCGGGATTGTTTTTTGTAATGTGGCTTATCACAGGATTCCACAACTCCCACTGTCGCGCGCGGGACCGGAATGCCTCGAATATCATCAAACATAACCCGTCGGGCAGGCCCTCGGCACAAGCCACCACCTTGTCACGAATAACCCGTCTAATGCGCCAGTCATCGGTTTCCAGCGGGTTCAGAAACAATCGGTCCGTCTCGACAAACTTTATCATGTCGACGGGGATTTCGCGTTCGGTCACTTTGATCATTTGTCTTAC
The DNA here is from genome assembly GCA_024280735.1 of Alphaproteobacteria bacterium. Lineage (GTDB taxonomy): Bacteria > Pseudomonadota > Alphaproteobacteria > Rhodobacterales > Rhodobacteraceae > Amylibacter. Next base: position 7,314 of record JAJRPO010000045.1, on the reverse strand, counting down.
CCACTGGTCATCAAGCTGTGATTGAAACAGTTTATAATATCTGGCTGAGGAATTTCTGTGTGCGTTCATGTTCCGGATTGCCGAAAAACGCTTCGGGTTTATTGCGCTCAACAATGTCGCCTTCGTCCATAAAGATCACTTCGTCGGCGATGGTTTTGGCGAAACCCATTTCATGGGTCACCACAATCATCGTCATACCGGTGTCGGCCAGATCAACCATCACATCCAGAACTTCCTTGATCATTTCGGGATCAAGGGCCGAGGTGGGCTCGTCAAACAGCATGATTTTGGGACTCATGCACAGCGAGCGCGCGATGGCCACGCGCTGTTGTTGGCCGCCGGACATTTGGCCGGGGTATTTATCCGCCTGCTCAGGGATTTTGACCCGTTCCAGATATTTCATCGCCGTTTCAACGGCATCCGCCTTGTTCATTTTGCGCACCCAGATAGGGCCAAGGGTCAGGTTTTCAAGGATTGTCAGATGCGGGAATAGGTTAAAGTTCTGGAACACCATGCCGACTTCGGTGCGGATATGATCCAGATTTTTCAGGTTCTTGCCCAGCACGATACCATCAACAATGATCTCGCCTTCCTGATGCTCCTCGAGCGCGTTGATGCAGCGGATCAGCGTTGATTTACCCGAACCGGAGGGGCCGCAAATCACGATCCGCTCGCCCTTATGAACCGTCAGGTCAATATCTTTGAGAACATGGAACGAGCCGTACCATTTGTTCATCTGGTTGACTTCGATCATCACCTCGGTAGAAATCGCCGACGCCAACTGGCCCGATGTTTGTGTGTCACTCATGAAATATTCCTCAATGTTTGCGGCCAGCCGACAGTTTTACTTCGAGATGTCGACTGTATTTGGACATTGCAAAGCAGATGATAAAAAACAGGATTGCACCAAAGACCAGAGGTTCTTTGTGCAGGCCGAGCCACGGCACATCCTTCGAGATTGAGCGCAACATACCGAGGATATCGAACAACCCGATAATTGACACAAGTGTGGTATCTTTCAGCAAACCGATAAAGCTGCCCACGATATTTGGGATCATGTGTTTCAGCGCTTGGGGCATAATAATAAGGCCCATCGTCCCCCAATAGCCAAGGCCAATGGTATGGGCACCTTCAAACTGCCCCTTGGGAATGGCTTGCAGCCCAGCCCTTACCGTTTCAGCCATATAACAGGCGTTAAACAGAACAACCGCAATAATCACCTGAACCAGTTTATTCAGAACAAAGCCCTCTGGCATGAACAGCGGGAACATGGTTGTGGCCATAAACAGCACAGTAATCAGCGGAACAGAGCGGAAAACCTCGATAAATCCAGTGGAAAGAATGCGGACAATCGGTAATTTGCTCCGCCGTCCCAATGCCAGAATGATGCCGCCGGGCAAAGCGGAGGCGATGCCAATGCCGGAAATCACCAAGGTCAGGAACAACCCGCCCCATTTTGTCCAGCTAACGCCCGTCGCAGTCCAGCTCAACTGCCAGAGGAAGGCCGCGACAAAGGTGACAGCGGTCAGCAACAACAGGATATTGCGCTGGGTTTTATCTGGCGCTGTATTTTTCCCAAGCGACTGGATCACAAACGCATCCAGCCCCTGATTGCGCAGCACTGACACCACCGCATTGGCCATGTTGATAGCAAAGGCGACAATGGCACCAGAAACCATGATTTGCATAAACAAACCTTTGTCGCCACCAGCGAAGAGGTAGCCCGCAAGGAACGGGTAGAAAACCACCACACTTGCGCCCACTAGGATTTTACCTTTTACGCGGCTCATCCAGAGCGGTGCCATCCACAGGACAAGCAGCAGCCCGCCAAAATTGATCCGCCATATTTCTTCGCGCGGGTAGCGGCCATAGAATATGTTGTCAAACCAGTCGATTACGCCGGCCCAACAGGCCCCCGTCAGGCTGTTGTCATAACATTCGCGCCGGTTTTCAGCCTCAAAGGTCGCGTCCACGAACCCCCAGCCATAAACGCCGCTGACTGTCAGATAGATGACAAAAAGCGTGAACAGGGTAAGTGCCGTGTTAAAGGCAGAGCTGAACAGGTTTTTCTGCAACCAGCCAAAGACAGATGTTTCCGATATCGGTGCCGGACGAACAGGGGTTTTTGTCGCTTTTACAATGGCCATGATCTAGCGCTCCACCAATTGTACACGTTTGTTGTAGATGTTCAGGAAGAACGAAATTGTCAGACTGATGAACATATAGAATGCCATCGTCATCCCCACCATTTCCACCGCATACCCCGCTTGATTAAGCGCGGTTTGCATGAATAATGACACAATATCGGAATACCCAATCGCAATCGCCAGCGACGAGTTCTTGACCGTATTCATCCAATTACTGATCAGCGGTGGGACAATCGCGGGCATGGCCTGCGGGATCACCACCATCGACATCACCTTGCCCGGTTTCAGGCCAATCGACAGGGCTGCCTCGCTTTGGCCTTTGTTGACAGACAAAATACCGGCACGAACTGATTCCGCAATATGGGCCGCGTGATAGATGCTCAACGATACGAGCAGCGCCAGAAACGACGGTGGCACGCTGGTGCCGCCAACGTAGTTAAAACCTTTTAGCGCTGGGACATCCCATTCTAGCGGCATACCGGTGACGAGAAACACGATCAACGGCAATAGAATAATGGCGGCCAGCGAGGGCAGCAATGTTTTGGTCTGCTTGCCGGACGCGTCTTGCAGTTTATGGGCGCGACGGCGGTACAAAAAGGCCCCGATGATTGCGACAACAAATGCCACCAAGGTCAACCAGAACAAATCGCCCGGAACCGGTGTTGACATATAGAGGCCGCGGTTGTTGAGAACCACCCGTTCAGTCCCGAATGACAGGTCGAGCGATTGCTTGACCCTTGGCAATAGGCTGAACACGCCAATATACCAAAATACAATCTGGATCAGCAGCGGCACATTGCGAAAAATCTCGACGTAAGCCAGCGCCACTTTGGCCACCAGCCAATTCGACGAAAGCCGCAACACACCGATGAAAAAGCCTAGAAAGCTGCTGAGGATAATTGCTAGGAAAGAAATGAGCAGCGTATTAAGTGCGCCAATTATAAAGATGTCGCCGAAGGTGCCAATACCCGGTGTGTAGTCAATAAGCTTGAAATCCGTATCAAAACCGGCAGAGGAGTTGATGAAACCAAATCCGGTATTCATGCCGCGCACTTCGAGGTTATGCGCCGTGTTGCTGACCAGATACCAAGCGAGCCAGCCGACAATTCCGGCGGTCAAAAGTTGGTAAAATACAGAGCGAACACGCTGATCTTGAAAAAAGTTGAATTCTTCCTTGGGCCGAATACGCACTTCGGCTTTTGTCTTGGCTTTATCGCTCACAATATTATCCCACTGTCGGTTTTCCTGCCGGATGTAGACCCCAGCTAAGAAGCGTGACGCCGAACCAGAGGTCCGGCGTCACAGTCAATATTAACTTAACGCATAGGTGGCGAATACATCAGACCACCATCGGTCCAAAGTGCATTCAGCGAGCCAGCACGTTCAATGCCTATGCCCAGCGGTCCAGTGCCCATGTACGTTTCATAAATCTCGCCATAATTGCCGACATTTTTGATGATGTTATAAGCCCAATCCGCATCAAGGCCGAGGCCCTCATTCAGATTGCCCTCTGTGCCCAGCATCCGACGGACGTTAGGGTTGGTTGAATTGGCTTTCATGTCATCGACATTGGCCTGAGTGATGCCCAGTTCTTCGGCATTGATCAGTGCAAAGATTGACCACTGAACAATATCGCGCCAAGCGCTGTCACCATGACGCACCGCAGAGGCCAAAGGCTCTTTGGACAGGGTTTCAGGCAGGATTTTATGATCGGATGGTACTGGGAAGGAGGCAATGTTGCCCGCCATCGACGATTTGTCACCCGTTACCGCATCACAACCACCGTTCAGATAGGTGTCATCGCGCACGTTGTAATCTTCAAAGGTTACGTTGCTGATGCCCAAATCATTGACCCGGCTAAAGTCGGTCAGGTTCAATTCGGTTGTGGTACCGGTGGTCACACAAACCTTGGCACCGGCCAATTCCATCGCGCTGTTGATGCCGCTGTCGGCACGAACAGTAAAGCCTTGGCCATCATAAAAGTTCGGTGACAGGAAATCGATGCCCAGTTGGGTGTCGCGTGTCATTGTCCATGTCGCGGTCCGTGACAGCATGTCACTTTCGCCATTTGCCAGTGCGGTGAAACGTGCTTGTGTGCTGACCGACTGAATTTCAAGTTTGGCCTTATCGCCAAAAATTGCCGAGGCGACAGCCTGACAAACAGAAACATCAAGGCCATACCAGTTGCCATCGGAATCCAGATTGTAATAGCCCGGTGAAGGGTTGCCAACCTGACAGCGCAGATGGCCCCGTTCTTTGACGATTTCCAGCGTGCTTTGTGCGGTGGCGACAGTCGCACCCGAGCTGGCAACGATAGCCAACACAGCAGCGGACGCCAAGCGTGTTCCAAGTTTCATATAACTCTCCCAAGTTTATTGTTGTATCGACTATATTAGTTTGTAGAATTTGGACCTGTCCAATACCGATATCAGAACACCTCATGCAAAATACGCATGAGACACAACTTGCTATTCGTAAAACGGATTGAAAATGTCACGGAGACACGCCCGTAACCGGATGTTGGTCCAACAAGGCCTGCCAAAAGTTCTCGACTCTGGGTTCCGTATTTTTGGTGCAGCGGTAAATGTTGATATCAACGAAAATATCATCTTGCGGATCGGCGGCACGCACCAAACGGCCATTTTTCAGGTCGTCTTCTACATGGGCGCTAGGAATCCACGCCAAACCAAACCCTTCGATGGCCATCGCCTTGAGGGTTGGCGCAATCGAAGATTCATACACCGACTTGAAGGCCAGATCGGCATATTTGTTCTGCATATGATACCTGACGGGGGATGGTGTATTCGGAACAAGGGTATGCAGGCAAGGTATCACGCCCTTAGGACGATCCGGCAGCCACCATCTAGGGGCACCCTTCTCGTCCGGACTGATCACCGGCACCAGCGTTTCTTCGGCAAGCTTTAACGAGCTAAAAACAGAGTGGTCCTCGTAAAGCTTGTTATTCGGATCCTCGTAGCAGATGAAGAAATCGACCGAACAATTCTCCACTGCCGCAAAATAATTCGCGATTGTTTCATATTCGGTTTTCACCGTGAACTGGCTCGCATTCGTAAAGGGCTGCATGCTTTTTAACCACACAGGCAGGAATACCTGCGCTAGGGTCGTAAGCGTCGTAAAGCGGATTCTTTCTTTGTCTTCCCGCAGCAATATCTGTATTTCAGATTTTCCGGCATTCGCTTGGTCCAAAATTCCTTGCGCCACAGGATGAAATAACCGGCCTGCCTCGGTCAATTGGGCCGGTTGCACAGAGCGATCAAACAACCGGGCTTCGACCCAATTCTCAAGGGATTGAATGCGGCGGCTAAATGCGGGCTGTGAAACGCAGCGCTGTTCGGCGGCGATACGAAAATTGCCGGTGGCACAGAGCGCCAGAAAGTCTTCGAGCCATTTGAGTTCCATCGCTAATCCATTTTTCCTGCGCTCGGGTTGTTTAAGCCCCCCTAATTGCCGCGAGGTTACCGGATTAGCCTTGAGAAGTCACTTTTTGTCGCGCGCGGCTTTCTCTTCTTTTGTCAGTATGTTGTTCCAAACATTTTTGCTAATGCCTAACTCGGCAGGCATGGGTTTGGTTTTACCAACACTGACTTTTCCACCTTTATTCAAAAATTCCTGAATAAGGGCATCATCTGTGGATTCTTTAGGGATATGTTTCATAAAACAAGCCTATCGCTTACTCTTGGGTCTAGCAATAGTGGTTAGCTTGGCGTTGCCGCAATTTATGTCAGGTTTTGCAAACAAAGGTCCATTCAGTTGCAATAGGGGGTGTGATGTGGGAAGTGTCACGATCATCGCCAAAGGAGATTGCGACATGATGATTTATGGATTGGATACCTGCCCTATTTGTCAGAAAGCCCGCAAGGCGTTGAAGGCCGCAGGCAAAGATTTCATTTTCCGCGATGTCAGGGCCGATCCGCTTAGTGAGGCAGAATTGACCGAATTGCTAGCTGAATTCGGAGATCGACTGGTGGACCGAAAGACGAATGATTACCGGGCGCTTAATGAGTGGCTTAAAAATTCAGAGGCAGAGGCGCAGATTTCGGCCAAACCCAAAGTGATGGCCCGCCCGGTAATACGCGACGGAGATAAATTTTATCTAGGCTGGGATGATGCAATTCAAGAAGCATTAATTCTTGGCTGATGCCTTGACCCAAACGGTGCGATTGCGGACTGAAACCCGTTCTTAATGCGCCAGCGCACACCCATTCACCTGCAGCGGGCAGCCTCCTTCCCGCCCCTCCGTAGTATCTCGCGCGATACCGTCGCCACATGTGCGCCGCCCTCGCATACGCGCGTTGTGAGCTAATCTACGATCTATGATCGGTGTGTTTCCATTTGATTGGGCTAATGTATACGATGCTATCATCAACACTGACCATCACATCGGCGTCCTGAATATTAACCTGCAGCTTCATCGAGCGGCTTGCAAGTTTGGCTAGTTCGCTGGTGTCTCTCTCTGAAAAATTTATAACTTGAAGGTTATCAAATCGGGTGGTCTTATTTTTGATCTTGTCCCACCACATCTCGGCCGTCCTGCCGCCGTAACAATAGATAATCACCTTGTTGGCTTTGCCACAAGATTGACGAACATTCTTCTCGCCCGGAAGTCCCAATGCCACCCACAGATCGAGCTCGCCACTCAGGCTTTTCTGCCAAATGTCTGGCTCGTCATCCGATGACAGGCCCTTCGTCATTTCCATGTGCTCGTGGGCATTAAGTGCAAAAGCGAGAATACGCACCATTAAGCGTTCATCTGTTTCGGAGGGATGTTTGGCAACGGTTAGTTTATGGGTCTCATAATAATGACGATCCATATCGGAAACGGAAAGTTCAACTTTATAAATGGTGGCTTTTTGTGCCATGATATTTCCCAAAATAGCGAAGATAGGGATGTCTAATGCGTCTGGTGACTTTGTGAAAGTAGATAAAAGTACCTTCGATCAAAAGGTGGCTAAATAGGTATTGCCAAGTTGTTTGACTTATGGAGGCAGGATAGTTGGTCCGTATAAAGTGTATTAGTTCAGACTTCATCTGACACCGCTCCCATTTCAGCGAACTGAATTGGGAGCGGCACGCCCATTGATAAGGGCGATGGTTACCGTTTTGATGGTGGTGCACACCAACCACAAAACGAGGAAACCACAATGTT
>JAJRPO010000044.1 GCA_024280735.1 Alphaproteobacteria bacterium | reverse complement strand
GAGCAGGCTGAAACCACATTTTTCGGTTCGCTTGACGGGGCTTCGAAATTTGTCAAAGGGGATGCGATAGCAGGCCTGCTGATCACACTTCTGAACCTTGTGATGGGATTGATCATGGGAATAGCTATACACGGGATGCCCTTGGCGGAAGCGTTTGAAACCTATTCGATTCTCACAGTGGGCGACGGGCTGGTTTCGCAAATCCCTGCCGTGATAATTTCAATCGCATCGGCCCTGTTATTATCCCGCGGTGGCACAAAGGGATCGGTCGATCTGGAGCTTGTGGCGCAACTTGGCCGTTATCCGCCCGCTCTTGCGACAGTCGCTGTGCTGATGGCGCTATTTGCGCTGGTTCCCGGGTTGCCGTTTTTACCGTTCATAGTTGGCGCAATGGTTTTAGGAGGTGCTGCATGGTCGGTTCACAGGACAGCCAAGCGCAAGGCGCTGCTGGTCCAAAAAACAGATGCTGTAGAAGAGACTCAGCCCGGTCAGACCCCTATTGGAGACCTTCTGGACCTGGATGATATCCACGTCGAATTTGCCCCCGATCTGGTCAGTATGGTGCTTGATCCCGCCACCGGACTGGATGCCCGGATTGCCAATATGCGCACCCATGTAGCCACGGCATTCGGGTTGATACTGCCGGAAATACGCCTGACAGATGATGCATCCTTGCCCGCCGGAACATATGCCATCAAGGTGCAAGGGGTTGAGCAGGTTCGTGACCGTTTACTCCCCGAACGCGCTTTGGCATTGCTACCTGATGGGCCGGATATTTTGCCAGCAGGTGAAGATGTGAGCGAACCGGTTTACGGCGCTCCGGCCCGCTGGATCACCAATGATGCACAAGAAGAAGCTGCGCTGTCCGGCGTCACCATTGTTTCGGCCACCGAAGTTCTGGCAACACATCTGCTCGAAGTGATCAAACAAAACTTCCCGCGATTGTTAACACTAAAGGCCCTGCGCCGGTTACTGGATGAATTTGTTAACCTGTCTGATGATGAACGGGCGCAGGCAAACCGCCGGATGCTGGATGAACTGGTACCGGATAAGGTCCCGGTTGACCTGTTGTTAACAATAATGCGGATGTTGCTGGAGGAGCGCGTTTCAATCCGCAATCTGCCGCTGATCTTGGAAGCGACTGCCGAGGCCCGCCAGATGTATCAACAGGCCGAGGCGATGTGTGAACATGTTAGACAGCGGCTGGGATTTCAGTTGGTAGCAGAATTGAAACGCGAAAACGGTACGATTCCCCTGATCCAGCTGGCTCCGGAATGGGAGCAGGCCTTTAATACTTACCAGATCGAAGGCGAGCGTGGGCAGGGAGATGTGGCGCTACCGCCCGAGGAGTTCAACCGACTGGCAAATGGCGTGGCTGAAAAACTGGCCAAAGCATCGGAAACCGGGATTTACCCTGCCATCGCGGCCCCTCGTCACAGGCGCCGTTTTTTGCGTACGGTCCTTTCAGCCAAGGGAATAACAAACCCTGTTTTGTCATTCGAGGAAATCGGAACAGAAGCAAGGCCTTCGCTTGTCGGTCTGGTGCCTGCATGAATGTGGCGTTAACGGAATTGATGACCTATGCCCAAGGGGGATTGTTGACCGGCTTTATTGTTTTCCTGCGGGTCGGTGCGGCAATGGCATTGCTGCCGGCTTTTGGAGAAAGCTCGGTTCCACAACGCATTCGCCTGGGATTGGCTCTGGGGTTTACAGCTATCGTGACGCCAGCAGTTGCTGCACAAATAGGGCCATTAACCGAAGCTGGCAACAGCATCGGGGTGTTGCTGGCAACGGAAACGCTGGCGGGGCTGGCGCTTGGGATCGGGTTACGCCTGTTTGTGCTGGCATTGCAGATGGCCGGATCGATCGCGGCACAGGCCACGTCTTTGTCGCAGGTTTTCGGTGGCGGCGGTGTTGAACCGCAACCTGCCATCGGCCACTTGCTAGTCTTTGGCGGTTTGGCGTTGGCGGTAATGGCGGGGCTGCATGTTCGCATAGCCGAGGTATTGATCCTGTCTTATAACATCCTGACGCCTGGTCAGTTTCCGGATGCATCAATGCTGGGTGACTGGGGTGTGGAGCAGATCGCCCAGGCATTTTCGCTGGCCTTCACTTTGGCTGCGCCATTCATTATTGCATCGTTGATTTATAATGTTGCGCTGGGTGTGATTAACCGCGCAATGCCACAGTTGATGGTGGCTTTTGTCGGTGCGCCGGCAATTACGGCGGGGGCATTGATCTTAATGTTTCTGGTTATGCCGTTGATGTTGCTGGTCTGGTCGGATGCCTTGCAACACTTCCTGCAGAATCCGTTCGGAGGATCCAGATGAGTGATGGTTCCGAAGATGATGATAAACAATTCGAGCCGACCCAGAAAAAACTGGATGACGCCCGAAAACGCGGTGAATTCGCAAAGTCGGCAGATCTGAATACAGCCGCGTCTTATGGGGGAATATTACTTGTCTCTATGGCGATGGGGGCCGTGACATTGCCGGATTTTGCCCAGCTTATGGCCAATATGCTTGGAAACGCAGACCGTATTTCGACCGTATTTTTCAGTGACAGCGCCCGTCCGGTTTCCGGTGGTGTTTTCAAGGGGCTGATGTTGTCTGTCGGTCCGTGGTTTCTGTTTCCGGCATTACTGGTAGTTCTGTCGATCCTTGTGCAACGCGGTTTTGTTGTGGCGCCGGATAAACTGGTTCCGAAACTGTCGCGCATTTCAATCCTGTCGAATGCCAAAAACAAATTCGGACGTAGCGGGTTGTTCGAGTTTGGGAAAAGCTTCTTCAAGCTAATAATCTATTCGCTGGTGCTGGCGTTTTTTCTGAAGGGAAAAATGCAGGAAATCACAGGAACGGTGTATTTACCGCCGGCGATGATAACGACCGTTCTTTCACGCCTGCTGGTAGAATTCCTGTTGGTGGTACTGGTGATTTCACTGGGTATCGGCGCAGTTGATTTCATATGGCAAAAGGCCGAACACACACGCCGCAATATGATGTCACGTAAGGAAATGACGGACGAAGCCAAACAAAGTGAGGGCGACCCACACGTCAAGCAGCAACGCCGCCAAAAAGGGTATGAGATAGCGATGAACCAGATGCTGGCCGATATTCCCGAGGCCAGCGTGGTTGTTGTAAACCCGACCCATTACGCGGTTGCTTTAAAATGGGACCGGTCGGCCGGTATGGCACCGGTCTGTGTGGCCAAAGGTGTTGATGAAATCGCGGCACGGATTCGCGAAGCCGCGAATGAGGCCGGAGTGCCAATCCATCGCGATCCACCAACAGCGCGTGCGCTTTTTGCAACAGTAGAAATTGGCCAGGAAATCCCGCCAGACCATTATCAGGCCGTGGCCGCCGCTATCCGGTTTGCAGAGAAATTGCGTAAAAAGGCTTCTGGAAAAGGCAGGTGATAAATGGATAAACGGTTGCTCGCCTTACAAAACCTGACCGGCATGGTTCTGGATGCCGAAAGGATGAAACTGCAACAGCTTTCTTTGGCCGAACGGAAACTTGATGATCAGATCAGGGAACTGGATAGTGAAAGCCGGAAACGTGCGGTGCAGTTGCTGGCAAAGGGCGGAACAGATTCTGCCCTTTTGGCTGGCGCGGATATGCGTTGGCAAAACTGGGTGCAACAGCAAAAACGCAAACTGAATACCCGCCGCGCTGCCCTGTTGGCCAAGTACGAAGAGCAACGCCAGGATGCCCAAAAAGCATTTGGTAAGGCAGAAGCTGTGCGCAAGTTGCTGGAACAATCCGCCGAAGAAATGCGACTGAAATCCGGTCGGGCCTAGCCCTGGATGTCTTGGCGAATGATATTGTTGATCAGGATGTCCTGAACTACCGGGCCAGCCACCTTCTGTGCAACCTCGTACAGTGAATCCCGCAGCACAACCATTTTGTTGCTGTTGGTAAATACCCCATCAAACCCGCCGGAATTGGCATGGTCGAACAGCACCTGATTAAACGCGTCGCGCAGTTTTGGTTCGCGCTGGAATGTCGCCTCTTTGCCGCCGGGCGTTACTTCCAGACTGATAGAAAGAACCACCAGTGCCGCCATATTCCCGTCTTTTAAAACAGGAATGACGAACTGGTTGTTCATTTTCACATACTCGGGTGTTAGTTCCTGTCCCTGCTCATCGACAGCGGGCGGTGGTGTAGTGTGCCCTTCGTTGGATTCTGGTGTCGTGCAATCTGCAGTATCGCTTTGCTCAACAGGATCCGGCTTTAGCATCACACCGGCCCCGACACCGGCCCCGACACCAACAAATGCCATCAGAATTGGAAGGATTTTACCCATTGCGGTCTCCTAGAATGGCAAAATAATGTCGGCGGCTTGCTGACCGTAACGGGGCTGCTGCACATCGGAAATCTGACCGCG
>JAJRPO010000043.1 GCA_024280735.1 Alphaproteobacteria bacterium | reverse complement strand
ACCACCAGCTGAAGCTGGTGGGTTTGAAGAGCTGGCGGACTGAAGTCCACCTTTCTTAATTGAGCATGCTACGCATGCAAACCTCTTGTATGTGGACCACTTGGAAAGTGGTGGCTTCAAACCATTTAGTTGATAGTGAATGGCTGACAATTACCCCCGCGACCCGCAAAGAAGTCAAAATAGAGGATGTATCTCTATTCATCCCCAACAAAAATGAGCTGGCCAAAATTTTTGAAGCATGTGGTCGACCCAACGATTTCCTAAATGCTGAACTGTTGCGGAAAATGTCCTAAAACCTGCCAATACTTTAATTCTCCATTCCACAATTCGCTCCTTTACTCTATCAAGAAAAAATGACCAACACCCCCTTCCACCCCGGCACCCACCTGCTGATTGACCACTACGATGGCCAGCACCTGAATGACGCCGCCCAGCTTGAGGCCATCCTCAGAGCCGCCGCAAAAACCGCAGGTGCGGCGGTGCTAAAAACCAGTTTTCACCCCTTCCCAGATCGCGCGGGCGTCACCGGATTTGTCCTGCTGGCTGAATCGCATATCTCCATCCACACATGGCCAGAACATGGCTTCGCGGCCATCGACATCTTTATGTGTGGCGCTTGTGATCCGCATGTCGCGGCTAAGTATCTGGAACAGGTGCTAGCGCCCAAACGGGTGGAAATCACCCAAGCCAAGCGCGGCGCATTTTAACGGAACCAGTAGTCCCAGCCATCATTGTAATACCGAACCAAAGCATGTGACTGGATGCTGTTCACCTCCACATCAACCTCGGACGTATCCCCACCAAATACCTGCGCCGCCGCCCAGACATCGCTGTTTAAATATTGCAACCCCTCGGGGAATGCCGCGATCCGCCCCGTGGGTTCCGCCACAAACCCCAAAACAAACCCCCAATCGCCAAAACTGGGGATATAGGTATGATAGGCCCGCGCTGCCAAACCCTCCGACGGGGCAAACGGGTTGCGGCTGTCCTCCATAGTTTCCACCACCGACCAAAAGGCTTGGCGCGCAAACAACGGCGATCCGGCCTGAGTCACAATCACCCCCTGCGCTGACAGGCGTTCCCCTAGCAACCCATAGAATTCGCGCGAATACAGCTTGGATAGGGAAATATTCTTCGGGTCCGGCAGGTCAATAATCACCACATCAAACACCGCAGCACTGTCAGTCACAAACTGCCACGCATCCTGCGCGACCACAGTAACCTTTGGATTATTCAAGGAATTGCCATTCAACAGCACCAAATCAGGATGCTCGCGAAACAACTCCGTCACCCGTGGATCCAGGTCCACCAGCGTCACCGCCTCAACATCGCTATGGCGCAACACCTCGCGTACCGCCATGCCGTCACCGCCGCCCAGCACCAGAACCTGCGCCCGCCTCGGGGCCAGCGCCATTGCCGGGTGCACCAAGGCCTCGTGATAGCGGTACTCGTCCAGCGTATCAAACTGGATCGAATGATCCAGAAACAGACGGGTGCGGTCGCGAAAGCGAGTGATGGTGATGTGTTGATAGGGGGTGTCCTCGCTCAGGATCACATCATCCTCAAACAGGTTCACCTCGACGATTGAAACCAGCCGCTCTGCCTGCACCAGCGCCAGCACCGACACCAACACCGTCAGCGCCCAAAATACCCGTATCGGCCCGAAAACTTGTGCCCTAAATACCCATAACGACAGGCCGGCAACGCCCAGATTCAGACAGCCAAACACCAAACTGGCCGACATCAGCCCAAGGTAAGGCACCACCAGCAGCGGAAACGCAATCGAGGCCGCCAGCGCGCCGACATAATCCACCGTCAACACATTCTCGAACCGGAAATCCGGCACCCCAATTTCCTTGAGCGCCCGTGCAATCAGCGGGATTTCCATGCCGGACAACGCGCCCACGGTAATAATCATCATATACAACGGCAGCTGCACACTGCCCAGAAACGCATAGGTGAAATACAGCACCGGTGCGAGGAAACCACCAACCAACCCCAGCCATATCTACGCCCAGACAAATCCCGCCATCGCCTGCGAAACGTAACGCGACAGCCACGCGCCCAGCCCCATGGATGACAGAAATATCCCGATCACCAACGAGAATTGCCGCACGGAATCGCCCAGAAGATAGCTTGATAACGTGGCGGCGATCAGCTCATAAATCAGCCCGGAAATCGCCACCAGAAAGGTGGCCACCAGCAACCAAACCTCGCGCAGCCGCGCATCTTGTTTCATGAAATGATGACAGCCGCGATAATGATCGACAGGGACAGGAACACCGAGCCAATTAGAACCGCCAAGGCGACGTTCTGGTCGTGTTCGATTTCCTTGACCACCGGAAACGGTGAAATCAGGTTGATAATCCACCAACACAGCCCCAGCATCAGAACCCCCAGCAGGGTGTAAACGATTGTGCTGCCAATCTCGGCCAACTGAACCGCTGCAAAAATTTCCATATCCGTCTCCGTTATTTCACGCGTGTGTTTGAATAATATCCGCCACCGCTGCCGACCCGTACCGAGCGGTCAAGGTCCGCACTCTCGCCCCATATGCCATAATGCGACATATATCCCGCGCCGCCAATGCTCAACAAAGAGGCCACGACAAAAATGATCCTAAAGGGTGTCAATCGTCGTCCTCCTCGGTCCAGTCACTGCCCGCCATGCGGCGTTTTTGATGCAGGAATTTACGGCCAACCTGCATTCCGGTGATAATCAAGAATATCCCCGCCAGCAAGATCGTCCAAAAGAAACTGGAAACCCCGGCGCTGGCCCCGATGGTCACACGGGACAAGGCCGCGCCGCTACGTTTCCAAGTGCCCATCTCCGAGAGTTCCAACTCCACCGTATAGACCCCCACAACTTCGGGGCGAAAGGTCAGGCTTGCGCGGCGACTGCCCTCGCTCCAGCGGCCATCGGAGCTGTAACCCGTGTAATAGCCGATTTCGCGGCCAACCTGAAACAACGGTTGATCATCCGGATCGCTTAGCGTCATTTCAAGGTAGGCCCAACTGTTTTCCACATCGCCGCTCACGGTCATCTTGGCTAATTTACCGACCTCCTTGATCTCGAATGTCACCTCCTTGGGCAACTCGGAAATATCAAAGCTGGTGCGCGTCAAAACCGTGCTGCCAGTCTGCCCCAAAAAGAACACCGTCATCACCAGACAAAGCACCATAAACGCCGCCCCCACCACCGTCAAAAACGCCGCGTTCTTTCCGGCAATATAGGGCTGCAAAGGGTGTATGCCCGACATCGCAACTTCGTCGTCCACGCCAAAGCTGTCCAGCGTTTCGCGCTGTGGCAGATAGGTTGACCGCTCCACCTCCCGCTCTGTTGCCGTTTGGGAGAACCCCAGCATCGATTGATCCGACAGCACCGAAACCGTCGTCACTTGATCGCCAATCGAGGGCCGCCAATTGAACTCCCCCTCGGCAAAGGTGATTTTGCTGGTCGAGGTGTCGTAATATTCAAACCGTTCATAGTTTGATCGCACAACGGGGCGGTTCTCAAAAAGTTCCACCGCTTCCGAAGACAGCCATTCCGGCGACGTCGCTTTGCGGTACTTGCGGGTGAATATCAGATGCCCGTCCTCAACCGTTAGATACGCATAGCCGTGGGTGGCCGAGAAAACCGGATGATCCACCCATTCCCAAACCTGCCCGCCATAGGCCTCTCGGTAACCCAGCGTGCCGATAATGGTGAATTCCACCCCCTGCAACTGCCCCGACATGCCGATTTCAAACGGCGATTGTGGCCGGTGCAGATTGGCAAATTTGCTGAGGGCCTTGTAATCATCCAGCACATCCAGCTCGGTCCCGCAATAGCTGCAAATATGGGTGGTCACGCGCCCACCGCCCAGAATTTTCAGCCCCGCCCCACAAGACGTGCAATCGATGGATTTTATTTCCGATGCGCGGGTCATGCCGTAACCGTCACATCAACATCGAACGGATCCACCCAGGCGCCCAGAAACCAATTCCGGCCTCCGGACCAAAATTCGCCAGACAACAATTCGCTGCCCTCTGACTGACAGTTCACGAACTGATAGCGCTCTCCCACTTCCATCAACTCCGGAAACGCGCCCCGTAGGGCCACACACTCCGCTTGTTCGCGCTCTGTTACGCGATAAGTCTGTTTCAAAAATCGCACGGCCCCGCCCAGCGATGGCGGGCTATTCAATTTCGGCCAATCCGCCTCTGCCACGGCGCGCTGCACAACAATATCGCCCTCATCCACCGACACCCAAGCGCCCTCGCCTGCGCCATCCTCAGCCCAGAACTCATCCCACCAACCGCGCCCATAACTGAAACGCGCGTGACCGATCAAATGATAATCCTGTTTGTTCAACCGCAGATGATCGCCCAGCGCAAATATCAGCGCGCCCTCGTGCATCACCCCCTGCTCCCCCGCCAGCACGAACTGTTCATCCAGCAAATACAGGCTGGTGCCGCAGGACTCGCAGTTCATCATCTTCGCCGTTTTAAACCGCGAATGAACAGCAGCGCCGCAATTGGGACATTGGGTTTGACTCATGTCCCTAGGGCGTAGACTCATAAATACCAAATTACGATTGCAGCCAGGTGGGCGGCAGCAAGGAACGTTTCAGGGCAGCGAAAGGTTCGTAATGACAGGGATCGCCAATCTTTGATGCGGTTAAAACAACGCTCGACCAGATT
>JAJRPO010000042.1 GCA_024280735.1 Alphaproteobacteria bacterium | reverse complement strand
CTCAGGATTGCGCTGTGGCGGCTGATTCAAAAAATTGCTGGGAGGCGATTCAGGGACAGGTCTGCCCTGAATGCGCCTGTGCGATGGTGCTGTGGCGATTCTGCAAAGCCTCAAGGGTAAAGGGCCTTTGGCCCCGGCTGCGCCGCCCTTGACCCTTTGCAGAATCACCGGTGTTTTTTTAGGCGACGGCGACGCCAAACCACAGGCCGATGGCGGCGGTTACGGCCATGGCAAAGGCACCCCAGAGGGTGACGCGCACCACGGCGGGCAGGACCGGTGCGCCGCCGGCCAGCGCGGATAGCGCCCCGAGCAGCCCCAGCACCAGAATGGATATGAGAGTGGTCAGCAAAATAATGTTTTCGCGGGCGGCAAAAAGCACTGCCAGCATTGGCAGGGCGGCACCGGCGGAAAACGTGGCTGCCGAAGTTAGCGCCGCTTGAATCGGGCGCGCCACATTATGGTCGCTGATGCCCAGTTCTTCGCGCGCATGGGTGGCCAGCGCGTCATGTTCCATCAATTGCGTGGCCACCTGTCCGGCCAAAGCATTGTCCAGCCCGCGGGTTTGGTAAATCTCTGCCAGCTCTTTATGTTCGGCCACCGGATTGGCATGGAGTTCCATTTGCTCGCGGGCCAGGTCGGCGGCTTCGCTGTCGGCTTGCGAGGAGACTGAAACATATTCGCCAGCGGCCATGGACATGGCACCGGCGATCAAGCCGGCCACACCGGCCAGCAGAATCGCCGTTTGGTCCGGGCCCGCTGCCGCCACCCCGATGATCAGGCTGGCGGTTGAAACAATCCCGTCATTGGCCCCCAATACAGCTGCGCGCAGCCATCCGGCACGGGTGACATAATGTTTCTGCTTGGCGATTTCGCCGGCGAGGGCGTGGCGGGGAGAGGTCATTTCCGTATCCGGATTTGGTGCAAGTAGCGGGTGAACCGAAATCCCCCGAACTAAGGGGTCTATCAAGAATATGCGGGGGCTGGCAACGGTAGGTTTTGTTTCAAAGCGGCGGTGTTGCATGGCAGACCGAGATAAAGCCGCCAGTTAAAATGACGCAATTGCAAGTAGATACAGCTTATGCGCGTGCCTGTGTTTACTTTTAGCGCGAATCGCGTATCCTTGAGGGATATTAAAAGTAGAATACCAAACCAAATAATTTAACCAAATGGAGATTTTATCATGTCCAGGATGACTCATGGATTGTCACGTTTCGATACCCTTCTCAAGGAAAGCCTGAACCATCATGCCCTGAATAACGGCAGCCCTTTGCCGCAGGTGTTTGGCTATTTACATGAGGCAAATCCGGTAACCGGAAACCTGGGTAAAGAGGCCATTGTCGCCGGTTTCGATGCTTTGGTGGCAACCATGCGGACCAGCGAGAGCACGAATGGCAAAGCCGACGCAGGCATGACGTTTTTCGGGCAGTTCGTTGACCACGACATAACGCTGGATGTGCAAAGTGCCATTGGCACCCGCATTGATCCGCGTTCAATCCGCAATGTGCGTACACCAAACCTGGATCTGGATTGTGTCTATGGCGATGGGCCGGACGGCTCCCCCTATCTGTATTCAAGCGGCAACACCGAAGGTTATCTGTTGTTTGGTCGCGAAGACAACCCTTATGATCTGGCGCGCAATTGCAAGGGGCGTGCCCTGATCGGGGACCCGCGCAATGACGAAAACATCATTGTCAGTCAGGTTCAGGGGGCGTTTGTGGCACTGCATAATATTTTGATGTCGCATCTGGTTCAGGAAACTGCGACCGCCACCGATATTCGCCATTGCGCCCATGCCGGTATCCGAACGGAGGTTTGGGAAACGGTTATTCCTTCCAATCTTATGAAGTTTGAAGAAGTACGCCGTTTTATCCGGCTGCATTATCAATGGGTGGTTCTCAATGAATTGCTGCCCGCCTTTGTCGACAAGAAAACCATCGCCAGCACGCTTGCACGGGATCCTTTTGGTGATAAAGGCCCGATTATACCGGCTGAATTTTCCGGCGCGGCCTATCGGTTTGGCCATGCGACGGTGCGGCCAAGCTATTGTTTGCGCAAGGGGGAAGCACCGGTTGATTTGTTCACAATGCGCGGCTTTTCCCCGCGGGGGCCGGAGTCCACCATCGAAATGGCGCAATTTTTTGATGTGGCCGGAACCCGGGCGCAAAAGGCTTTGCCGGTGGGGGTCAAGATGGCGGAAACCCTGTTTGAGCTGCCCGACAACATTGTTGGCGGCGGGCTGGTTTGGGGGGATTACAAAATTGAGCTGCCCAAGGCCAAAAAGCTGGCGCTGCGCAATATCCTGCGTGACCGGACCTCGCTGGAATTGCCTTCTGGTCAGCAAATGGCCGCGTTTATGGGCATGAAGCCATTGCCATTACCGCAAGTTCTGAAAGACCATGACATCGACAAAACGCCCCTGTGGTATTACTGTCTGCAAGAGGCCGAAACCAAGGGTCAGGGGCGTCTGACCGGAGTCGGGGGATCTATTGTTGCATCAACCCTGATCCGGCTGTTGAAGCTGGACCCCGAAAGCGTCATTCACAATCCGGATTTCTTCCCTTGGGCGGGGTTCGGGGAAACCTGTACGCTGGGCAATATCATGCAGTTTGTTGAAAACCATCGGGATGATGTTGTGGACCGTGAAAGCCTGTATTGCGGGCCTGTCCTGTAATGGAATTTGGCTAAGGGCCGTCAAAGCGACCCTTAGTCAGAAAGTTTACGACCTGTTCAAACACCTGCGGATTGTTCATCATAAACGTATGGGTCACGGGCAAGGTAATGTGATCGGCCATGCCGGCCACTTTGGTGCTTTCCACGCTGACCTTGCCATCATCCGGGCCGGGGATCAGCAAGGAAAAATAGGGGCTGATGCTCTGGTTTCCGGCAATCACGCCCAGGGGAAAATTAACCGGACCCAGACGGTTTGGCAGGCTGTCGGGGTCCGAGGTCAACTGCTTTCCGGCCAAGCCGTTGATCCAGCCAAAGCCGGGGAAATCGGCCAGTTCATCAACGATTTCCGACCCTTTGTTGGGCGGGGCCAGCATAACAGTCTGGCCGATGTTTTCCGGCAGCGGCATTTGGCTGAAATAATAGCGCAGCAGGATGCCGCCCATGGAATGGGTGATGAAATGTATTTTCTCTGCCCCTTCACATTGCGCAAGCGCCTTGGGGATGGTGGCCATGGCCAGCTGCTCTATGGTCTGCTCTGTCGAGGGGTAATTCACATTGACCACGCGGTAACCCAGACGTTGCAAGCGCCAGTCCATTACCAGAAACGAGCCGGAGGAGCGCGCCAGGCCGTGCAGCATCACCACACATTCGGGGCGCGCCTCGGGTTTGTTTGTTGCCTGGGCCTTGCCGGAAACCGGCAGGGAAAACGCCTTTAACAAAGTGGTTTTTATGGGCCGTTTTTTGGCTGGTTTTTTCAAGATACGGGACCGCTATTTTTCCAGCCAGATGGTCATCGGCCCGTCATTGACCAGGGATACCTGCATGTCGCCGCCACACTGTCCGGTTTCAACCGGAATGCCAAGGCCCGCGACTGTGGTGCAAAGCAAATCATAGAGCCGCGCGCCCAGTTCCGGCCCCGCCGCGGCGGAAAACCCCGGTCTGTTGCCGCGCGTGGTGTCCGCTGCCAAGGTGAATTGGCTGATGATCAGGGCAGAGCCACCCACATCCAGTACGGACCGGTTTGTTTTGCCCGCGGCGTCCTGAAAAATACGCAGATTAACCAGCTTGCGCGCCATGGCCGCGACATTTGCCTCGCTGTCATCCGCCATGGCACAGGCAAGCACCAGCAGGCCGGGACCGGTCTGGCCGATGATCCGGTCGTCAATGCGGACCGAAGCGGAGGTAACACGTTGGAGCAGGCAGCGCATTGGGGGCCTTTGGTTGCAAGCGGCCCAAGGAAGGGCCGCGATAAGGGTTCTGTATTTTGGTGGCAGCAAGCTGTCAATGACGCGCGCGCAGGCTCTTGGCGAAAGCTTACGTTGTTCAAGGCTCCGAACGGGTTGAAGTATTAAGCCGGATTTTCGGGGAGACTTGCTTGTTTTTTTACCCGTCTGTTTTTGGAAATACTGGATATTGTTTGCAAGAATCACAGGATGAGCGCATGCTTGACACTTACAAAAGGGGAGGACCGCATGGCCAATCTTTTAATCAAAATTACCGAAGACCGAAAGACGACCATAGACACCGATCTGGCGATCCGCCAGCTCAAGGGCAAAAAATCTGTTTTTGACAACAGCGAAC
Source organism: Alphaproteobacteria bacterium (assembly GCA_024280735.1). Classification (GTDB taxonomy): domain Bacteria; phylum Pseudomonadota; class Alphaproteobacteria; order Rhodobacterales; family Rhodobacteraceae; genus Amylibacter. The sequence continues at coordinate 3,171 of JAJRPO010000042.1, read as the reverse complement.
GCCAACAAGACAAAGAAATCAAAGACTCGATTCTGGCATTGATCAAGGACCGGTTGCTGCGCACCGCCCTGTTCAAGGGCACATGGGCGATTTCCGGCTATGACAAAGACCCCATGAAACGGTCTGGCAAACATGCCTTGAAAATCCAGGTGGGCACCACGGTGATCATTCCAAATATGGTGGTCTGGATCAACAAGCCGGTGAATAATGAACCCAAGGATGTGGGGTTGGCAGGTCTGCGCAGTTCCGCCGATGCCAAGAAATTGCTGAAGGCGTTGAAAACCTCGGAAAAATCCCTGTCAGGTCTGGGTTTCAAAGAAGGTGATTCAGAGCATCCCACCAATTTCCTGTGGAAAATGGGAAAATACAGCGGCAGCCTGCCAATGACCGCCCATGGCAAAGGGCCGGGGGGCAGAAACGAAAAAGCCGCGCTGGATACGCTTAGATCGGCAATGGCGACGAAGGGGTTTGTTTAGGGGGGTACGGAGGTTGTGGAGCCGGCTTTGTTTGGCGTGAAAACGCCCCCTCCGGTTTCCCGGAGGGGGCGTTTCTGTTCTTAGTTAACAAGCGTTAGCGGTTGTTGCCCCCTCTGGCGCAATGGCCTTGCGGTCAAAGCGCTGTCGGGGAGAGTCGTTTTGGCCTAGGGCCAAAGCCGACTCTGGCTTTCGCGCAATCGCCTTGCGGCAATTGCGCTTTCGCCATCACTTCGCAGATGCGAAGTGATTACATCATGCCGCCCATGCCGCCCATTCCGCCCATGTCAGGCATGCCGCCAGCGGCGCCTTCTTTGGCTGGTTTGTCAGCGATCATGGCTTCTGTGGTGATCAGCAGGCCCGCAATGGAGGCTGCGTCTTGCAATGCGGTACGCACCACTTTGGCCGGGTCGATCACGCCGAAATCGAACATGTTGCCATATTCTTCGGTTTGCGCGTTGAAGCCAAAGGTTACATCGTCGCTTTCGCGGACTTTGCCAGCAACCACTGCACCGTCAACACCCGCATTTTCAGCGATTTGACGCAATGGGGATTCCAGAGCACGGCGCACGATTGAGATACCAGCGGTTTGATCAGCGTTTTCGCCTTTCATACCGATCAGGCCTTTAGCGCCTTGGATCAGGGCAACACCACCACCAACAACAACACCTTCTTGCACGGCCGCACGGGTCGCGTTCAGGGCATCGTCAACGCGGTCTTTGCGCTCTTTCACTTCGATCTCGGTGGAACCACCAACGCGGATCACAGCAACACCACCAGCCAGTTTGGCCAGACGCTCTTGCAGTTTTTCGCGGTCGTAATCAGAAGTGGTTTCTTCGATCTGGCTGCGGATCTGAGCAACGCGTGCTTCGATCTCTGCTTTTTCGCCTGCGCCGTCGATGATGGTTGTTTCATCTTTGGTGATGGCGATTTTCTTGGCAGTGCCCAGCATTTCCATGCCAACATTTTCCAACTTCATGCCGAGTTCTTCGGAAATCACCTGGCCACCAGTCAGGATGGCGATGTCTTGCAACATGGCTTTGCGGCGATCGCCGAAACCAGGTGCTTTAACAGCAGCGATTTTCAGACCGCCACGCAGTTTGTTCACCACCAGAGTTGCCAGCGCTTCGCCGTCAACGTCTTCGGCAATGATCATCAGCGGTTTGCCGGACTGGATCACAGTTTCCAACAAAGGAACCATTGGCTGAAGCGAAGAAAGTTTCTTCTCGTGCAACAGGATCAGGCAGTCTTCCAGCTCTGTTGTCATTTTTTCAGGGTTGGTCACGAAGTATGGGGACAGGTAACCGCGGTCAAACTGCATGCCTTCAACAACATCGGTTTCTGTTTCCAGACCTTTGTTTTCTTCAACAGTGATCACGCCTTCATTGCCCACACGCTGCATGGCGTCGGCGATTTGCTGGCCGATTTCTGATTCGCCGTTGGCGGAGATGGTGCCAACTTGCGCAACTTCGTCGCTGTCTTTTACTTCGCGGGACATGGTTTTGATGGCTTCAACCACTTTGGTCACAGCCGTATCAATGCCACGTTTCAGGTCCATCGGGTTCATGCCGGCGGCAACCGATTTCAGGCCTTCGCGAACGATGGCCTGGGCCAGAACCGTTGCGGTGGTTGTGCCGTCGCCTGCGGTGTCATTGGTACGGGAAGCAACTTCCTTAACCATTTGTGCGCCCATGTTTTCAAACTTGCCTTCAAGTTCGATTTCTTTGGCAACTGTCACACCGTCTTTGGTGATGCGGGGTGCGCCAAAGGATTTGTCGATAATCACGTTACGGCCTTTGGGGCCAAGTGTTACCTTAACAGCATCGGCCAGGATGTTCACGCCGTCCAACATTCTGTTGCGCGCGTCTGTGCCGAATTTTACGTCTTTTGCAGCCATTGTAGCTTGCTCCTTGTCGTAAGGTTAATTTTAGGAAAGAAGGCCGAGGATGTCGGATTCTTTCATCATCAACAGGTCTTCGCCGTCAACGGATACTTCTGTGCCGGACCATTTGCCGAACAGAACTTTGTCGCCAGCTTTTACAGCCATCGGGATCAGCTCGCCGCTGTCTTTGCGCGCGCCTTCGCCGCAAGAAACGATTTCGCCCTCAGCTGGTTTTTCTTTGGCTGAATCTGGAATGATCAGGCCGCCAGCAGTTTTTTCGTCGCCTTCAGTGCGGCGAACCAGTACACGGTCGTGCAGAGGTGTTAGTGCCATGGGAAGCTCCCTAACTTATTTATTTCGATGGTGGCTTTGATAGGCTGTTAGCACTCGCCACCGTAGAGTGATAACAGTGGGGTAAGTAGGCGCTGATTGAGCAAGAGTCAAGTATCTGGTCCTGTCATGTTTAGACAATATTGAGGCGCGACATATCTGGTGTAGGTATGTTGGGCTGCATCTCAGGAATTCAGTGGCCAAGACTGAATTTGGAAGTTTGTTTAGCCAGCCAGTCTTATGAGATCACGGGCGCCTGGCGCTGGTCTTTGACGTCATCGGTGGATTACTGCATGCGCTGTATCGCCCACCAGCCCCGGCCAAACGAACCTAAAGGATCAGAATATCTGAAGTGGTCCTGCAAAATCGGGCAGTCTGTTAAGGTGTATTCCAACACGACGAAGGAATACAGAAATGACGAAGAGACGGAAGTTTTCAGACCAGTTTAAGGCCAAGGTTGCGCTTGAGGCGTTGCGCGGCGACCGG
>JAJRPO010000041.1 GCA_024280735.1 Alphaproteobacteria bacterium | reverse complement strand
GGCGCAAGAAAAAGAAGGCGGCAGTTTTGCGGTTAACCCCACACAGGCTGGCAGCCGTTCTGGCCGTCGAACCCGAAACAAAATGCTCGGTCAAACGGTTCTGCTTATAGTGGCTGAGTCGGCTCTTTCGCATATGGCCCACGATAACCCCTTTTTTGGGTTATCTGGGTCAGCCCCTTAATTTTTTTGGACCAGATTTCAATTTCTTCAACGCCGCCTTTTACGGACCTAGCGGATTGGATGCTGCACCGATTGGTACGCCAACCAGCACCAAAGTGGTTTTTCAACAACCCGAAACTGGCGCGGTTACCACGGCAACAGGTTTTGGGTTTGGTTTTGATGCTCTGGGAAATATCATTTCGGGAACGATTACCGGACTGAGCTTTGCCCAAAGTGGCACAACTGTTGCAACCTTTTCGGATATCAGTTGGGCCGCGACGACATTCTACAGTGCCTTGGCAGCGGGCGAGAGCGGCAATAACGCCCCGCTGGACGCCCTGTTGAATGCAACACCGGTGACAATTGACGGCTCTGCCTCGACAGTGCGCATGCTGGACATCGGTGATTTTTATAATTTCACAGCAGATGTGACGATCAAAGGCTCGGAGTTCAATGATATCCTCGCCGCAGGCAGTGGCAATGACACGATTTGGTTTGGCAATGGGGACGGGGCGTTTGCCCGTGCGACAGCTGGCAATGACACTATGGTCTTTACCGATGTCACAACGTCCTATTCTTTCTTGATCTACGCAAGCAGCAGCAGGGCAGGCGGTATAACTGCAACTATCAATGGCACGGCCAATACCGGCAGCATCATCAAAGCGGATGGGGTGGATACAATTATTGACGTGAAAAACCCATTGGCTGCTGGCTGGGTCGATGGTGGGTTTCAGCTTATCGGTACGCGCAATGCGGATGTGTTCAACATGGAGGGCGGTACTGATACTTGGATGCGGGTAGAGGGCGCGGATGGCAATGATGTTTTCAATCTGACCATGACCGGCTGGATACGGCTGGATTTCAACTGGAATGGCCGCGAGGCTGCCACCCAAGCCCTTAACATCAACGTCGGCGCTGGGACTGTCGCCAATGACGGCTATGGCTTTACCGACACGCTGAATGTCACCCCCGGCGAAGGCGTCTTGCAAATTCGCGCAACCGATTTTGCCGATACCCTTGTGGGCAGCGACGCGCGCGAGGATTTCATTCTTGAACAGGGCAACGATACTGTGGACGGCGGCGGTGGCAATGACCGAGTGCGCTATGATCGCAGTGGTGTTGGCGCGGTAGTTGTCGATTTGGCGGCAGGAACCGCAACCGGCACTTGGGACGGCTTCGCCTTTAGAGACCAGTTAACCAGCATCGAGAGCGTTCGCGGATCGCGTGATGACGGTGATATTCTTAAGGGCAGCGGCAAAGCGAACACACTAGACGGCAAAGGTGGCAACGATACGCTGTATGGCCGAAACGGCAAAGACGAATTGTGGGACGGCGCGGGCGATGACACTGTTTATGGCGGCGGTGGCAATGATATTTTTCACAATGGCGGTGGTGAAGATACCTTTATAGGCGGTAAAGGCAGGGATACATTTATTGACGACTCAACCAAGGAAACGATTGTAGAAACAAATGAATTCAACATGGTGACTGGCGTACACCGTGTTTTGGCAGATGAAGAGTTTCGAGATTCGATTTCTGGCATCGAGAATTATACGATGCTAGGAAATTGGGGGGTAAAAGTCACGGGAAACAATAGTCGCAACGTCATTAACACAGACCTTGGCGATGACTGGGTGTCTGGCAATGGGGGCAACGACAAGATCAGCACGCGCGGCGGTAGTGACACGCTGTTGGGCGGCGGTGGTCGTGACAAACTATCTGGCGGCTTTGGCAAAGACGTACTCAAAGGCGGGGCTGGGATTGACACGCTGGAAGGCGGCAATGGCAAAGACAAGCTGACCGGCGGCGGCGGCGATGATGTGTTTTTATTCCAGGGTAGCGTTTCACAGGGGCGCGACGTGATCACCGATTTCAACGATGGTAGCGATGTTATTCGGGTGGTTGGCGGTTCTGGCGTGGGCTTTGATGACGTTACCCTGACAGCTATTGCAGGGGGCGGCAGTACTCTGGTTGAATTATCCGGTGGGACCAAGATTGTGTTGCGCGGTGTGGATATAGCATTGATCGACGCAAACGACTTTGACTTCGTTTAACGTATTTTGCCGTAACTCCCCGATAGGCGCGGCATGTTTTGCGCCTATCGCATCCTATCAATGACACGCCTACTGCTCCATGGCTGAACCGCGGACGTTTTCACTACTGTGGCCCCCAGAACCGCTTTTATTGTGTTGTGGGCGGGCATATCTCCAAGATGAAAACACGCCCTAGCCGAGGTCAAAATCGGTGATGTCGATTGCTGTTGATACCACATCTTTCAGGATGATTTTGGTGCCGCCGGACAGGACGATCAACGTGTCCGCGTCGCCGTTCAAACCACTGATCTGTATCGCGTCAAAGCCCGCGTTTTTGGTGACCCGAATAAGATCGGAACCATCCTCAAAATCGGTAATTACATTGCGGTGGTCCAGCGCGACATCGTTGAAAACAAAGGTATCCGCACCTGAGCCGCCTTTGATCCGATCCTTACCGCCGCCGGAAAAAATGGTATCGTCTCCGGTGCCGCCAAAAATATTGTCGCCGCCGCGCCCGCCAAATAACCGGTCATTGCCCGCGCCCCCCTTGAGTACATCCGCGCCCCTGCCGCCAAACAGAAGGTCATTGCCCTTAAGGCCGACCAAATAATCCTCGCCCCGGCCGGTTTTCAGGGTGTTTTCGGTATCGCTGCCAAACGCAGTTACGTCTTCGCTGCCCCTGAAAGTGTAATTCTCAATTGCAGTCAGGGTGTCATTTTCATCTGATAGGGTGGAAAACTGGTGGCTGCCGGTGGTCAGGTTGACGCTGACACTGCCCAAATCCAACGCCCAAGTGCTGGCAATGTCGATTACGGTATCAATACCGGCCGCCCCGTCAAAACTGTCGGCCCCTTGGCTGTTGAAAAAAACATCATGGCCGCGACCGCCTTTGGCAATGTCATCTCCGGCTCCGCTGCGGAATATGTCGTTGCCTTTGTTGCCGGAAATCAAATCATCGCCACTGCCGCCTACAAGATTGTCGCCAAAAGCCGAACCTTTGATGGTCAGATCGGCGGAAAAGCTGAAATGATCTTGAAAATCGTTCAACGCCGAGGTGGCTTGTCGGGCGTCAATTGTGATGGGTTCGACATTGATAAAGCCGTTCAACAGGGACTCGTCTGTCGGGGCGTTGCCAAGGGCGGTGAACAAGAGGTCCGCATCCCAGGACATGTCGGAAAATTCGGCAATTCGGGTGGCACCTTGGTCAATGTTCAGCCCTGTAATGGTGCCGCCAATGGGGATATTGCCCGGGAATAATTCAAACTGTACCCCGGTGAACGTCGCATTCAGGCCTGCATCCGTGGGTTCCACAAACAACACGGTGCTGGTCGAGGCATCGGTAATATGCGGGACATGGGTTCCGGAGCCGTAAAGCCCTTGGGCAAAGAAATTGTCGGCTGTTCCGAAGTATTTAATGAGCATTATTATCCCCTAAATGCGCGTGTTTTGCTGGAGCTTATAAATCGCTTTGGCAGCTGGGAAAAGTGACCTTTGACACATTGTCAGATCTGTATGGCAGAAACGCCCTAAATTGCCGATTGCATTAAGGACTAGAGCGCCCGATAGTTACAATATGACACGCAAACCAACCTCTGAATTGCGCCGTGGCTGGACCACGGGCGCCTGTGCCACTGCCGCGACAAAGGCGGCGTTGATGGCGCTTTGGGGGGAGGGGTTTCCGGCGCAGGTTCAGATTACCTTGCCAAAGGGCGAGACGCCGGAATTTCCTTTGGCGCATAGGGCGCAGGGCGACGGCTGGGCCGAGGTGGGGATTACCAAAGATGCCGGCGATGATCCGGATGTCACCCATGGCGCGCTGATTGTGGTGCGGGTTTCGGAAACATCTGGTGAATTGCAGTTTGTGGCGGGCGCGGGTGTGGGGACAGTAACCAAAGCGGGGCTGCCGATTGGGGTGGGGGAGCCAGCGATCAATCCGATGCCCCGTTTGATGATGGGGCAGGTGGTGGATGAAATGGCGGCGCGGTTTGCGCGCTCAAACAATGTGCAGATTAGGATTTCGATTCCGGGCGGGGGTGAGATTGCCAAGAAAACCTGGAACCCGCGCCTTGGCATTGTGGGCGGGCTGTCGGTGCTGGGCACCACGGGAATTGTGCGGCCGTTTTCCTGTTCTGCGTGGATTGCCTCGATCCACCGCGGCGTCGATGTGGCGCGCGCTGACGGGCAGCACCATGTGGCGGGGTGTACCGGTTCCACGTCTGAACGGGTGGTGCAGGCGCTGTTTGACCTGCCGGATCACGCGATGCTGGACATGGGGGATTTTAGCGGCGGGTTGCTGAAATACCTGCGCAAACACCCTGTGGAACGGGTGACGATTGGCGGCGGCATTGGCAAGATTACCAAGCTGGCACAGGGCGCGGTTGATTTGCATTCCTCGCGCTGTCAGGTGGATTTTGCGGCGTTGAATATGATGACCGACGCGGATGTGTTGAATGCAAATACAGCATTGGAAGCGGTTGAAATTGCGGGAAATGATCTGGCGCAAGCGGTTGCCGTGCAAGCACAAAAGCGGGTGCTGGAACAGTTGCGCGGTGCGGTTTTACAGGTGGGCATTGTGGTGATAGATCGCGCCGGAAACATATTGGGGCAGGTTGAATGAGCCGTAAAATATTGCTGCTGGCTGGCTCCTCCGAGGCCCGCGAGATTGCCACATTACTGGCGGATAATCCCGATTATGAAGTTACGGCTTCCTTTGCCGGCGTGACAAGAATGCCGGCAAAATTGGCCGTGCAAACCCGCAGTGGCGGTTTTGGCGGGGTCACGGGGCTGGTGGAATACTTGCGCCAAACTGGGACTGATGTTTTGATCGATGCGACACATCCTTTTGCGGTGAACATGACCGGTAATGCGGCGCTTGCGACCAATGAATTGGGCATAGCGCATATGATTGTGCAGCGCCCCGGTTGGCAGCCACAAACCGGCGACAGCTGGCATTTTGTGGACCAATTGGACCATGCGGCGGATTTGATCCCCAAGGGGGCCACGGTATTTTTGGGCACGGGGCGTCAGACTTTGGGCAGTTTTGCCAATCTGGCCGATCGCCGCCTGATTTGCCGCCAGATTGATCCGCCAGATGGGCCGTTTCCCTATCCAAACGGGCGGTTTCAGGTGGGCCGCCCGCCGTTTTCCATTGAAGATGAAATCGCGTTTTTCAAGGCGGAGGGCATCGATTGGCTGGTGGTTAAAAATTCCGGCGGGGATGCCAGCCGTTCCAAACTGGACGCGGCGCGGGCGCTGGGCCTGCCGGTGATCTTGCAGCGGCGTCAAGCTGTGCCGGATGTTCCTCTGGTCGTGTCGGCAAAAGCCTGCGTTGATTGGTTGGCGCTGTGATAGGCCGGATCATCGAAACGGATGCGTGTGTGGCAGAGGGGGCGGCATATCTTGCGGCGTTAAAGCCGGAATTCGCGGCGGCGCTGGTGCAAACGGGCAAGCTGCCGCTGCGGCGTAAACCTGACGGGTTTGAGCCGTTGCTGAATGCGATTTGCGGCCAGCAGATTTCAATTGCTGCGGCAGGGGCTATCTGGATGCGGTTGCAGGCGGCGGGTTTGATCACAGCAGAGGCGATCAAAAATGCCAGCGACGATGAAATTCGCGCCTGCGGCATGTCGCGCCCCAAAACCCGCTATACCCGCGCCTTGGCGGAACACGGCATTGATTTCGTCGGGCTACGAGATCTGCCAGACGATCAAGTGATTGCCAAATTAACCGAAGTTGTCGGCATTGGCCAATGGACCGCGCAAATTTATGCGATGTTCTCGCTTGGCCGCGCTGACGTGTTCGCCGACGGCGATCTGGCCTTGCAAGAGGCCGCCAAAGTGCTGTTCAACCTGCCCGAACGCCCGACAGAAAAAGCCATGGCCAAAATGGCCGCCGACTGGTCGCCGTGGCGCGGTGTTGCGGCGCGCCTGCTCTGGGCTTATTACCGCGTCATCAAACAACGCGAGGGAATCACATGAGCACGCTGAAATCACACCGCAAGGAAGCCAAATCGGGCAAAGCCAAGTCGCTGGCGATCTTTGTGCATGGCTATGGCGCTGACGGTAAAGACTTGATTTCACTGTCAGAACCGCTGGGTGAACACCTGCCTGACACGGTGTTTTATTCCCCTGATGCCCCCCATACCTGTAAAATGAATCCCGGTGGCCGTGAATGGTTCCCGATTCCGTGGATGGACGGTTCCAGTGAAAAAGATGCCAAAGCCGGCATGATAGAGGCAGCTGAAAAGTTTAATATCTGGCTTGACGAGACCATGAAAGCCGAAGGCATGACGCCCGCGCAAACCTTTCTGATCGGCTTTTCCCAAGGCACCATGATGAGCCTGCACGTCGCCCCGCGCCGCGCCGCAGCCCTTGGCGGTGTTGTCGGGTTTTCCGGTCGCTTGCTGGAGCCGGAAAACCTGCAAAAGGCGGTGAAATCGCGCCCGCCGGTCCTGCTGATCCACGGGGACGCAGATGATGTTGTGCCGCCAAGTTCCTTGCCAGAGGCGGCAAATGCCCTGACTTTGGCGGAATTTAATGTCTTTACCCATATTTCCAAAGGCACCGGCCACGGTATTGCACCGGATGGTTTGGGCGTGGCCTTGCAGTTTATCCTCAATAACCTGCCGCGCGATTGACCCGACCCGCGCCACCCCCTATTGAGGGCGCAAATTCTAGCCGATCATGGAATACCCCTATGCCTGCCGACAAACCCCGCTCATTTCAGGAAATCCTGCTTAGGCTGCAAGCTTATTGGGCGGATCAGGGCTGCGCCATTTTGCAACCCTATGATATGGAGGCAGGGGCAGGGACCTTTCATCCGGCAACAGCCTTGCGATCCCTAGGCCCAAAACCATGGGCAGCAGCCTATGTGCAACCGTCGCGCCGCCCCACCGATGGCCGTTACGGTGAAAATCCTAACCGGCTGCAACATTTCTATCAATATCAAGTGCTTATCAAACCCAGCCCGCCGAATTTTCAGGATCTGTACCTTGGCTCGCTGGTGGCCATTGGCATTGATATGGCAATGCATGACATTCGCTTTGTTGAGGATGATTGGGAAAGCCCGACACTGGGGGCTTGGGGCCTTGGCTGGGAAGTTTGGTGTGACGGCATGGAAGTGTCACAGTTTACCTATTTTCAACAGGTTGGCGGTTATGATTGTAAACCTGTCTCGGGCGAGCTGACCTACGGGTTGGAACGCCTTGCGATGTATGTACTGGGCGTCGATCATGTGATGGACATGCCGTTCAACGCGCCGGACGCGCCAATCCCGTTGAAATACGGCGATGTGTTTCGCCAGACCGAACAGGAATATTCCCGCTGGAATTTTGACGTGGCCGACACGGACACCCTGTTGCAGCATTTTGTTGACGCCGAAAACGAATGTACGCGAATTTTGGCGGCGGCTGATGTTGACCCCAAAACCGGCAATCGTATCGTCATGGTGCATCCCGCCTATGACCAATGTATCAAGGCCAGCCACCTGTTTAATCTGCTGGATGCGCGCGGGGTGATTTCCGTGACTGAACGCCAAGCCTATATTGGCCGCGTTCGCGCCCTTGCCAAAGCCTGTGCCGATGCGTTTCTGCAAACCGAAGCAGGGGGCTGGGTCGCGTGAAACCATCCAAGAAAATCCATGTGGATAAAGAGAGCTTTCAGGACATCGCCAAACGGTCAAATCCCGGGCGCGTGCTGAAACGCAAATACCGCAAGAAACTGGCGACCGGGTTTATGTCCGGCCTGACAACCCTGCTTGGCCCGGAACATATCTGCGTGGATTGTGGTGCCAACGTGGGCGAGGTCGCGGGGGATTTGGCCGCGACCGGCGCGCAGGTTCATGCATTTGAGCCGGACCCTTATTCCTTTGGCGAGCTGACCCGCAAGTTTGGCAGCGCAAAAAATGTTCACCTGTACAATCAGGCGGTTGGCGTGGGCAACGGCACCATCAACATCTATCGCAAAAAGGCTTTTGATGACGATCAACAATGGAATTCGCTGACCACCACCACAATTCTGAATGAAAATTCGGAAAAAGGTCTGGAAGCGGTGGAAATTGAGCAAATCGATCTGGAAGCTTTCCTGCTGAAATTGCTGAAAAAACAGGAAATCGCCTTTCTGAAAATGGATATTGAGGGCGCGGAGCTGGAAATTCTTGAAAGGCTTGTACAAACCGATATTTTCACCAAAATCCGCGCCACTGCGGTGGAGATTCATCCGTGGATGTTCAGCGGCTCCAAGCGTTTCAAGTCGCTTCGGGCGATTGCCACTGAGCGCCCTGAATTCAACCTCAACCTAGATTGGTACTGACTTGTGAACGGAAAATGGCTTGTAGGGGGAATGCTGGTGTTTGCTGCAATTTTTGGCGTTGGCCTGTGGTATAGCACTAACTTCGCCTATTATGAAAAGCACACGGATGTGTCTGAGATCACCGCTTTTGGTGAACAAATCGCCGTGTCTGATTACCGCGGCATTGATGCAGACACTTCACCGTTGAAAATGCGCGCCTGTTTCACCGTGGATTTCGCCATGGATGCCTATCCCGAATATCGCGCCAATGGCGAGCCGTTGATTGCACCGACTTGGTTTGATTGCTTCAACGCTGAGCAGATTTCCAACGATATTGATGCTGGGAACGCGGTTGTGCTGCGCGCCACGGATAATGAGCCCTATGGTTTTACCCAATTTATCGCCCATTACCCCGATGGCCGCGCCTATATGTGGCGCCAAATCAACCCTTGCGGTGATGCTAAATTTTCCGGTGATGAGTTGCCGGAAGGCTGTGAACTGCCTTCAAATGCTGCTCTGGCAACGCCAAAACCCAAAGAAGGGATTGCAGCTGTTGCGTCACCAAACCCGTCGATGCCCACGCTTGCCGATCTGACGGGGGCTATTCGCTTGCTACCTTTGATCGGGGACGGCCCCGAGGAAATCGAAACCGGCATTGTACAACTGCGCGGTAACACCGACTTCCCGCTCAGTCTGCACGGCTGTTTTGACATGCCGCAATCCTTTGGTCTGCTGACTGAAACCTTTGTCACCGCAGAGCCGTCCAAGCCCCGGAAAATCCCCGGTGGCCTGGCCTGTTTTAATGCGGAGCAATTGGTCGAAGATTTGCAAATCGGGTATGCCATCGCTTTTTGGAGCGAGCAGAATATCAATCCCGGTGTGGACCGTGTGGTCGCCGTTTACGACGACGGACGCGCCTTTGTCTGGCACCAGAAAAATCAAACTTACGCGGAATAAACCATGGCTGACTTGCTACTTGAAATCTTCTCGGAGGAAATTCCCGCGCGCATGCAAAAACGTGCCACTGAGGATTTGCAAAAACTGGTGACAAACGGTCTTGTGGAGGCGGGTCTGACCTATGCCAGCACCGCCGCTTTTGTCACCCCGCGCCGCCTGTGCCTGACGCTGACGGACCTGTTGGCTGAATCGCCAACCACCAAAACCGAACGCAAAGGCCCGCGCGTTGATGCACCGCCAAAAGCGATCGAGGGTTTTTTGCGTGGTGTCGGCCTGACGCTGGATGACTTGGAAATTCGCGATGAGAAAAAGGGCCAGGTGTATTTCGCGCAAATCGTGAAAAATGGACGCCCCGCTGCCGAGATCCTCGCTGAATTGATCCCGCAAGTGATCCGCAATTTCCCGTGGCCCAAATCCATGCGCTGGGGAACAGGCAGCCTGAAATGGGTGCGCCCACTACAATCGATCCTGTGTATTTTGTCGGATGAAAATGGTGCAGAAACTGTGGATTTTGATGTGGACGGTATCCCGTCCGGCGATAAAACCGCAGGCCATCGGTTTCATGCGCCCGCGTCGTTTTCTGTCACTGGATTTGACGGCTACCGCGCTGCCCTGAAAAAGGCCTATGTGCAGTTGGACAGCGCCGAGCGGCGTGATCACATCTGGGCAGATGCCACCAATATGGCTTTTGCCAGCGGTATGGAAGTGGTTGAAGACGCAGGCCTTTTGTCCGAAGTTGCCGGTCTTGTTGAATGGCCGGTTGTGCTAATGGGCGACATCGCGACGGATTTCCTCGATCTGCCACCCGAGGTGCTGCAATCCTCTATGCGCGAGCATCAGAAGTTTTTCAGCCTGCGCAATCCCAAAACCGGCCGGATTGAAAAATTCATCACCGTGGCCAACCGCGAAACGGCGGACAATGGTGCGACCATCCTTGCAGGCAATCAAAAAGTGCTGTTCGCCCGCCTGTCAGACGCCAAGTTCTTCTGGGAAAACGACCTGCGGGTGCCGCTGGCAGATATGGCGGCGAAACTGTCGAATGTAACCTTTCATAACAAGTTGGGCACCCAAGCCGAACGCATTACTCGCATCGCCAAACTAGCCCGTGAAATCGCGCCGCTGGTGGGGGCTGACCCTGATCTGGCAGCGCAAGCGGCAGAGGTTGCCAAGGCTGACCTCAGCTCGGAAATGGTCTATGAATTCCCCGAGTTGCAAGGCTTGATGGGCCGTTATTATGCTGAGGCCGCTGGCTTGCCGCAAGAAGTGGCAAATGCCTGTGAATTACATTACTCGCCGCTTGGCCCCTCTGATGATGTGCCGACTGAACCGGTTTCAGTGGCCGTTGCATTGGCGGATAAGATCGACATGCTGACGGGGTTCTGGGCAATTGATGAGAAGCCCACGGGCAGTAAAGACCCGTTTGCGCTGCGAAGAGCAGCGTTGGGGGTTATTCGGTTGGTGTTGGAGAATGAGATTACACTTTTGTTTAGCGATGTCTTTGGAGGGGGTAATTTGATCACAATGGATCCAAGCTATCCGGAGATACTGAAATTTAGGAGCGCAGCGCAAATTGTTACGGATGCTGTAAAAAAGGCCCCTAATACTACATCCGCAGATATGTCTTGGGACGAAACCAAAGAGCGAGGAGAACTTTACTCAGCTGTAGATGAAGCACAGGAGGGATTTCCAGTAATAAAAACGGCAATTCAGGCATTGAATTGGCGTTCTTTAGAGAAAAAACGAAACCTCCTCTCCTTCTTCCACGACCGTCTAAAAACCTACCTACGCGATCAAGGCATCCCACATGACGTCATTGACGCCTGCCTTGCCATGCCAGGCAACGACGACCTGACCCTACTGGTCAAACGCGCCACCGCGCTGGCGGCCTTTGTCAAAACTGACGATGGCACAAACCTGCTGCAGGGTTACAAACGCGCCAATAACATCCTGTCGCAGGCCGAATCCAAGGACGGTGTAGAATATTCCTACGGTGCAGATATTAAATTTTCGCAAACGCCTGAAGAAAATGCCTTATTCGCCGCGCTAGAAACCGCCGAGGCCAAAATCACCCCCGCAATGGAAACGCAGGATTTCGCCACTGCCATGTCCGCCATGGCCAGCCTGCGCGCGCCGATTGATGCTTTCTTTGAGGCAGTCAAAATCAACGCCGACAGTGATGTAATTCGCCGCAATCGCCTAAACCTGCTTGGTCAAATCCGCAAAACCATGGGCACCGTTGCAGATTTCACAAAACTAGAGGGATAATCCCCTTTTCCTCTTCTTTGTTCTGAAAAATATCCCCCGAGCGGAGCGGAACCCCGCGCGAAGCGCTCAAAAAGCGTGGCGCGTCAGCGCCTCAATAGCCTAACGCCTGACAGTAACTTGGTTCTGCCCTGCCAAGACTACAATCTTACGGGTCAATGCCAGTTTTTGCCGTGAAATATAGCGTCCGACAACAATCTCCCGCGCACGCTCGGTGCTTGCGGTGGTCCAGAATTCCGGCTGTTTGGCGCGGAATTCAAGCGTCAATACGCCATTCTCATCCGGCTTCAACCCACCTGGTGCCCGCAGTTTCACGTCATAATATCCCTGACGGCTGGCCGCCCCTTTGGCACGGATAATGGCACCGGATTTCACCTGTTCAACCCAGACATCCGCCACCAGTGGAATGAAATCACCATGATCAACAGCGGCTTTCTGGGGGGGCGTCAGCTTTTCGGCCTTTTGCCGTTTGAACAACCCGAAACTGCCGGCCGAGCTGCCACCGCTGCTGGCAGAACCTGTGCTGCCGCCACTGCTGGACCCGCCGCCAAGGCTGCCAGAGCCGCCGCAGCCCGCAAGTATTCCACAGATCGATAATGCTACCAGCAGCTTTTTCATGCCCATACCCCAGAGTTTCTTGCCCCACAGATAGCCAAAACTGCGCGCATTGGAAAGGCCTCTGTTGTTACCGCGCGCAAAAACCGCTAAAGCAGCCGCCACAGAGCACGAGGAACACCATGACCCCTGAATTTGAAGAAATAGTCGAGACGTTTGAATTTCTGGATGACTGGGAGGACCGCTATCGTCATGTGATCGATATGGGCAAGGCAATGCCCGATTTTGACGACGCGTTTCGCGTAGCTGCCACCAAAGTTGACGGCTGTGCCTCGCAAGTCTGGTTGGTGCCGCGGGTCGAGAATGGCAAGTTCTATTTCATCGGCGATTCCGATGCGATGATTGTGCGCGGCTTGATCGCCATTCTAGTGGAACTGTTCGACGGGGTAGACCTGAAACAAGTGGTGGAAACCAACGCTTTGGCGCAATTTGCCAAATTGGGGCTGGATCAACACCTCTCGGCGCAGCGCTCTAACGGGTTGCGTGCAATGATTGAACGGATTCAAAGCGTGGCCGCAAAAAACATGTAATATTCATAATCTTTATGATTGTTATGAATTTGCTTCAGGCTATTGCTTGTGGCAAAACATCTGAAAGCCGCCCCTCGGGGGCCATTTGTCGAGGATAATCGAAAATGTCTGAAAAAATGTTGAATCTCCTAGCCGAACAAGGCTTTTTGCTGGCGGACGGGGCCACTGGAACAAACCTGTTCAACATGGGGCTAGAGGCTGGCGAGGCACCGGAAATGTGGAACGACCAGCATCCGGACCGGATTCGCGCCCTGTATCAGAATGCAGTGGACGCTGGCTCTGACCTGTTTTTGACCAACAGCTTTGGCGGTAATGCGGCCCGCCTCAAACTGCATAATTCGGCAGATCGCGCCCATGAACTATCACGCATCGCCGCTGAAATTGGCCGCGATGTGGCTGATAAAACGGACCGCCCGATTATTGTTGCGGGTTCCATGGGGCCAACCGGCGATTTAATGGTGCCGATGGGAGAATTGACCCATGCGATAGCGGTCGAGATATTTGAGGAACAAGCCGCCGGATTGCTGGCGGGCGGGGCAGATGTGCTCTGGGTGGAAACAATTTCCGACCCACAGGAATTCGCAGCTGCTGCCGAGGCGATTGGCAATGTGGGGGCCAGCTGGGTTGGCACCATGAGTTTTGATACAGCTGGGCGCTCGATGATGGGTGTCACGTCTTCTGCTTTGGTGGAGCTGGTCAAAACCTTGCCGCATCAACCGCTGGGGTTTGGCGCCAACTGCGGCGTCGGCGCGTCTGATTTGCTGCGTACGGTTTTGGGTTTTGTCGAGGCAGGGCCGAACCTGCCGCTGGTTGCCAAAGGCAACGCGGGCATTCCAAAATTCCACGACGGGCACATCCATTATGACGGCACGCCGGAACTGATGGGCGAATACGCGGTGATGGCCCGCAATTGCGGGGCAACAATCATTGGCGGTTGTTGTGGCACTATGCCGGATCACCTGCGGGCCATGCGCCATGCATTGGATACCCAGCCGCGGGCGGCTGCGCCGAGCCTAAAAGAAATTACCACGGCTTTGGGTGCGTTTTCGTCAGAAAGTGATGGCACAGGAGATGTCGCTGCTCCGACCCGCAAAAACCGCCGTCGCAAAAGCTAAAGAAGCAGATAATCTCAAGATTTGATCTGGATTGGTCGCAATGGTCCAAACCTGTGTCGTAATTTTCGCAGTTCCGGCCCTTAAATCTGCCAAAACTCAACTGTGAACCCAACCTTATGCGTGCGTCGCATCAATACAGGATACGCCAAATGTCAGACGAAGAAGATATCATCCTTGCCGAATTGGCTGACGATGAACTGGTGCCCCAAATGCACGACGACCTTTACGATGGCCTGAAAGAGGAAATCGTCGAGGCGGTGAATATTCTGCTGGGCCGCGGCTGGACACCTTATGATGTGTTGACCAAGGCTTTGGTGGAGGGCATGCGCGTTGTGGGGATCGATTTTCGCGATGGCATCCTGTTTGTGCCGGAAGTGTTACTGGCCGCCAATGCGATGAAGGGCGGGATGTCGATCCTGAAACCGCTGCTGGCCGAAACCGGCGCGCCGCGTCTGGGCAATATGGTGATTGGCACGGTCAAAGGTGACATTCACGACATCGGCAAAAACCTTGTCACCATGATGATGGAGGGCGCGGGCTTTGAGGTGCGTGATCTGGGCATCAATAATCCGGTCGAGAACTATATCGAGGCAATGGAAGAGGGCGAGGTTGATATTCTGGGAATGTCGGCGCTGCTGACAACCACCATGCCTTATATGAAAGTTGTAATCGACACGATGATCGAAAAAGGCATGCGCGATGATTACATTGTGCTGGTTGGTGGTGCGCCCTTGAACGAGGAATTCGGCAGAGCCATTGGCGCCGATGCTTATTGTCGCGACGCTGCTGTTGCCGTGGAAACCGCGTCAGCGTTGATGGCCAAACGGCACAACCAGTTGGCCCTGTAAGGATGCAGGTCAATGATGATACATTGACCGAAACAGGCTTGCCCGCGCCCGACCGCAAGGTTGGGCGCGTGTTGATTCTGGCCTGTGGTGCATTGGCACGCGAGATATTGGCACTGGTGGATTTGAACGGCTGGACCCATATGGACCTGACCTGCCTGCCTGCCAAATTACATTTATATCCTGATAAGATTGTTGGGGCCGTTGAAGAGGCCGTGGCCAAACACCGCGCGGATTATGATACGATATTTGTGGCCTATGCGGATTGTGGCACGGGTGGGTTATTGCAGGCAAAATGTGTGGAGTTGGGGGTCGAAATGATCGCCGGACCGCATTGTTACAGTTTCTTTGAAGGCAACGCCGTTTTTGCAAAAACCTCCGAGGATGAAATTACCGCCTTTTACCTGACGGATTTTCTGGTCAAACAGTTTGATGCTTTTGTGTGGAAGCCCATGGGCTTGGATCGCCATCCGGAATTGCGGGACATGTATTTCGGCAATTATACCAAGATGGTGTATCAGGCGCAGGTAGAGAGTGCGGAGTTGGATGCCAAGGCGCAGGCTTGTGCGGATAAGCTGGGGCTGCCGTTGGAGCGGCGGTTTACCGGATATGGTGACCTGGCGCTGGCTTTGGAGAATATCGGAGGCTAGGTGTATAGTCCCAGCTTGTGATGGTCTATTGATATGTGATCATCAGAAGGAAGCACTATGGGACAAGTTTTACATGGCAGCGCCACGACTACGCACGCGATCCGAGCGCTCATACAGCGATCGCAAGCTTCGAACGC
>JAJRPO010000040.1 GCA_024280735.1 Alphaproteobacteria bacterium | reverse complement strand
TTGCCAAACGGTTAAAGGCCAAAGGCAAGCCGCACAAGCTTGTCCAGATTGCCGTCGCGCGCAAATTGCTGATAACCGCTAATGCCGTCCTAAAAAGAGGAACACCATGGCGAGAGGTGCGATGAATAATACAGTTGCTACGAAGTTGTGTCGTTGGACACCTTGGCGCGCGGGATTATGCGGCCTATAAGGGCGACATGAAATACATCGATTACCCCCCCGTCTGGCTTGTTGCCTTCCTGATCATTGCTTGGGTGCAAGGCACCCATTATCCCATGGGCCTGAGTTTTGGCCCGGTCTGGGCTGACCTGCTCGGCGGGCTGCTGGTGGGGGGAGGCTTGTTGTTGATGGCGCTGGCAGTGATGGAGTTTTACAAACACAAGACCACCTTGATCCCGCGTCAAGACTCCAGCAGTTCTATCCAGTCCGGCATTTTCAAGCGCAGCCGCAATCCGATTTATCTTGGTGACTTGTTGGTGCTGATTGGTCTGATCCTCTATTGGGACGCCCCGCTGGCAATGCCGTTGATCCCGATATTCCTTTGGGTAATCGAAAAGCGTTTTATCCTTGGCGAGGAAAAACACCTGCGCGAGACCTACCGTCTGGAATTTGCCAAATACCAACAGAAGGTGCGGCGCTGGGTTTAACTGTAGGGGGCAGACTTGATCTGACAGTCACCGTTCAGCTTATCAGCTGCTGTGAGCCACTGCCTGACAGGGCATATTACATGTCCAAGTAAGGGTTCTTAGCGGTGTCGAGTTTGGCATCGCGCTGGCTTCTATCGTATTGTTTTGGTTATGAGTCCTGCGCCTAGGAAACCAGGAGTACCCCAGTGATCTAATGCTCTGCATAACCTAATATTTTTACCGCATCTTTTTTGGAGACTTGATTTGAAAACCGATAAATCCGCCTGGTAACTGATATTTGTCCACTCCTATTGGCGTCCCTGACGCTAAATGTGGCGAGGTGGTCCTACTGTTTCAACCAGTTAGCAGCCAGATTAAGATGGATCAGAGTTTCATTTAGGCTGCTAATCTCATTGGTTTTGCTTTCCTTTCATAGGCTTCATCTGGCGTCAATATTCCGTGTGTCGAATGTGGCCGCTCGGCGTTATAGTACGCCAGCCATTCCCCGATCCCATTGCGTGCCCTTGATCCAGTTTCAAATGCGTTGAGATAGATGCATTCATATTTCAGAGATCCATTGCACGGCAGTGGTTTGCTTGCAAACCATGAGAGTGGCCAAAGCCGTTCAATCATCCTATTATCGACCCAGCAGCCTTTGCCATCCATGGATATCTGCACGTCCAAATCTTTCAGCGCCTGCGTCCACTCAAAGCCTGTAAACTGGCAGTCTTGGTCCATTGACCGGCAGTGGTTTGCTTGCAAACCATGGGAGGGACTGTTCATGATCTCAGGTTTGCCATATTTTCCAATAGCCTCGTTCAGGGCTTCGACGCAAAAGCCCGCTTCCATGCTGTTTGATAAACGCCAGCTCAAAACCTTGCGACTGTACCAATCCATAATGGCGACCAAATAGAGGAACCCGCGCTGCATTGGAATGTATGTGATGTCGACGCACCACACCTGATTTGGTCGATCAATTACCAATTTCCTCAGCAGATATGGGTAAATCTTGTGCTGCGGATGTTTCTTGCCCCCTCTCACACATGCTTTGCATGTGTTGCCGGGCAACGGGTGTTTGCTGTCTGGTAGATCGGCACCAATCGCATCAAACGGCGCACACGATGGCGACCACATTTGTGGCCTTGGCGCTGCATGTAACGGGATATTTGGCGTGAACCATACCAAGGTGTATCCAAGAACTGCTTGTCTATAATTTCCATGAACCGCAAATTCTCGGCGCTTTCTCCCTTGGGTTCGTAATATAAATTCGACCGTGCCAGCGACAGCAACCCGCATTGCCGCCGAACGCTCAAATCATGATCCTTGCTCACCATTTTTTGCCTCTCGTTCCCAGCAACTGAACCGAGGCGTTAGCTAAAAAACCCCGTTCAACCACTAACTGGCCAATCTGGGAATGTAACTTCTCGATCTGAGCTTCATCAACCCGCCTAGGATCACTGCCACGCTTGGTAAACGCCGTGGCCATATTCTCAATCGCCGCGCGCTTCCACGTCCCAATTTGGGTCGCCTCAAGCGCAACTTTGGCTTTGAAATCCCCCTCTCATGGTTTGCAAGGGCAAACCACTGCCGGGCAGCGGGACGAATGGTTCTTTCGTGTCGTCATATTGAATCGTCTTTCTCATAAGACGATCCATCTTAACTACTGGTATGAA
The DNA here is from genome assembly GCA_024280735.1 of Alphaproteobacteria bacterium. GTDB lineage: Bacteria > Pseudomonadota > Alphaproteobacteria > Rhodobacterales > Rhodobacteraceae > Amylibacter. The sequence continues at coordinate 21,209 of JAJRPO010000040.1, read as the reverse complement.
ATCTTGCGACCACCTCTCTAATACCGCGTCGTCATTTTGTGGCCCGGTTGATACGTCAGCCTGACATAGGTAATTGCCCGACCTTGCCACCACGTAATGCGCTCGGTTTGAAACAACGCATCCCTAGCCGTGCAGCCCAAATGTTGCGCCAATGCGGTGTCCGCCTGCGTGGCAAGAAAACTTATCTCCACATCGGAGAAGGGTATCGTCGCGACCAGCCATTCGTTTGGCCCGGTGTTGGTAAAGTCGGCTTCGCTGGCTTCTGGCAAGACATCCAGGTTGATCCAACGATCTTCAAACTGAAAAGGGGTGGCGTCTGCGTAATGCACGCAAGCCAGATGTAAAACGCGCCCCTCCGGCGGTATTTTTAGCTGTTTGCCCAGCCAGTCAGGGGCGGTCCGCAGTTCTCTGTTTACGAGGGTATAACGATAGACAGCACCGCGGTCCTCGATCTCTTGGCGCACAATCGGGATGTTAAACCGTGCTTGGCGCACCGGTGCCATACGAACCCGTGTGCCGGCCTTGCGGCGTCGCTCTACAATGCCGTCATCCGCCAATTCCTGCACCGCGCGATTGACCGTGGCGCGGGCGCAGCCGTAGGATTCCGCAAGATCGACCTCATTCGGGATCAAATCGCCGGGCGGCCACACCCCTTGGGTAATCTTGAGAAGAATATCCGCCTTTACCTCGCGAAAAGTGACTGCCATGCGCCAAGCGCCCCCCGTTTTTCCTCTATACATAACGCCCCAGTTTCCAAGTGTATAGCAGCGCATGGGTTTGGAAATGCCCCTTTGCTTTTGACAGAAACGCTTTAAAATGAAAGATGTGTCGGCGGGCTATCTTGGCAGGCAATAAATTTGACCATCAAAAATGAGGTATCTATGCGCCCAATCACGGAATTTCCACCAGAGCGGGCCGCCAAGATCACAACCGTATTTGCTGACATTGACGACACTTTAACCACAGACGGGCGGCTGCCTGCGGCGGCTTACAGCGCGCTCGAACAGTTGTTCGATGCCGGTTTCCATGTGGCACCTATTACTGGGCGGCCTGCTGGCTGGTGCGATATGATCGCGCGGTTTTGGCCGATCAGCGGTGTGGTCGGGGAAAATGGTGCTTTCTATTTTGCCTATGACGCGGCGGCGTGTAAAATGCGCCGCGTCTATTTTGCCGATCCAGCCACGCGGCGGGAAAACAAACATAAACTGGAACATATCCAAACCCGTGTTCTTGCAGAAGTTCCCGGCTGCGCTGTGTCCGCAGATCAGCCCTACCGCGAGGCTGATCTGGCCATTGATTTCTGCGAAGATGTTGCGCCGCTCGGCAGGAAATCCATTGACCGGATCAAGGCCATTTTTGAGGAGGAGGGCGCGGTTGCGAAAATTTCCTCAATCCATGTAAACGGTTGGTATGGCGATTATGACAAGCTGTCGATGTCACGACGATTCACGGCCGAGGTCCTCGGCTTTGATCTGGACGCGCAGAAAAATCACGTAGTCTTCTGCGGTGACAGCCCCAATGACGCACCGATGTTTGGATTTTTTCCAAATTCCTGCGGCGTTGCCAATGTCTTGGATTTCAAGGGGCAGATGGACGCGGAACCAAACTGGATTGCCGCCAGCGTTGGGGGAGAAGGTTTTGTCGAAATTGCAAAGGTTTTGTTAGCCGCACGTAAAAAATAAATGATGACACGCCCTAGCTCAATGCAACATTGAGTTGTTCGTCATAGAGTACCTGGGCCGCTGAGCTGGCAGGGTATTGCTTGCAATGCCCGAGAAGTTTTGAGGAGGCACCACAGCGTTGAATGCTTGACACACCCCCCGACCGCGCACTCTAATCACCGCAATAATACGCCTTCCCAAGGGGAACTCCTGCCAGCCAACGGGATCAGGGGCTGCCCGACGGCGCGGGCGTGTGGGGTGGTCAGTCCATACGGTCTGTCAATGATGGAAGAGGTGGAAGCATGATACCAGCTGCTTGGGATTGAACAGAAAACAGAGTTCGAAAATAGGGGTAGGATGTAAATTTCCCCAATTTTTCAAAGTAAAGGCGTACATATTTTTCAGGATGATCAATTAAACCTGAATAAACAAGCATATACTGGCAGGAAAGTTTTACAGCCTTAATGCGCTTATATTTGATGCTTACTTCCCATGAAAATATACCGCTGAGTAGCCCTGCTTTTTCATCGATGTGGAAGGATTTGCAATATCCGCCAAAACTATGTTTTAATAACTCCGGCTCCTCAGTGAAGATGGGCAAGCACTCTGGTTTCATTTCGAAAGTTGATTTAATCAACCCTATATCATGAAGTTGAGCAGACCAAGCAACTTTTTGGTACACCGAGGCATCAAAGTCACCACTAGAAAATCCAAATTTTTCAGACTTCTCTACTGGCTTATTTTTCTGAGGTATCATGCGGCCATCGCAAAGGGAGGTTGGTTGTTATTTGCAGAATTATCCTGCCATACATTCCGGTTAGTGGTAACAGCAATGCGAGCAATCGCTTCACTGATGTTACCAGATTTACAAGGCTCCTGATCGCCAGCACAATCGAAACTAGGTGTAACTTTAAGCGCAAAAGCAATCCGAGCAATGGTCGAAAGTGTGAGGTTTGCGCCATCATTTGAAAAAAATTGGGAGATTCGTGCAGGTGAAAGCCCCAACAATACGGCAAGTTTCTTTTGGGAGATTTTCTTTTTGCGCATTGCTTTTTGAAGAGTCATTTGAACATCAAAGATAAGGTCCTCTACAGCGAACAACTCCGATTCTTCGTCATTAATTGGACCAAACAGTTCTGTATCAAGTTTCATAGTATTTTCCCATTTTCGTTGCGACGCTTTTTAGAAAATCTTGCGTCACAGTATCGCTCTTTTTGATTTTTGCGTCTAAACACAAAAAACGCATGTTTCTGTTATCAGGCTTCAAGAAACAGCCATAAACCCGAAGTTGATATGCTTTTGCTGCATAAACCGCTATCGGCGCTATCCCTGTAATACCAGCAGAAAACTTCCCTTCGTGGCGGAATTGCGTTTTATTGAAGTCCATTCGCCCATTTTCAGCCAAATAATCCAAAGTTTTTTGTATGCGGCGCTTATCCTTTGGGGGTGCTTTTGAAAAAACTTTCCCGATTGCATCTGCAATCCATACCTCACAATGCTGCCCGTTGCTGACATTTTGAAACCCTCTCACTTAATCGCACCTTTAACGGTGCAGTTAAGATATACCTTAATACTTGACAAGGTGTTGTCTAGGGGTGCGTGACATTGTGACTTTGAGTAACACATAATATGGATATCTTTAGGATTGCAATTCTATACATAGTAGCAATTTCAACATTTAGAGTATAGTAATATTCGCAAAAATATTATTGATGCTCCACTTCCTTTTGATTTTAACGCTCAAAAACGAATCATATTGGCGTTCGGAGGGCTTGCCCCACCTAAAAACGATCCCCCGGATCACTCCCCTAACGCACCTGCCCCCACAAATCATACTCCCCACTCTCGTCCACCTCAACCTCGACAATATCCCCCGCCTTCAACCCCTCAAACCCCTCGTCAATAAACAGGTTGCCGTCGATCTCCGGTGCGTCCGCCATGGTGCGGCAGGTGGCGCAGTCGCTGTCCACTTCATCCACAATCACCGACAGCCGTGTCCCCACCTTAGCCGCCAGCTTCGCCTCTGAAATCCGCTGTGATTTCTCCATGAAGCGGTTCCAGCGGTCTTGTTTCACATCGTCCGGTATATGGTCTGGCAGGGCCGTCGAGCGCGCCCCCTCCACATTCTCATACTGAAAACAGCCAACGCGATCCAGTTGTGCCTCGTCCAGCCAGTCCAGAAGATGCTCGAACTCCGCCTCTGTCTCGCCCGGAAAGCCCACAATGAACGTCGAGCGCAGGGTGATGTCGGGGCAATCCGCGCGCCAGCGGGCAATCTCGTCCAAGGTCCGCGCCGACGCGGCAGGGCGCGCCATGCGCTTCAGCACGTCAGGGTGCGAGTGCTGGAACGGAATATCCAAATACGGCAAAACCCCGTTGGACGGGTCCGCCATAATCGGGATCAGGTCGCGCACAAACGGATAGGGATAGACGTAATGCAGCCGCACCCAAGCGCCAAGCTGGCCCAATTCGCGGGTCAGATCGGTGATGTGTGAACGCACCTCGCCCCCCTTCCACGGGTTCATATCGTGGCGGCGATCCAACCCATAGGCGCTGGTATCTTGCGAGATCACCAGCAATTCGCGCACCCCCGCCTCCACCAGCTTTTCCGCCTCACGCAGTACCGCGTGGGCGGGGCGGCTGTTCAGGCGGCCGCGCATATCGGGGATGATGCAGAATTTACACTTGTGGTTGCAGCCCTCGGAAATCTTCAGGTAACTGAAATGGCGCGGCGTCAGGGTCACGCCGCTGGCGGGCAGCAGGTCCACAAACGGGTTGGGCGAGGGCGGCACAGCGGCATGAACCGCATCCAGAACCTGCTCATATTGGTGTGGTCCCGTCACGGCCAACACGCTCGCGTGGGTGCCGCGAATGTAATCCTCCTCGGCCCCTAAACACCCCGTCACGATCACACGGCCGTTCTCGCGTAGGGCTTCGCCAATCGCCTCCAGACTCTCGGCCTTGGCCGAATCCAGAAACCCGCAAGTGTTCACAATCACCGCATCCGCGCCCGCGTAATCCGGCGAAATCGCATAGCCCTCGGCCCGCAGCCGCGTCAAAATCCGCTCGCTGTCGACAAGTGCCTTGGGGCAGCCCATGGACACCATGCCAATACGCGGCTGATTGGGGCGCTCCGGCTCGTTGATTTGAACGCGAGGGGCAAGGTCGGGGCGCAGGTTTGGCGGATTCTGTGTCATGGCCCGCGTATAGATCAAGCGGGATGGAAGGGGAAGCGGGGTTGTCGGGGAGGGGGGGAAACGCCGTTTCTATCAGCTAAAACTGCTCAACTTGGTTCTTCTGCGCAATACGACCAGCAATTTGATTGTCTAGCCGAAGCCGTAATTTGGAACCCTTCGCAATCCTTCGTTCTGCCAACAGGTCATTAAGCTTTTTCCACTGGCGGTTTGGCAGTTTAGTTTTGCCCTCGGTAACTATAACGCCGGTAATATCTGCGGGTGTGTCTATCAAGCTGTGTTCCTTTGCAGCCTTAATTCTATGCCCGTGTCTATGGATTGTTTTTTTAATTTCCCAAATAGCAGCCTTTGGGACCATATCACCCGATATGGTAATGTCGTCGGCATAAACGCCGTGTTTCAGTGAAGCACCTTTGACGATACTTTCAATTTTTGCCCACATATCGAGGTTTGAAAAATATGCCAGTATCGGGCTGCACGGAGAACCCTGAGGCAGACCTACACGATCTGTATCAGCATCCAGAATCGTAGTAATATGGACTAGAATTGCAGTCACATCAGGAGAGCATTCTAGTTTTGACGAAAAGAAATTCGCCACATTATTTCCAGAGCAACTTGGGAAAAAATTTGCAATGTCCAGAAGCCAATATGCTCTAGCACCTTTGTGATAGGCCGCGTTGTCAACATATGATCGGCCCTTGACCGGATTAAATAACCATTCCGGAGGCGTAATTCTAGAAAGTAAGTCTGCGATTCTTGCCTGTAGAGCTTTTAGGTGATGATCTGGCTTATCAATAGGACGGTATTTGTCGGCATCCTCGTCACACGGCGGGTTATTAAGCCATGTGTCGCCTTTTTTGCTTTTCCAACACCTTGAATAAAGATCATCTCTTTTGGATATCTCAAAGAGAGCTTTAGGAGATATTCGTAAAAGCTGCGCTAGTTTTTTCCGGTTTCTAAGCCTAAAAAATGGGCTGTCTCGAAGTGTGTAAATGGTTTTAGATGTTTCTTTATGCATTGGCTTTGCGCTCAACAAATTTGAGAATGTCCAAAACCTTTGTCGCGATTTTTACCTTTACTTTTCCGCCATCTTTCGCGTCCGGTATTTTTTCGGCAAAAAACATTATAGACGAAACGGGGACTTTAAATTCAGTGGCGTAACGCTCGATTAGATCAAGTGATGGGCTTTTTGTGCCCTTTTCGATTTCCGACATATGGGATTTAGAAATGCCGAGTTTTTCTGCCATTTCAAATTGCTTAAGGTCATGAAAAACCCGTAAAAGTCTGAGAGCTTCGTTTATCATGGTCCTACCTAAGTTAGCCTTTCCTTTAGATATTGGGTTAGCGGTCTACTCGAAGAGTTCAAGAACCCTAAGCACCAACCGATAGATCTGGTTGATGATGAAGCCCACCTTTACGATGAACTTCCAAGTCTGGGGGCCTCGAAGTTTCCCCCAAAACCCGCGACGCATCAGTTGGAATTTCTCCCGTAATTTGCGCCACCGCCGCCGTTGGTGTGTGTCAAAAAAAGCCATAGGCTTTTCCTTTCTAGTTGCCTTAGCCGCAAGCCCAATATGGGCAATCTAGCTACAGGTTCTCATCAACCAAAAGAAAACGGCTCCAACGACTTACACCCTTTACCTAGACGCGATAGCTTTTCTCGGCTACGCGTCTGCTTCGCCCGTCGTCCGCGCTCTCCCCGTCGTCGGGTCCCTCGCGGCCTGTGCGGAAGAAACGGTAGAGAGCTTTCACTCTCCGCGCTCTGACTGAAAGCCAAAGCTAGGTTTGAGGACTTGTTCCGTAATCACACAAGCTTCATATAGGGAAGCGATGAGAGATTGTCAAGTTTAAATTCGCTATAAGCGAACTAAATCTACGATCTCCCTCGATGCTTTGGGCCAAAAAAACGCTTGGGCACCCTCTAAGGATCGTGGGTCGTGGGGCTATGCGGCTTATTCCCTGCGTTGGGTGATCCAGATGTTAGGCTGGATCATCACGGCTGTCGGGGCGGCTGCTTTAACCGGTGTTATTGGCAAGCGAGACTAAGGTTTCACCACCGTCAGCCCTAGCATCCGCCACGCGTGCATGCCGCCTCGATAATAGTATATTTTGTTGGCGGGGTATTTCGCCGCCAGCATCGCCCGAATAGCCGTCGGCGATTGGCCGCACCAGTTGCCGTTGCAAAACAGCGCTACGGGTTTCGCCGCTTCGCAATCCCAGCCGTCAAAATCCGGCTCGCAGCCCAACTCCTCTAGGCGGTCCACAACTTGGTTGAAGGGCAGGTGAATGGCACCGGGAATGGTGCCTGCGTCAAACCACTTGGCGGTGCGCGCGTCGGCGACAATGACCTCGGGGTCTTGCAGCATTTCCATCAACTCCAACTCGCCAATCGTGGTCACGCCCTCGGCCACTTGCATCGGTTGAATGCAAAACGGCGGGCAGGGGCGCGAGGTTTTGCCCCAGTCTTGGGTGATCTGGTTGGCGTTATCCTGAATGCGGCTGATGTCCACGGTGCCGGCCGTTGTTTCAACAGCCACAGTTGCCAGATCGGAACGTATCCCCACGGGCTTGTCCTGTGCGGTTGCCAGCGTTGGCAAGGTGAACGCCAAGGCAGCGATGATGATCTTGAAAATCTGCATGTTTCTCTCCTGTTCTCTACGACTATAGGCAGGACATATTCCATTGCAACCATATGTTTCAAAAACAACCGGCCCCCAGTATGCCGCAGTTTTCTGTACAATCGAGTGTGGTGCAAATTTGTGCGACAGCCCTTGGAACGATTGGGAAGTCTAGCCGAAAAGGGCCGTTTGAGCTTGCGCCGCCCCGTTGGCAACCTGCCCCGAAATTAAGGGGATGCGGGAGACTGGTTTTCCCGCCAAAATAAACGACCGGATTTTGATGTAGACGACAAGATACAGAGGACCAAAGATATTGGCGATCCTGCGCCCAGCCGAAAGGCGTGTGGCAGTGTCGGACCTTAGCCGTAACGCGCCTGTAACTGGCTGAAATCCACAGCCGTTTGTTTCACAGCGCGCGGTAAGGGTTTTGCTTGCCGGGGTTCATCCTGTTCACACAGGCTTTCGGATGTGCGGATTGCCGCTACGCTTGGCGCATTGGGGCAGTCAGCACCGCTTGCGCGTGGGCCTTTGATAGATGCCATGGTCTTTGCCTCACTCCTACGCCGACGTAATTGCGGCGTTTCCTCGATAAGGTCAGGGTGAGAGCGGATAGCGGCGAAAATAGGGCAGGTCTGGTGAACCTGCCCTGAATATATGTTGTATTTGTGCTATTATGCCGGCCCTCGGTAACAGTCACTTAATCCGTGTCCCGAAATGCTTTAACACAAATCTGGCGGTGTGGCCTCTGCTTGCAACTCAGCCACAATCTCGTCCAGCGTTTTGACGTTGGTCCGCTTGTCCCCCAGACGCCGCACTGTCACCGTGCGCTCCTCGACCTCGCGGTGGCCCACGGCCAGAATGACCGGAACTTTGCCCAAGGAATGCTCGCGCACCTTATAGTTGATCTTCTCGTTGCGCAGGTCCGCCTCGGCGCGGATGCCAACCTTGGTCAGCGCCGCCACGACCTCACTGGCATAGTCATTGGCGTCCGAAATGATCGGGGCCACAACCACCTGACGCGGGGCCAGCCAGAGGGGGAATTTACCGGCGTAGTTTTCGATCAGCATGCCGATGAAGCGTTCAAACGATCCCAGCGTGGCGCGGTGCAGCATGACGGGGCGGTGTTTGGCCCCATCCTCGCCCACATAATTCGCATCCAGACTTTCAGGCAGCACAAAATCCACCTGATGGGTGCCACATTGCCAATCGCGGCCAATGGCGTCGGTCAAAACGAATTCCAGTTTAGGGCCGTAAAACGCGCCTTCACCGGGGTTTAATTCATATTCGCAACCCGCCGCCTTGGTGGCCGCAATCAACGCTGCCTCGGCTTTGTCCCAAACGGCGTCAGAACCGGCGCGCTTTTCTGGGCGATCCGAAAACTTGATGCGGAATTTCTCGAACCCGAGGTCTTTGTAAATTGCGGTCAGGAATTCGATATAGCGGATGGTTTCGGATTCAACCTGATCCTCGGTACAGAAAATATGCCCGTCGTCTTGGGTAAACCCGCGCACCCGCATAATGCCGTGCAGCGCGCCCGAGGGTTCATAGCGGTTACAAGAGCCAAACTCCGCCATGCGCAATGGCAGGTCGCGGTAGCTTTTCAGGCCTTGGTTGAAAATCTGCACATGGCACGGGCAGTTCATCGGTTTCAGCGCATTCACTGCCTTTTCGCGGGCGTGTTCCTCGTCCACTTCAACAATGAACATATGGTCTTGATATTTCTCCCAATGGCCGGATTGCACCCACAATTTGCGGTCCACCACTTGCGGGGTGTTCACCTCGACATAACCGCCAGCAGTTTGCTTGCGGCGCATGTAATCTTGCAAAGTGGTGTAGATACGCCAGCCATTCGGGTGCCAGAAAACCTGCCCGGGGGCCTCTTCCTGCATGTGGAACAGGTCCATCTCGCGACCCAGTTTCCGGTGGTCGCGCAGGGCGGCCTGTTCCAGCATCATCAGATGCGCCTTGAGGTCTTTCTTGTTTTGAAAGGCCACGCCGTAAATCCGCTGCAACATCGGATTATCGGAATTACCGCGCCAATAAGCCCCCGCCACGGACATTAATTTAAAGCTGTCAGCGGGCACTTGGCCCGTGTGCTGCAAATGTGGTCCACGGCACAGGTCTTGCCAATCGCCATGCCAATACATCCGTAGCGGTTCCCCCTCGGGGATCATGCCCACTAGCTCGACTTTATACGGCTCGGCGTTATCCTCGTAATACTGGATTGCGCGGTCCCGTTCCCACAACTCCGTGCGCACCGGCTCGCGCTTGTTAATGATCTCGCGCATCTTTTTCTCAATGACTTCGAGGTCCTCGGTGCCAAACGGCTCGGCGCGGTCAAAATCATAGTAAAAGCCGTTTTTGATCACGGGACCAATGGTGACCTTAACGTCAGGCCATAATTCCTGCACCGCGCGCGCCATGATATGGGCGCAGTCGTGGCGGATCAATTCCAGCGCAATATCCGCGTCTTTGTTTGTGTAAATCGTGAAGTCGGCATCCGCGTTAATGGTGCGGCTCAGGTCGCGATGCTCGCCATCCACGCTGCACGAAAACGCGGCTTTGGACAGGGATTTGGAAATATCTGCGGCCACAGCGGCACCGGTGATCCCAGCGGGGTACACGCGTTGATTGCCATCAGGAAGGGTCAGGGTAATATCAGCCATTGGCTGCTCTCCTCGTCGTTTTGGTGCCTACGGAACACCCGGTTGCGGTATTAGGGCTAAATGGCGTTTTACGACGGGAAAGTCAATGCTTGGGGTTTGATGTTTAGAACAGTAATTGAAGTGCGAAATTCCCCATAAAAGTAACTTTTTGGGGTCTCCATTTGATGGGGCTACGAATACCTAGTTGCATTTTAAATGCGCACCTAAATCAAACAGCCTCTGGGCGAAAACAGGTGAGTGTTAGCCCCTTTTAGCCCGCCACAAACTTCGCCTCATGGGCTTTCAGGGTAATCCGCGACGCCTTATAGGCGTTGCGCCCTGAGGTCATGCGCAGCTCCGGAAACAGGGTAAACAGCTCCTCGCGTTGATCAATGTCGACGCCTTGCAAGCTGTAATCACCGGGTTGAAAACTCTCACTCCAGGAGCCGTTGGACAGCACAACCTCATGCTGGTCAAACATAAAGTGGATGTAGGTCACGCAAGGGGCTTCGACCCGTCTGATGCCTTTTTTACCCGCCAGGTGTTTGGCCGAGATAAATACCTCGTGGTCCGCCATGTAGAGCGTGGTTTTCTCGTTTGAAAACAGCATTCTGTGGTTTGGGCTGAGCTTCATATCCCGTTCTGGCAACCCATTGCCAAGGGAGCCTTTGGCCATAAAGATTGGCCGCAAATTGGGGTTTTGCCACAGAGCTTGACCATCCAGTTGCTTGGAGCCGATCCAGCGGATTTTTTGGATACCGTTGTCGCGGGTAATCACGCGGTCGCCTTGGCGCAGGCTCTCTACAGGGCGTTCGCCCGTGGGAGTGAGGATCAAGGTTCCTGGGGTAAAGCAGGGGATCACATTCTCGATGTTCTGAAACGTCATTGTGCCGGTTACAGCGCCCGTGCCGTCCAGAAACTCTACCGTGCCATTCTCGGAATTGGCCACATCATAAATAACCTGCAACTGACCAGCGCCTGACAGATCCAGCGTGTCATTATCCAGCCCGCCTTCGCCACCATCGATCTTGTCGCCGTCCGTACCGCCAAGGAACATATCGGCGTCATCGCCCCCGTATAGGGCATCCGCGCCGTCGCCGCCGGTGAGTATGTCGTTACCAATACCACCGCGCAGGTCATCTTCGCCGCTTTCGCCGTAGAGATCGTCTGCGCCGTCGCCACCGAATAACTGGTCTCCGCCAACACCGCCAAAGATGGTGTCATCGCCAGCCTCGCCATAAACCTCGTCATTGCCGTTGCCCGCATAAATGCCGTCGTCGCCGTCGCCCGCTTTGACAATGTCATCGTCGCCAGTTTCCCCCGGCAGATGGGCGTCGTTGTTATCGATCCGGTCGCCGTCATTGTCGCCGGTGTAGCCTGTAAAGATGAAGTCATTGCCGGCAGTGCCGGTGACAACCCCATCAGACGCGGCGGGAATGCCGATGGCCTCTAGGGAGGCAGGGGTGGACAGCTCGGCAGGTGATACGCCGATCAGGGTCAGGCTCTCGCCGCCCGGGAAGGTCAGCACCGCGTTGCCGCCACCATCATCTGTGACCACCACATTATTGGTGCGCACAGGGGTAGAGCCGCCGTCGCTGGTCAGGGCGGACACGTCCAGCATGTCATTGCCGGTAAAGGTGCCGTCGCCATTGTCGGTTGGCGCACCAAAGGCCTCAACAACATCAATGCCGGAACCATCGGCCAGAACCAGCGTGTCTGTGCCATCGGCCAGAATAATGTTCTCGATGTCGATATAAGTGGCTGTATAAGTGCCATCGCTAAAGCTGCCGTTGCCTTCTGCTGCGCTGGTCAAATCGACCGTCAGATCGTCGGTGATATTGCTCAGATCAAGGGTGTCGCCGTTGACCTCGTCCTCGTCCTCGGCATCTACAATGTCGTTGCCAAAATCGTTGGAGAAGACAAACAGGTCGTCGCCGTACCCACCCCATTCAAAATCATCGCCATCATGGCCGCCGCTGTAGAATGTGTCGTTGCCATAGCTGCCGCGCAACCAATCATCGCCGTTGCCGCCATAAAAGACGTCGTCGCCCGGATCGCCGTTGATGCTGTCGTCGCCGTCGCCGCCGTAAAGCGTATCATTACCACCACCGGATTCAATGGAATCAGCGCCGGTTCCGCCATAAATTTCATCGTTGCCACCCTCGCCATTCAGGAAGTCAGCACCGTCGCCGCCGTAAATTGTGTCGTCGCCCAACCCTGAGGCTACTGTATCATCGCCAGCCCCCGCGTCGATAATATCATCATTGTTACCAGCCGCGTTATCGCCGGCGTCAACCATGTCGCCTTCGGGATCACCTGTGTAAGCTAGGTCAATTGTGTCGTTGCCAGTGGTGCCGGACACGGTGTAATCCAGTGGCGCACCTACGATACTTTCGATATTGCTAAAGCTTGCTGTTCCCAGTGACGCGCCACCCGCATCAAAAAATTCAACTGTGCCATCCTCTGTACCTGTCATGGTCAGGGTGATTGAACCACCAACCGGCGCTGCATTTGTTAAGTCAAGCGTGTCGCCCGCGGTTTCGCCGGTTTCAGAACCGTCGATAACGTCGCCAATGCCAATGCCGTTAAAGGTATCATCGCCAGCCCCGCCTGTTAGGGAATCGCCGCCACCCGCACCGGTGAATACATCGTTACCCGCGCCGCCATCGACGTTTTCGCCGCCAGTACCACCGATGATGGTATCATCACCAGAACCAAGTATGACGTTTTCAATTTCAAAGAATTTGGAATCATTTCCCCCATCGGTCATACGACCAGATTCAGGGTCTCCTGCGTTGATAGCTGTAAAATCCAGCGTTACATCGGTGGTAACAGCGGACGCGTCGATAGTGTCGCCTGCTGTTTCACCTGTTTCCCCACCAAGAACGGCATCCGCGCCCCAAGCATCCTCGACCATGAAAGTGTCATCGCCAGATTCACCCCTTAGATCATCGCTGCCTGTGCCGCCATAGATCGTGTCATCGCCTAGGCCTGCGGATACATCATCATTGCCGGCACCAGCGACGATAATATCATCGTTGGACCCATCAGCGGCGTCGTTGTTGTCAATCCGGTCGCCGTCTGGATCGCCCAAATAGCCCAGATCAATTGTGTCATCGCCAGCGGTGCCGGAAACTGTGTAATCTAGCGGGGAGGAAGTGAAAGCAATGTCGCTGACGCCGAAGACACCACTGTTGGCCACGCTTTCGCCATTGTCAAAAATAAAGGTCAGGCTGACGATCGGGCCAGCGATTGCAACGGTGACTGAATCTTCGGCTCCTGTGGTTTCAACACCGCTTGAAAAATTGCCGTCCGCATTCAGCTCGTTGCCATTAGCAATGGAGTGCACACCGTCGAGATCGGAAAAATTAATTGGTACTTCGTTGCCATCAGCATCAAGTGCAATGATGGTCAGTTTGTCGTCCCAACCGCCAGCCGCTGCATCGATGTCGAATATTTCGAAGCTGAGGTCGCGAACCGGATCATCAAAGGTCAACACAGTTGTAACTGGCTCTGTTAAACTACTGACCCATAGGCCCTCTTGGGCCGGGCTGCCGCTTGAGATGACATTGGCCGTTTGGCCTGACGTGCTGATGTCTGTTGCAACAGTAAAGCCTGTTGTGTCAGCACCGGATGCGGTGGTGAAACTGCCGTTGGTACCTGCGTTGGTCCAATCAAGGGTATAATTTGGCATAATCGGCCTCTTGTTACATTTTCCACGATACCCTGAACACACGTCATTCGGGTTAACCTGCTTCAGAATATTGCGTTGGATTTTGGTCAAATTGAGGCAGTAATCGGACCATGTTGCGCTCAAATACTGTGATTTGGCTGATGTTTAGGCCTTTAAGGTGCTTTTGAACTGGTTTATCCATTAAATTTGTCATTTACTTGCATCGGAAAACCTCATGTCTCCTAACTTGCTGCGTACCCCAGAGGGCCGCGAACTGGCTTACCATTACCTTCAGGGCGATAGCGAGTTGCCCGGTGTTGTGTTCCTCGGCGGGTTCAAATCCGACATGGAGGGCACCAAAGCGATTTATCTGCAAGACTGGGCAATCGCGGCCGGGCGCAGCTTTCTGCGGTTTGATTACTCTGGTCACGGGCAATCGTCGGGCGATTTTTTGGACGGGTGTATTGGCGATTGGGCGCAGGACGCGATGGATGTGATTGGCGAGGTAACAGACGGGCCACAGGTTTTGGTGGGCAGTTCCATGGGGGGCTGGATGGCGCTGTTGGTGGCGCGGACCATGCCGGCTAAGGTGGCGGCGCTGATCGGTATCGCTGCGGCACCGGATTTCACAGAAGACAGCATGTGGAACGGGTTTGATGCGGCACAAAAGTTGGCGCTGGCGCAGGACGGGCAGGTGGCCTTGCCGTCAGAGTATTCCGATGATCCTTATATTATCACCGGTAAACTGATCGAGGACGGGCGTGAAAATCTGGTGTTACGCGCGCCGCTGGCCCTGCCGTTTCCGGTGCGTCTGTTGCACGGTACTGCGGATAAGGATGTGGAATTATCTGTACCCTTGCGCCTGTTGGATCATGCGGATTGTCTGGATATGCAGCTGACATTGGTCAAAGGAGCAGATCACCGGTTTTCAGAGCCTGCGCAACTGGCGCTGATCAAAACCGCAATTGCCGATATAGATCGCGTTACAGCAGCATCCCGATAACCACCGCCGCCAAACCGATTGTCGCGGTGAAAACCGACGCCAGATTGATCGGGATCAACCGTTGTAATTTGCCAACCAGTTCCTCGCCTTCCAATCCAGAAGTGCGCAGTTTGTTGGCTTGAATGATGCAATACGCCAAGCCAGCAATGCCAAGCATTGCAATGATTGCGCCGGGGATGACCAGTGCGTCCATGGGGATACCTCTCGTTTCGGGCGGTGTTTACAACAAGGCAGCGAATGCAGCAAGCGCGGCCTTGCAGCGCAGGCGTGGGACGGTTAGTCAGGTTGGATAACAATAACAGCGAGACGAGCACCATGAACGACGTAATTGACGACAGCCAACATCAGGCAGCGCCCGGCGACAACACTTACCGCGTGGCAGCAGGCGAGTTGCGCGCTTTTGTTGAGCGCTTTGAACGGCTGGACGCGGAAAAGAAAGACATTGGGGAACAGCAAAAAGAAGTGATGGCCGAGGCGAAATCGCGGGGCTATGACACCAAAATTCTGCGTAAGATCGTGGCGTTGCGCAAGAAAGACCCTGCCGAGATTTCTGAGGAAGAAGCGGTTCTGGATATGTATAAAGAAGCCTTGGGCATGTAGGCCGGCAGGAGCGGAAATTGAACAAACAAGCAGCACTCGGGTTCGACCTGAACAGCATTGATCGCCGGTTTATCGAAGACCCGTTTCCAGTGTTGCGCAACCTGCGGGAACACGACCCGATCCATTGGAACCCCGATGGATCGTTGTTTCTGACCCGCCACCGCGATGTGTTTGAAGTGTATCGCAATAAAGTGATGAGTGCCGATAAAATCGTTCCGTTTAAGGCAAAGTTCGGCGACGGGGCGCTTTATACCCACCATACCACCAGCCTTGTTTTCAACGACCCCCCTTATCATACGGTGGTGCGCAAGCTGTTGGCCGCCGCGTTCACGCCGCGTAAACTGGCGGAATTGGATACGTTGATCGAGGGCATAGTAGACCGGCTGCTGGACGGGCTGGCAGACGCGGGTGATTTTGACTTCATCAGCAGGTTTGCTATGAAACTGCCAACAGAATTGATTTCCTATATGCTGGGTGTTCCTAAGGAACATCGCCATAAACTGCGTGGATATTCGATGGCGATCCTCGGCGCACTTGATCCTGTTGTCTCGGACGCGCGGTTGGCGGCGGGTAACCATGCCGTGACGGAGTTTTCTGCCTTGCTGGCTGATTTGATCGATCACCGCCGGCGCAATCCGGCCGGTGCCGGGCAGGGCGAAATACTGGAGGCGCTGATATTTGGCGAGGTTGATGGCCGCAAATTGACGCAAGAAGAGCTGATCCAGAATTGCATATTCCTGCTGAACGCGGGCCATGAAACCACCACCAGCCTGATGGGCAATGCTATGGGTATGTTGCTGGACAATCCTTTGCAGCATCGCCGTTTGCAAAGAGATCCCGATATGATCGCAACCGCCGTGGAGGAGGTTTTGCGCTATCAAAGCCCGCTGCAAATGGGCAACCGGCTGGCAACGGTGGATGTGGAATTGTCGGGGGTAAAAATTCCCGCTGGCACATATATTCATACCTCGATTGCAGGTGCGAACCGCGATCCGGAGGTTTTTGACGACCCTGAAGAGGTTAATCTGGCGCGCAGTCCTAACAAACATCTGGCGTTTTCCAGTGGTATTCATGTTTGCCTTGGTGCCACACTGGCGCGGGTTGAGGGGCGCATTGCCATTGGGCGTTTGGTACAGCGGTTTCCCAAGATGGAGGCCACGGCGGCCCCTGAAATCATGGGGCTGGCGCGGTTTCGCGGATTTAACAACTTACCGATGCGAATTCTGGGCTAACGGTATACGCGCAGTCTTTCCAAGCCGTGAAAATGGTACTTGTTGCTGTAGCGGGGTGTTCGCGCCAAGGCCATTTTGGGCAGGCGGTCAAACAGGACCGGTAAGGCGGCTGCCATTTCGATACGGGCCAGCGGTGCCCCGATGCAAAAGTGGATGCCGGCGCCAAAGGCTGCGTGGGGTTTGGCGGCGCGATTTGGCTGGAAACAGTCGGGGTCCTTAAACAATTCAGGATCGCGGTTTGCCGCCCCCAGCAACAGCGCCACCGTGTCGCCGCGTTTGAAGTCGTGGCCGAACAGGGTCATCTCCTCATATGCGTGGCGTTCAAACAGGTGTACGGGGGGATCGAAACGCAGGCATTCCTCGATGGTGGCGGGGAGCCGTTCCGGCGTTAGGATTTTCGCGGGGTTCAGGCCTGATTGCAAAATCGTTTTGATAGAGTTGCCCAAGGCGTGAGCCGTGGCCTCGTGGCCAGCATTCAACAGCAGGATGCAGGTTGTGGTCAATTCCGGCGAACTCATCTCGCCTTGCAGCAAGGTAGAGATCAGGTCATCGGCGGAGTGTTTGCGTTTTGCGCTGATGTGATCCCGGATGAAACTGGCGAATTCTTGCGTGGCAGTGACGGCACGATCTTCGATCTCTCGGTCACGGTTTGCCTGATACATGCCGACCATATCATGGGACCAGTTCAGCAGCTGTGCGTTCATGGCTTCCGGCACGCCGAGCAGGCGGGCAATCATCGTCACGGGGATTTGGGCGCAGAAGCTGGGCAGCAGATCAATTGTGTCGCCCTCAAACCGGTCAATCAGCAAGTGCGCCAGTGCCTCGGTTTCAGGCCCAAAATGTGCGATGCGCCGCGAGGTAAAGGCACGGACCACTTGGTTGCGCAGACGGGTGTGGCGAGGTGGTTCCAGCTCCAGCATGGAGTGGTGTTCGATTTCCATAAACGGTTCGATATGAGGCGGGGTTGGGTTTGCAAATTCAGCAGGGATTTCGCGACCCCAACGACGGTCTCGTAGCAGGGTGTTAACGGCGCGGGCGGATACGGCGCAGATGCGGTTGTAATCTTGCCAGAAGAACAGATCACCGTGTTCGCGCGCATGTGCATAGAAGGCGTAAGGGTTTTGCACAAAGCCGTCGTCAACGGGGCTTTGTGCAAGTGTTATCATGCGGTGGCGGCCAGCGCCTGTTCGATGTCGGTTATCAAATCGTCCACATGCTCGATCCCGATGGACAGGCGCAGCAGGTTTTCGGGGATACCGTACCCCTCGCCCGAAACGCTTAGGCGATGCTCGATCAGGCTCTCCACACCCCCAAGCGAGGTGGCAGGGATGAATACTTTGGCAGCTTTGGCCATGGCCAAAGCACGACCCTTTGGGCCATCAACAAGCAGGGACATCATGCCGCCAAATCCAGCCGTCATTTGGCGCGCGGCGACTGCATGGCCCGCGTGGCTGGACAGACCGGGGTAGAGAACGGCACTAATGCCGTCTAAACCTTCAAAATGCCGCGCGAATTGCATCGCGTTATCGCTGGCGGTTTTGTAGCGGATATAGAGCGTGCGCAGACCGCGAATTAACAACCATGCTTCAAAACCGGGCAGAGTGGTGCCTTGGAAGCCGCGCACGGTTCGGATTTCTTCCCAGATTGGCAGGCCTGCGCGGGCGGATAGCACGCCGGCGGTTAGGTCGGAGTGGCCGTTGAGGTATTTGGTGGCAGAGTGGAAAGAGATGTCTGCGCCAAGCTCAAGGGGCCGTGTGGTGCAAGGTGGTGCGGCGGTGCTATCGACCATCAGAATGGCACCAGCGGCATGGGCCAGATCGGCGGCGGCGGCAATGTCGGTGATGGACCAGTCGCCATTTGCTGGCGTTTCGATCCAGACCAGTTTGGTGACGCCTGGTTTGATCACGGCGGCCAGTGCCTCCAGATTTCCTGCCTCAAAGCTGTCAAAACCGATGACGCCGCGCGTGGCTTGGCGGTTCAACCAGTTCAGGCCTATGTGGTACATCATAGATTGGGCAACCACATGCGCCCCCATGGGCAGGGATTCCACTACGGCCACCGTGGCGGACATGCCGGAGTTGAACAGCAATGTTTCATCCGCGCCTTCCAGCGCTTTGATAACGTCTTCGCCTTGTTGCGTGGTGGGCGAGCCGTAGCGGCTGTAGACAAACCCATCGCGCAATTCGTAATTTTCATCACGCGCGAAAGTGGATGCGCTGTGCATGGCAGGCACTACTGCACCGGATGCACTGTCCAGCATATGCAACGCCTGCGCCGCCTTGGTTTGTGGCGACAAGTCGGAATTACGGGTCAATTATCATCGCCGCGATAAGGTTTGACATATTGCATCGCCATATCCCAAGGGAAGAAAATCCAGGTATCTTGAGAGACCTCGGTGATGAAGGTATCCACCATCGGGTGGCCTTCGGGTTTGGCGTAGACGGTGGCGAAATGGGCCTTGGGGTACAAATCGCGCACCAGTTTCAGGGTTTTTCCGCTGTCCACCAGATCGTCGATGATCAGAATTCCCGTTCCATCGCCCATTAATTCCACGTCCGGCGCTTTCAGAACCTTGGCAATAGATTGCGCCTGATGATCGTAGGATTTTACGCTGATCGTATCGACCGTGCGAATGTCCAATTCCCGCGCGATAATCATCGCCGGGGCCATGCCGCCCCGCGTTACCGCCACGATTGCCCGCCATGCGCCATTGTCCGGCCCGTTGCCGTCAAGGCGCCACGCCAGAGCGCGGCTGTCGCGGTGGATTTGATCCCAGCTGATGTGGAAACCTTTTTCGTGGGGCAAGCGATCGGTCATGGCAGCGACTCTTTGGTTATTTCGGGTTGTGCCAGTGATACAATGGGTTTGGGAAAACTGGAAGGGGCGAAAATTGACCTCGCCCCTCGTGGCAATTGATTGCTAGGCCATTGGTGTCATTAACAGGCCAAACGCGATGTAAAAAATTGATAAAGTGCCAAGTAAAAACGCCGGAACCCGAATGAAAGGGATACCTGTATAGTAGAGCATTGCAAAGGCGGCGCGTCCGATGACAAATATCAGTGCCGCTAGTTCGGCGCCGCCAAATTGCAAATTGGTTAAGGCCGCCGCTGCCAAGATTGGCACACCGTAAGCGGTAGATTCGATCTGGTTTTGATAGGCGCGTTTGATTCGCAGGGCGAAGGGAGGGCTTTCGACTGTTCCACGATTTGCGGAAAAGCCAAAGCCGAAGCCTTGGACGGCGTAGGTTGTCATGATCTCTAGGCCGAGCATGAGTAGTGTGATGATGCCAAAGGCGATGAGGGCTGTGGTGAAAGTCATGTTGATGTTCCTTTTGAGGGGGGCTAGCGAATGTTCAGTTCTTTGGGGATGATACCTTTGAGCAATAGGCCCCACATGTTGCGTCCTGTGGTTTTGCCCAGCAAGTTGCCGCAGAAATACAGGAGTTGGTTCATCACCCCCGCGATCACAAACGGCCTGTTTTCTGCGAGCGCCTTTAGGCCGATTTGTGCGACTTTTCCCGGTTTCATTTGCGGGGCTGGTAAACTTGCAAGCGGAATTGCAGGTTTGTCCGTAAGGCCAGGTGTTTTGGTGGGGCCGGGGGCCAAGACGGTTACGTTAACGCCGGTACCGCGCATCTCGTAGTTCAAGGCCATTCCAAGGTTTATTAGATAGGCCTTTGATCCGGCGTAATTGCCCAAGAATGGTGTGCCTTGCAGGCCTGCGGTGGAAGACACTAACAGAATGCCGCCGCCGCCGCGTTTTTCAAACAACTGGCCAAAGTGGTGGGTTAACTCAAGATGGGTTGCAGTGTTCAGGCGCAGCATTTGTTTCAGCTTTGGCAGTTCTATGCGCAACAGCGCGCCCATGGCGTCGCCGCCTGCATTGGACACCAGCAACCCGATGTCGAGGTCGCTGGTCTGGTCGGAAATCTGCCGCAAGAAATCAGGGGCCGACAGATCAACAATCACCTCCTGCGTTTGAATTGCATGTTTCTGGATAAGGTCGCGTGCGGCTTGCGCAATGGCTGTTTTCTGGCGGCCAACCAGCACGATGTTATAGCCTCGCGCCGCCAGTTCATCAGCAAAGGCAGCGCCGATGCCGGAGTTCGCGCCGGTTATTAAGGCCCAAGGGCCAAATTGTAGCGGTGGGTGGGTCATGGCATGTTCTCTCTATTAGGCGAATCGGCTGCGTCTTGCTTGGTAGCTATCCAAGTGGATAGGATATAACTATCCGATCGGATAGCAAAGTCAAGTAAGGCAAAGAGAAAACCATTTCGACGCCGGTAATGCGTCCAAATGCCGGTTGTGGTTAGCGGGAGTATTGGATTTTGTTGATTTTTTATTGATTGTCGTACGGAGGCTGCGCCTGCTAGGGCGTGTCATCCTTTATCCCTTCGCACTGGCGCGCACTCATTTTGTAGCCCGCGCCGTGACTTTGAGCGCAGCGATTGCGTAATCGACAGCGAAAAGTTGCAAGCGGGGTGCAAAATGAGCCGCGTCCCTTCGGGATTTCACAAAAATCCGCCACTTCGGTCCAATTTCGCTTGAAAGGGGCAACCCTGTCTGCACTCAATTGAAACAGAA
>JAJRPO010000039.1 GCA_024280735.1 Alphaproteobacteria bacterium | reverse complement strand
TG
The DNA here is from genome assembly GCA_024280735.1 of Alphaproteobacteria bacterium. Lineage (GTDB taxonomy): Bacteria > Pseudomonadota > Alphaproteobacteria > Rhodobacterales > Rhodobacteraceae > Amylibacter. The sequence continues at coordinate 19,205 of JAJRPO010000039.1, read as the reverse complement.
TGACCCGAGAGCCGCCCGGAAACCGGACCTCTTGCGCTTTGTAGGTCGCCTCTGCCACATCGATCAAATAGGTCGCGCCGTTTTGCACAACTTCGCGCTTGTGGGCCGGAACGTGAAAATCTTCCTCGCTGAATTCCGGTTCGCCTTTGCGGGCCAGTGTTGAATAGGCGGCGTAATAAGCCTTTGTCATCGGCTTTAAGGCGTCTTCAATCGCCTCTTTTGCGGTGCTTTCAGAGCGCGACAGGATGGTCCAGCGGGTTTTCTTGCCCGCAATTTCTGACTGAATACAATCGTCAACGATTTCACCAGAGGCCCCGAAGGTTTTGCCGCCGCGCCGGGTGAACATGCCTATCTTGAAGCGGGCGGCGTCGTTGATCCACTTTTTCTGGTAACGCAGAAATTCAATGACCGGTTTAATCTGCTCCATGATCGCAGGCCCCGTGCTTCTCTTCGCCTGTCTCTACGGTGGCTTTCAACGCGTTGTAAAGTTTCACCAGACTGCGCATTTCTCCGGCCCCATGGCGCGCCAATTTGGCGTAGTCCTGACTGCCGCGTTTTTCCCAATAGAGCGCTAGCGCTTCCAGATCATTTGCAATTTCCAGCGGTGTTGCCATCAGCCAAACCCCATAATTTCGCGGGCCTTCTTTGCCGCCTCGATGTCGATCGCACCACTTTCGACGGCGGCGTCCAGATCGGCAGTGGCAGCATTGCGGATTTCCTCTGCAACCCGCGCGCGTTCGCCTTCCAGCATTTTCTCGCGCAAGCCTGCCGAGGACATAATATCCTTGAGCATCTTGCCCATGAAATGCAGGTCTTTGGGGTCAACCTCGCCTTCCAGCATCTGCTCTTTCATCACCTTGAAGGCCACGGTGGTCAGCATCTGGAACAAAACCGAATGGCGCTGCGCCTCGTCGCCAAGGCCCTGTTCGCCCATCCAGCTTTCGGCCCAGCTGGAAGCCTCGGCCTGCAGCTTGACGTATTCCGAATATTCTTGGCCGAAGGAATGCACCGCCGATTTGCCGATGGTAATGGCGCTGCCACTTGCCGCCAGCTTATCGTTCAGGGCAGTGGCGATTTGCTCATAGCCGGAAAATCCGCTGTCTTTCAGGGCAGTTTTCAGCCAGTCACGTTGTTCCTCTGGCAGCATGTCGATTTTGCGGCGTGGCGGCATGTCAGAGGCCCCGCCGGGGCCGCTGGACCCCGTCGCTTTTTACCTTTCCGGTGGCCACATGCTCGCCGCGCTCGGTCAGGGTTGCCACCACAAATTCGCCGTTCTGTGCCGTTGACACAAATCCCTGCTCGGCAAGCCAACCCAGATCCCCGACAATTTGGTCGCGAGTCGATGGAATGCCAAAATCATTGCAGACCACCTCCAGAATAGAGGCATTGGGAACACCCTCGTTGCTGTCGTTCAAAAACCGCAAAATTGTCAGACGCCGGTGCTTTGACACTTCATTTGCATAATTTCCCATCAGGTTTTGCCTCCTTGCATCAGGTAGTCGTCATGGCGCATTACAATGCTCTCTGTGCGTATTTGGCTTTCAGAAATCGCCCGCATGCTGGCGCGCATGGCTTTCATTTCGCCGTTCATTTCGGACAGCGTTATTGCCAATTCGTGAATGTCTTCTTTTTGGGGTAGTGTTTTTACCGCCATCTCCAACAACTCAACCCGCAATTCCAGTGCGGTGAATTTTTTCGACCCTGCTTTGAATTGCTCTTCGACGCCTTTGCTGCGGGTGGCAAAAAACGCATAAACACCAACAGCAATGGTCAATATGAAGTTGGCGTATTTCAACACCAGATCAGGGTCAAAATTCATGCGGGGTCGCCTTTTGGCTTTGGGGTTTCAGCGTCTAGAACCTGCCAAGCCTCGCCGCCTGACATCAGGCAGCTGCGCCCGTCCGGCAAGCTGAGCAGCAAGGTCCAGCCGCCGGCTTTTGAGGCCCACAACTCAACAACCCCGCCCGCGCTCAACCCCGCACCCAACTGGGTTTCGCCAAATTTTTCCGCCAAGCGCGAAACCACCTTGTCGCGCGGGGCGCATTTTATCCCCTGCGCAAATGCCGGCTGGCAACCAACCAAGGCGACACAGGTCAAAAGCCACTTCATGGCCGGTCCCCTTTCAATTGGGCAATCGTCACATCCTTGGATTTGGAACCGGTGCTGGAACCAAAGAAATAATTGCCTACCTGCGCGGTCATACCGCCAAGCGCGCCCATCATGATCAACAACACCTCGGCACCGGTTTCCGGCATGCCAAAGCGAAAAATATAGGCCAACGTGCCAAAGAACCCGATAATGATCGCCAGCCCCAGAATGGACGGCGTCCAGTCCTTCATGCGCACCTGTCGGTCCCGCGCACTGCCCCGATCATCGGCGGCGATTTTTTCCAGCTGGACACCTGCTTGCGCCATGTCCTTTTTGAACTGGACGTCCAGCTCTTTCAGCTTCACCAGATCGGCAGGTGCAGCATTGATAATTGCGGCCCCCACATCCTCAAGCGAGGCCGTGTCCTTGCCCAGCAACTTGCCCGCGATCACGCGGGTGGCAACACCGGCCAGCGGCCCGCCAAGCGCCGTGGCCAGCGTTGGAGCGACGGTGGCAATGATGTCGATGAATTTGCGGTTTTTCATGATTTCAATCCTGACTATCGGAGGGGCATCGGGGGCGAAACTAATCGTGAGGTGAGTGTTTTGACCGATTCAGTGTAGGCGGTGACGATCCAACCATCCCGTCCGTCAAAGAAGACTTTGGACCAGTCCAGACCGCCAAAATTGCCGCGTTTTATTTCGGGCACCACAGTGTCATTTGGAATGCTGGCAATAATATTCGGGTTGAAACTTGGCCACCGGCGCATATTCAACGAACCATTAGGGACTTTGATCTGAAGGCAGGCCCCAGCGGTGATATGTGAGGCCTGTTCATCCGCCTCTTCCACAACGGGGTCTTCGCGCCCGAAAATGATCGACTTGACCTGCTCAAGCGGAAACAGCGGATTGGTGTCGGTTTTGCGCCCTGGCGAAACATACCAATGGGGTACGATATCCTTGAGGGTTTCAATGCCGTTAAACAGCACTTGTAAAAGATCGATAACAGTGTCGATTTGCGCCTCGGTGTAGGGCATCCAGAACCCGTGGCCGTGTTCCTTGGTGGTCACTTCCTGAATGTCATGCTCTTCCAGCTCGAAAACCTCACCAAACCACGCCCGTGCGCCCCAACCAGAATGCCCCTGCATTTTGCCCGGATTTACAATCTCGATACCGATGGAAAATCCGTTGCAAAAATCGCGCCCGTGGTAGTGTGATTTCCCCGCGTGATTGGCTTTGCGATTGAGAGGCACCTGCTGAACAACAGACCCGTCGCATTCAATCACAAAATGCACCGAAACATTGCGGTCATTGTTTTGCAAATACCGCGCCGCGTTGCCCGGTGTCAGGCGGCTGGCAGTGTCGTGAACCACAACTATTTCGGGGGTGATGGTGCCGCCCATCCAGCGGGCTGTCTCGAACGGGATTCCGGTGATTTTGTGGTCTTTGATTTCCATCGGGGCGCTCCAACTTTCGGTTGGTCCCAAGATGCAGTTTTTCTCCGCGCAAAACTAACCACAAGGGTTTGCGGGGTCGTTGGGTTTTAGAAGGGGAGTTCGGGTTGCATTGGGTCGCTCAACGGCTTTTCTTCGGGGCGTCCCAGCCAGCCGCGCACGGCAACGTCACTGCAATGCAGTTTGCGCGCAATTTGTGCAACGGACAAGCCTTTTGATTTTTGCACCTTTGCAATCCACGGTTTGGCGGTCGGAATGCGCCGTTGAAACTGGTCAGACGCGGCCACCAAAGCAGCGGCTTTTGCAGATCCGACAATCCGCGCCAGGTTACCTTGAGACTTGGCGGTTCTGCCGAAATACAATTCGGCCCCACCAAAGGCCAACAGAAAAGCAACCGTGTCATCCACGCCAAGGATTTGCACAAAGCCTGCGATATGTGCCGGTGGGTTGGGTGCGTCTGTCATTTGCGCCGCCGCTGGCCCAACTTGCGCCGATCCACTTTGGCGATTGTCACAACGGTTTTGCCGACTAGAACATAGCTCAACCCGCAAAACTTTACGCCGTTGGCCCCATGCTTGACACCGTTGTCCACCGTGCGGCCAATGCGGCGTCGCAAGCCTTCCACATCAACGCCGTGGGCGCGCTCAAGATAGCGCAGAACGGCGTGATCTGTGACGTGGACGATTGGCTTTTTCATGATTTCAACGTCACATCGGCGCGTTTGCACCATGCTTTGAGCGCGCGGATCACCGCGTTGATTTGTTTGTGATCGCGCAGGGCGTCCACATCGATCGGCACCGATTCCCATTTACTTTCAAACTGGCTGCGAATGAAGGCATTCAGGCCAGCGCGGCTTGGCTTATCCAACACACCAGCCTCGCCCAGCAGCCGCCACAACACATGCACAAGGCGCAGATCGGCGCGCGGCGCTGCCTTGCGGTAGCCGCGCGTTTTGCGCGCTGGTACCGGAGTCCAGCCGTGGGTTTTCAAATGGCCAATCACCAGCTTTAAATCCGCCACGTTCATGTCCCGCATGGATGCCTTGCCACAGGCGGCAAGCTGAATGTCATGGCGCGCATCGCCGTCCAGACCGAGGTCGCGGCAAGCCACATGGATTTGTCGTTGTAGGGTGCGGGTGCTCATGCGATTCCCTTCTCAAACTTATCAGTTTGGTTACCCCAAATATCGTTGCCATCCCAAGGCTCGCGGGCAAACAGTTCGGCCTTATAATCACGCGGCAAAAGCCGGTCGATCATTTCGCGCATCTGAACGGGCTTGCGGGAATGTTCGCGCCGGATTGCTTCGATCTTGTCTGGGATGTCTGCAATTTCCAACGGTGCATCAAAGACATTGCGCTCGGATCTGGATGCGGTTTGCGGTTTGCTGATTTTGCCAATCAAATACGGTTCACAAGCCGAACGCTGCACATATCCGGTGCCAAAACAAAGGTTCCAGTTTACCGTGCGTTTGATCCATGCCCCGCCCGTCACATAGGTAAAGCCCCACGCCTCCACCACCTCTTGAGCTTGTTTCAGGTGCGGCCAAGTCGTCCACATAAACAGCAAGCAGCTAGGCCCCGCCAATTCATGCACCGGCAAAGCTTTGATCTCTTCCAGCGGCATGGTGTCATAATGCGCCTCGGGGGATTTGGCGTGGCCTTTATCCGAATACATCTCATACGACCACGGCGGATCGGCGAGGATCGCGCCGTATTTCATCGGGGTTAGGTGGGCAAAAGGCCAGTTATTCATTGTCCGTCGCCAGCTCCATTTGTTTTTCAAACGGGAAATAGCTCACTGTCGCGGCGGATTCCTTGCCGTCCCATTCAAATACCATTCCGGTTGCCCAATACGAGTCAATGCGGGCAATCTCTTCTTCAGCCGCGGCAAGGGTACAAAACCCTTTCTTAGTTTCCCCGATCGAACGATGCCTGCAATAATTGCCAACCGAGACTGTTTCAGAAGGCCGAGGTGCTGGCCTGAAAGGCATCAAATGAAATTGGCCAGTCTGATCATTTTTGATGATTGCTGTGTGGTACATCATTCAAACCGCCGCGATATTCAGCGCGATCATTTCCCAGCTGGCCTGTGCGTCTTTACGCTCGTAAATCCGCACGTAGGACTTGGTGCCAACAATACGGATGCTGTCAGTGATCGCCTGCATTGCTTGTTTCCATTTCGGGTGTTTGATATTCATCCGGCGCAGGGAGAACAGCGCGGTTCGATTGACTTGACCTTCCTTGCCCACGTCAAAGGCGTGGTTCACCAACGCCTTGATTTCATCGTTGGATTTTTCGCTCCATTCTTCAATGCACTCGTCAATCAAACCCTTGGCGATTTGTAGCTGCGGCCCGAAAGTTATGTTGTCAGCCACTTGCACCTGCACCTTGCGACAACCATCATAACTGGTGAACGTCATGTTGCCCTTTTGCCCGCCTTTGCGCACGCCATACTGCTCGCCCATCAACTCGGCGGCGGTGTTCACATCGTCAAACGTGTGGCCTTTGAAACGGGCAATCTGGCCGGAAAGGTCGGTGGCGAATTTTACGATGTCGTTGACGGTTTGATCTTCCAGCTTGTCAGCGTCAGACACCAGATTGATCGGCACGAGGTGGCCTTTGGGATCGGTCATGTAGTCGGGGTTTGGGGTTGTCATAGCATTTTATCTCCTGTTTTGAGGGTCACATTCCAAGGGCGCTGGTGTACATTTCAAGAACGGCACCTTCTTCTGAAATCTCTGCTGGGTCCTTTTTGCGCAACGCAATTACCTTGCGCAAAACCTTGGTGTCGTAGCCGCGTGATTTCGCCTCTGCCATCACTTCCTTTTGCTGTTCAGCGATGTCTTTTTTCTCGGCGTCCAGGCGCTCAAAACGCTCAACGAATGCGCGCAGCTCGCCAGCGGCGACGCGGTAGGTGTTATCTTCTTCGCTCATAGTGCTTTTTCTCCATCAATCGGGGTGTGGGTTTTGGGGGTGATTTCTTTGCCTTGCGGATCCACAGAGGGCAGGCCCAGCATGGCCAGCACCGCCGCCATGGCCACGCCCTCCTCAAGGGTGATCATGCTTGCCCCGCGCGCGCCGCTGCGCTGCACCCGACTCATGCCGCGTTGGGCCAGCAGGATCAGTTGCAGAGGCGTCCAGTTGAATTGGGGATCAGGCATCGTATTTCCGCCGTTTCCGCCTACTGATTTCGACCTTTGCAAAGTCCACAAATGCTGTCTTTGCCAATCTGTTGAATTTATCCAATTTGCTTTCCAGTTCAGCCTTTCTGTCTGGGGCTTGCATTGCACTGGAGGCGATCAGATTGAGTGCGGCTGTCATTACCGCAGCTTCCAAGTTGGGGTCTCTAATTGCTTTTTCATACAATTCTTGCGCCTGATCTCTCAGAGTATCCAGATCACCCATAAGCGCGCGCTGTCCCGAACAGCAGATAATCCGACGGCACCTTGAACCCTTTGGCCATGCCCGCCAAATGGCTCGCCGTTGGTTCGCTTTTAAGGTAAAGGTAGGATTGCAAAGCCGCCGAAGAAATGCCGCATCGGTCAGCGGCCACGGCACGGGTCAGATTTTGACCTTGAAGCAAACTGTTCAAGCGTTTTGCCAAGCCTTCTTTGGTAAATTCGCGGTTCATGATTTCACTCCGTTCTGATTGCGCGGGCAGCGGCGGCAGGCGCGAAACATCATCACCCGCTGGCTGTTCACATTTACAAATTTGCGCGATTTGCGGCGCCATTCCTGACACTGATTTGAAGGCAACTCGCCAAGGGCAGGGCAGGTGACAGTGCCGTTCATGAACAGGCCTGAAACCAGTTCTTCAACCGCCTTTAAATCGCCTTTGTAATTGTTCTTTAGAACCTGATTTACCAGCGCGGGCGAGCGGGACATTTTGCGCGCAACGGCGCTTTGCGACGTGCCGTCACATTCTATCGCCAGAGCAACCACCCACTCGGGCGACATACCTGCCCAGTCCGTCTGGACCGTTTCTATCAACCCGCTCACAGGTCAACACCTGGCGTGTAAACCACTTTGCCAATGTTGGGATCAAACACCTGTTGCACCCGCTGAATTTGGGGCGGTAATGGGCCATGGTTGCGGATCAGTTTGTAGAGCGCGAAACGCTTTTGAAACGGATTGGCCTTACGCATCACGCGCAGATAACCGGCCTTGGAGAGCATCTTGCAATAATCTTTGGCACTGGTGATTTTGACGGGTGTTTTTTCAGGTGAATGGGCAACCAGATCGACAACGGTAAACTGAGGCATCATCCGCATGGTGCGCCACATGCTGGCCGTGCCGCCGCCCATGGTGACAGGACTGCCATCTTTTTGCAGCCGTGGGGCCACGCGGCCTGTGTCTTTCAGCAGGATGTAACGAAAACTCGTGGCGAAATCATCGGCCTGTTTGACAACACCACCAGCCTGCAGGCGCTTTACATAATTGATGATCGACTTGCGGTGCATATCGACCACACCGTCAATGTCGGTGATTGTGAAGTCGCCCAACTGGCGGATTTCATCCCAGATCGCTTGCTGGCCATTGCCCATAATCGGGTGGCGTTTTTGGGTGTCTACTGGGCGGCGGCTCATACAACCATCCCCCGCGGCTTGGGTGCATGGCAGGCAATGAATTTCTGCCCCTTCCACGCCGCCAGATCAACAACATTGCCGCCGTGAATTCTGGAATACTCTGAAACCAGTTCAAGGTTCACGCAGACGCGGCGAATGGACAGCTGCGAGGCTTTCAACAGGTGCTTTTTAAAGGTCAAATCCAGCTTAACATTCGGTGCATAAATTCGCGCCAAATGGTCCACGTCTTCAAGGCAGGCCGGTTCCGCAGGCAGCCATGCTAAAACGCGGCCGTGTACCCGTTCCCATTTTTGCAAGTTTGTCGGCAGGCGCTCCTCGCCAATCAAAATCACCGGCGAGCCGCTGGACTCGTAAATGTCGCGCACAATCTCGATCATGTTGCGCTTGATCAGAAAATCAGCCTCGTCAATGATCAAAACGCGGTTGGATAATGCCAGCTCTTCACTGATTTGATCCACCATATCCGCGATGGTTTTGGCAGGTTCGATCGACATTTCCAAAAGCAACGATTGGCATAGCTTTTTCTGTGTCCAAGTGCTTTTCATCTGCACTTGGTAGGCGTTGCATTCATTGGCCGCATAAACTGCCGCTGTGGTTTTGCCAAACCCGCTGTAGCCGTAAAAAACTGCCAACCCTGGCAAGCCCGGTGTGCGGTTTTCCACCTTGTCAATCAGGCTCACCAACGCGCTCACATTGCGCAGTGGCGCGACCGAGTTGTAAAGTTGCATGTTATCTGCCATATCATTCCTCACGTTCTACGGGCCTAGTGCCCGTTTGATTTGCCGCCGCGAAAGTTCCACGCTGGCGCGGCGGCGTTTCTCAAGAGCTTGCTTTGCCCTCAAAATCTTCCCAAACACGGCGTTCGCCGCGGTATTCCGATGTCTGTTGATAGCCGACCAACCAATGCGCCTCGGCTTCGCCAATGCGTTTTCCGGTTGCTGATTTTGCTTCCAGTTCCAGCGCGCGGTGAAACCGATCCCGCGCAGTATCCGGCACTTCGCTGGTTGCTTTTTTCGCAGCCTCATCGCGCGTATGCTTGGCTACAAATTTTAAATACGTGGCTTCATCTGCATCCGTGCGTTTGGCCTCATAAACGGGCGCGCCGATCAGCGGGCCTTTGGTTGCTTTGCCAAAACTTGGCCGCACAACCTTGGCCTCTAGAGCGGCTGGAATGGGCGTTGATAGCGCGTCCAACTCGGCAGCAACCTCTTTGACGCCGATGGGGCGGTTCGCTTCCAGCAGGCGCTTTTCGGCACGTTTGCGGTGCGATGTGATGCGCGCGTGTTCTTGCGCCCCAACCAGATCGAAAAAGCCGACTTTTTCCTTGCATTCCGCAAAACCCATGAACGCTCCGTCGAGCGCATAAATATAGGTGCCCGCGTGCAAATCCTCTGGGTCAAACCGCACGATCACTTTTTGACCGGCGTGTTCATTCATCCAGTCAGACCAATACTCATTCTTGTGCATTTTGATCTGGCCATGGCCTTGCTGCATGGTCAGGACTTCCTGACCCATCAGCCACAAGCGCCGCTGTTCTTCGGTGGCTTTGCTGATTGGTGCGTTGGCGTAGCTGCTGGCAAATGCCTCATCAAAACTGCGCCCCAAGGCGGTTTCTGACAACCGCCCCAAACGCGCGTTGTGATCTGCAACACCTTCGGAAACCACCCGCAAGAATTCGGCTATCGGGATGGCTTTCGACATATAGTTTTCGGGTTTCGCGTCCGGCTTGTTGCCCACATAAGCCCCCGCAAAACGTGGGTCCATGGCGATGTCGCTGGCAAAATCGCGGAACCCGCGTTCAATCGGTTTGGCTTGGCCGTGCGCTGGCGTCGCCCAATGTATTTTGATGCCCAGCTGCGGCAGAACACCGAGCGGATCATCCTCGCGGATTTTAAACCGGAACCGCGTCTTGGTGCCGCCCGTCAGCCACTTATTGGCAAACTCCATGCCGTTATCGAACAGGCAATGTTTGGGAATGCCGTATTCCTCAATCAGGTCACCAAACGCGGCCATCACCGCCACTTTGTTCGGTGAATAATCCACCCGCCAGCTTAGGATCTTGTTTGAATAAAGGTCTTGAAACGCAATGATCTGCGCGCGGCTTGGCTTGGTTTCACCTGGCCAAAGGACAAACACATCGAACTTGTGGCAATCGGCATTCACGCCTTCCATAGCCACCATCTGGCTGCGGTCGCGGGTCTGTGGCGGAAAGCACCGCGCAAGGCCCGTGTAGCCCTCACGCGCAAATATCTGACTGACCCGTGGCACCGTTTCATTCAACCGCCGCCGCGCTGTGCGGTTGGTTAAAATGGCCAGCCCTTTGGCTTTTGCAATCTTTTCAATCCGGCGGTAGCAACTTGCAAAAGGCGGCTTTTCAAGGCGCAGATAATCACCTTTTAACAGGTTCATAAATTCAGCATCACAAGTCGATTTTTTATCCTTGCGCAGGGCGGCGCGGTGGCGTGGTGCGAGGAATGGCAGCCAATCATCAACCGCCTTAAACTCAATCATGGCAAACCAGTTCCAGATGGTCCGAGCGCTGACAGCTTCCATTGTGGCAACGGCCTCCACAGATAGAAACCGCGTCTGGCCAGCCTGCTCGAACCCGCCAACCAATTGGATGATCCGTAACCGCTTGCGCGCCTTGGCTTGGGTTGTCTCGGGCAGGCCATCAAACCACGCCCAGATTTCCGCGCTGCCCATTTCAGGGGACTTGTCTGTTGGTGCCACCTCTGCCAGCAGCCGCTTGCGTGCGGCCACAGGGAACAACTCCCAAAGGTATTCCCAACCACCGCCACGGCCTTGACGGCGGCGCGCATGGGTTGGGTGCGCTTGCCAGCCGAGACGGGTGGCCATTGAATTTATCCGGCGCTTGGTCGCTGGCATATCCGGCAACGCGGCTCCCGCGATGTCGCCAGCCGTCCACCACATTTTTACCGGATGCAGGGCCATTATTTTTCCCCGCCAATTTGTGCCAGCAACAGGGTTGCATCCCCTGCCACGTCGCGCAGAAAACGCCGCCGTGCTTCTAGTGACGCGCGCTTCCATGCGCCCAACATTTTCTGGTGGTGCTGTTCAATCGGGTCGGCGGTGGTCGTTGTTGTTTTGGATGCGTTGGCAATTGCGACGGTCAGGTTTTTAAAATCACCTGATACCGCGCCTTTGATTACGGCCCCGCGCACTTCAGGGTCTTTGATCTTGGCAATATCCAATAGTTGGCCATTTTGCAGCGGTGCGGAAATACAGCGCAGGGCGGCAATATCCCCTGTTGAGAGGGCTTCACCTGCGGCAACCAGTTTGAATATTTTGCTTTGTGAAACCCCGAATTTTTCGGCAGCTGAGGCGGCAAATGATGCAACTGGATTTTTGACAGTTGCATTCCAGCGCGCAGTTGCGCCTGCCGAACCTGCTTTGGTTTCAGGGTGCAATTCCACATAGACGCGCTTGCGTTCGGTCAGAAACACCATTGTATCCAGCACCGTCAATTCTGCGCCGCCCAGATTGCAATCAATCTCCAGCAGCCGCGCCTCGACGTCGGTGCAATGGTGGATTTTTGCCTGAATGGATTCCCAGCCCAACTCCATAGCAACGGCAACGCGGTGGGCTCCATCAATAAGACGGTATCCACTGCGCATCTTGCGCACCTGTATCGGGTTGGCAAATCCCTCTTTGCCATCCAGCGCGTCCAGCAAGCTGTTCACACCATTTCCGCTGACAGGGCGTAGCCGGCCGCCAAGCGCGATGTCGGCAATAGCGATTGCTTTGATTATCTGTGGCTCGGTTGTGGTCATATCACCAAGCCGCCAACTGCTGATCTTGCATCATCATATCGGGGCTCACAGGCCGATGGGTTCTGCACATTCTATGGTGCGGCCCCTCGCTCATAAACATAACCTCGCAGCACAGGCACTTGCGTTCATAAGGTCCGTCCTCGCTGCGGAAAATCGACATTTCATGTTCGGCCCGCGCGTAGGTGATGAAGGTTTGCGAGATACGGCTTGCCCCGCGGTAAACCGCGAAAAAACCGCTAGGCGTAGATTTGATGGTTAGATCAGCCAATGAACAATCCTCCGAAAAAATGAAACGATATGAGTATTACAAACAGACAGCCGCAGCCGATCACATCGCCGATCCAGCAGTCATTCAGCCGCTCGACGAATGCCGCCAAACGCGCGGAAAAACGTGGGGTTGCGCGAGATAAGGGGGGACTATCCGCGCAACCCATCCTCCGATCCGACAGGGAGGGAATCGGATCGGAGGAATGATGGAACTTTATGCCTTGAATGCGCGCGCCCGTGCCAACGAGCTGTTGGAGCTGGTGCCACTTGAGGAACGCGCGCTTCTTTGGGATTGGGCAATCACAGACAATACTGTCGATTTTCGAGCAATCATTCATGGCCCGTCTCCAAGGGTTTTGCGTATTTTGAAACAAACTCCGGCACAGGATAATCAATGGAAGGCAAAGACGCCTCGCCCTGTGTTTCTTCGAGAATGGCTTGCCGTGCGTCATTGGGCGATTGCATCAGCCAATGCACTATGGCTTGCTTCAAAACTTCAAGTCGTGACAGGGGGTCCTTATCGTCAAGCCTATCCAGCAATTGCTCAAACCGTGTCGCAAGACTTTGCGGAGCATGCGCTATCAGACCTTCCATTTTTCGAATTTGACGACTGATAATAAAAGTCGGAATAAACAGACGCGCCACTTCACGCCAAGTTGGCGGTTTGAAAACGATTTCCATCGGCTGAGGAAACAGGCGAATTCCCGTCCCGTCTACAACCGCAACCGCGCGTTCCAATCGCTTTTTTTGCATGGTTTCGCGCGCAAGTTTTTGCGCGCCCTCAAGATCAAAGAAGCCAACCGCGGGGCGATTTTCAAGCCCTTCTAAGTCCTCTCTCCGGCACCCACTCATGACACCACCTTGAATTCAGGCCGCAAAGGTCCGCCATCAGGTGCATAGGGTGAAATGATAGACCCATCCGAGCGTCGCTGCGGCGCACCGGCTCCAAGGTTTTCGCCGTGCATCAGGATTTCCAAACTGGCGACACCGAGGGCGTCAGCACATTTTGGGTCATTCACCGACAGGCACAATTTGCGCGCCAATTGAATGCGTTCTTCTTGACTTAGAAACTGAACTGCTTTTTCTGCATATTCCATCTTGTTAAACGGCTTAACAGTCATGTTTAATCCCTCCTTAAAAGCCCCCGAGGCCTATGCCTCGGGGGTAGTTTCCCGACACTCACGACGAGGTAGGACGACAGGCAGTGGTCCAATGAGCGGCAGGGTTTCGAATGGCGGCGCATCGGCAGGATGGCCGTAGCAGTCCGCACAAATGCAGGTCTCGCCGTAGTCGACGGTGATGGGTGAATGTGGGAACTGGCGCAGGCCGGTTGGTTCCTCGCAAACGATGCAGACGTTGGCGGTCATGCTGCCGCTCCCTTTTGGGTGGGGCGCGGGATGTCCTCGGGCCACTCAAGGTCCTCGGGCCAGTTTTCGGCAAACCAATTCAGAACAAATGCTGCTGTTTTGAGTGTGCAGCTCTTGCCCTCGGTCAACCGCTTGAAGAATTGCCCATCCTTCCTTGCCAAGTATGAAACGCGCCAATGGCTGATGTTCATATGCGCGGCATAAAACTCGCATAAGGTGATTAGCTGTGTGTGTGTGTCAGTGTTCATATGCATAATAAGACAAATAAATCTTGCATAGTCAAGATTTATTTGTCTTATATGTCGAATGAGATTTATTTATCTTACGGAATTTGTATATTGATTGAATTATGCTGCTAACGAATAAAAAAACTAAGGCTGTGATCCAACGCATTCAGACTGACGTCGAGCGCGCCTTAAGGGATCGCCAAATTTCGGCTCGACGTGCTTCGATTGATGTTGTCGGTCACGATGGGCTAGTGAGAGATATTCGTGCAGGTCGTGTTCCAAGTGTTGATAGGCTAGAAGCTCTTTTTGATTATCTGGGTCTAGAACATTATTTCGGACCACCTCGCCAACTTGAAACAAAAGCTTTGCATCTACCCTCTAATAATGGGCCGATATTCTCCGCCAACAAAACAATCCCGATGCGCGGCTTTGCCTCTTGCTCAGTCCAAGGCTGGGGAAAGCCACAACCCGCCGAGGTTGAGGTTGCCATGCCAGAAGGCCTGACGGACCCGGACGCATTCTATGTGCGCGCCGATGGCCAATCCATGGTTCCAGAAGGCATAACAGCAGGGGCGCTGTGCCTGGTTTCCCCCGCGACCGAGCCTAAAGAAAATGATCGTGTTTGGATCAAGGAGCAGGGTGGCAACACGGCAATCAAACGTCTGGTTTCAATTTCCGATGACATGCTTGTTTTGCGCGGCTGGCTACCTGTTGCAGATTCCCGTCAGAAATCTTTTGACGAGGAGCGGGTGCGCAAATACATTTCTGAAATCTATCCCGTCACAGCGGTGTTTCGCGGCACCCCTGGCAAGCAAGGCTCCGGTGTAACATTTGTTCCCGATCCCCGCCGCGCAGAACATCAAACCCCGGAAAATGCAGATCCTCAAAATGAGGGTGAGTACCATCTGATCAATCTGCACGACGTGCAGGCCTCGGCTGGTGGCGGCGCGCTCAACGAATCCGAGGGCGTTCTTTCCTCACTGGCTTTCCGCAAACAATGGCTTGCCAAAAAAGGCATCAACCCAGCCAATGCCTCCTTAATTTATGTGGCCGGTGACAGTATGGAACCCACGCTTGCCGATCGTTCTGTTGTTCTGATAAACCACCAAAGCACCGAACCCCACAAACGCCGGATGTTCGCCTTTCGTGAGGGGGCAGAGCTGTTCATCAAGCGCCTTGAAAAGCCGGATATAAACACCCTGATTATTTCCGGTGACAACCCCAACTATCCCAGCCGCGTCTTGACACGCCACGCCATGAATTCAATACATATCATAGGCGAGGTTGTTTGGACCGCGCGGGATGTTTGACGTTATTTTCTGTTCCGCATTTGCTTGATTTTATCATCAAGAGCGGCCAGATCGGCTGATACAGCGGCGAACGGTTTCGCAGGTGTTTCTATTTGTTCTGCTTCGTCAGTTTTATGTATCGGAAGTTGCTCAACGACGCTCGTTGGTGTCAAAGCATCCCTGATTTCTAGTAATGTTTTGATAATAATTTCGACCGCCGCAAACAGCACCCCCGCGACGATTGCAGTGAATGCTGGCGGCAGGAAGAATATCTCCTCCAATACAAAACTTGCAACAAATAATATGGCCGCTAACGCGTATGCAATGATTGAGAATATCTTTAGAATTGGCATGATTTTGCTCCGTTAGAATAACCCTTAGTAGGCATAGCTTACCCTAAATTGCAACTGTAATTGGGGCGGTTTCCCTCAAAAAGCGTCCCAGTTCGGTTAAGGGTTAACATTCCAGCCAAATCCATAATTCCTTGTTATAGTTTGATTTATCGCTATCTGGGACGCAATAAGGGAACTGGGACGCTCGTGTCCCAGTTCACGCCCACCATTACACCCGATTTTCGCTATCATCCATTATTCATGCTTCATTTAATGTCATTATAACAATCCTTTAAAAGCTCTGTTTAGCTTTCCCCTCAAATCCCCACCAATTTGCCACCAGCGACGATGTCGGTTGTTTTGGGCCATACTGAAAGACACCACAGTCCAGCCACTCAACGCCCAACCAACCCTGTTTAAGCCCTTATTTTAAGGGCCTATCCGGTTTCTTCCCGCTTCATTCGGGGTAGTCCGGTTTACTGCAATATGTTGTGTCAAACTACACCCCCAAAAAAAATGTTCAGATTTTGCTCCAATTACGAGAATTGTGAGTACTACGTAACCTCACCGAGAAGAGCCCTGATCCGGGCATTTCTACTCGCCCTGCTCCTTGTTCTCGAAATAGCCCCATCTCGGTATTGCTCGATGGCCAAATCATCACTCCCCAACTGGTATTTGAGTGCGAATTCATCTAGCCGACTTTTGAGGTCTGTCAGAACAACGTTCCGTTCAATCAATATCTGTACTACACAAAAAAGAGTATAAAGATGGACTGGTTTTCTAAATAACTTCAGTGTTTCTCCAGTCTGGAGGTAGTTTAAAGTGGTCCTGCTTTTCTGGACAGGTTTGCGGCTAAGTTAAGGTGTTATTCCTCCAATGCCCATGTTGGGGCGTTCGTTGTTGTAAGTCCAGAGCCAGCGTGTGGCGTGATCCTGAACATCCTCGATGCTGTCAAAGTGGTAAATGAAAAAGGCCATAATTACCAACAAAATAAGGGCGTTATGTGGGTGAGGGCAATTCAGAGAAAGTGGGGAAAAGGGGTCGTTGGTGGAGGACGCGACATAGAAAAAGCTTCGTCTCGTGTGCGGGGGCGAATATTGGCAAGATTCGCGATAATTGCGCGTAGTTTCAGTCTCTATTTAATGTACCAACGCGGGAATTTTCGCGGACCGCCGAAGGATTTAGAAACACCTCGCAAGCCAACGTATTGATTTATGCAACAGATCAAAGCTGCATTGAAACAGGGTACATTTCACGCAGACAGACCGAGGGCGCGCTCCAGATCGTCGTGCTCGAACGCGCTGGCCTGCGGGTGACTTTGATCTCGCGGGCGTTCCGGTCCCGGGCGAAGTTGTGCCACCTCCGCATTACATCCTTGCAATCTTGGGATGAAATTCCAACTTTGCAAGGTAAAATGCTCCCGATCAGCAAGTGGATTGCCCATAACATGTTGTAATAACTACCTTTCTTTTCTTTCCAACTTGATACACCCCGAAAGCTACGCAAATGTCCCCATGACAAACGATGAGGTGAGTTGCCACAGTTTTAGGGGGCTTTCTCAAGAACATCGGTAAACCTAAAATTGACCACAAGGAGATAACATGGAAATCCGGCACTTGAACCAAAACGCGCTCGCAGCCCGATGGAACATTTCACCCCGCACGCTGGAACGCTGGCGCTGGGCCGGTGAAGGTCCGCTTTTCATCAAACTGGGTGGGCGGGTTGTTTACAGGCTCAAGGATGTGGAGGCATTCGAGGTCGAGCAAATTCGTCAGGCGACCCCGAATGCGTCGCGATCGCAGGAGGCTTCTGACACCCTCGTATTGATGACCAACAGCGCAAACGGCTAATTGCCCATTTTCGGTACTTTGCCAAAACCCTCGAACGCATAAGCATTGAAAAACTGTCGCCCGGCAAAGGCCCGCCGCTCGACATCCGGCAGCCCCGCCTCATCACAAACATCCGCCCAATCGCGGCGGATCACATCCACCGCATGGTTGATGTGATCCCTCGCCTCACCTTCGCGCAGGAGGAATTTTCCAGCCGCACTCAAGCAGGTTTCAAGGCGTGCGCGGCGATCCCTGTTCGCGACAACCATTGCCTGATTGGCCTCATGCGCCGCGCGAACCTGTGGGGCAATGTCGTATGCCGGGGTCAACGCCAGCATATCACCGTCCCAGAAAGCGGCATGGTTGCGGGCGTGGTCGTCGGTATTGCCCACAAGGATGTTTAGCACCAGACGCAGAAACAGCTCGCGCAGGGTTTCCTCGGGCCTGGTGAAGCGCGCGCGGATCTGGTCGGCCAACTCACCATAGGACAAATGATGCGCCGATATTTCACTTTCTCCTAGGATTGTTAGGGCCGAAACCATGGCGCGGCGGGTCCAGCCGCGCACGCCCGGCACACGGTCAAAACGCTCCACAATCAAGGCATCCTTGCCAAGCGCCTGCGCCAGTTCGACCGGTGCCACATCGATCCCGATGCGCGCAGCCAGCCGCATGGCGATGAATTCAGCCTTCACCATGCTTATCACGTCGTTGCTAGCCGAAAATTTGACGATCAGCTTGCGACCGGCATCGTCGAGCAAGGCTTTGGGGCGCGCGCCCCCGATCGAGCTGCCATGCAGGATCGCCTGCTCCAGTTGCGCGGGCACCGGTTTTCCAGCTTCGACATTGCCGGCAAACTCGGCCAGATCATCGAGGGTTGCCGCCCCGCCACCACGCGCTAGCTCAGCCAGATCATCAGGCGTCGTCCTTCCACCTCCACGGGCGATGTATTCGGTTGCAGAAGCCTGAAAATCCAGCGCGCCGATCCGGTCCGAGCCGGATTCCAGCATGTAAACCAGATCGCTGAATTCCACGTCCGCAGCATCCGCCCCTTTCCGGCCGGTCAGGCGGTTGATGATGACGCGCCGCCCCCAGCGGTCCGGAAGGCCGTCGCGCAGGCAATTTGCCATATCCAGCGGCCCAAGCGGGGCTTGCTGCCCCGTTTGCAACGGTAGCTCTGGTTGATAGAGCGGGATGGCATTTTTCCGCGACAGATAAGAACGCCCATAGGCAAAATCATACCGCGCGCCCTCGGGCACAATCCGGCCGGCGACAACCGGCTCAACCTCTTCCGGCAGCCATGTCCAGACAAAGACCTCGCGGGGCTCAGAAATCATCGTCTACATCCTTGCGGGTTTTTCGAATGGATTTCGGTAGCAGGGCCAGTGTATCGCGCAGGCGCCCAAGGTCGCGGGGCGACACGCCTTCTTCGCCAAAAACCGGCACCCCAAGCAGAACCGCAAGCTCCAGCACCAATCCGATTTCGGCCTTGGGGTTTCCCGCCTCGATGGTCTGCAGGGTCGAGCGGGAAATGCCGACCCGTTTGGCCATTTCCGCCTCGGTGAAACGCCGCTCTTTCCGGGCGATACGTATCTGCGTTGTCAGGTATGCGATTGCCCGGTCGGTCTCGCGAGAATATGTTCGAATATGCTTTGCCATAATTTAGACCGTATAAAACGGCACAAGGTAGTCTTGCGCCTGTTGTAACGGTCATACCCCAGCAGTTAGCAATAGTCAATTTTCTGGGAAACTTGAGCAAATGGCCACGAGCGGTTTACGCTTGCGCATGAGTTCGGGCACAGCTTACTGCACCGGGTTTTCTGAGCAGAATCGCATATCATTGCTAGGGCGTAGACCTATAAACGGAATTGTGATTCAAGGTATGAAACAGGGAGAATTTCATGTCTGGGACATTTTGGTTAACGCAAGAACAATTCAATAACATCAAGCCACTACTGCCGAACAAACCACGTGGTGTGCC
>JAJRPO010000038.1 GCA_024280735.1 Alphaproteobacteria bacterium | reverse complement strand
CACAGGCTGGCAGCCGTTCTGGCCGTCGAACCCGAAACAAAATGCTCGGTC
Organism: Alphaproteobacteria bacterium; assembly: GCA_024280735.1. GTDB lineage: Bacteria > Pseudomonadota > Alphaproteobacteria > Rhodobacterales > Rhodobacteraceae > Amylibacter. The sequence continues at coordinate 15,142 of JAJRPO010000038.1, read as the reverse complement.
AAACGGTTCTGCTTATAGTGGCTGAGTCGGCTCTTTCGCATATGGCCCATGATAACCCCTTTTTTGGGTTATCTGGGTCAGCCCCTAAACCAATACCGGCGAATACCGCCAAGGTGTCGCGCGCGGCGTCGGGGCGCGGGGCGAATGCCTTTTCGCGCCCGTTCAGAAAGGGGCTGATATAGCCAAAGTTTTCCGAGAGTGTCAGCCCAAGTTTTTCGGTTATGGCCTCTTCTGCCATGGTGTCCAAAGTGGCAGATTTACTGAATTTCCCGTTGACGTTAAAGACCGCGCTATAGGTCCCCACACCGGAAATGGATGCCTGCATAAATTCAACAAACCGATCTACCTCACTTGGCAACAATAGAATCGCGGCGCGGGCTATTTTGGCATTTCCAGCGTCGTTTCTGTCAAACAGCACATACAGGCGTCGCACAACGTCAGCGCGTTTTCTGCTGGTCTGGGTCAGGGTGAAATTATGTTTGGTGTTGATCTGCAACGCCAGATTAACTTCATGTGCCTTTGTGACATCAATTTTTCGATCGAAATCTGCCAAATCAACAGGATCGGGAATCGGCCCTGCGAGCGCTTCTGCTTTGTTTGCTTCAAAGCGCTGAATGCTTTGGTAGGAACAGGTGCCTGCACCAAAAGTGAGGACTGCGAGTATTATCAGCACCCACCAAGGGGCGAAAATCAAACCAAATATAAAGCGCATTATTTTTCTCCATGTGCCGATATTTACAAGGTCACTACAGCCAAAAGCCTATACTGTGGCTGCTTAAAGATTGGTTTCACCCCTAAACCGCGATCAATGAAATATCCGCCGGGTCCATGTCAAATCCGCCAGTAACACCCGCCACTGCGACACCGTCCAGAAACACCGTGGCCCCTGTGCCATCTTCAAAACCTGTCACTGTAACCTCTGGTACAATCGGGGCGCCCGCCGCGTCTGTTGCGGCAACATATTCCAGCTCTAGCGTGTCATCTGCGGTGAAATCTTGAATGATTGCAACATCTTGGCCTAAAACGGATTCATCGACCACAAAGGTGTCAAACCCTTCGCCGCCGTGGCCCATATCCCCTGTGCCCAGTATCAAGCGATCCTCAGCGCCGCCGCCATAAAGCGTGTCTGCACCATCGTCAGACCCATCTGCATTGGCAGCGCTATCCCCTGCGGCGCCGTTCAAAATATCATCGCCCAATCCGCCGAATAACCGGTCAGCACCGTGGTCACCCCAGATCGTATCAACGCCGTCGTCGCCAAACACCCAGTCATCGCCCGCGCCGCCTTGCAGCATATCCGCGCCATCGCCACCCATCAGGGAATCAATGCCGTCCCCCCCGAGCAAGCTGTCCGCGCCTTCGCCGCCAAACAATGCATCGTCGCCCGCGCCACCATCCAGCGTGTCGTCGCCCGCATCCCCCCAGCCCAGATCGTCGCCGTCGAGCAGGGATATATCGTCATTGCCTGCACCGCCTTCGGCGCGGTCATTACCGTCTGTTGCCGACAGGGCGTCATCGCCGCCAAGCAGAAAATACGACATGCCCTCAGTGCCGCCCGTATCAATGTCGTCGTCGCCCTCGGTGCCCTCCACAGTGCTTGTCTCTGCCTCGGTTTCTGGGGTGTCATCGTCATTGTTCAATGCGAATGACAGGCCAAAGAACCCAGCGAAAAGAACGGCGTTTGCGATGTTTGCCAGCACATAAGTTAACATTTTATTGCCCGTTTTTTGGTTTTGCCTCGCGGTATAGAAGGCCGCCAAAACAAGGCAGAATTGAGCTAAATTATTGGTGGTTCACAGGTGATTGCATGCCGAAATCACCAGACGAGGGCCATATTCCTGCCCGAATTGGGTATATTTCGATCCCGAAAAAGCCGGACACGCGGTTTTCGATGCTGGATGACAATAACCCCGCGCAGTTACAGCATATCCCTGCTTGGCATGAAATGATGGGCCGGATTGATTTGTTTCTGGCTGAACCCGCGTAACACGGGGCAGCCTTACCGAACCGGGGTCATAATCGCTTTTGGCAGGGTGCAATCGCGGATCACGTCCACCCCGCATTTGCGCGGCTTTAGATCGCGGGTCAGGCACAGGCGGGCCTCTTGGATGTGGCCGGATTTACAGGTGATGGTGATCTGGTTTTGCAGCAGTTTTGGGTTGGCTTCCATAAACGCCTGTTCCACAACTTTTGCCGGCAACTTGATGCTGCTTTTCAGTTTACGGAAAATCTGCGGGCGGTTCACCAGCTCGTAAGCATGGCGCGATAGTCGATAGTAATTCTCGGCGCTCAGCCCGGAACAAGTGCCGTGTTTTTTCCATTGGTGCCAAGCCAATCCCGCACTGCCCATCACATCCACCATCGCTGCTGTCATGGCGCGTCTGGGCGCGCGTTCAGGCGTGCGGCAATAGGTGGGCCAACCACGCGCGTACTGGGGCCAAAGCCCGTGCAGGACCCAACCGTAATCATGGCGCGGGTCACATTGATCTGCCCGCCGTGCATCGCCGGTTTGGGCGCACCAGTTGGGCGACCAGCTGAGTGACAGGACATAATAATCGAACTTCCCCGCCCGCTCTCCATCGGCCCAAACTGGGTTTGCAAACATCAAAAACAGGGCAAGTAACACCGGCATGATTGGGTCTTTCACTTTTTGCAATTCCGGTCTATATAGACTAGGAATTCCCCCCCACAATATGGAAATTCGCTTTACTACGGTAAAGCAGCCGATTCTCGGCACAGGGGAGGTATAGGTAAAGGACAAGGCAATGGCGCTTCCAATTATGGCTAAAGCCACCGCAGTTTGGCTGGTGGACAACACAACACTCAGCTTTAAACAGATCGCGGATTTCTGCGGTTTGCACGAGTTGGAAGTGAACGGCATTGCCGACGGCGAGGTTGCCGTGGGGATCAAAGGGTTTGATCCGATCACCAACAACCAGTTGACCCGTGAGGAAATCAAGGCAGGCGAAGACAGGCCCATCCATAAGCTGAAGCTGAAGTTTTATGCCGCCGCCCAAGGCGAACAAAAACGCCGTGGCCCGCGCTATACCCCGTTGTCCAAGCGCCAGGATCGCCCCGCGTCGATCCTGTGGCTGGTGAAATTCCATCCGGAATTGGCCGATGCGCAGATTTCCAAACTGGTGGGGACCACCAAGCCGACAATTCAGGCGCTGCGCGAACGCACCCACTGGAATATCGCCAACATCACACCGATTGATCCGGTTGCCCTTGGTCTGTGTAAACAAGGCGAGCTGGACGCCGCTGTCGCCAAAGCCGCTGCCAAAGCTGCGAAGAGTGGCGATATCATGACTGACGAAGAACGCTCCAAACTGGTCTCGACCGAGCAGTCCTTGCACATGATCACAGATGCGCCGATGCCGTCTAATATGGGTGGACTGGAGAATTTCTCGCTGGGGAATACAGACCCGAAGCCGGCCAAGAAAGACCTGATCGTCGATGCGGACAGCCTGTTTAACCTGCCAAAAACCGGTGAGGATGACGACGCGGAAGAATAGCGCGACCTTTATCGATAAGTTTTAAAGGGTGCCGTTGGCGCCCTTTTTCATTTGCGACATTTGCGTCGTTTTTGGGGGTGCTTAACGGGTTAAACTTGTCTAATCTGCCCTTAAGGCTGATTGATAGCCACCCCTCAAACCTATGGAATTTCAAATGTCCGCGTCTCAGACGGGCCAGAGTGCCGCCCGTGGAATAACTTTTGCGATCATCGCCTCGATCTGTTTTTCGATGAACGATATGCTGATCAAACTGCTCAGTGACAATTACGCTTTGCACGAGTTGGTGTTTATCCGCTCAGCCATTGGCCTGACATTGACCATGGTGATTTTCATGCCGCTGGAAGGCGGGTTTATCAACATGCGCTCCAAACGCCCGGGCCTGCATATTTTCAGGGGGCTGTGTGTTGTGGTGGCCAATTCCACCTATTTCGCCGGTCTTGTGGCGATTCCGCTGGCCACCGCCAGCGCAATTTTCTTTGTGGCCCCTTTGCTGATTACCGGACTGTCGGTCATTGTTCTGCGCGAAAAGGTCGGGCTGCGACGGTGGGCGGCGGTTCTGATTGGACTGGCGGGTGTATTGGTGGTCGTGCGCCCGGGGGGCACGGAGTTCAGCCTTGTGCTACTGCTGCCTGCAATCGCGGCACTTGCCTATGCAATCATGCAGACGACGACGCGTTTTATGGGGTTCTCGGAAAAGGCCTCGACCATGGCGATGTATATCCAGCTGACATTTTTGACGGTCTCGTTGTTGGTTGGCTTGGCCGTTGGTGACGGGAAATTCGCGACGCAAGATAACGCGTCGCTGGAATTTCTGTTTCGCGCCTGGATATGGCCGCCGATGGCGGATTGGCCCTATTTGGGAGCGATTGGCATGATGACCGGTATTGGCGGTTATGCCATCTCACTTGCTTATCGCGGCACGCCTGCTGGATTGGTGGCCCCGTTTGAATATGTCGCCCTGCCGCTGGCGGTGCTGTGGGGAGTGCTGATTTGGGCGGAATGGCCGGACACGATGACCTGGATCGGCATTGCGTTGATTATGGGGGCGGGGATATTCATTGCCCTGCGCGAGGCATCCCTTGGACGCCGCCCCAGCGCCAAACGGGTGAGCGGGCGGCGTTAGTTGAAAACCCATTGCCGCGCCTTGAGTGGGGCGCTAGACTGACAGCGATTCACCGCAAACACAGGCAGAGCCATGACCGTAACCGCCCAAGAAGTTGTAAAAACAGACAAGTCCCGCATCGCCTGTGACGGCGGCGGCGAACACCCGCGCGTCTGGCTGCAAATCGCCCGCGATCCGGGCCATGTGGATTGCCCCTATTGCGAATGCCGCTTTGTGTTGCAGGCGGACGCTGGGCATTAAGCGTTTCGGGAAATACCAGATATATTTGTTATCGCCAAAAACCTGAGAGCGCGGTAGCGCGGCAAGGTTTTGACGTGTCGCGTTTTTCCCGAAAAGCGACACCCACCGCGCGCATGGTTAACGATATGTTACCCTGTTCCAGTCTATAAACACGCCGACGTCGAAGTGGTTCAAGGTTCTGGAAATTGTGGGTTAATGCTCATGCCAGAACCGCCAAAAACCAAAAGCGGGATGCCTTACAAGCGCCCCGCAGAGATCGCAGGTGACAGGGGCTGGCATCCCTGAATGGCACAGATAACCACATTGGTGGGCCCACCTCCCTTTAATAGAAAACACAAACTCCTCGCAGGCGCTAAACCGCCTAGCGGGGCGTTTGGCGTGCCTCTGTTGTCGCATACCCTCAACTGATTGGAATTGCGGCGGGTCCGCAATGAAGCGTGGGAAATTCTGTTTCCGCTGCGCCACGGCGGAAAAATTGTTTCAGGTTGTTGCCAGACCACATTTCCACCAGCCGGCCTTTGTTGGAGCGGCCTTTGCCCTGTGCGGTACCCGTGACACTGTCTTGGTAGAAAAAGAACATGCGCCCGCCTTCGCCGTTGTCACAAAACAGATCGGCTTGCGGGATGCCAAATATGTTGGCGTATTTCCAAGTGCCGGAACAAGACGCCCCCTCGCTGGAGCGCGCGCTGAGAGTGCCGGTGTTCCAACCGCGTGAATAGCCCCAAAAATAGCTGCCTTGATCGCCAATACAGCCGACAAACTTACTGCAAGAGCTGGGGTTGCCGGGCAGATGTTCGCAAGGATTGTCAGGCTCATCTGACAATAACGGTAATAACTCCAACTTGGTTTGCCCAATGGCCGTGCTGGCGAGTGAAAAGATCAAAACGGCTATCGCTAATATTTGACGGGTCATTTATGTTTCCTAGAAATGGGACAGCTGCGAGGGTAAACACGTGTCGGAATTTGGTAAAGGCCATCATTTACATCTGATCGACGGATCGGGGTTTATTTTCCGCGCCTACCACGCGCTGCCGCCCCTGACGCGCAAGTCTGACGGACTGCCAATCGGCGCGGTCGCGGGGTTTTGCAACATGCTGTTCAAGTTCGTCGAGGACATGAAGGGCCGCGATGCGCCAACCCATGTGGCGGTGATATTTGATGCCAAGGGCAAGACTTTCCGGTCCGACATCTATCCCGAATACAAGGCCAACCGCCCGCCCGCACCCGAGGACCTCGTGCCGCAATTCCCGCTGACCCGCGATGCGACGCGCGCCTTTGGTCTGCCGTGTATTGAGCTTGCGGGCTTTGAGGCCGATGATATTATCGCCACCATGGCCATTCAGGCGCGCGATTTGGGCGCGCGGGTGACGGTGATTTCCAGCGATAAAGACTTGATGCAATTGGTCGGCGGCGGGGTTGAAATGCTCGATCCGATGAAGAACCGCCGCATTGGCCGCGATCAGGTAGAAGAAAAATTCGGAGTTCAGCCGGAGAAGGTGATTGATGTGCAATCGCTGGCTGGGGATTCGGTGGATAACGTGCCGGGCGCGCCAGGGATTGGCATTAAGATCGCGGCATTGTTGATCAATAGATTTGGTGATCTGGATACGTTGCTGTCGCGGGCCGAGGAAGTTAAACAGCCCAAGCGCCGCCAAACCCTGATTGATAATGCGGATCAAATCAGGGTCAGCCGCGCGTTGGTGACCCTGCGTCTGGATACGCCGATTGACGTGTCGTTTGATGATCTGTCGGTGGTTGAGCCGGATGCGGATACCCTGCTGGGGTTTCTGGCGGAAATGGAATTCCGCACCCTAAGCGCGCGGATAGCGAGCAAACTGGGGGTGGCGGCACCGGACATGCCGGAGGTCCTTTCAAACGGGGGATCGAACCCCGTTCAAAAGGGTGCTGTCGCACAGCCTGCCATCAGCGACGCGATTTATACGCAGGTGTCCGATGCGGCTGGTTTGCATGATTGGGTGGCGCGGATACGGGCGCGGGGCTATGTGGCTGTTGATACGGAGACCACCGGATTGGACGAAATGCAGGTTGATCTGGTGGGGATTTGCCTGTGCGTCGAGGCGGGCGAGGCCTGCTATATTCCCCTGGCGCACCGCGACGGTGAAGGCGATTTGTTTGGCGGTTCCGCGCTGGCCGAGGGGCAGATGGGCTTGCAGGAGGCGCTGGATATTTTGCGCCCCGTGCTGGAGGATCCGGCGATCCTAAAGATCGGCCAGAACATGAAATATGACCTCAAAATTCTGCGCCGTTACGGGGTGAATATTGCCCCGATTGATGACACCATGCTGCTGTCTTATGCGCTGCACGGCGGCCTGCACAATCACGGGATGGATTTTCTGAGCGAGCGCTATCTGGATCACAAACCGGTGCCGATCAAGACCCTGATCGGCACGGGGAAATCGGCGATTACCTTTGACAAGGTACCGATTGCGGATGCGGTGAAATATGCCGCAGAGGATGCCGATATCACCCTGCGCCTGTGGCAGCTGTTCAAGCCGAAATTGCATGTCAGCAAAGTGACCACCGTCTATGAAACGCTGGAGCGGCCACTGGTGCCGGTGCTGGCGAAGATGGAGATGACGGGGATTAAAGTGGATCGTGATCAGCTGTCGCGCATGTCGAACAATTTTGCCCAGAAGATGGCCGGACTGGAAGAGGAAATTCATGCGCTGGCGGGGCGGCCTTTTAATGTGGGTTCCCCCAAACAACTGGGTGAAATCCTGTTTGACGAGTTGGGTTTGCAGGGCGGCAAAAAGGGCAAGACTGGGGCCTATTCCACCGGTGTCGATATTCTGGAGGATTTGGCGGCGGAGGGCAGTGACCTGTCTGCCCGTGTGCTGGATTGGCGCCAAATGTCCAAGCTGAAAAGTACCTATACGGACGCGTTACAGACCCACATCCATCCGGAAACGGGGCGGGTGCATACGTCTTATTCCATTGCGGGGGCCAGCACGGGGCGCCTCGCTTCGACCGATCCCAACCTGCAAAATATTCCGGTGCGCACTGAGGCGGGACGGCAAATTCGCGAGGCCTTTGTACCGGAGGCGGGTAATGTTCTGGTGTCGCTGGATTACTCCCAGATCGAGCTGCGTATTCTGGCGCATATTGCCAAGATCGACAGTCTGCGACAAGCGTTTCAGGACGGGATTGATATTCACGCGCTGACCGCGCATCAGATGTTTGGCGTGCCGATCGAGGGCATGGATCCAATGGTGCGTCGTCAGGCCAAGGCGATTAACTTCGGGGTGATTTACGGGATTTCCGGCTTTGGTCTGGCGCGTAATCTGCGCATTCCGCGTAAAGAGGCGCAGGCGTTTATTGATACCTATTTTGAGCGGTTTCCGGGGATACGGGAATACATGGATAAGACGGTGGCCTTTGCCAAGGAACACGAATACGTGGAAACGCTGTTTGGTCGCAAAATCCATACGGCGAACATCAGCGCCAAGGGTCCGCAGGCAGGGTTTTCCAAACGGGCCGCGATCAATGCGCCTATTCAGGGCACAGCGGCGGATGTGATCCGGCGCGCCATGGTGCGGATGCCGGACGCCACGGCGCATTTGCCCTGCAAGATGCTGTTGCAAGTGCATGATGAACTGATTTTTGAGGTGCCGGTAAGTGCGGTGGATGAAACTATCAAAGTTGTGCGCGACGTGATGGAGGGGGCCGCGATGCCTGCCGTTGAACTGGATGTGCCGCTGGTGGTGGATGCGGGGCAGGGCGCTAACTGGGCGGAGGCGCATTGAGTTTGGGTGCGGTGCTGCCCCGGACCTGATCCGGGGTGAATTGCGGGTTTGGATGGTTGGAGGTTTATTAGCCGCGTAGATTACGGGCTGGTAAACGTCAACAGCCCCTACTTCAATGAATTATTGCGCTGGGAATATAACCAAGCGATCAGTTTGCCCCGTGGTTGAAAAACAAGAGAGGCAACGGTTGGTGTTTACTCTATTTCGAGTGATGAATGGGTCTAAGTGAACGCTGGTTTTTCACATGAAGGATGCGGATTTCTGTTTTTGTGAGCTGGTATATGAGCGTGAACGGTGTGTTCGGGATGGGGTGTTCGCGGAGTGAATCCTCGACTTCAGAGGGCGCGCCTGCCTTGGGATTGTTACGAATAACCGCCAACGCGTTGCGATACCGTTTTGCCGCCTGTGGTTTTCCAGCGGGAAAGACGGTTTCGTAATAGCGTTTCATCCACGCGAGGTCATCGAGCGCAGATGGCAAAAATACGATTTTCATGATCTAGGAATTACGGGGGAATATGTCAGCTTCGGGCTTTGGTAACTCTGCATCTGTGAACCATGAATCGACCCATGCCGTTACACGGTCTTCGGAAACAAAGACGCCAGTCTTGGCCTCTTCCATGCGTCCAAGAAGAAGTTCGCGTTCCCATTTTTGGCGCTCAAGGTAATCAGAAATTGCCCGTGAAGCAAGGTAGGAGGCTGGGCGGTCAACCCGCTTGGCTTCTTGGTTCAGATTTGCTTTCAGGCCTTTTTCAATTCTCATGGAAAAAGGGACGGTGGTCATTTGGTTCATACTTCCTATTGTAAGCAGGTACTTGTAATACAGTGTATTACAGTTATGGCGAAAGTCAAATTGGTTTCATTGTTTGACACTATGTTCCGCTTCCAAAAAAGCTGGAAATGCGCCAGCTCACCCCTCGATTATCCCGCGGGATTGCGAGGCGTATTCGCGCCGGTATAATACCCAGATAGTGGCCAGTGTTGCGGCGATGAAGGCCCATGAGCCGATCAACCATGTTAGCGCCGCAATGCAGAAATAGACGGATCGCAGGCCTCGGTTAAAGCTTTTGGCGGCGGTATTGGCGAGGTTGCCTGCTTTGTGCGCCATGGGTTCGGCCTCGGGGTCGCCCGCGTCATTTGGAACAGCGGCCATGACGATGGCGCAATAACCAAACAGGCGCATGGACCAGACGAATTTCAGGAAACCGTTGGCCAGCAAAACCATTAGCAGCAGGATTTTCAGCTCCCAGACGATGCGCGGCACGGCGAATTCCGGGCTGATATCACCGGCCAGCATTGTCAGTTGCTCGGCTTGGCCCAGCAGCGCCACGCAGCCGCCGATGGCGATCATACAGCCGGAGGTGAAAAACGCAGTGCCTTGGCGCATGATGGCGAGGGTGGTCATATCAAAAATGCGCGGCTGGCGGGTGATCATTTGCTGCATCCACTTTAGCCGATAATCCGACATGAGCATGTGCATCGAGGGGCGCTTGGCATTGTCCCGCTCGATCAGGAAGGTGCCGCCGAGCCAGCCGATGAGCAACACGCCCAGCGCCGCCAAATCCAGTGGAGTAAAATGTTGCAGCAGGTTTTTCAGGGTATCAATCATGTTTCTGTCTTATGATGTTCGGTAGGGCGTTTCCAGTTTGCATTGGGGCAGACAAAGTAATTCAGTTTATGGAACTGCTTTAGGGGTTGAAAATTCCGAAATTGGTAATATTAAGTTACCAATACCTGCCAGGAGAGTCGCGATGCAAATGCCTGAGCCAGATAAACGTATTCTGTCACGTAAAATGCAGATCGTGGCACAGTTGCAGGCTGTCCTGCCACAGGGCGCGGTGATCCACGGTGAATACGAGACGCGCGCCTATGAATGCGACGCGCTGACCGCCTATAAATGCCCACCGATGGTGGTGGTGTTGCCCGACTCCACAGCCGAGGTTTCCGCGGTGCTGAAAATTTGCCACCGCGAGGGGGTGCCGGTGGTGCCGCGCGGGTCTGGTACGTCATTGGCGGGCGGGGCTTTGCCGACCGCGGATTGTGTGGTTCTGGGGGTGGCGCGCCTGAACGAGGTTCTGGAAACCGATTATGAAAACCGGATTATCCGGGTGCAAAGCGGGCGCACCAATCTGTCGGTGACAGGCGCAGTCGAGGAGGAGGATTTCTTTTACGCACCGGACCCTTCATCGCAACTGGCCTGTGCCATTGCCGGCAATATCGCGATGAACTCAGGCGGGGCGCATTGTTTGAAATATGGCGTGACGACGAATAACCTGCTCGGCGTGACGCTGGTGTTGATGGACGGCACAGTGACGGAAATCGGCGGGGCGTATCTGGATTCTGGTGGGCTGGATTTGCTGGGGTTGATTTGTGGCTCTGAAGGGCAGCTGGGCGTGGTGACAGAGGCGAGTTTGCGAATTTTGCGTAAACCGGAGGGCGCGCGGCCTGTGCTGATTGGCTTTGATAGCAGTGAAGTGGCGGGGGCCTGTGTGTCCGACATCATCAAGGCGGGAGTTCTGCCCGTCGCGATCGAGTTTATGGACCGCCCTTGTATTCGGGTGTGCGAGAATTTCGCCCATGCGGGCTATCCCGATTGCGAGGCTTTGTTGATTGTCGAGGTGGAGGGTGCGGAAGATGAAATAGCCGCGCAACTGGCGTTGATTTGCGCGATTGCCCGGCGGCATGAGCCGGTGGAGGTTCGCGAGAGTGGCTCGGCGGAGGAGAGCGCCAAAATTTGGCTGGGGCGCAAATCGGCCTTTGGGGCGGTGGGGCAGATCAACGATTATATGTGTCTGGACGGGACGATTCCAGTGTCAGCTCTGCCCAAAATGCTGCGGCGAATTTCGGAGTTGTCGGAGAAGTACGGGTTGGACGTGGCCAATGTGTTTCATGCCGGCGATGGTAACATGCATCCGCTGATCCTGTTTGATGCCAACAAAGAGGGCGATCTGGAACTCTGCGAGGCGATGGGCGCAGAAGTGTTGAAATACTGTGTTGAAGTTGGCGGTTGTTTGACCGGAGAGCACGGGGTTGGGGTGGAAAAGCGTGAATTGATGTTTGCGCAATTTAGTGCGGATGATCTGGAGATGCAGTTGCGGGTTAAAGATGTGTTTGATCCGGATTGGCTGCTGAATCCGGCGAAGGTGTTTCCATTGCAAGCGAGTGCAGGGCGGCGCGGATCGTGAGGGGCGTTGCCCCCGGCCTTACGGCCTCCCCCAGGATATTTAGGACGAATTCGAAATGAAAAGACCGTTAAATGAGTTGGAGTTGTCGGAAGTGGTGGCGGGGGCGGAGGTGCCGTTGCGGGTTGCCGGTGGCGGCACGCGGGGCTTTGGGGCTGGCGACCTGTCGGTGGCGGGGATTTCCGGTGTGGTGTTGTATGAGCCGGGCGCGTTGACGTTGGTGGTTCGGGCCGGGACACCGTTGCGTGAAGTTGAGGCGCTGTTAGCAAGCGAGGGCCAGCGGTTGGCGTTTGAGCCGATGGATCATCGGGCGTTGCTGGGGACAGGCGGCGAGCCGACAATTGGCGGTGTGGTGGCGGGCAATGTGTCGGGGCCCAGGCGTGTTCAGGTTGGCGCTTGCCGCGATGCCTTGCTGGGGGTGCGGTTTGTGGATGGCCGTGGCAAGGTGATCAAGAATGGCGGGCGGGTGATGAAGAATGTCACCGGCTATGATCTGGTCAAGCTGATGGCGGGATCCTTTGGCACCCTTGGGGTGTTGAGCGAGGTGTCGTTGAAGGTGCTGCCGATGCCGGAAGTGGCGGCCACGCTGGTCTGTGATGGCTTGGATGCAGTTGCGGGGGTGGCGGCCTTGTCGCGCGCACTTGGCTCGCCGTTCGAGGTGACGGGGGCGGCGATTGTTGGCGGGCAGGCCCGGGTCCGGATTGAGGGATTGGCGGCCTCGGTTAAGTACCGCTCGGCGCGGTTGTTGGATTTGCTGGGCGCAGGCTGGGAGGTTGGCGCGGGAGAATTGTGGCAAGAGGTGCGCGATGTGCTGCCTTTTGCGGCGCGCGCGGGGGCGGTTTGGCGTGTTTCGGTGAAGCCTTCGGATGGGCCAGTTTTGACGGCGGCACTGGGTGTCGAGCATGAGGCAATTTATGATTGGGGCGGCGGGTTGATTTGGGTGTTGGTCGCTGAGGGGGTGGATATTCGCCCGGCGCTCAAGGGTTTTTCTGGCCATGCTACATTGATTCGTGCTTCGGATGATATGCGGGCCAAGGTGGCTCGGTTTCAGCCGGAGCCGGCCCCGTTGGCGGCGATTTCGGCGGGGCTGCGGGCGCAGTTTGATCCGCGCGGGATTTTCAATCAAGGGCTGATGGGGTAGATTTATGAAAACAACTTTCACCCCTGAACAATTGCGCGATCCGGCATTGCAGGATGCTAACGATATTTTAAGGGCTTGTGTGCATTGTGGATTTTGCACCGCAACTTGCCCGACGTACCTTGTGCTGGGCGACGAGTTGGACAGCCCGCGCGGGCGGATTTATCTGATTAAGGACATGCTGGAATCGGGGAGGCCGGCGGATAAGCAAACCGTGAAACATGTGGACCGTTGCCTGTCTTGTTTGGCTTGCATGACGACTTGCCCTTCTGGTGTGCATTATATGCATCTGGTGGATCACGCGCGCGAGTATATCGAGCAGACCTATAAGCGGCCTTTGTTTGAACGGCTGTTGCGCTGGGCTTTGGCGAAAATTCTGCCCTATCCAACGCGGTTTCGGGTGGCGTTGCTGGGGGCCAAGATTGCCGCACCGTTTCGGCGGTTGATCCCTGATCCACGTTTGCGGGCGATGCTGGCTATGGTGCCGGATCAAATTCCGCCGGTCAGCCGCAATGATGATGTGCAGGTGTTTCCTGCCAAAGGGGTGCGCAAAATGCGGGTGGCCTTGATGACCGGTTGCGCGCAAAAGGCGCTGAACACGGATATTAATGACGCTACGATCCGGTTGTTAACGCGCCTTGGCTGTGATGTGGTGATCGCGCGCGGGCAGGGCTGTTGTGGGGCTTTGACCCACCATATGGGCAAGACTGCGGCGAGCCACGGTTCGGCTGGGCGCAACATCAAGGCCTGGGTGGCGGAGATGGATGGCGATGGGCTGGACGCTATTGTGATCAACACTTCGGGCTGTGGCACGACTGTTAAGGACTATGGTCATATGTTCAAAAACCAACCTTTAGCGGTGGATGCGGCGCGGGTAGCGGCGATTTCACGGGATGTTTCCGAGGTTTTGATGCGATTGGACTTGCCTGAGGGTAAGCAGGAATTACGGGTGGCTTATCACGCGGCGTGTTCCCTGCAACATGGGCAGCAGATCAAGACCCATCCAAAAACCCTGCTGAAACGGGCAGGATTTGAGGTGGTGGAACCGCGGGATGCGCATTTATGTTGTGGCTCTGCCGGAACGTATAACCTGATGCAGCCGGAGATTTCAGGCGAGCTGAAGAACCGTAAGATCGCGGCGCTGGAGGCCAAGGCCCCGGATGTGATCGCGGCGGGGAATATTGGTTGTATGATGCAGATCGGATCGGGCACCGAGGTGCCGATTGTGCATACGGTGGAGTTGTTGGACTGGGCGACGGGTGGGCCTGTTCCGCCTAATTTGCGTAAAATGGGATGATTTTTCCTACCTGTCAGTTTTGCAAGCTGGGCACCGCAATCACTGCCGCCAAATCGTCCAATAAGGCTTCAACTGCTGTAATGTTCGATTTCTGCTCTGGACTATCAGTATAGCGCTCTGACTCCTCAACCACTTGGCCTTTTGCAACGTTTTGATACGCTCTCCAGGCTTTTGGGTCAGCAGTTAGGTAGCGCGCCAGCTTGCGGGACAAATCCCCCATCGCTGCTATCTGTTGGCTGTCAAAATAGGCGGGCGCGATAACTTTAACAGCGCTGTCCGTTGTTGTAATATTTTCCAATGCTTTTAGCATCTGGGTGTTGAATCTTGCATCCAACATTTTTGCGTCATTTGAATACACATCAACCAATTTTGCCGCCATCTTGGTGCTGAGGATCAGTTTGCTACCTTTTGGCGCAGTTTGAAAAACCCTTATTCCGAGCGAGCGACCGACTGGCATGCGCAAGAAACGGGGTACGCCCGCCTCATTCAAAACCTTGTGAACTTTGCGAAATCCAGCGAGGGATTCAACGGACAGGCTTTCGTTTGTGGTTGGTAATTTGTTCAAGGTGAAATTGTCGCCGCCAAATACGGTTGTGAAAAAATCATCAACGGCGTCGTGGCCTATCAAGCACTCCCTCTCGAATGTCTTTAGGTGAAAGTCGAATGTGCCATCAAATTCGCCAAATCTTGGGGCAAAGAAATTTCGGCTGGTTTTCTGGAAATAGTCAAAGAACCCGTCGATCCCCCCTAGGGCGTAGACTCATAAATACCAAATTACGATTGCAGCCAGGTGGGCGGCAGCAAGGAACGTTTCAGGGCAGCGAAAGGTTCGTAATGACAGGGATCGCCAATCTTTGATGCGGTTAAAACAACGCTCGACCAGATT
>JAJRPO010000037.1 GCA_024280735.1 Alphaproteobacteria bacterium | reverse complement strand
GATCTGGTGAAAATGTCGGATATCGAACACACCTCCAAACCCACTTACGGCATCATCAACACCATCGATGATCTGGATGAGGCGTTGAAGCCGATCAAAAACGGCACAGATGGCGGAAAAATCAAAGCGCCTAAGGATTTGGTGACAGGCGACGATTTGACTGTGGCGAGTGGCGCACTGCCGGTATTTACTGTTCCTGGCACGCATATTTTTGAGTCTGAGGAAGTGAGTTATCTGGCCTTCCAAAAGCAGGATAACCTACAACTCAAAGCCGGAACGGTGATGTTCAGTTTCACCATCAATGAATTGGGCGATTGGCAGGCGTTATTTTCCAAAGATGCAAGTGGATTTGTGGACGGGGGACACACTACGGCATGGGTGACTGACGTGGGTGCGGTTGTTGTCCGAATACAATCTGGCGAAAAAACCTATTATCTCGAAATCAAAGATGCCGTAACCGCAGGGCAGACTTATGATTTCGCCTTAAGTTTTGGGGCCAATGGCGCGGAGTTGTATTTTGACGGCGTGCGCATGGCCTATGACCGTGAGTTGCAAATCAACTGGGCTGACAACGCCGAGGCGCTGATTATCGGCGGATCAGGTTCTGGCGCTGATCCCGGAACCATCAGTTCAGTCTGGAGCAGGCTTGATGGCGAAATCACTAATTTTGCAATCTACGACCAGCAACTTTCCAAGGGAGATATCGACGACGGCATTGCGCGCGCCGATTTTGAGTATTTCGGTAATGCCGTAGAGGATTATGGCTTCGATTTGGATGTAAATGGCGGGCTTACTGTTTCACAACGGGGCAGTGATGATGTTCAAGTGGCCGATGCCACCCGTTTTGTTGATTTCAAAGATGGTACAATTGCCGTGGGTAACATCCAGTTTGGCACTGCCACAGCGGATGAAATTTCCGGTGGCGACGCGTCAGATATCCTGTTTGGCAAAGGCGGTGATGATGCAATCTATGCCGGTGAAAACGACGATTTTGTCTTTGGCGGCAAAGGCGACGACCGCCTTTATGGGCGTGATGGACGCGACCAAATGTTTGGCGGCATTGGTGATGATTATCTGGATGGCGGCGATCAGGGCGATCAGTTGTTTGGCGGTGAGGGTAATGACGAGCTGAAGGGTGAAGGCGGCAGTGATGTATTCCACGGTGGCTGGGGCGACGACGATATTTATGGTCACAGTTGGGGGGATGGCGGCACTGCCAAAAATGACCGGGCGCTCTATGACGGCAACTTTGCCGATTATACCATTACTGTCGAAAGCTTTTATAACAGCAGCCGGGGGTCAGATGTTGACCGCTTGACCATCACAGATTCGGCGTCTGGCGGGGCGGATGGTTATTATGAGGGCAAGGACCGCTTGATGGATATTGATTTTCTTGTTTTCGTTGATCAAACAGTTGCGGTTAGCGATCTGGTCTGACCTCACACTCGACACTACCTTCCTGCAAACTTTTGCGGGGAGGTAGTCTTATGGGTATCTCGCCGTGAAATAAGCGGCCCTAGACAATCTCAGATACAGCAATTCCGCTGGTTACCAAGGGAAATGGCCGCAAGCGACAGTAATATTTTACAATCACTCCGACTCAACTTTAGATGGAGGCGTATTTCCAAGTATTTTCAACACGAAAATATGTCGTGACTTGCCTGTTATTTCTGATAGCCTTGTTGGCGGGAAACCGCATATTCTTCACTGCTGAAGTGGCGGGAAAATAATTGCGACGAATAGGGGGGAGCCTATTGTCAATTTTAAATAACATCATCGAAATACTATTGCGCGCCGTAGTGCTCCTATGTGGGAACCGCGGCAGCGTAATTTAACATAGAAATCTTAAGGAAAAAAAATGGCTAGAATTTACGGATATAACTCAAGAAACGGAATTGACGCATCACTGGCAGGAGGCGGCATTGATTTCTTATATGGGGGTCCAAACACCAACGGCCTTTTCGACGGCAATCGTTTTCAATACACCCCGCAAGCTTCGCCAGATCCAACGGCTGCGGGGGCACATGGTGAATATGGAGGGACCGGTTTCAAGACCGTCTTCATCGGTGGTGCGCTCGTACCAACTGGTGGCACAGCTGATAAGCTGTGGGTGGATTTCACTGGAGGCAACACAAAGGACGTAACGATTGAGCGTTTCTCGGTCGACCTGTTGGATTTGTTTAATGCGGATTGGGCGTTTTTCCAGACTGACATTTTTCAAGGCGATGACGATATATGGGGATCGCTGCATAGTGACACATTGGATGGTTTTGGCGGCAATGATACGCTCATCGGGGATTACGGTGACGATACGCTCCGTGGGGGTGATGGTGATGATGAAATTTATGGCGACGACAAGGGGGCGACCCGTTATCGCAGCAATTCCACACAACCCGTAACCAGCTACGATCCAGCCGACTATTTCGCGACTTACGGCGATGATGACGAACTGTACGGCGATGCGGGCAATGACAATGTGTTTGGCGGCGTCGGTGATGATACAATTTTTGGGGGTGAAGGCACAGATTCACTGGATGGCGGAAGTGGTGATGACACGCTTTATGGCGGCGACGCGTTTGACCATGTTCATGGCGGCGACGGTAATGATGCCCTGAATGGCGACGGCGGTGATGATCATATGTTGGGCGGCGCAGGTGCCGATTCAATGGAGGGCGGCACCGGCGACGACACCCTGTTTGGCGGCGACGACAATGACCACGTCCACGGTGGCGATGGTGCTGACAATCTGAACGGTGATAATGGCGACGACCATATGTTGGGCGGCACGGGAGCTGATTCAATGGAAGGTGGCTCTGGCGACGACACCCTGTATGGCGGCGACGACAACGATCACGTTCATGGTGGCGATGGCAATGACGCATTGTTTGGCGATGGCGGCGATGACCATATGTTGGGCGGTGCGGGCACCGATTCAATGGACGGCGGCAGCGGCACCGATACGATGTATGGCGGCGATGATTTCGACCATGTGCACGGTGGTGATGGCGATGACGAACTCTATGGCGATGGCGCTGGAGACCACATGTTGGGCGGCGCAGGTGCCGATTCAATGGAGGGCGGCACGGGCGACGACACTATGTTTGGTGGCGACGATAACGACCATGTGCATGGCGAAGACGGTGCCGACATCCTGAACGGTGACGGCGGCAATGATCATATGCTGGGGGGCACCGGGGCTGACTCTATAGAGGGCGGCACGGGTGACGACACCCTGTTTGGTGGTGACGACAACGACCACGTCCATGGTGGTGACGGGGCTGACGCAATTAACGGCGACAACGGCAACGACCACATGCTGGGCGGTGCAGGTGCCGATTCAATGGACGGTGGCACGGGCGACGACACCCTGTTTGGCGGTGACGACAACGACCACGTCCATGGTGGTGACGGGGCTGACGAACTGAATGGCGACGGCGGAGATGACCATATGTTGGGCGGCACCGGTGCCGATTCAATGGAAGGTGGCGACGGCAACGACGAAATGTATGGCGGCGATGACAACGACCACGTGCATGGCGGCTTAGGCGATGATGACCTGTTCGGCGATGGCGGTGACGACCATATGCTGGGCGGCGCGGGCGCTGACTCCATGGAGGGGGGCGACGGCAACGACAAACTGTTTGGCGGAGATGACAACGACCACGTCCATGGCGGGGGGGGCGATGACACACTGGAAGGTGGCGGCGGCGATGACCACTTCATCGGCGGCTCTGGTAATGATTTGATGACCGGCGGCTCTGGCAGCGATAATTTCATCCTCGGTTTTGGCATGGGCGATGACGTTATCAGCGACTTTGTCGTTGGTACGGACCAACTGACATTTTCGGGTGGCTCGGACTCTGGAATGTTTGTCAGCCTGACGGGTAGCGGCGATCGCAAGATTACCCTGACCGATGGGTCAAGCGTGACTTTGACGGGTGTTCCGCTGAATTATTCCCCAACAGGCGGTGTGACCATCGAGGGCAGCACAGATGTCGGCGAAGACCTTAGCGCCAACACCAGCACAATTATGGATCAGGACGGGCTGGGAACCTTGTCATACCAATGGATGCGGGACGGCTCGGCTATTTCAGGCGCGACGGGCAGTACCTACACCACAGTTGGTGACGACGGCGGCACATCACTAACAGTCGAAGTATCCTATGTTGACGGGTTCGGCACCTCCGAAAGCCTGACAAGCAGTGGTGCCGCTATTGTTCTCAATGATCCGTTTACCGGTACGGAAGGCAATGACACCATTGTTGGGGACAGCAGTGCCAATACCATCAAAGGACTGGCCGGCAAAGACGTTCTGTCAGGCGATGCTGGCAATGACAAAGTGTTCGGCGGCGGCGGCAATGACAAAGTGAGCGGCAACCTTGGCAACGACAAATTGTTCGGCAATACTGGTAATGACAAATTGTTCGGCCATGCCGGCAAGGACATTTTGCAAGGCGGCGGTGGCAAAGATGTGCTGAAAGGCGGCAACGGCAACGACAAATTGTTTGGTCAGGCGGGCGATGACAAATTGTTTGGCGGCGGCGGCAAAGATGTGTTGAAAGGCGGCGGTGGCGATGACATTCTGCGCGGCAACAAAGGCGATGACACGCTTGACGGCGGCGCGGGTTTTGACACCTTTATCTTTACCCGAGGCGACGGCGATGACACGATCAAGAATTTCTCTGATCGGTTTGACACCATCGAAATTCTGAAAGGCGCGTCGATCTTTGCTGATTTGACGATTGCGCAAGCCGGTTCAGATGTCGAGATCAGTTTTGCCAATGTAACGATTACTTTGGATGACTTTGATGTGGCGGATGTTACTTCCGACATATTCTCATTCTAAATACAACTCGCAGGGGCATCCCTTAACGATGCCCCTGCCCCCGTTCACGGTTTCAAATATTTACAGTAAAATTAATACGCCCCCTGCACTTTTGATTTGGCATATTCTCGTTTATAGACGGCGCGAACAGTCTTGTGAGCCATCCAAATGCTAAAAACCCGCATCATCCCCTGCCTCGACGTAAAAGACGGGCGTGTGGTCAAAGGGGTCAACTTTGTTGATCTGATAGACGCAGGTGATCCGGTAGAAAGCGCCAAGGCTTACGACGCAGCGGGGGCTGATGAGCTGTGCTTTCTGGACATTTCTGCCACGGTCGAAAATCGCGGCACTATGTTTGATGTGGCACGGCGCACGGCGGAGCAGTGTTTCATGCCGCTGACCATTGGTGGCGGGGTGCGGGTTCCAGATGATGTGCGCAACCTCTTGCTGGCAGGCGCAGACAAAGTATCCTTCAATTCCGCCGCTGTCGCCAACCCCGAAGTTGTGGCCCAAAGCGCCAATAGATTTGGCTCTCAATGTATCGTGGTGGCGATTGATGCAAAGACCGTAAGTGACGGAAAATGGGAGATTTTTACCCATGGGGGGCGGCGCGAAACCGGCATTGATGCGGTGGAGTTTGCGCTGTTGATGCAGGCCAAGGGGGCGGGTGAAATCCTGCTGACCAGCATGGACCGCGACGGCACACGGGCGGGCTTTAATCTGCCACTGACCCGCACTATTTCGGATGCCGTGAACATTCCGGTAATCGCTTCCGGCGGGGTTGGCACGCTCGATCATTTGGTTGATGGTGTTACCATTGGTCACGCCAGCGCGGTGCTGGCCGCATCGATCTTTCATTTTGGCGACTTTACCATTAAAGAGGCCAAACAACACATGCAAAAGGCCGGAATTCCGGTGAGATTATAGAGACTTATGGCAAATGTACTGACGCGGCTGGCCCGCACCATCGAGGCCCGAAAAGGCGAAGACGAGAAAAAATCCTACGCGGCGAAACTGTTCGCGCGCGGCCCTGAAAAATGCGCCGAGAAGTTCGGCGAGGAGGCCATTGAGGCGATCATCGAGGCCGCCAAGGGTAACAAACAAGCCCTCACAGAAGAGGCCGCTGATGTGCTGTTTCACCTGCTGGTCATGCTGTCGTCCCGTGATGTGAAATGGGCTGATGTGCTAAAGGAGCTGAAACGCCGCGAAGGTGTTTCCGGCATCGTCGAGAAGCAATCACGCGGCAAATAAGACCTGCGGTTATGGTTTTTGGTACGCAACTGTGTCGGGCTGCAATTCCCCCGCAAAGTTAAGGTTTGCGGCGTTTCAGGACGGCTCTACCGCCACCACATCCGCGCCTTTTTGATCTGCTGTCTTATCGCCTGCTCTTTCCTTGGCAGATTGTCGCGGTCAAACATCGCACGGACTTGCTCACCTTTGCCTTGATAAATCAGACGGCGCGCCGGTTCGTATTTTTTTAGTACTTTCTTAATCGGATTGGGCGAGACTACCTTTTCAAGGGTCTCGACCGCCTCGTCTGTTCCCATGGCATAAAGCAGCGGCAGGTAGCGGTAGTGGTTGGTTATCTCGCCATCGAGCAACCCGCGCGGAATGGTGTCGCGCGCCCCGCCGAGTTTGTGGATCACCAGCGGCAGTGCCACTTGGTCGAGCCAGGGGTCCATAACTTGTGTTTCGATCTGCCACGGCGGATCGCGCATGATTTCTGTGGCATAATGGGTAAAGTAAGTGGCGAATTTTGCGGGGTCTTTATAGAAAAACCAGCCCGCATTGAAGTAGAGGTAGCGTTGCCAGTATTCATCCGGCTGGCTGAGGTCGAGGGAGGTTTCAAAGTCGAGGTCGAATTTGTCGTAGAGGGATTTCCACATATCGCCGTAACCCGGGCCGTAAAGTTCCACCTCTGGCCATGTGCCTTCGCGGTTCATGGATGCTGTGGGGCGGTCAAAATCAAACGGCACGGCATTTAGGCGGCCAGTAAACAAGGTATCCGTGTCGAAAAAGACGAAGGGTTCATTCTCCGGCAGGGCTGTCAGGCCGATTATTTTATTGCCATTGGGGTAATCACTGCCAAAAACACCGTTGGTGAAGGGAACAATTTCCGCGCCAAGGTCCTGGAGCAAATGTCTGACCTCTGGGTCGTTGATGCGCGGATCATGATCCCAGCGCGCGCCCGGTTGTGGTTCACCAAAGATCAGGCGGCCCTTGAAATTGGGGTTTTTTTGCCGGAAGGACGCGGTAAAAATGATTGCTTCATATTGCAGGCGCCCCCCCTGCACGATCGCAAATACGTTATACTCACCCGCCATATTGCGCACCTTTTCCTGCTATTATCTGTATATAGACAGGGCGGAATTAAAATGGAATGCTGGGGGCAGAATAAAAGGAGTTAATGATGATTAAGATATTGAAAACTGCGGGTTTGGCGGCGTTGCTGATTTTGAGCGGTGGTTTGGCCACCGCACAGGGCAAGTTTTTGACGGCAGCCGAGGTAAAGCCGATTTTGAACGCAACCAAGGCAAACTGGATTGCGGTGCGCGAATATGACGGCAAAGACTTGTTATACTTCACCCACCTGCTGTCATGGCGTTGTGGCTTGGAGGCAGTGCATTATGGCATCAACTCGGATGTTGCAAATTTGGCCCTGCCCTTGGTGCCTTGCGACGAGGAGGCCGCGCGGCCGGGGGCGGTGCCGGACAACCAGCCAATATTTGCGGAGTTTGGGTTAAAGGCAATCTATTTTGTGACGATCAAGCTGATGTATGACGATGGGACGACCGACCAGATGACGTTTAAACGCAAAGCTGTGCAGATGAATTGAGGCGGCAGTTTGGGCGTTGCAGCGGGGTGGTTGCTTGTCCAAGGAGCTGTCGGTCAATGAAACTGTGGATATTGCCGTCTGCGCCCAATTGGGGTTTGTTGACAATGAAATATGGCTGGAAACAGCAACATCCCATTGGCAAAACCATCCTTATGGCGCGTCGTTTGCTGTTGTAATCCCAGCGCGACAAAAACCGCGCTGGGAATTTCAAAGCGTTTCTACTTATTGTTGAAACGCTCTAGTTTACATTTTGGGCAGTAATACCGCATCGATCACGTGGATAACGCCATTTGATTGCGCCACATCGGCGATGGTGACATTGGCAACGCCGCCGTTGCCGTCCTCGATGGAAATAACCCCGTCTTTGACCCAAGCAGTAAAGGCGCAGCCGCCCACGGTTTTGATGGTGTGTTTGCCGCCGTCATCCATAACCATTTTCACGATTGCGTCAGACATGGCATTGGCTGAAACCACATGGCAGGTCAGGATTTTGGTCAGGGTTGCTTTATTCTCCGGCTTCAGCAGGGTTTCAACGGTGCCCGCTGGCAGGGCAGCAAAGGCGGCGTTGGTGGGGGCAAATACTGTGAACGGGCCGTCGCCCATCAAGGTTTCAACCAGCCCCGCCGCCTTGACTGCCGCGACCAATGTGGTGTGGTTGGCAGAGTTCACGGCGTTTTCCACGATATTTTTAGTCGGGAACATTTCCGCGCCGCCCACCATTGGGTTTGCAAATAGGGCGCTTGGCGCCGTCAGGGCGATGATGGTGGCAGCAAAGATTAATTTGAAGTTTTTCATGTGAAGTCTCCGAGTTGAAATGCCCAAAGCTTTTGCCTTGGATATTATAGACACGGCTGGGATGCAGAAAAAGTTTCAAAAATAGTGAAAATAATTTTGCGGCGGTGAAATTATAGCTGAACCAAGGCACCCGTGGCCAACACCTGCCCCGTAGGTTGGCCTGTAGGGGAGCCGCCGAGCGGTTCGTCACTGATTGCCAAAGCAGCACCGTTCAATGCGCGCGCCAAGATGGGCGTTACGGAATGTCGGCTTTGTTCCGACAAGGCCATAACCCCCAGCGAAACAGGGGCGTTGCCCGTGGTGATAAGCCATAATTCCAAAGCGCGATCAGGCAATGCGCCGCCTTTCGTGCGGTTCAATGTCAGGGTGTTATTTGCCGGATCATAGAGCGCGGCAATCTGCATTTCCGCGTTTTCAGACCTAATTTCCGTGACAAAGAACGGGCCAGTAATTGTTTCAGATGGCTGAAAATACAGCGCGGCCAAAACCGCTGCGGTCAGGGTTGCGGCCAGTGCCCAGCCCCGCCAAAGGCCAATGCGCGACCAGAGATTTGGTGTGGCTTGGGGGAACAGACGTTGATCCACGGCGGCCTTTAGATGGGCCGGGGGTTGAACGGGGTCAATTTCGTCGGTCAGTGTCGCCAGATCATTTTGCCAATTCGCAAGGGCTGCGCGCAAGGCTGGTTCCTGATTCAGGCGCGCGACAAAACTGGTGGCCTCCGCTTCGGGCAGCAGGCCAAGGGCGTATTCCGCCACGGTTGCGGAGTCTTCGGGGGATATGGGGGGGTGTTCAATCATTGGCCCAGACACTCCTTAATTTTCAGCAAACTGCGGCGCAGCCAAGTGCGCATGGTGTTGAGCGGCACGTTATAGCGGCTGGCCAGATCTTGATAGCTATCCCCCTCAAGATAGACCCGCCGCACCGCGCCCGCCTTGTCATCTTGCAGCGCGTCTATGCAGGTGTCGAGCTGGTTTTTCACGGCTTTTTGCAGGAGCTGTTGTTCGGGTCCCGGCGTCGGATCAACCAATCGCTCCAACACCTCTGGCCCCATGTTTTTGCGCCGTTTACGCAGCATATCAATCGAGCGGTTGCGCGCGATTGTGATCAACCACGTCATCGGGCTGTTGCCGGTCACGGCGTAGCTGCCCGCTTTTTGCCAAATGGTGATGTAAACTTCCTGCAACACATCCTCTGCCTCTGCCCTGTTGTTTAACACACGCAGGCAGACGCCAAATAACCTCGCCGAAGTCAAAGAATACAAGCTGTCAAACGCGTGGCGCTGGCCCAAAGCGGTTTGGGAGATTAGGGATTCTATGGGATCATGGTGGTTCAAATGTTGGGCCTAGCGGCTGAATATCGATGTTTAGGCTAACTTAGGGGCGATTAGGGCGCTGTCAAAGGGAATAATTTGCGCAAGGTTTTGCCTGGCCCCCCTTGCACGCCCTGAAATTTTCCCCCACTAAGCTGGTAAGCAATTCCCTGCACGGCAGGCCAGATCAGGACAGATACTATGGCAGACGGTACTATTGAAATGAACGCCCCCACGCAAGACATCTCGGTTCGCGAGGCGTTTGGCATTGATACGGATATGATGGTCAAAGGCTTTGCTGAGGCCACGGACCGCGTGCCGGAAATCGACACCACCTATAAATTTGATCGCGATACCACGATGGCGATTTTGGCAGGGTTTAACCACAATCGCCGCGTCATGGTTCAGGGCTATCACGGCACAGGTAAATCAACGCATATTGAGCAAGTGGCCAATCGGTTGAACTGGCCTTGTGTGCGGGTGAACTTGGACAGCCACATCAGCCGGATTGACTTGATCGGCAAAGATGCGATCAAGTTGAAGGACGGCAAGCAAGTCACTGAGTTCCAAGAGGGAATCCTGCCTTGGGCGCTGCGTAATCCAACCGCGATTGTGTTTGATGAGTATGATGCGGGTCGCGCGGATGTTATGTTTGTGATCCAGCGCGTGCTGGAAACCGACGGTAAGCTGACGCTGCTGGACCAGAACAAAATCATCACCCCCCACCCTTATTTCCGCCTATTTGCCACGGCGAATACGGTGGGTTTGGGGGATACAAGCGGGTTGTATCACGGCACGCAACAGATCAACCAAGGTCAGATGGACCGGTGGTCTATTGTGGTGGCGCTGAACTACCTGAGCCATGATGCGGAAACCGCGATCATTCTGTCAAAGAACCCGCATTACAATACGGAGGCGGGGCGCAAGACGCTGGGGCAGATGGTAACGGTTGCCGACCTGACGCGCACATCGTTTATGAATGGCGATATTTCCACGGTGATGTCGCCGCGCACGGTGATTACTTGGGCGCAGAATGCGACGATCTTTAAGGATGTGGGTTTTGCGTTCCGCCTGACCTTCCTGAACAAATGTGATGAGCTGGAGCGCCAGACCGTTGCAGAGTTCTATCAGCGGTGTTTTGACGAGGAACTGCCGGAGAGTGCGGCGAGTGTGAGTTTGGGGTGACAGCAGGGGCATTTCATAGGTTGTTAGCAAGGGACGCGCCCGACACTGGGAGGGCGTCACTTGCCTATAACCTTGACGCAGTGCAGCAGGCCATACCAACCGTTAATCCAGACGAAACCCCGCAATGCGCCCTCCCGGGGGGAGGGTCGGGCGCGGCCCTTGCGGGCCAAAGGCTCTGCAAATTGCAAGTAACAGCGGTGTAAATTTAATGACCAACCAAAATGACAACCCTGCCGACCCGTTCAAAAAAGCCTTAGCCGAGGCCACCAAAGCCATGGCCAACACGCCGGATTTGAATGTGGCTTATACGGCGGACCCAACGGGCATCAGCAACGACACCATGCGCCTGCCGCAAGTGACGCGGCGGATGACCAAGCATGAGGTTTTGGCGGCGCGCGGTGCGGCGGATGCTATGGCGCTGCGGTTGCGGTTTCATAGTGAGGCCACGCATGCACGCTATCAGCCTCAGGGCGATACGGCGCGGACATTGTATGAATCGCTGGAAACGGCCCGCTGCGAGGCGGTTGGCGGGCGTGCCATGCCCGGCACCAACGGCAATATTAATGCGATGTTGGAAGAGCAGGCGCTAAAGGCCGGTTATGACAGCGCCCATTCGTTCAATGATGTGCCGATGCACACGGCGTTGGGGTATTACATCCGGCAAATGGCCACGGGGCGCGAATTGCCGCCTGCGGTGAACAACGCCATGGAAGTATGGCGCAATACCATTGAGGAACGTGCGCCACGCGCTTTTGCTGACATGGATCATATCCTTGCTGATCAGGCGGCTTTTTCGCGTTTCTCGCGCCAGTTGATTTCTGACATGGGCTTTGGCGAAGAGTTGGGCGATGATCCTGACCAAGACGACACCCAAGAGGAAGAGGCCGAAGAAGACCAGCAGGACGAGGAAAATCCTGAGCAAGAGGACGGCGACGACGAGGGGCAAGACGACGAGAATGATGCCTCCCCTGACGATGATCAGACCAGCACCGAACAGCAGATGGCGCAGATGTCAGCCTCTGAGGTTGATGGTGGTGAGGATGCAGAGGAAATGGAAAGCCCCGACGGGCAACCACCGCTTGATCCCCCCCCCGCGGCCCATTCAGAGGCCGATCCCGAGTATAAAGTTTTCAGCACGCTCTTTGATGAGGAAATCAAGGCCGAAGATTTGGCGGAACCTGCCGAGTTGGAACGGCTGCGGGCATATCTCGATCAGCAGTTAGACCCGCTGAAAGGCGCGGTGGCACGGCTTGCGAATAAGTTGCAGCGCCGTTTGCAGGCGCAGCAGAATCGCAGTTGGAAGTTTGACCAAGAAGAGGGTATTCTGGACGCGGGCCGCCTTGCGCGCGTCGTGGCCAACCCGACGACACCGCTGTCGTTCAAGGTGGAAAACGAGATTGAGTTCAAAGACACAGTGGTAACGCTGTTGATTGATAATTCCGGTTCGATGCGGGGGCGTCCAATCTCGATTGCGGCGATATGTGCGGATGTGATGGCGCGCACGCTGGAGCGCTGTCAGGTGAAATGCGAGATTTTGGGATTTACCACGCGGGCGTGGAAAGGCGGGCAAAGCCGTGAGAAATGGCTCGGTGAGGGCCGCCCGCAGATGCCCGGCCGAATGAACGATTTGCGCCACATTATCTATAAGGCAGCGGATGCACCTTGGCGGCGTTCCAAGCCCAATCTTGGGCTGATGATGAAAGAGGGTCTGCTGAAGGAAAATATCGATGGCGAGGCGCTGGAATGGGCCCATGCACGCATGGCGCGGCGCCCCGAACAGCGGCGGATTTTGCTGGTGATTTCAGACGGTGCGCCAGTGGATGACAGCACCCTGTCGGTGAACTCAGCGAATTATCTGGAAAAACACCTGCGCGATGTGATTGCCATGGTGGAGGCGCGCAAACAGGTGGAATTAATCGCTATCGGCATCGGCCATGACGTGACACGTTATTATGACCGCGCGGTGACAATCACCGATGCGGAACAATTGGCCGGCGCGATTACCGAACAGTTGGCTGCGTTGTTTGACAATGACCCTCGGGCTGCGAAAAAACTGGCGGCGCGTGGGCAATTTAAAAGGACCGCGTGATGTTTCAGAGTTATCAGGCGACGACCACACCAAAAACGGGTGGGCCACGGTTAACGGCGCTGCGCGGTGTGATGAAACGCGAGGGTTTGGCGGGCTTTCTGGTGCCGCGCGCCGATGCACATCAAGGGGAATATGTAGCTGCCAGTGATATGCGGCTGGCTTGGCTGACGGGGTTCACAGGATCGGCTGGATATTGCATTGCCTTGCAGGACATGGCGGGGGTGTTCATTGACGGGCGCTATACTT
Source organism: Alphaproteobacteria bacterium (assembly GCA_024280735.1). Lineage (GTDB taxonomy): Bacteria > Pseudomonadota > Alphaproteobacteria > Rhodobacterales > Rhodobacteraceae > Amylibacter. Next base: position 2,144 of record JAJRPO010000037.1, on the reverse strand, counting down.
TGCAAGTTAAGGATCAGGTTGATTTGGCGTTTTACACGCCTGTGGCCTGGCCAAGCACCAAGCCCGGCGATTGGCTGGTGGAACAACTGCCGGCGGGCGGCGTTGTTGGTTTTGACCCTTGGTTGCATACGCTGGCAGAAATTGAGACGCTTGAGAAACGGTTGGCGGGCACGGGGGTTTCTTTGCGCCGCTGTGACAATCTGGTCGATGAAATTTGGGAGGATCGCCCTGCCCCGCCAGCCGGTTTGATGGTTGCTTATCCTGCTGAACTTGCGGGAAAAACCCATGACGAAAAGCGAGAGGCCATAGCAAAGTCTTTGCGAGATGCAGGCCAAAGCGCGGCTGTTTTAACCCTGCCCGACAGCATTGCTTGGTTGCTAAATACCCGTGGTACAGATTTGGGGCAGACCCCTGTGGCACTGGGTTTTGCGCTGTTGGCGGATGATGGTCATGTTAGCCTGTTTATCGATCCCGCCAAGGTGGATGACACTTTGCGCGAACACCTTGGTAATATGGTCAGCATTGCGGCCCCAGAGGATTTCGGCCCTGTTTTGGACGGGCTGAAAGGCCTTGTGCGGGTCGATTCCGACAGTGCGGCGATTTGGGTAACGGACCGCTTGAAAGCCGCAGGTGTCGAGATTTCAAATGGTCGTGATCCGGTTGTTCTGCCCAAAGCCTGTAAAAACGCCGATGAAATAGCGGGTACGCGCGCGGCACATTTGCGTGACGGGGCGGTGATGGCGGAGTTTCTGGCTTGGGTGGCAGGGCTTGGGCCTGATCCGCAAGTTACCGAAATTGATGTGGCGCAAAAACTGGAAGCGTTTCGTGCCGCGACAGGCAAGCTGCGCAATATTTCTTTTGATACGATTTGTGGTTCTGGGCCAAATGGGGCCTTGTGCCATTACCGCGTCAATGAAGACAGCAATCGGTCCGTAAAGCGCGGAGATATTTTGCTGGTGGACAGCGGTGGGCAGTATCTTGATGGCACCACCGATATTACCCGTACCATGGCGATTGGGACGCCACCGCTCGAGGCGGTTCACGCCTTTACGCTGGTGCTTAAGGGAATGATTGCGATTTCAAGGCAAAGGTTTCCCAAAGGGATCGCCGGGCGCGATCTGGATCCATTGGCGCGTACGGCCTTGTGGAATGCGGGGCTGGATTATGACCACGGCACAGGACACGGCGTTGGGGTGTTTTTGAGCGTGCATGAGGGGCCACAGCGGATTTCACGGGTGTCGCATGAGCCGTTGCAGGCGGGTATGATCCTGTCCAATGAGCCGGGCTATTACCGCGAGGGCGCCTTTGGCATTCGGATTGAAAACCTGATTGTGGTGCAAAACGCCCCTGCCCTTGGCGACAATCGCGAAATGCTGGAATTCGAGACACTGACCTGGACCCCGATTGATCGTAATATGATTGATCCGGGTTTGTTAACAGCTAGCGAAATTCAGTGGCTGAATTATTATCACGCTGAAACATTGGACAAGATTGGCCCATTATGTAGGGCGGACACCCGTGAGTGGTTGCTAAAAGCCTGTGCGCCGTTGTGACCTGCTGACTTTCGCCCGGAGTGTGATATACTTTGTGAAAATCACCCAGGGGAGAAGACCATGGCCGGACCGGAAATCACAATTACCAAAGCAGAAAACGGTTGGGTCGTGCGCGCGCTTGGCGCTATTATTGCGGAAACGTCCGATGCGTTGATGTTGAAAGAGGGCGATTATCCGGCGGTGATTTATATACCGCGCTCCGATATTACTATGGCGTTTCTGGATGTGTCTGACACGGTTACAAATTGTCCGCATAAAGGCAATGCCACCTATTTCCATTTTGTTGGCAAAAACCGCACGTTGACTGATTTTGCGTGGTCTTATGAAAATGCCTCTGCCAATGTGGCGCAGATTTCAGGGTGTTTGGCATTCGCCCCCGGCGAGGCCACTGTCGAGAGCGTCAGTTAATCCAAATCCAATGGTGCCCCTTTGGGGCGTTCCTTTTGAGCGCTTCGCGCGGGTATTCGCTCCGCTCGGGGATATTTAAAAGGGGGCTGACCCAGATAACTACCTTAGATGATGTCTAACCCATTGTCTTAGCTGTAATAACTGATCTGAAGGGTCACTGTTGTTAAATCTCCACTCACACTC
>JAJRPO010000036.1 GCA_024280735.1 Alphaproteobacteria bacterium | reverse complement strand
TCCGGTCGCCGCGCAACGCCTCAAGCGCAACCTTGGCCTTAAACTGGTCTGAAAACTTCCGTCTCTTCGTCATTTCTGTATTCCTTCGTCGTGTTGGAATACACCTTAACAGACTGCCCGATTTTGCAGGACCACTTCAGAGCTTGGGCATAATACTTTCCTTAAATTGATGCTAAAAACTGCTTTTAGTAACAGCATAAGCTTCATTTCAAGTCAAGCTAAGGACTAGTTCATGTCATCGACTACAGATCTAACCTTGCCCCCAAACGCCATGCCCCGCATATATACCCCATGAGCTTGCCACCCGGATTCCTTGACGATCTGAAAACCCGCCTGTCGATTGCACAGGTTGTCGGGCGCAAGGTGACGTGGGACCAGCGCAAATCAAACCCCGGCAAAGGCGATTATTGGTCGCCCTGTCCGTTCCATGCGGAAAAAACCGCCTCCTTCCACGTCGATGACCGTAAGGGTTTTTACTATTGCTTTGGCTGCCACGCCAAAGGCGACGCGCTTGGTTTTGTGAAAGAAACCGAAAATGTCGGTTTTATGGAAGCCGTTGAAATTCTGGCGCGAGAGGCAGGCATGCCCGTGCCCAAACGCGACCCCAAGGCCCAGCAAAAGGCCGATAGGCGCAGCATTCTGGCCGATGTTCTGGAACAATCCGCCCAATTCTTTCGCCTGCAACTGCAAACCGCCGTCGCCAGCAACGCCCGCGATTACCTTACCAAACGCGGCCTGCCTGAAAAAACCCTCACCCGCTTCGAGATCGGCTTTGCACCGGACAGCCGAAACGCGCTCTGGCAACACCTCACTGGCAAGGGTGTTCCCGCCGATGATATTATTGACAGCGGCATGGCTATCAAGCCCGACAACGGCACGCCTTATGACCGGTTCCGTGGCCGCATCATCTTTCCGATCCGCGACGCGCGGGGCCGCTGCATCGCCTTTGGCGGCCGCGCAATGGACCCGAACGCCCGTGCCAAGTACCTGAATTCGCCGGAAACCCCCCTATTTGACAAGGGCCGCAGCCTGTACCACCACGGCCCCGCACGCGAGGCCGCGGGCAAAGCCCAAAGCCTGATTGTGGCCGAGGGTTACATGGATGTGATCGCGCTGGCCCAAGCCGGATTCGACCATGCCGTCGCCCCGCTTGGCACCGCCATAACCCCCGATCAATTGCAATTAATGTGGCGCATGTGTCCGGAACCGATCATTGCGCTCGATGGTGACAAGGCCGGCCTGCGTGCCGCCCTGCGCCTGATCGACATTGCCCTGCCACTGCTGGAGGCCGGAAAATCCCTGCGCTTTTGTATCCTGCCAGAGGGCCAAGACCCGGACGACCTGATCAAGGCATCCGGCGCGAGCGCCATGCAAAAATTGCTCGACGCGGCGCAACCGATGGTCACGCTGTTATGGCAACGCGAGGTCGAGGGTAAGAATTTCGACAGCCCCGAACGGCGCGCCGGACTGGACGCCAGCCTGCGCACGGCCCTAAAAACCATCAAAGACCCCTCAATCCGCAGCCACTACACCGCCGCAATCAAAGAACTGCGGGCGACCCTGTTCGCACCAAAACGCCAAAACAACTGGCAACCGGGCAGCTGGAAGAAACCCAAAAAACTCCCGCCGCTGGCAGGCACCAAATCTTCCCTTCTGGCCCAGCAATCCGGCGTAAACCTGACAACCCGCCTGCGCGAGGCAATGATTCTCGCCGCCTGCATCCGCAATCCCGCCGCCGCAGCAGCCCGCGAATCAGCGCTTGAACGCTGCCCGATTTATGCCCCCGACATGGCAGAAATTCACACCGCGCTCTTGGCATCGCTGCATTCCGCCCTATCTGAGCCTCAGGCGAGTGACGCCCTAACCGAAATGATGGCCCAAAACCTTGGCTATGACCCCATCGAACACCTAATGGCCCTGCCCTCCCTGCGCATCCATCCACATTTACACGCCAAAGCAGAACCAGAGCTTACCGCCCTGACATTACAAGAAGAATTGGTGAAACACGCCGCCAACATCGGCGCAGAGCAGGAATTAGCGGAAGCCGAGCAAGATTTAGACGATCTGGCCAATGAGGGCCTGACCTGGCGCATTCAACAAGCGACGCTTGCGCGGGCCAAAGCCACTAAAGCAGAGATCAAAGGCAGTGCAAATACCACTGAAAACAGTGAAGAAATGTCACAAAATCTACAAAAACTGATAGATGATCAGGTTTGGGTAAAGAAAAAGCAGTAAAAGCATTGCGAATCAGCGGCTCGTTCTATTGATTCGCAGCAACGTATAATGATTCGCGAATCGCGTCTCTTTGAGGAGTTTGAAATGGCGGCTAAAGACAACGATCAGGTCAAATCCGAGGATGAAATGGGCGACATGAGCATGGCCGCCGTCAAAAAGATGATCGGCAGCGCGCGGGCGCGTGGCTATATCACCTATGACGAGCTGAACAAAGTTCTGCCCCCTGACCAGGTATCATCCGAACAAATCGAGGATGTGATGTCGATGTTGTCCGAAATGGGCATCAACATCATTGAGGGCGAAGAAGCCGAGGATGACGCCAAAGGCGACGTTGCTGTTGTTGAACTGGGTGCCAAGGAACTGGCGCTGGCGGAAACCGGCAAGGAAACACTGGATCGCACCGACGACCCTGTCCGCATGTACCTGCGCGAGATGGGCAGTGTGGAATTGCTGTCGCGCGAAGGTGAAATAGCCATCGCCAAACGCATCGAGGCTGGCCGCAACACTATGATTGCTGGCCTATGCGAAAGCCCGCTAACCTTTCAGGCGATCACCATCTGGCGCGAGGAATTGCTGGAGGAGGAAATCCTGCTGCGCGATGTGATCGATCTGGAAACCACCTTCGGCGACACCATGGAAGACGACGAGGAAGAAGTCGTTTCCGCAGGCCTGAAAACCACGACTGAAACCACCGAAAAGACCGAAAAACCACAAGAAGTCGACGCTGACGGCAACCCGATTGAAGACGATGATGATGACGAGGAAGAGGATGAACAGGCAAACCTGTCGCTCGCCGCGATGGAGGCCGCACTTAAACCTGACGTTTTACTGCACCTCGAAAAAATCGCCCACGATTACGAAAACCTCGCCGCGATGCAGGATCTGCGGATTTCCGCAACCCTGAACGAGGATCACAGCTTTTCCGACAAACAGGAAAAAGCCTACCAAAAACTGCGCAGCTCATTGGTCGAACAGGTCAACGCGCTGCACTTGCACAACAACCGGATTGATGCGTTGATTGACCAGCTTTACGGCATCAACCGCAAAATCATGTCGCTGGACAGCGGCATGGTGAAATTGGCCGACCAATCGCGCATCAACCGGCGCGAATTCATCGACGCTTACCGCGGCTCTGAACTTGATCCAAATTGGCTCGACAGGATCGCTGAAAAAACCGGTCGTGGCTGGGGCTTGTTCATGGAACGTCACCGTAAAAAGGCCGAGGATATCCGCGCCGAAATGGCCGAAGTGGGCCAGTATGTGGGCGTTGATATTTCCGAATACCGCCGCATCGTCAACCAAGTGCAAAAGGGCGAGAAAGAAGCCCGCGCCGCCAAGAAAGAAATGGTCGAGGCCAACTTGCGTCTGGTGATTTCCATCGCCAAAAAATACACCAACCGTGGTCTGCAATTCCTTGATCTTATTCAAGAAGGTAACATCGGCCTGATGAAAGCCGTGGATAAATTCGAATACCGTCGCGGCTATAAATTCAGCACCTACGCCACCTGGTGGATACGTCAGGCCATCACGCGCAGTATTGCCGATCAGGCCCGCACCATCCGTATTCCAGTGCACATGATTGAGACGATCAACAAACTGGTGCGCACAGGGCGCCAAATGCTGCACGAAATTGGCCGCGAGCCAACACCAGAGGAGCTGTCCGAAAAGCTGCAAATGCCGCTTGAGAAGGTCCGCAAGGTGATGAAAATCGCCAAAGAGCCGATCTCCCTCGAAACCCCGATTGGCGACGAAGAAGATTCGCAACTCGGCGACTTCATTGAGGATAAAAACGCCATCCTGCCGCTGGATTCTGCGATCCAAGGCAACCTGAAAGAAACCACCACCCGCGTGCTGGCATCATTGACCGCCCGCGAAGAACGCGTGTTGCGGATGCGTTTTGGCATCGGCATGAACACGGATCATACTTTGGAAGAAGTGGGTCAGTAGTTCAGCGTGACGCGGGAACGTATTCGACAGATTGAGGCGAAGGCATTGCGCAAGTTGAAGCATCCGAGCCGGTCGCGGAAGTTAAGAAGTTTCTTGGATCAGTAGGAATGTCACCCGAATTGGAGCGCTACAAACGGCGCTCAATTCTTAAGGCAAAGACAGTCGGCATCATCTTTGTAATTACATTGGTGTTAACCCCTGTGCTGCTTGAAGTGGTCCTGCAAAATCGGGCAGTCTGTTAAGGTGTATTCCAACACGACGAAGGAATACAGAAATGACGAAGAGACGGAAGTTTTCAGACCAGTTTAAGGCCAAGGTTGCGCTTGAGGCGTTGCGCGGCGACCGGAC
>JAJRPO010000035.1 GCA_024280735.1 Alphaproteobacteria bacterium | reverse complement strand
TGTTCGATTATATCGAAATGTTCGATAATCCAAAACGTAAACACGCTAGAAACGGGATGCTGTCACCCGTCGAATTTGAAAAGCAGCAAAAGTGGAAGCAGCAAGGTGTCTAGGAAACTAGGGGCTATTCATTTGCGCTCCAATTGTATCCAGCGGCTTAACGTCGAAAAACCAACGCTAAAGTCAGCAGTAACCTGCCTGCGACTTAATCCGCTCGTCAATGCTACGCGCACCGCTTCCTGTCTGAATGATGCTGTATGTTGTGATGCCGTGTTGTTTCTCCTTTTGCGTACAATACGCGGTTAAAGGAGCGGCACAATTCCGCGACAGGTCCAAACAGCTTGCCCTGATTTCACAAATACAGGCCTTCGTGTGCGTCACAGCATGATGCAGATTGAGCCCGAACCAATTCGGCCCACTCCCCACTCCTCTATTCGGCGCAACTACCACTTACCAGTTTTTTCCTCTTACCCCCCAGTTTCCGATATGCAAAACCTGATTTAGGAGTAAGCTAACCCCATATTACAGGAGCCAAACCATGCCCGCCCTCTGGCAACTCACCGCCACCCAAATAGCCAATGCCGTTCGCAATAAACACCTATCAGCGGTCGAGGTCACAACCGCCCACTTGGAACGATTGGCCGCGGTCAATCCAACCCTAAACGCCGTGGTGCAAGAATTTCCCGACGCCGCATTGGATGCCGCCCGCACTGTAGACACCCAAATTGCCAATGGCCAAGATCCCGGCCCGCTCTGCGGCGTTCCCGTAACCATCAAAGTCAACATCGACCAGAAGGGCCACGCCACCACAAACGGTCTAAAGCTGATGCAAGACCTGATCGCAGAGTCCGACAGCCCCGTTGTCTCCAACATGCAAAAGGCGGGTGCTGTCATTATCGGGCGCACTAACACCCCTGCCTTTTCTCTGCGCTGGTTCACCAAGAACGACCTGCACGGCCAAACCCTGAACCCGCGTGACAAAACCCTGACACCGGGCGGCTCGTCGGGCGGTGCGGCCTCTGCCGTGGCCAGCGGCATCTGCGCCATCGGCCATGGCACAGACATTGGCGGTTCCATCCGCTACCCCGCCTACGCTTGCGGCCTGCACGGATTGCGCCCCACACTTGGCCGCGTCGCCGCCTTCAATGCCTCTGGCCCTGAACGCCACATCGGCGGGCAAATCATGGCGGTCTCGGGTCCTATCGCGCGTAGCATCGAAGACATCAAAATCGCCCTGCAAGCCATGTCCGCCGAGGATCCGCGGGATCCTTGGTGGGTCCCTGCCCCACTAACCGGCCCACCCTTCCCAAAACGCGTCGCCATAACTTTAGCGCCCGAAGGCATGGACGTCTGCGCCGAGGTCAAAGCCGCCCTACGCGACGCTGCGCACAGGTTGCAAGCCGCAGGCTGGCAAGTGGACGAACGCCCCTGCCCTCCCATGCACAAATCGGCAGAAATTAACGCCCACCTCTGGCTCGCCGAAATGCGTACAGGGGTCGAGGCCATGATCGCACAGGAAAACGAGCCGGATTCCACCTTCATCTACCAGCAAATGGCCAACCGTTCCGCGCCAATCGAAATCGACGGCCTCCTTAACGCCTTGAAAGAGCGCGCCACCGAAATACGCCGCTGGCAAACCTTCCTGCAAGACTACCCCGTCGTGCTCTGCCCGATTTCCGGCCAGCTCCCCTTCACCCAACAACAAGACATACAATCACCGGATGCCTTCGAGGCCATCATGCAAGCGCAACTCACGCAACTCGCGCTCCCTGCTCTTGGCCTGCCCGGCCTCGCGGTGGCAACAGGTGGCATGACCGGCCCGCCCGTTGGCGTGCAACTGATCGCCGGGCGCTACCGCGAGGACATCTTACTTGCCGCAGGCCAAGCAATCGAAGCGGCTGGCCAACCCATCCTGCCCGTCAACCCAAGCTAAGGAAAACACCATGTATCTTAGAAATTGCTGGTACGTTGCGGGCTGGTCCAAAGACATTGGCCGCAGCCTCAAACCACAAACATACCTCGGCGAAAACATCCTGTTCTACCGCACCAAAGACGGTCAACCCGTCGCCCTAGAGGACGCCTGCCCCCACCGCAAACTGCCCCTATCCGACGGCAAGCTGATCGGCGACACGGTGGAATGTGGCTACCACGGCCTGACCTTCGATTGCCTTGGTGCTTGCGTCTCCGCCCCGACCCAGAAAGGCCAAATCCCCCGCCGTGCCGTGGTGAAATCTTATCCCGTAGTCGACCGCTACCGCCTGCTGTGGATCTGGATGGGCGATCCCGAGCTCGCCGATCCCGACAAAATATTCCCAATCGAAAATTTCGACAACCCCGACTGGGGCTATACAGATGGCGGCGTGCTCGACATTAATTGCCACTATCTGTGGATTTGCGACAACCTGCTCGATCCCAGCCATGTCGCATGGGTGCACGTCAGCTCATTCGCAGGTGCCGGCACCGATGATGCCCCACTTGATCTGACAAAAACCGACCAAAGCATCACTGTATCGCGCTGGATATACGACCAACCGCCCTCGCCCTATTACGCCGATCTGGTAAAATTCGAGGGCACTTGCGACCGCCTGCAACACTATGAAATGGCGCTGCCCGGCATCGCCTTGAACAAATCCGTCTACTCCCCAACCGGAACCGGCGGGCCAGGCAAGCCACATGTCGCGCAAACCTACGTCAACATCTCCTACAATTTCATGACCCCGATAGACGCGGACAACAGCCGCTATTTCTGGTTCCAACACCGCAACACCGACCCAACAGATACCGCAATTTCTGAAAAAATGAACGCCGGTGCCCATATGGCCTTTGAAGAAGACCGCCTCGTATTGGAAAAAGTCCACCAAGGCATGAAAGACCTGATCACCCCCAACATCGATCTGGGGCTAGACGCTGGCGCAAAACAATTCCGCCTGATGCTGTCCCGCGCGATAAAGGCAGAAAAAACATAGCCCCCATTTCTTTGTTCTAATAAATATCCCCGCCGGAGGCCCCCCGCGCGAAGCGCTCATATGCGTGGCGCGATAGCGCCTCTTCTAAATTGAAGGCAGGCCTCACGGCCACTCGTATTTCCAAATTGCAAAAACAGGGAAGTGTGAATACAATTACTTTAGAGCCAACTTTAATAGGACAACGCTGATTATTACATTTTTCCCTATTTTTTATTGCGGAATTTTATTCAGGAAGCACTTATTTCGAGAAACTTGGTGCATGTTTTTTCTAGGAAGGCAGAACAATGAGCTACAAATTTATCGGTGAAAACTGGGGCGACTTTGTGAGTGGTTCTGTTTCCTCTGCCGGGGATGTGGATGGCGATGGCAAAGATGATCTGTTTATCGGGGCGTATTTGGCTGATGGCGGTGGCACCAGCTCCGGCGAAAGCTATCTGATTACTGCCGCAGACCTTGCTGCGGCGGATGTGGCGGACGGCATAGTGGACGGGGTGATTGATATCGCCAATGTGGCGGCCCAGGTAACCTCTTACAAATTTATCGGCGAAAATGCGGGTGACCGAACCAGCTTCTCCGTTTCCTCTGCCGGAGATGTGGATGGCGACGGTAAAGATGATCTGTTGATTGGGGCCCCTTTTACATCTATCGATCTATATGGAAGTGGTGGTGTGTTTTATCTTGTTGCCGCAGCCGACCTTGCAACAGCTGACTTGGCCGATGGTATAGCAGATGGGGTGATTAACCTAAGGTATGTGGCAACGCAGGCAACTTCCTATAAATTCTTCAGTCACGATGCGTATGGCACGACGGGCTTTTCGGTTTCCTCTGCAGGAGACGTGGATGGTGATGGCAAGGACGATCTGTTGATCGGGGACCCACACAACGCAATTAGCAGCGACGGCCCGGGAAAAACCTACCTGATTGCCGCGTCTGATCTTTCTGCCGCAGATTTGGCAGACGGGACAGCTGATGGCGTGATTAATCTTGCTAATGTGGCAGCGCAGGCCACCTCCTATCAATTTAAGGCCGCAGGCGTGAATGACAATATGGGTTATTCTGTTTCCTCTGCCGGGGATGTGGATGGCGATGGCAAGGATGATCTGTTGATTGGAGCACCTAAGGGTGTTGGCAGCAGCGCACGTTCCGGCATCGTTTATCTGGTCACTGCGGCAGACCTTGCCGCCGCAGACTTGGCAGATGGTACTGTGGACGGGGTAATTAGTCTCGAAAATGTGGCAACGCAAGTTACGTCCTATCAATTCAATGGCGAAGGGCTAGCAAATGAGGTGGGTCGTTCCGTTTCCTCTGCAGGGGATGTGGATGGAGATGGCAAAGATGATCTATTAATCGGCGGACAGGGTGCCGGCGGTGCTTACCTGATCATGGCCGCAGATTTTTCTGCCGCGGATGTGGCTGATGGTGCAGCCGACGGGGTAATTAACCTCGAAAATGTGGCAGCGCAGGCCACCTCCTATAGATTCAGCGGGAGTACTGGCGTTTTAGTTTCGTCAGCAGGAGATGTGGATGGAGATGGCAAGGATGATCTGTTGATTGGGGTGCCTAGATCAAAAGATGGCGTTGTTTATCTGGTCACTGCGGCAGACCTTGCAGCGGCGGATTTGGCCGATGGCATATCAGACGGGGTGATTAAACTCGAAAATACGGCAGCACAGGCCAGTTCTTATAAGTTTTTCGGCGAAGCTGCCGATGACTTGCTGGGCTGGTCTGTTTCCTCTGCCGGGGATGTGGATGGCGATGGTAAAGACGATCTGTTGATCGGCGCGCCTTGGGGGGCTGACTACGTTGGTGCCAGTTATCTAGTTACCGCGGCAGACCTTGCGACGGCGGATTCGGCAGATGGCGCAATGGACGGCATGATTGAACTGGGGCTGGTAAATACCATCGCTTCAGGTTCAGTGACAATTTTGGGTGGAAACAACGAGGGCAGCACCCTGACCGTTGATGCAAGTGCAATTGTCGATGCAAACGGTATTAATCCGGCCACCATAGCCTACCAGTGGCTGCGTGATGGTGAATTCATAACTGGAGCAACGAGCGCAAATTATGAGCTGGTCCAGGCCGATGTCGGCTCGACTGTTCGTGTCCTATATTCATACACAAATAATTCCGGCGCAATCAAAATGAAGGTTAGCGAGCCTACCGACACGGTTCAAAATGTAAATAACGCGCCCGCTGGTGCGGTAGTAATTTCCGGAACATTGCACATTAGAGAGGTTTTAACCGCAGACACATCCGCCATTTCCGATGAAGACGGGTTGGGCGCATTCTCTTACCAGTGGTTTCAGGGTGGCGTGGCTATTTCCGGCGCTACGGATGAAACCTACACAGTAACGCGATCAGACATTCTTGCGCCTTTGACAGTAGAAGTCGCTTTCACCGATGGATTTGGCGCAGACGAAAACCTCACCAGTGCAACGGTGACACCTGCGGCATTGCCCGCGGGCGTTTCTGTAGAGGTGACTGACAATGCTACCGGCGAAGACGGTGCGACCGGGGCGTTCGAAATCAGCCTGAATTCGGAAATCTCTTCGGATGTTACTATCACCTTCACAGTCCTTGATGCGACAGAGGCAAGCCTTGTAACCGCTGCCGTTACATTCACCCCGTCCAATTGGGATGAAGTACAGTTTGTCAGCTTGCGCGGGGTTGATGACTATGACGATGATGGCGATACCCCCTTCATTGTAACCGCAGTGATTGGCACAAATGATGTGCTGTATCAGGGCCTGACAATCACTCCGCTGGCCTTCATCAATCTGGACGACGCAGTTGACGTACCAATTGAGGTCGCTGGAACCAGTGAAGCCGACACCTTGCAAGGTATGAACGGCGATGACCGTCTTTATGGCAGAGGTGGCCGAGACGAGATACGTGGCGGACGCGGCGATGACCGCCTTTATGGTCAGGGCAATGACGATATGATTTATGGCGGGGCCGGCAATGACCTGCTGGCCGGTGGTTTAGACGATGATATGCTGTTTGGCGGTGCTGGCAAAGATGAACTTTTGGGGGGCAGCAGTGCCGACCGATTGTTTGGTGGCGTTGGAATGGATCGTCTGCGCGGCGGCGGCGGAGCTGACCACCTGAGCGGCGGCAATGGTCGGGATGTTATGCTTGGCGATTCAGGTGAGGATTACCTGGCCGGCAACGTAGGCAGAGACGTGCTGCGCGGTGGCCGTGACAACGACCGGCTGGAAGGCGGCAAAGGATACGATGACTTATTTGGCGGCTTGGGAAACGATACTCTAAACGGCAATCTGGGAAACGACACGCTCCATGGCGGTGGTGGCCGAGATGTTTTTGTCTTCAAGGCCGGACCGGGTTTCGGAACGGATCGTGTTTTGGACTTTAAAGACGGGATTGATGAAATCAAAATTATCGGAGCCAGTTTCGCCGATCTGGAAATTCATTCTGTGGGCGCAGGAAACACCAGAATCAAAATTGCCGATGGCGCCATTGTGGTTCTCGAAAATATCGACCCAAGTGTGATAAGTGAGGCAGACTTCGATTTCGGGTAAAGCTGCACTGTCAGGCTAATGCGAATTCTTTCAAGGTATGGCGCAACAACGCACGAGAGGTTTCTTTGCAGCTGACTGACCAAAGGAAGGGCTTGGTTTAGCTAACGATGCATTTACGGATCGGCGCAGGCTTCGCATTTTGACCCTGATCGCCGATTCCACCCAGCGTGAAAACTGGCCACATAGCACCATAATTCAGCCCCGTGTGCCCTACAGCAAGCTGGAGGGTGCGTGGGGCACAAGTCATTTTCCCAAAAAGATGACGTCAGGTGATTAACGATTAGGGCACCAATGAGGCAATAAATCTTTAACTAAATGAACGAGTTTGCGCATATCTGCGCCACATTTAGGCCCGCTTTACATTGCCAATTACCCCATACTTTTGAAATAATCCATACTTTTCAACGACCCACCACGGAGTTTTCAAAATGGGGCATTCCGCCTCAATTCGTAAAATTCACATCGAATTGCACAAAAATGGTCTCTAGTCCGCCCCACTTCTGCCCTAGCGCACTGGCACATTGAGCCTTGAGTTAAATGCGAGAAAACCGGGCTGTTGGCGCTGCCTAAACAAACCAAAAGCGTCGGTGCAAGGGGTAGTAATATGAAACGAGCGATGAGTAAAATCGGTGTAAATCAGTTCAACAAGGACGAAGGCGGGTCAATCCTGGTTTTCATCCTCGTTGTTTTCATGACAATTGTTTTTGTCGGCGGCACAGCCATTGACCTGTCACGGCACGAAACATTGCGCGCAACGATGCAATACAACCTTGACCGCGCGGTTCTTGCGGCAGCGTCACTTAAGCAAACAAAGGTGCCGGACGACGTTGTTAACGACTACATGAGCAAAGTTTCCGCGATTGAGGAAATTTCGGTCGCGACGGTTTACGACACTGGTTTGAACTTTCGGACTGTATCCGCGACGGCCACCGCAAACCTCAATACAATGTTTATGAGCATGGCGGGCATCGAAAGCATGCCGATCACCGTTACCAGCGCCGCAGAGGAACGTATTCCCAAGCTGGAAATCTCGTTGGTATTGGATGTGTCCGGATCCATGGGGTCTAACAACAAGCTGACCAACCTAAAGGTCGCAGCGAAAGAGTTTATCACAACCATGCTGACCGATGTTGACGACGATTATGTCGCCATTTCAGTCATCCCCTTCAACAATTCGGTTGCACCTTCAGAGGGCATGTACAACGCCTTGACCGTTGATGATCGCCAAGATTATTCAACCTGCCTGGATTTTGCTGATGACGATTTTAACAACGTGAGTATTGATCCCAGTGTAGAACAGTCGCAATTGATCTACACCTCTCTTTATGGTGGCTGGACATGGGCCGACACTGATAACTTGGACCAATCTTCGCGCACATGCTACACTGATGAATACTTTACAATTATGCCATACTCGGACAACGAAGCTGCGCTGCACACCAAGATTGACTCTCTTGTGGCTGATGGTTGGACCGCTGGTCATCTCGGAATCAAATGGGGCGCAGCAATGCTTGACCCTTCTTTCCAACCCGTCACTGCTGACTTGATAACCGCGTTGGAAGTTGATGCAGGTTTTGTCAATGTTCCCGCCCAATATTCCGATTTTGATACCCTTAAGGTTATTATTATGATGGGCGACGGTGCCAATACCTATGAGTTCCGTATGGGGCCAGATTATCAAGGCGATAATTCAGACCTATGGGAAGTGGTATCAGCAGAGCAAGTGTTCTGGTACGCCCAACACAAGAAAAAGGCGCATAAAACCTCGACCAGCGAGGCTAAGTGCAGCAAAAATAATTGGATCTGTTTTTATAAACCAGGTGTGGAAAAATCGACTTACTTCCTGCACAGACCTTCAAACAACAACTATTATGACATCGAGAATAATAACTGGATTTCCAATGGTGAATTCAACAGCTTGAATACTACAATGGATGGCTGGGTGAGTTCCACTCAACTGACATGGGACAAGGCTTGGGGCCTAATGCCGGCGCAATGGTATGATGGTCGGACTGGCGAAGATTCTTTTAGCGACCTTGTTTGGGGCACAGGCAGAACGTCCAATGAAGCAGACACCGCAATGGCGGCAACTTGCACCGCGGCCCGCAACGCCGGATTGGTTGTCTACACCATCGGGTTTGAAACCAGCAGTTCAACATCTGCCAAGCTGGCGGCCTGTGCAAGTTCAAGCAGCCACTACTATGACGCTAACGGCGTGCAAATTTCGACTGTGTTCGCCCAGATCGCCGCGTCGATCCAGAAACTCAAGCTGACGCAATAAGGGGTGATGATGACTAATTTACTTCAAAGATTGCGTCTGTTCCGCAAGAACGAAGAAGGCTATTCCTCG
Organism: Alphaproteobacteria bacterium; assembly: GCA_024280735.1. Classification (GTDB taxonomy): domain Bacteria; phylum Pseudomonadota; class Alphaproteobacteria; order Rhodobacterales; family Rhodobacteraceae; genus Amylibacter. Next base: position 24,178 of record JAJRPO010000035.1, on the reverse strand, counting down.
CTGGAATTCGTTCTTGTGGCCAGCACCTTTCTGACTGGGTTCTTCTGGATATTCGAGATGGGATTGCTGCTAACCAAAGAAATCATGCTGGAGCGGGCAGTAGATATGACGGTGCGCGAGTTGCGCCTATTCTCAAGCCCATTATTCACCCATGACTACATCAAGCAGAAAATATGTGATCGAGCGTTACTGCTGGATGACTGCGACAGCAGCCTGTTGCTAGAGCTGGAAGTGCTGGACCTTAATGTGGGATTTACCACGCCGATTGCTTGTGTCGACAAAGAAAACGACATCACACCAGTAACCACTTGGGAACCGGGTCAACGCAATGAAATCGTCTATATGCGCGCCTGTGTTGTGGTGTTCCCGATGTTAAGCCAAGCCTTTGCAATGTTTGATGATACTGCGGTTACTGGAATAGAGCTGTTCGCAGACACCGCATTTGTAAATGAACCGGAGTAGAATGATGGGTATTTTAAAATCTAAACTTGCGCGCTTTTTCTCCCGCGAAGAAGGCACAACCACCGTCGAATTTATGATCGCCATGCCGTTGATTGTTTTCTGGGTTGCTGGCAGCTTTACCTTTTTCAATGCTTTTGCCGAGTATACTAAATCGGTGAAAGCAACCTACACTATTGCCGATATTCTTTCGCGCCAAACCGAGGTTGACGATGACTATATCGACAGTATGAATCGGCTGTTCGCCAACTTTATGCGCGAGAGCACCAATGATGTTTGGATACGCGTTACCAGCATAAAAAAAGCTGGCAATAGTTATGCAGTTGACTGGTCAACGGCTACTGGGTTGCACAATAACTTAGTCACTGCGGATGATATTCCCGCAGCGATTATACCTGACCTACTGGACCAAGAAAGTATTATTTTGGTGGAATCATTCGTGTCATTCACACCATTTCTGGACTATGTGGGCATCGATTCCCGCACCTACGCCAATCAAATTGTGGTTAGCCCGCGGTTTGCATCCCAGCTGGCAAATTCTGATAGCTGATTTTCGGGCTTCTAGTCACCCAGACACTATTCCTATTATCTCCCAGTTTGCATTCCGCTAAATAATGACGTTTTTTCGCGTGTTTCTCGATCGATACTCTGCCAGAGTAACGTAGGAATCACGGGGATTATGCCATGCGCTATTCGGCGTTACGAATACTCAAAGAAGGCCTGACAGGCAACAAAGGCTGGAAGCCGGTCTGGCGGGAACCACAGCCCAAAGCCGCTTATGATTATATTATTGTAGGCGGTGGCGGCCACGGTCTCGCCACAGCCTATTATCTGGCGAAAGAGTATAAGCAGGCCAATATTGCGGTGTTGGAAAAGGGCTGGATCGGCGGCGGCAATGTCGGGCGCAATACCACGATTGTGCGCTCCAATTACATATTGCCAGAGAATAACCCATTTTACGAAATGTCGATGAAGCTGTGGGAGAACCTAGAGCAGGATTTCAACTATAACGCCATGATGTCCCAACGTGGAATCCTGAACCTGTTCCACAGCGACAGCCAGCGCGATGCAGCGGCACGGCGCGGCAACGCGATGATCCTGACCGATTCCGACGCGGAACTGCTGGATCGTGAAGGCGTGCGCAAGCTGTGCCCGTTTCTGGATTTTGAAAATGAACGATTTCCGATAACAGGCGGGTTGTATCATCCACGCGGCGGCACTGCGCGCCATGACGCCGTGGCTTGGGGCTTTGCGCGCGGCGCGGATATGCGCGGCGTTGATATTATCCAGAATTGCGAAGTCACCGGATTCCAGATTGAAAACGGCGTTTGCACGGGGGTTGAGACCAGCAAAGGCAACATCAAAGCCAAGAAGGTTGGTGTGTGCGTCGCCGGTTCATCTAGTCGGGTAATGGCCACCGCCGGAATGCGCCTGCCGATTGAAACCCATGTGTTGCAGGCCTTTGTGACCGAGGGCCTGAAACCCGTCATTCCGGGGGTTGTGACCTTTGGCGCGGGGCACCTTTATATCAGCCAGTCCGACAAAGGCGGCTTGGTGTTTGGCGGCGACATTGACAAATACAACACCTACGCCCAGCGCGGCAACCTGCCGGTGATCGAACATGTAGCCGAGGATATCATGGCAATGATGCCGATGTTGGGGCGCGCGCGCCTGCTGCGCAGTTGGGGCGGCGTGATGGACATGTCGATGGATGGCTCTCCATTCATCGACAAAACCCATATCGAGGGCCTCTATTTCAATGGCGGCTGGTGTTATGGCGGCTTTAAGGCGACGCCGGCCAGCGGCATATGCTACGCGCATTTAATGGCCAAGGATGAGCCGCATCCGAACGCGGCCGCCTTCCGGCTGGATCGTTTCCGCCACGGCAATATCATCGATGAAAAGGGCGTCGGCCCACAGCCGAACATGCATTAGGAATACAGCGATATGATTATCAACCACCCCTTGCTTGGCCCGCGCGATGCTTCTGAATTTTACCATTTGGGGGATGCGACCCTGATCAACCGCCCTGATCCGGCCGCACCCGACGCAGCAGAGCAGTTCTATCAATATGTTTATGTGCGCGACAATCCGGCGGGGGAGTACCGCGAATTATGGTATCACGAACAGGGGGATCGTTCGTGGCTGGTGGTCACGCGCAACACCTTGACCCATGAAATTTCCAGCGTCGAAATGGCGTCTGATGTGGCACGGGAGCAAAGAAAATGAGTGCTAATCTGCGTCTTGATGGCGGTCTGATTGATCGTTCTGCACCGCTGCAATTCACCTTTAATGGCCGCAAGATGAAGGGCTATCAAGGCGACACACTTGCCTCTGCCCTGATTGCCAATAGTCAAAAACTGGTGGGTCGGTCATTCAAATACCACCGTCCGCGCGGGATTTTTAGCGCCGGTTCAGAGGAGCCGAACGCGCTGGTGCAACTGCGCAAGGGTGCGTTTCAAGAACCCAACACCCGCGCCACAGTGGCAGAGCTGTTTGACGGGCTGGAGGCCACCAGCCAGAACCACCGTGGGTCGTTGGAAAATGATATTATGGGCGGGATTGATCTTTTTTCGCCTTTCCTAGGGGCCGGTTTCTATTACAAAACCTTCATGTGGCCCAAGGCATTCTGGGAGAAGATTTACGAACCGTTTATCCGCTCCAGCGCTGGTTTGGGGCGACTTTTCGACGCCGCTGATCCCGATATTTACGACAAGGGTTTCCTGCATTGTGATGTGCTTGTTATCGGTGCCGGTCCTGCCGGTTTGACAGCGGCCCTATTTGCCGCGCGTGCGGGGGCAGAGGTTATTCTGGCAGACGAAGACAGCGTTATGGGCGGGCGGCTGAATGCCGAGACATTTGCCGTTGATGGCAAAATGGGCAACCTGTGGGCGGCTGGAGTTGTGGCCGAGCTGGCGGCGATGGACAACGTGCGTCTGATGACACGATGCACGGTTTTTGGTGCCTATGACCACGGAATTTATGGCGCGATCGAGCGGCGCACAGACCACCTTAGATGTGCCGACGGCAAACCTCGCCAGGTCAATTGGAAGATCTATTCCAAACGCGCGATCCTTTGTGCCGGGGCCACTGAACGCTCTGTCGCTTTTGGCAATAACGACCGCCCGGGCATCATGCTGGCGGGGGCCGTTCGGGCCTATGCCAATCGCTGGGCGGTTGCGGCCGGGCAGCGCGTGGCGGTGTTTACCGATAATGATGACGGCTGGCGCACCGCGCTGGATTTACGCACCAAAGGTGTGGACGTGGCGGCGGTCATTGACAGCCGGGACAAACAACCGCCCGCCCATGTGTCCGGTGCGATTATCGCAACAGGTGTTGCGGTTATGGACACCTCTGGCCGCAAAGGGCTGCAATCTATCACTTTAACCAACGGTCAGGTCATTCAAGCGGATTGCCTCGCGGTGGCCGGTGGCTGGAGCCCGAATGTGCATCTGACATGCCATCAACGGGGCCGCCCAACTTGGCGCGAAGAAATTGCCAGCTTTGTACCGGGCGGTGAATTACCTGTTGGTATGGTTGTGGCAGGATCCGCAAACGGCACCTTTAGCCTTGGCGCCTGTCTGGTTGAGGGTCGCAAGGTTGCCAATACTGTGGTTAAGGACCTCGGCTTCACCGCCTCTCGTGCGCAAGCCCCCAAGGCTGAAGACGAGGCCAGCGCCATCACCCCGATCTGGCATGTGCCAGCCGGTAAATCACGTTGTTGGATTGACCTGCAAAACGACGTGACCAGCAAAGACGTAAAGCAAGCCAACACCGAAGGTTTCCGCTCTGTCGAACACGTCAAACGGTACACCACGCTGGGAATGGCCACGGATCAGGGTAAAACCGCCAACCTTTTGGGACTGGCTGTATTGGCCGAGGCACAAGGCGCGACAATCCCCGAAACCGGAACCACAATTTTCCGCCCGCCTTATTCGCCTGTACCATTGGGCGCGCTGGCAGGGCGCTCCAAGGGCAAAGATTTCCGCCCGTACCGCCTTACCAGCACGCATAAATGGGCTGAATCGCAAGGGGCCTCGTTCACCGAAGTTGGCATGTGGATGCGTGCCGAGTGGTTCAGCAAGAAAGGCGAGACCCATTGGCGTGACAGCGTGAACCGCGAGGTGCTTGCAACCCGCAAGTCGGTCGGTATCTGCGACGTGACAACCCTTGGCAAGATAGACATCCAAGGCCGTGATGCAGGCGCTTTCCTGAATAAGGTTTACAGTAATGGCTTTGCCAAGCTCGCTGTCGGCAAGGTGCGCTATGGTCTGATGTTGCGCGAGGACGGCATCGTGATGGACGACGGCACCGCCGCGCGCCTGAGCGAAAACCACTATGTGATGACCACCACCACCGCCAATGCAGGACCGGTTTACCGTCACCTAGATTTTGTCCGCCAATGCCTGTGGCCGGATATGGATGTGCATATTATTTCCGTCACCGACGGCTGGGCGCAATACGCTGTGGCAGGCCCCAATTCACGCGCCTTGCTGGCCAAGATCGTAGATACGGACATCTCGAATGAGGCGTTCCCCTTCATGGCCTGCGCCGACATCACCGTATGCGGTGGCACCCCTGCCCGCCTGTTCCGGATTTCGTTCTCTGGCGAGCTGGCCTATGAAATCGCCGTGCCTTCGCGCTTTGGGGACAGCATGATCCGCGCCCTGATGACGGCCGGTCAGGAATTTGACGTGGAGCCTTACGGGCTAGAAGCACTCAGCGTGATGCGGATTGAAAAAGGCCACCCTGTGGGCGCCGAGTTGACGGGGCAAACAACCGCGCGGGACCTTGGGTTTGGGCGAATGGTTTCCGACAAGAAAGACAGCATCGGTACTGTTCTGTCACGGCGCCCCGGGTTGAACCGTGATGATGGTTGGGTAATGATGGGGCTGCAACCCGTAGACAAGAAGCAAAGCCTAAACTCCGGCGCGCATTTTCTGGAAATTGACGCAACACCGGAGATCAAAAACGATCTGGGCTGGATGAGTTCGGTGGCCTATTCCGCAACATTGGGCCATTCAATTGGCCTTGGTTTCATCCGCAACGGCGACACGCGCAAGGGAACGATTATCCGCGCGTGGGATGCCATGCGCAAGAAAGACATCGAGGTCGAGATCGTCTCGCCTCATTTTGTAGACCCAGAAGGGGAGCGTGTCCGTGGCTGATTTTATCCTAACAGCAGAATCGCCCCTCGGTGGGTATAACCGCAGCTTTGATGGTGCTGAATTATCCGAACTGGCTGATCTTGCTTATGTTGCTGTGTCTGTTCCAAACGGCGAGGACGTGGCTTTTGCCAAAGCACTTCAAGCTGGATACAAGGTCGGAATGCCCGATAACGGCTGTTCACTCCTTGGCAATGACGGCGAAGCTCGGATTATACGGTTTACGGCGGATCAGGTGTTTGTGTTGATTAACCACAACAAACCAGATGCGGCGCAGGTGGTTTCCACGGCACTTGGTGGCATGGGTTATCCTGTGGATCAAACCCACAATTGGGTGGCATTGTCCTTGTCAGGCCCCTTGGCCCGCGCGGCGCTGGAACGGATTTGTGCGATCAACTTGCACAAAGATGCTTTTGCAATCGACAAGGCCGAACGCACTGTAATGGAACACTTGGGCGCCATGGTTGTGCGAACCGGTGAGGACGAGTTTTTACTAATGTCGGCAAGTTCTTCTGCGCGGTCATTCCTGCACGCGCTGGAAACCTCGATCAGCTACGTGTCCTGAACCAAGAGCTACACAACGTTCAAGAATTTCAAAAACTGCTGCAAAGCAGGGTTTTCTGCACGCGCATTCGGGAAGATGCAAAAGTAGTCTTTCTTAAGTTTTATAGAAATATCACTCGGGGAAACCAACCTTGCAGTTTCCAAATCCCCTGTGACCAATGATTTTGGAACAAGGGCCATACCGGAACCAGTTCTTGCGGCAGCAATGGCGAGTGCTGTATCGCTAAAAGTAAGTGCATTTTGCTTGGAAACTACCCTGCCAGGGATCGCGATTTTCATCCACTGCGCCCAATCTGGGTCGGTCGCATGGTAATCCCCCGCAAACGTTGAAGATCGTGCTGTCCCAGGACATTGGGAAGGCGATTTGATTTGTGGCTCAAAAAACAGCTATATCGCCACGATTGTGGAGCGTCAGACCCGATTTACGATGCTGGTAAAGTTAGACCGTAAAAAGACTGAACAAGTCGTACCAGCATTGGCACGTCAAATGGGCAGCCTGCCAGATCAGCTTAAACAAAGCCTGACTTGGGACAGGGGCACTGAGTTAGCTGCACACCAAAAGTTCACCGTTGCAACGGAGATAGACGTCTACTTCTGCGACCCAAGCAGTCCTTGGCAACGCGGGACCAATGAAAATACCAACGGTCTTCTACGGCAATACTTCCCAAAGGGGTCCTGCCTTGCAGGCTACTCACAAAAAGACTTGGATGACGTTGCCCGGCACCTTAATAGCCGTCCACGAAAAACCTTGGGATTCCAGTCCCCATCACATAGGTTAGAGCAGGTGTTGCGCTGATCGGCTGAATCCGCAACCACTAAAAATGGGGAGATTACCTTACCGCTGCATGTGGATTTTGATGAAAATGCTATGGGCGGGCAATTTGAACCGGGTATGGTGTTATGTGTTGAAAGTCTTATCGGCGAGTCTGGTTCAGAAAGTGTTAAGCTGGAAACCCAGGTGCTTGTGACTGAAACTGGATACGAACGGCTGGACAGCTTCCCATGGGAAACACCGTAAGCTTAGATTGAGCAAAATTCTTCATACAGCAAAGAAATCAGACTTAACACCAGCGGGTCTTTAATTTTGTAATAGATGGTTTTGCCATCGCGGCGGAAATCAACAATGCCTTCTAGGCGTAAACGCGCAAGCTGTTGGCTGACCGCTGCCTGACGCGACGACAACAGATTTTCCAGTTCAGTAACAGAACGCTCGCCGCCAACCAAATGACACAGAATCATCAAACGCCCTTCATGCGCCATCGCCTTTAGGAAAGACGCGGCGGTGCGGCCTTTGTCAAACATCTCGTCGATGTCGAAATCTTTCTGGAACTTCTCCAGTGTCTCGTTGGTTTCCGTGGGCAACATTTTCATGCCTCGTTAGTGATTTTGTACTTGCGTTTTACGGGCGTCAGAATGGCCCATAAAATCAAGTGTGTAAAGGGTTATGCTGCGCTGCAACATGATTAACTATCCAGATCGGCGGCTTTATACTCAGGCAACGCAATCATTTTCTGCTCGAGCAATGACCAAAAGAAATCCGCGCCGGGATAACCGGGGATGCGGAATATTTCGACACCGTCTTGAACCAGAACAAATGTTGGCGTGAAGGTCGGACGCGTTTCGAGTTTAACGTCTTTCGGGAAGGCCTCCCAAATATCCACCCGCTCCAGCGGGGCCGCGCGGCCCTCTTGGGTTTTGGGATAAATCGCGGAAACTTCTTTGTCCCAACGCTCGCACCAATAACAGCCATCCTGTTCGAACATCAACAAGCGCAGTTCCGCATTGGCCGACAAAGGCAGCAGGCAGAACGCCAGAGGCAGTAAGAATCGCATCATGATTGACACCTCGGATTTAGATATATAGTGAAAATGTAATATGTTTTTGGCTTTAGAGCAAGGTTTCTCATGATATTTGACATTACTTTCTCGGCTGCAGCCCTTGCTGGACTGCTTTCTTTCTTGTCCCCCTGCGTTTTACCGATGGTGCCGTTCTACCTGTGTTACATGGCGGGAATCAGTATGAACGAGTTGCGCGCCGACACGGTGATACAACCTCGAACCCACAGAAAGTTGATCGCCGGAGCAATTCTATTCTCGATGGGTGTGACCACAATATTCGTCCTTTTGGGCATGGGAGTCTCGGTTTTAGGCGGCGTTGTTGGCGCCTGGAAACAAGAATTGGCCTATGTCGCGGCGGCATTCCTATTTGTCTTCGGCCTACATTTCCTGGGCATCATCCGCATCCCGCTGCTGTACCGCGAGGCCAAGATTGAGCTGAATAACGACGCCGCCACGCTATTTGGCAGCTATTTGATGGGCCTTGCCTTTGCCTTTGGCTGGACGCCTTGCGTTGGCCCGCAACTCTCTGCAATCCTGATGATCGCCGGCGGCATGGGGGACGTTGTTCAGGGCGGATTACTGCTGATGGTGTACGGTATGGCAATGACTTTCCCGTTTGTGATCGCGGCGATATTTGCCAAACCGTTCCTGCGCTGGATGCAGCGCAACCGCAAATATATGGGTAATGTCGAAAAAGTGATGGGCGTGATGTTGATCATTTTTGCTATACTGATCGCAACAAACACGGTGAATTTGATCGCCAACTGGATGATACAAACATTCCCGATCTTTTCAACAATCGGATAAAGGAACCGAAACATGCGTATGATTTCATTGTTGGTGGCCCTGCTGTTGGCCACACCCGTTTTTGCCGAAGTTGAGATGGGCGACGACGGGCTGCACAAACCGACGTGGCTGCGCACGACATTCAAAGACTTTGCCGAAGATCACGCCTCTGCCGTCGCGGAAGGCAAACATATGGTCATCATCGTTGAGCAACGGGGGTGTATCTATTGCAATAAAATGCATAACGAGATTTTCCCCATCGAAAACATCGACGCGATGATCCGCGAGAATTTCTTTGTTGTGCAGCTGAATATGTTTGGTGACGAAGAGGTGACCGATTTTGATGGCGAGGTCATGAGCGAGAAAGACCTCGCACGGCGTTGGGGGCTGGTGTTCACACCAACAATGATATTCCTGCCGGAAGAATTGCCAGACTCTGGAACCGGTGTGCAACGGGCCGTACTCGCCATGCCGGGTGCCTTTGGAAAATACACTACTTTCAATATTCTAAAGTTTATGGCGGATCGCGTTTACCAGACGGACGAGGTGTTTCAAAAGTTCCACGCGCGGATGCTGAAAGAGCAAGGTGTGATTGAGTAAATTACTCTGGAAATACGCCTTATGCGGCATAACATGCAGATATGCGAATTTATGTTGCGTAAATCAGATTCCTTCAGTAACAATCATCCGATAACACTAAAGGGAGGAAACTAAATGCGGAGCATAGCCATCGCAGCCATTGGTGCCGCTTTCTTTGCAACGGCGGTCAATGCGGCCGAAGTTGCACCAGATAGCGTCATGTTCGGGGAGGACGGAGTTGTTTCAGCTTCGTTGACGGGAGCACCGGGTGATCCGGCAAAAGGCAAATCTGTTTTTGTAAATCGTAAACTGGGCAACTGCCTGGCTTGCCATGTAAACTCAGACGCCACAGAACAATCATTCCACGGCGAAATCGGCCCGTCACTTGACGGCGCAGCATCGCGCTGGAATGAGGCAGAGTTACGCGGAATTCTGGTGAATTCCAAAATGACTTTCGATGATTCCATGATGCCATCATTCTACCGTTTGGTGAATGGCGTTCGGACCATGAAAAAATTCCAAGGCAAAACCATTCTGACAGCTGCACAGCTCGAAGATGTTTTGGCTTACTTGCAAACACTCAAAGAGTAAGAGGGAGTAGATATGAATATCTCCAGAAGAAAAGCGCTTGCCTTTGGTGGTGCAGCTTTGACGGTGACACTCGTGCCCGTCAGCTTTGCCCAAGCGGCAAGCGAAGACGTAATGAAAGCAGCAATAGCCGCCTTTACCGGTGGTGCTGACGTTGCAGAGGGTGGCATCGAATTAACCACACCGGAAATTGCTGAAAACGGCAACACTGTTCCTGTGGCCGTGTCCTCACCGGGCGCAAAACGCATTATCCTGCTCGCGAGCGGCAATCCAAACCCTAATGTAGCTGATTTCGCTTTCGGCGCATTGGCGGCAGGTAACGGTTCTACCCGTATCCGACTGGCCGGCACGCAGGACGTTGTGGCAATTGCTGAAATGGCTGATGGGTCGTTCACACAGGTTGCCAAAGCGGTAAAAGTAACAATCGGCGGCTGCGGCGGCTAAACCAGAAATAGGAGAATACCATGGGTAAACCTCGTGTAAAAGTTCCGAAGTCTGCGGCAGCAGGCGACGTAGTGACCATCAAAACGCTGATCAAGCACAAGATGGAATCAGGACAGCGCAAAGACAAAGACGGCAACAAGATCCCACGCAAGATCATCAACTTCTTCTCGGCCACATTTAATGGCACCGAAGTAATGAGCGTGAACTTGCACGGTGCTGTTTCAACAAACCCGTTCATCCAGTTCGATATGACAGTTCCCGAAACCGGCGATCTGGCATTCAAATGGGTTGATGATGACGGTACTGTCACTGAAACCACCAAAACCATCAAAGTGGGTTAGTTGAACCTGGGGAGGAATAATATGAAGAAGCTACTAAGCACTGTGGCTTGCGGCCTTGTCGCAATGTCCCTCGGTCAGGCAGCATTTGCCGATGCCGATGACCACAAACTATCCGTAGATGGCGTAGCCATTTCAACCGACGCAAAACCAATGGAGGGCGGCCCGTTGGACGAGCTGATTTCCGGTTGGCGTTTCCGTTCCAAGGAAACCCAGTCTTTGCAAACAGACGATTTCGACAACCCGTCGTTTGTGTTTGTTGAAGATGGCGAAGCCTTGTTTGCAGCGGTTGATGGCTCCGAGGGCAAGTCTTGCTCTAATTGTCACGAAGACGTTGCAGAATTTGCGGGCCTACGCCCCACCCTGCCCCGTTGGAATGAAGCAAAGGGCAAGCTGTATTCCATGGAGCAATACATCAACGACTGTCGTGTTGATCGTATGGGCGCCGACAAATGGAAATGGACTGGCTCTAACATGACTGCCATGACATCGCTGATCTCGTTGCAATCACGGGGCATGCCGATTTCGGTTGCGACCGACGGTCCAGTTGCTGAAGCTTACGAGCAGGGTAAAGAAATCTTCTATACCCGTGTTGGCCAGCTGGATATGGCTTGCGCAAACTGCCACGAGGACAACTACGGCGCTTACATTCGTGCGGACCACTTATCACAAGGCCAGATCAACGGCTTTCCGACATACCGTTTGAAGAATGCCAAGATGAACTCCATCCACGCCCGTTTCAAAGGCTGCATGAAAAATATCCGTGCAGAACCTTACAAGCCGGGTAGCGCAGAATTCCAGGCGCTGGAACTGTACGTCGCTTCTCGCGGCAACGGCCTGTCGGTGGAATCACCTTCCGTTCGTAACTAAACTATTTGACCCCGCGCATTCAGTTGCGCGGGGTTTTTCTTTTCTCACACATTCAGATACCCGCATATCTTTGCGGAAAGGGTTAGGCAGATGATTTCTCGTCGTGATTTCCTTCAGGCTTCCGTTGCTGCATCGGCAATTTTCGGAGCTTACGGTGTTAGCAACTTGTCGCGCGCAACAGCGCAGCAATCGATGACAGAGGCACAGTTGCTAGATTTCAACAAGACCGGCAACGTCACGCTGATCCACATCACTGATATTCACGCCCAGCTGATGCCAACTTATTTCCGCGAGCCGGAAGTCAACATCGGCGTCGGCGGTGCCCTTGGGTTGCCACCTCACGTTACCGGTGCCGATTTCCTGAAGATGTTCAATTTGACGCCCGGCACCCCAGAGGCTTACGCCCTGAGCTATCTTGATTTTGGCAATATGGCGAAAACTTACGGCAAAATGGGCGGCCTTGACCGCGTTTCAACCGTGGTAAATTCTATCCGCGCCGATCGCCCTGACGCACTGCTGCTGGATGGCGGCGATACATGGCAGGGGTCCTATACCGCGCAAATGACCAATGGTCAGGATATGGTCAACGTGATGAACGCGTTAAAACCGGATGCCATGACCTCCCATTGGGAATTCACCTTGGGCATTGACCGCGTCAACGAGATCGTCGACACGCTCGATTTTCCGTTCCTCGGGGCCAATATTTTTGACAACGAGTGGGACGAACCTGCCTACGATCCGTATAAAATGGTCGAGGCAGGCGGCGTAAAAATCGCCATCATCGGCCAAGCATTCCCCTACATGCCCATCGCCAACCCGCGCTGGATGTTCCCTGGCTTGTCGTTTGGTGTACGCCAAGAACGCATGCGCGAAGTGGTGGAAATGGTCCGCACCGTCGAGGGCGCGGAACTGGTGGTTCTGCTGTCGCACAACGGTTTTGACGTGGATCGCAAACTTGCGGCCAATGTGGACGGCATCGACGTGATCCTGACGGGCCATACCCATGACGCCATTCCCGAACCTGTGTTGGTCAATAAAACCATGCTGATCGCCTCCGGCTCCAACGGCAAATACATTACCCGCCTTGATCTGGATGTGCGGGACGGCGAGGTCAAAGGCTTTGCCCATAAACTGATCCCGATCTTCTCTGACGTCATCACCCCCGATCCGGTGATGACGCAACTGATCAACGACCAACGTGCGCCGTTTGAGGCTGATCTGGCGGAGGTTTGGGGGACGACTTCCAACGATCTCTATCGTCGCGGTAACTTCAACGGCACATGGGACGATCTGCTGTGTAACGCGCTGATTGATGTGCGCGAGGCCGACATCGCCCTGTCGCCCGGTTTCCGTTGGGGGCCAAGCCTGATTGGCGGCGACGACATCACCCGCGAAGATGTGTTTAACGCCACCGGCATGAGCTATCCAAATGCTTACCGTTCCGAAATGACAGGTGAGCTGATCCACACCATTCTAGAAGATGTGGCAGATAATCTGTTCAATCCTGATCCCTATTATCAGCAAGGTGGCGACATGGTGCGTGTGGGTGGCATGGGCTACACCATCGACATCAACAAGCCGCAAGGCAGCCGTCTAACGAACATGACCCTGCTGAAAACAGGCGAAAAGATCGAGGCAGACAAAACCTATGTGGTTGCTGGCTGGGCTTCTGTGAATGAGGGCACTGAAGGGCCGCCAATCTGGGACGTGGCCGAGCAATGGATCAAATCGCAGGGCACTGTGACCATTGATCCAAACAAATCAGTGAACGTAATTACTGGATAAACGACAGGCCCCGCAAGCACGGGGCCTTTTCGTATCAGGGGGCATTGATGTCAGATAAAACCAGCCGACGTAATTTCATCAAGGCAGGCATGGCCGCGAGCGCCGGCTTGGCTGGAACAGGCGCGCGTGCCGAAGGCGACCCATTGATCACCAATGTTCAGCCGTGGGCGCAAGAATTGGGCGATGGGGTGAATCATATGCCTTACGGTGCGCCCTCCCCTTATGAATCTGACACGATCCGCCGGACTGTACCTTGGCTAACGGCTGACTCGGTTTCGGCGATCAACTTCACCCCAATCCACCAACTTGACGGCATCATCACCCCAAACTCCGTTTGCTTTGAGCGCCACCATGGCGGCGTTGCCCGCTATGATCCAGCGGATCATCGGTTGATGATTAACGGGTTGGTCGAGCAAGAGCTGATCTTCACCATGCAAGACCTGATGCGCTTCCCGCGCGAAAATCACGTCTATTTCATGGAATGCTCTGCCAATTCGGGTATGGAATGGCGCGGCCCACAGATGGACGGGGTGCAATACACTCACGGCATGATTCACAATGTGATGTATACGGGCATCCCCCTGCGATTGTTGCTAGAAGAGGCCGGCGTGAAAACTGCGGGCACTTGGCTGCTAGCCGAAGGCGCGGACTCCAGTGGCCTCACCCGTTCGATCCCAATGGAAAAGGCGTTGGATGATTGCCTCGTTGCCTTCAAAATGAACGGCGAGGCCTTGCGCCCGGAAAACGGCTACCCTTTGCGCCTTGTGGTGCCCGGTTGGGAAGGCGTCACTTGGATCAAATGGCTGCGCCGTTTGGAAATAGGCGACAGGCCTTGGCATCAGCGCGAAGAGACCTCGAAATACACCGACCTGATGGCAGATGGCACCTCTCGGCGTTTCACTTGGGAAATGGATGCAAAATCCGTCATCACCAGCCCAAGCCCACAAATGCCGATCACCCACGGGCCGGGCCAGACGGTTATCACCGGGCTGGCATGGTCGGGCCACGGCACCATTCCACAGGTGGATATTACCCTTGATGGCGGGGTAAACTGGCACAAGGCGCGCATTGATGGGCTGTCTTTAGATAAATCCCTGCACCGCTTTTATTATGATTTTGTCTGGGACGGGAAACCCCTGTTGTTACAAAGCAGGGCGCATGATTCCACGGGGTACATCCAACCCACCAAGGACGCCCTGCGCAAATTGCGCGGGCTGAGTTCCACCTACCACAACAACGGCATCCAGACTTGGGCCGTGAACGCAGAAGGGATCACCGATAATGTCGAGATTTCTTAAAACATTGCTCATCGCCGGACTGCTGGCCAGCCCCGCCGCCGCTGGAAAGCTCAACCTGGGGCGCGCAGCCCTACCCGCCGAGGTGGCCGCCTGGAATATCGATGTGCGCCCCGACGGCCAAGGCCTGCCCGCAGGCTCCGGTTCTGTCATTGACGGCGAAGAGCTGTTTACCGACCAATGCGCCGCCTGCCACGGTGATTTCGGCGAGGCCGTGGGCCGCTGGCCCGCCCTCGCGGGGGGGCATGACACATTGGCCGAAGAACGCCCCGTCAAAACCATCGGCTCCTATTGGCCCTATCTATCCACCGCCTATGATTACATTTTCCGCGCCATGCCTTACGGCGACGCGCAATCTCTGACACCCGACGAGGTGTATCAACTGGTGGCCTATATCCTGTATCTTAACGACGCCGTGGACGAGGATTTCATCCTGAACAAGGAAAATTTCACCAGTATCGCCCTGCCAAACACCGGCAGTTTTCGCCTAGATGATCGCGACAATACTGAATATCCGGCCTTTAGCCGCGGGGTTTGCATGACGGATTGCAAACCCTCCGTGCAAATTACCGGACGGGCAATCAAGGATACTGCCAGCAATACGGAATCCGAATGATCCCCTTGGTTGGGGTTGCGTGACAAAACCGCGCAAAACAGCCGATAAGTGATCCGTATCAATTCGCAATTGCCCCAAACTACTGTTAAATGCAGAAAACCCACGAAGGATTCTTTCATGCAAGACTCCTCACAACTGGCGGCTATCCATTACGCCGTAAAACAAACAAGGAATCACAGAATGTCGAAGTTTTTTAACACCATGGTTATTGCCGGATTTTTGGCCTCCTCTACCGCAGTTTGGGCCGGCACGGAAACTGCTGCCACCACAGAAGAAGCAACTGAGGCAGTCGCAGAAATGGCCCCGGTGATGATTGATGAAGCATTGGCAAAAAAGGGTAAGAAGACCTTTAAAAAATGCAAAGCCTGTCACAAAGTTGGCGACAAAGCCAAAAATGGTGTTGGCCCGATGTTAAACGGTGTTTACGGCGCGGAAATGGGTTCCAAACCTGACTATAAATATTCCAAAGGCATGTTGGCACTGGCTGCCGATGGTGGTGTCTGGACTGAGGAAAATCTGCGGACCTTCCTAACCAGCCCCAAGAAATTCGTTAATAAAACCAAAATGTCTTTTAAAGGCCTAAAGGAAAAAGACCTCGACGGCATGGTTGAGTATTTGAAATCCGTGTCGCAATAACACCGGTGAATTCATCAAAAACGGCGCTTTGAAAAGCGCCGTTTTACGTTACTACTCCGCCAGTGTCGGCAATATTCTGGTGGTAAGCGCCCTTTAATGATACGATTGCACCGAGGAGCCTAGCAATGTTCAAGTCATTCATTACCGCAATATTCTGTACCATCGCCGCACAGGTATCCGCGCAGGACGTGGTAACCTACCCCTTTGAGGGTGATTTTGAAGATGCCACCTTTGCAACCGAAAGTGCGATCATCGGCCAAGGCCTGAATATCGATTATGTCAGCCATGTCGGCGAAATGTTGAACCGCACAGCGGCAGATGTTGGTGGCACCAAGCAGATTTTTGTGGCGGCTGACATTTATCTGTTCTGCTCTGCTGTTTTGTCGCGCAAAGTGATGGAAGCGAACCCGCTGAACGTGGTCAACTGTCCCTATTCCGTATTTGTGTTTGAAAACGAGGAGGGCGTTAAAGTTGGGCATCGCATCTATCCCGACGGCCCGATGAAGGAAGTTCAAGCCTTGCTGGATACCATCGTACAGGAAGTTCTGGAGTAAGCCTAAGTCGGCTTTACCCGCGAAAACTGCACCGCGAAAATTCCCGCCATCACCACGACAACCCCGATGACGTCTTGTAGGGTCAAGGTCTCGCCCAGGATAATTGCAGCGATTCCCACACCCAAAAACGGGTTGAGGAAATGATAGGTAGAGGCGCGCGTCGCCCCAATGCGTTCCACCAACAGAAACCAGATTACTGTCGCCATCAGTCCCGGCACGATGATGGTATAAGAAAACGCCGCCGTTAAGGTGGGCGTCCAGTTGATAACCTGCTCCTCCAGTAACAGGGCTGGAAAAAACAGCGCCGCACTGCCCACCAGCATTTGCAAGCCGACGACCATCAATACATTGCCCTTGGACGACGCCCCCCGAACCGACAGCGTAGCCGCCGCGAGCGAGACCACGCCAATGAGGCAGTAGAAAATCCCCCGCATATCAATGCCGCCCTGAAGCCGTGCCACCATGATAATGGCGACACCGGCAAAACCGACAATCAGGCCGATCACCCCCAGCTTACTCAACCGTTCTTTCAGGAAAACAGCGCTGGCCAGCCCCACCAGCAGCGGCATAACGCTGGCGATGATTGAGGCAAGCGATGCCTCTATCCGCTGCATCGCCAGAAAAAACAGCCCCAGGTACAGCGCGTTCTGGCAGACACCGAATATGAAAACAGCGCGCCAATTGCGGCGATCCAACCTGATCCGTTGGCCCAGCAAATAGGCAATCCCAACCGCCAGCAATCCAGCGATCATAAACCGCAACGACGAGATTGTGAGGGCCGGTGCCTGCAAAACAATGATGCGGGCAGAGGTGAAGGCGGAACTCCACATCAAGGCAAAGGTGAACCCCATCACCATCGAGCGAATGTCCATATTGAGTTCCCAACAAAAGAAAAGGGCCGCATAACGCGACCCCTTCAGTATTCAGAATTTTAAAACAGGATCAAGCGTTGATCACGTCTTTCAGTGCTTTCGCAATGGTCACTTTGGCCACGCGGTCTGCATCTTTGTGCATCTGTTCACCAGTGGCGGGATTGCGAACCATACGATCCGGGCGCGCGCGACAAGCAAATTTGCCAAGGCCAGGCAGGGTTACAGCACCGCCAGCGGCCACTTCTTTGGTGACGATGTCTGTTACCGCTGCCAGAAAATCATTGGCTGTTTTCTTGTCAGAACCGGTTGCTTCGGCCAAGGCGGCAACCAGCTGGGTTTTTGTCATAGGTTTCTGAGTCATATTACTGCTCCTTGTTGTTTCTTGTCGATCCCTCGTGGGGGTCCGGCCACATTTAACAAGATATTGCGGTGCAACACAATCAGCCAGACTCAATTTTTTCCATAAAAAATAGGGTTTTTCGGCTCTTTTTCGCCAAACTCGGCACTACAAGAAGGCGGTTTCATCAAAGCTGCGTAATTTACGCGAATGCAACCGTTCCAAAGGCATTTCGCGTAAATGCTCCATTGCGCGAATACCAATCCTCAAATGGCGTGAAACTTGGGTTTGGTAAAAATCCGATGCCATTCCCGGCAACTTCAACTCTCCGTGCAGCGGCTTGTCCGATACACACAACAACGTGCCATAGGGCACCCGAAATCGAAACCCGTTGGCGGCAATTGTCGCGCTCTCCATATCGAGCGCAATAGCCCGTGATTTTGACAGGCGTTGCACGGGGCCGGATTGTTCGCGCAATTCCCAATTTCGGTTATCAATCGTGGCGACAGTGCCGGTCCGCATCACGCGCTTCAGCTCATAGCCTGACAGGCCAGTAATCTCTGCCACCGCTTGCTCTAGTGCAATCTGGACTTCGGCGAGGGGCGGGATTGGCACCCATACAGGCAGGTCGGCATCCAGCACATGGTCTTCGCGCACATAGGCATGGGCCAGCACAAAATCCCCAAGGTTCTGGCTGTTGCGCAATCCGGCGCAATGGCCCAACATCAGCCATGCATGGGGGCGTAACACAGCAATATGGTCTGTGGCGGTTTTCGCATTGGACGGCCCCACGCCGATATTCACCATGGTAATGCCCGACCCGTCGGCACGGGTCAGATGATAGGCAGGCATCTGCGGCGTCTTCAACGGCGCGTCGATGTCGGTTGTTCCGTCCGTGGTGATTACATTCCCCGGCGACACAAAGCTGATATACTCACCCTCGCCGTTCGCGAGCTGCTCTTTGCTAAAGTTGATAAATTCCTCAATGTAGAACTGGTAATTGGTGAATAACACATGGTTCTGAAAATGCTCCGGCGCGGTGGCCGTATAATGCGACAGACGCGCCAGTGAATAATCCACCCGCTGTGCCGTGAACGGTGCCAATGGACGCGTGCCATCAGGCGCATCTTCGGCATCGCCATTGGCAATGTCATCGTTGGTCGTTTTCAGATCCGGCACATCGAAAATATCACGCAAGGGCCGATCATGAACCGATGCATCCCCGCCCGACAAGGTGAACCCCTCGCCCAGCGCAAAATGCAATGGAATTGGTACATCGGACACACCCACCGAAATAGGCACTTTGTGATTATCGAGCAGCAGGCTGATTTGCTGGTGCAAGTAGCCCTCAAACAGGTCGGGGCGGGTCAATGTGGTGGCGTAAGTGCCCGGTTCCGGCACATGCCCAAAGGACAACCGCGTATCGATCTGGGAAAAAGTCGAGGTGGTGATTGACAGTAAAGGATAGAAGGCGCGGTAATGCCCCTCCGGTTTCAGGCCTTGTTGAAATCGGGTGAAATGTTTCCGTAGAAACAAGGTCGATTGCTGATAAATCAGCAGAATCGCCGCCACGGCCTCACTCGCATCATCGTAAGTCTGTGTTGCAACAGGTTTGGGCGTTATCAGGTTTCGCAAGATTGGTGCGGCTCTCAACATGGGCGCACCTCACAGTTATTTTCAGCGCGATTTAGCGCTGTTTTCAAATTGAAATGTAAAGGTGTCTGGCTGGTTTTTGTTATTTTTGTTTTCATGATCCAGTGTTTCACAAAGCCTAGGGCTGGATCAAGGGGTATTTTCTGGCAGGGTATTATTGATTGATACTGCATTTACCAAGCGAAATGGAAATATCAGCCACGCGGATGAAGCACGACTCGAACATGGTTTTCCAACACACATTCGAGCCGCGGGTAACGCACTCAATCGGCGGCAGTGGCCTCAATCTCAAACATCAGTCCCGGGATGGCCAGACGGGTAACACCGATCAGGGTCATGGGCGGGGCAGCATTGAGCGGCCCAAAACGCGCGCCAAAAACGTCAAAGTGCTTCAGGGCAACGTCAACATCTGTGGTGTAAATCACAAGACGAATGATGTTGCCAAGACCCATGTCGGCGGCGTTCAAAACGGCCCCAAGGTTATCAAGGGTAAGCATGATCTGTTTGCGCATATCCTGCGTGTGCTGCGGGTTGCCTTCACCATCGACAGCGGTTTGACCTGCACAGATCAGTTGCCGGTTGGTGCCCTCGATTATTTCGGCTTGGTTGTAGCCGAGTTTCAGTGACCAGGGCCATGGGTTGACGGGTGTTCGTTTCATCGGGGTTCTCCGTTTTAGTTAGCGTTTGAAATATCTGTATAAAAACAGTCTACTGACAGCATGGTGTCAGTAGACTGTAACTAAGCTACAATTATTCCAAACCAGAGGAGTAGCTGGATGAGACGAGCAGACAGGTTAATCAGGATTGTTCACTTTATTCGGGGTCGCCGCCGCGCGGTAACGGCCAGACGTATTGCCGAAGAATTTGAAATTTGCACCCGCACGGTTTACCGCGACATTCAGGATTTAATGGATTCTGGCACGCCAATCAGTGGTGAAGCAGGGGTCGGTTACATGATCGACAAACACTACTACCTGCCTCCTGTTACTTTTGATCCCGAAGAGCTGGAGGCCATCGGCCTTGGTATCAGCATGGTGCGGCATTGGACAGACGCCCGTTTTGCCAAGAAAGCGGACAGTGCTTTTGACAAAATTCAGGCCGTTCTACCGGCAAACCTTCAGGGGGAGCTGGAGCAGATCACAACTTATTCGATTCCCAATCAGGTTGGCCCAAATCAATCTGAGTTACCTTGGACCGTCAGTTTTTCAGATCTGCGCGAATGTATTCGTGTTCGGCGAAAAATCCACATCCGCTACACCGACGAATTGCAACGAGACACCTTTCGCACCCTGCGCCCGCTGGCATTGATTTTCTGTAGCCCAATATGGTTGTTGGCAACTTGGTGTGAAAAACGGCATGACTTTCGAAATTTTCGCCTCGATCGCATTCAGACAGTTGAATTCGGCGAAGATGTTTTTGAAGACGAAGCAGATAAAAACCTAACCGCATACAAAGCACAAGACGCCATCTGCTGAGAAACACGAGGATACCCAACAGCAACCACCAACCCCGCTTAAAAGCCAAAAGCGCCGCGCGTTACAAAGCACCAACCAAACCCTGCACCGACGCGGCCTGACCAAGCTTATCCAATTCCATCCAGAGAGCCGTAGATTTTTCGTTTCCAATCAATGCAGCAGCCTTTTCGCGCACTCGTTTCTCACGCGCGCTGGCAACCATTGGTTTGGTCAGATCAAAACTGGCCTCACGACGATCACCACCACTCAAAACCAAAACCACCCGACTAGCTGTATCCGCCAAACTGCCATCCCCAACCACCTGAACCTTCTCACGCAGCGCCTTTATTTCGGGTATCTGACAAATGGCGTCGCTATAGCTTTGCAATGCCCCTGTATTCACCCCCGCAAGGGCCATCGCCACGGTTTGCCGATAGCTAAACTTAGCTTCCAGTCCAGTCGTTGGCGAAGGCTTATTGCAAACCTTCAGCCACCGTGGATGCGTGTGAACGGTCACGCTGATGATGTCATTCAAATCGGATATTTCCAGAGTTTGCAAAGCCTCCAACGCCGCATGCAGCCCGTGACAACAGGCGTGAAATTTATGCTGCACTTGCTCCAGCACAAAGTCACGACCCAACCTTCGCAACACCTCTGCCCTATCAGTTTGCGCTGCCGCATGCGTATCCGCAAACCCAAAGGCCGTTTCCAAAGCCTCTGGATTGGAAATGAACCCGTGGCTGGCCAGCTGCGCCGCCTCTACGCCATTGCTCGCGGCCATCCCCGCATTGAACGGCTTACCCATGGTGCCAAACTGCGCCTTGAGGCCGGAAACACGGGTACACGCCAAGCCCAGCGCATGACGGGTTTGATCCGCAGGCAGTTTCAACAGACGCGCGGCGGTCAGCGTGGCCCCAAACGCCCCCGCCGTGGCGGTTTGGTGAAAACCAGCCTCGTAATGCGACCGCCCCAACCAGTGACCAATCCGGCACGATGCCTCATATCCCACAAGGGCCGCTGTCAGGAAATCGGCACCGCTGGCATTTTGGCGTTCTGCGAGCGCCAGGGCCGCCGGAAAGATCGCAACACTTGGGTGGCCGATATGCAGAAAATGCGTGTCGTCATAATCCAGCGCGTGTGACGTTGTGCCATTAGCCAGTGCCGCTGCACGGGCTGGCAATCGGGTGGCCTGCCCAAATATAAATGCCTCCGGCGTACCTGCCTCACTGTTCAGCATATCACGCGTAATTCGACTGACCGGCTCCCCAACACCCGCAAGGGCAACCGCGCACCAATCAAGCAAAGACAGTTTCAGGATATGCAGGCAGGACGCCGGTGCAGTGCTGATTTGGAAGCTCTGGGTGAAGTGGGTGATTTGGGTGGTGAAGGTTTCCAACGGGCATTCCAAGTTTGAAAGATATTCATCCCAAAGGTTATTACGAGACGGCTGGATTGTCTTGCACAAATTCGATAGACAACCGCCAATCCTTTTTCCATTGTTTGAAAGCTCAAAACCCCATGTGCAGACTTGTCGCTTATGTCGGAAACAGTATCCCGCTTGAAAATATTATCGTTAAGCCGGAAAATTCGTTGCTAGAGCAAAGCCAAGACGCCCAAGAAGCCAAGCTCGCGGTAAATGGTGACGGGTTTGGCATTGCTTGGTACGATGGGCCGGGCGCGCCGGGTCTGTACAAAGATGTGTTGCCCGCGTGGTCGGATGCCAACCTGCCCAGCATTTGCCGGATGGTAAAATCGGAGCTGTTCATCGCGCATGTTCGGGCCTCGACCTTTGGCACCACATCGCGGGAAAACTGCCATCCTTTCACCTTTGATAACTGGTCGTTTGCCCATAACGGTGGCATCGGAAATTTTGCCCTGATCCGGCGCAAGGTGGAAAACCTGCTGATGGACGATCACTATAATGCACGGCGTGGCTGTACCGATTCAGAACTGTTCTTTCTGCTGCTGCTGACCAATGGCCTGCAACAGGATGCAAAGCTGGCAATTGAGAAGACCATCAAACAGGTGACGCAGCTTGCACGGGACAACAACGCGCTGAGTTCACCAATCCGCCTGACGGGTGTGATTTCAGATGGCACGCGGATATTTGGCTTCCGCCATGCCTCCGATGATAAAAGCCCGTCGCTCTATCTGTCGGGCTGTCTGGACCACGGGGGGCGTGCCATTGCCTCGGAACCGCTGCATGATACCAGTGACGCATGGCAAGGGATCACCGAAAACCAATTGGTTGAGGTGTCCAAAAAGGGTGTTCGAGAACTACCGCTGAGTCTATGAAACGCGCGCAGAGTGGCGGCGTAAGTTCAGCTAGCGGGAAATGCACGGCCATTGTCCCATTGCAATCCGCGAAAATCCGCATCGCCAGCCCAATGGGGGCTAGCAGGTAGCACATTTTCCGCCACAGTCAAATATGCGGGTCGTGTATAAGGCAGCTAAGGGATGCGTTGTTCGCGCAAGAAACCTGCATTTCACGTATCTAGGGCGTGGTGGTCTGTGGGCACAATCAAGACAAACACAAAAGGAGTGCACAGATGGACGGAATAGCAAGATTTGCAACGGGTGCCCCTTTGTGGGTTTGGCCGCTTTTGGTGGGATTGGTTTTTGTGGGGCTGAAAGCATCGAAGGATCGAACAACGCTGACCCTGCCGATTTATTTTCTGCCGTTACTCGGGCTGCTATCGTTAAATGCGGTGAATGGATTGTCGGTAGAACCTAAGGTCTGGGTGCTTTTCGCTGCAACATATTGGATTGGCGCGACATTCGGTTTCCGATTCCAAAGTAGCGTTGTTTTAGGCCGTTCGGGTAAATCGATTACCTTGAAGGGGGAATGGGTCACGATGCTTGCCTTAATGGTGATCTTCTGGTTGAATTTTGTGGGCGGCGTGTTCAAGGCGGTCTCCCCTGATATATACACCTCATCCGGCTTTCACTTGGTCTTTGCCGCAATTGCCGGCTTGGTTGCCGGATCGTTTTTTGGTCGGGCATTATGGGTCTTTCGGGCATAAAGTGGGGTCAGGTGTAAACCTGCCCCGCCCCCAGCACTTCAAATCCCAGAATTTCAAACTCGTAAGTACCATTGCGGTCCGGCCTATCCGCCCGCGCCATCGACGTGCCATCTTCGCGGGTGTAAACCGCGTGGGTGGTGTGTAAAGCACGGTAACAATGGCTGCCGTCGGGGTATAAATACTTGGGGCTGACCCAGATAACTACCTTAGATGATGTCTAACCCATTGTCTTAGCTGTAATAACTGATCTGAAGGGTCACTGTTGTTAAATCTCCACTCACACTCCTTCAAATATAACCCGAATTGAGCTTTTGGGATACCG
>JAJRPO010000034.1 GCA_024280735.1 Alphaproteobacteria bacterium | reverse complement strand
GAAAACCGTGTCGCAAACCGTGTTCGACCTGTTTGGCGAAGAAGACGGTCTGGACGCCCTGTTCGGCCTGATCCGCAACGATTTGCCCGAACGGCTGTATGAAACCGCCTATGCGCTGGCCTGCGATGTGGCGGCTGCGGACGGGCAACTGAAAGAGGCCGAGCTGCGCCTGCTCGAGGAAATCCGCTACGAATTCAACATCGACCGCCTGCACGCTGCCGCCATCGAGCGCGGCGCCCGCGCGCGGCATGTGATGCCGTAACGTATAAACCTTGCGCCAATTCCCGCCCTAAACTACGTTAGGTTGAGACGGGGCAAGGGCGTAAAACAATGGGGCAAATACTTGCATTTCTTTGGGCAAAGGGCTGGTTTGTATTCGGCCCCTTTTTCACATTGGTATTCCTGCTGACCAGCAGCCCCTATGGCAAGCTGTGGGAAAATGACACCAACCGCAAACGCTGGATCGGCAACCTTTATCAAGACAACTGGAAAACCCGCTACAGGCGCACCATGGGGCGTATTCTGGACCGGATTGACCAGACCCTTTCCAGCCATGAACTTAAAGCACAAGCCAACCCCGCCCGCATTGCCTTCAGTTACGGGTTGATCAATCTGTCGATGCTGCTTGCCATTGCCTTTCCGCTGCTTTGGTTTGTTGGGCAATGGATATTTGGCGGTACTTTACAATTGGGCAATATCCTGATTGCACCGGCTGGATCAGTAACGGCACGAATTATTGTAATTTTCTGGTTTTTGGCCTTGTTGTTTTTTATGTTTTTTTTGTTTCACAGAAAAACAGTATTCGGTTTGCGTACACCAATTTCCATTCTCAAGGCTGTGGTATTTTTCGGCAGTTTATTCATCCTATTTTTCGTTGGAAATCGGGTCGGTCTGCCAACAGACGTCGCATTTGCAGGCTTTTTGCATTAGCATTTGTTACCGTTGGCTTTGCTGGAACTACAACTGCGATCATATTCACAATTATTCTTACACTCGGTCTCAAGGGAATAATCGCCGTTGTAATCGGACTCGCCATTGTGATCTCCATTACTGAGGCAAGATTCGGTTTCCAACCTGTTTTCCGCATACTTTATCTGATCCTCCTACTTATTTTGCTATTAGTTGCAGTCCAGCGGGTTCCTAGTTTTTCTACCTCCGATTTGCCCTCGCCAACCTACCTATTGTTATTCTTCGCCATTTTCCCGATCTTTAACGCGCTGGCCGATTTCACCTCGACCGGCCTGACCCGCTATCTGTTGCGCCGTGGCCTGACAAAACCTGTCTGGTTCAACGCCCTGCTTGATACCCTCGGTGGTGTTTTGATATTTTTCCTGCTCGGTTTTGCATTGATCAGCTACATCCACTTCGTCCGTCCGCAGGATGGCACCCCGTTGCTTGATCTTGCCGCTCTGTTCAATCAGTTGAAAAGTAACCCATCAGATTTCTGGTGGCTGGCCCTGATGCTCGGCTCCACATTGCTCCCCACCCTGCTGCATTTGATGATTGGGGTTGCGACAATTCTAATCCAGTATCCCACCGCCCTGCGCAACTGGACCATCAGAAAACTGACCTTGGGTGGCGAAGGCTCGGACACAGACGGCTGGCAAGGGTCCGCGATGGTCTGCTTTATGATCTCGGCCTCGATCTGGCTGCCGATCATTTTGTTTTATCTTTTGTTTACGATGAACCATAGCGCGGCAATCAATGGCACTATTTGGCTATTTTCCAGCTATGCCGAATTGATCGGGGCGCTGTAAGCCGGTTTTGTACATAATCGGCGCTGAAATGTACCATCTGTACGAAACATCACGTCCCGTACAAAGTCGCCCATCTTTCAATCAGCGCCTGCTGCAACCGCTTGGCCGCCTTGTTCCACGACTTGGCCCCTTGCGGTGCCTCGCGGTCCGATTTGGCCACGCCTGCGCGGCGTTTTTCGTCGGCCATGAACATCGCAAATGCCAGTTTCGTGCCATCCGGCGCGGTCACATAGCCCGCCAGGGCCGACACGAAATTCAGCGTGCCGGTTTTGGCATGAACCTTGACCGGATACCCCTTGATCACCCGCCCGTTTGCGTCCCGCAACGCAATCGGTTTCAGCAAATGCGCCAGTGATCCGTTCGGTCCCTGCCGCACCAGCGCGGATACCATATCCCCCGCCGTCAACCGCGATCCCGTGCCCAATCCGGAATGATCCACAAACTTCGACTTGCGCGCGCCCGTGTGGCTGACCGTCCAGTCCGTCATCTTCTTGGCCGACGCCTTGAGCGACCCAACAGCCCTACCCCGCGCCGCACTGGCGGTCATGCCGATCGCCTCGGCCGTCATGTTGTTGGAAAACTTCAACAAAGCCTTTAGTATTACTTGCAACTGCTCGCTATTATGCTCGACCAGAACCGTGCCCTTGGCCGCCCCTTTGGACACCACCGCACGCGGCAGTTTAATCCCTTGCGACCGCGCCATACTCTGGAACACCTCGGCGGCATAAAGGTGCGGTTTGCGCACCGGCAACCAGCGGCTGCCACCCCGCCCCAAGGCGCGCCGCGCCACGGTCCAACTGTCCACCTCGCCAGAATCCTTGTAGGTGTAGATCGGCAAATCCCGATCCACCACACGCATTTTGGCAATCCGCACTCTGGG
>JAJRPO010000033.1 GCA_024280735.1 Alphaproteobacteria bacterium | reverse complement strand
TCATCAACAATATAGGTATCATCGCCAACACCGCCTTTGACATCGCCAGTGACTTCACCGCCGCGCCCGTCAAACGTGTCCGCCCCGCTGTCAAGGTTAACATCGCCGTCAATCAAGCCGGAATTGCGAATGGTATCGTCCGCAATCCCAGTCAAGATACTGCCGAAAATATCGCCGCTATTGAGGATATGGGATTCCGACGCGCTAGTGATGGCAAAAACATCGTTCGTGCTGATGGTGCCAGAATTAGTCAGGCTCAATAGGCCGCCAGAAAGGACATTGACAACCGCGTTAGCTCCACTATTGCTCATCATCCCGGTGTTCAGAATACTGCCCGAATTATTGGCCAGTATTACGATTGTGCTGTCGGAAAAAGCCGACATCGTACCATGATTTTCGATATTAAAGGCGGCGGTTCCGGATACACCAGAGATATAGATAGCGTGAGTATTTCCAAATATTTCACCGTAGTTTATTATTGGGCTGGCAGTGGCACCGTCTTCCAAAAATATTCCGTTATTATTGGCCGTTATCTGCCCGGTTGCCCCTATGTGGATCGAACTTCCACTGACGGCATTCGTTGCACCCAAAGAGCTCCATATATCGATCCCGTCACCGGCCGCTACCAAAGTGCCTAGAACGGAAATATGGCCG
Organism: Alphaproteobacteria bacterium; assembly: GCA_024280735.1. Lineage (GTDB taxonomy): Bacteria > Pseudomonadota > Alphaproteobacteria > Rhodobacterales > Rhodobacteraceae > Amylibacter. Next base: position 12,666 of record JAJRPO010000033.1, on the reverse strand, counting down.
AGACTATAGGTGGCTGACGTCACTTTCAGCGCATCACCGCCTGCAGCGGCGTTAGAGACAGTAACACCGGCAAGAACAGTAATATCAGTACCTTCTATAAACGTAATGCCATCGATGTCATCTGCGGTTACAATTGTAAGTGCCATTTCATGTGTCCTTTCAGAACGTAAATTATTTAGGAAGTGGCCCAGTCTTTCCTTTAGCCTAAACAGTGCTTTTAAAATGCCCACTAAAGGCTGGCCGATTTTTGTCTAACGATGCTCGCAGATTCATTTGAGTCAGTCAACTGTGAGCCAGCCCCACACGAGCAACACTTGGCACGCTGTCATATCACGCTTGGGCCTGTGGGGCGTTGAACATCAGCTCGATTTTGCGCAGTAACTTGGCCGCCAAAACCACCAGCCTGCGTTAGCCTGCCTAGGCCGGATTCTTGCAAACGGCACGTTCTTCAGGTGTACTCCTTGCAGGGGCCTGGTAAATTACCGGAATGGCGGAAACCTCTCGGAGATCGCAATAGCACAAAACGGCCTGCATTTTCTTACCGCATTGCATTACCGCGCTAAATCGGCTTGTTATACCCCCAAACAGGAGCCGCCCCATGACCACTGACCAAATCGTCCTTTTCAGCCTTTTCGGCGGCTTCTTCGCCTTATTGCTCTGGGGCCGCTGGCGCTATGACATTGTGGCCTTCGGGGCGCTGATGGTTGGGGTATTGGCGGGGGCCGTGCCCACCAAAAACGCCTTCGACGGTTTTGGCCATCCGGCAACCCTTGTTGTTGCCCTCGTGTTGATCGTCTCGGCGGGTTTGGTCAACTCCGGTGCGGTGCACCTGATCACCCGATCCCTGATCAAATCCGGCCGCTCGCTCGGCATGCACATTACCATAATGGGCAGCGTCAGTGCGGTGCTGTCGGCCTTTATGAACAACGTCGCCGCCCTCGCCCTGCTGATGCCCGTAGACATCCAAACCGCCAAAAAGGCCAAGCGCGACGCGGGCCTGTCGCTGATGCCCTTATCCTTCGCCACCATCCTCGGCGGCATGGTTACGATGATCGGCACCCCGCCCAACATCATCATTGCCACCATCCGCCAGGACGCCTTTGGCGAACCGTTCAAAATGTTCGATTTCGCCCCCGTCGGGTTGATCGCCGCCACCGCTGGCCTGCTGTTTGTCGCCACCATCGGCTGGCGCTTGATCCCGCGCCACGAGGGCGACTCCAGTGCCAGCGACACGTTGCTCGACATCGGCGATTATGTGGCTGAACTGACCATTCCAGAGGGTTCAAAACTGATCGGCCAACGCTTGGTTGATCTGCGCGAGGAGGCCGAAAAAGCCGACGTCGCCATTCTGGGACTGATCACCGGCGGCAAACGGGTTTACGGCACCGCGCGCAGAAACGCGTTGCAAGCTGGCGACGCGCTGGTGTTGGAGGCCGCCCCCGACGCGCTGGATGAATTCCGCGCCACACTTGCACTCGATTTCGCCGATCCCGCCCGCCAAGACAATGTCGCCGCCGCCGGCGAAGGCCTGTCCCTGACCGAGGTCGTCGTCACCGAGGACGCCCGCATCACTGGCAAAACCGCCATTGCCATCGGGCTGAACTGGCGCAAAAACACCATCCTGATGGGCATTTCACGCAGCGGTAAACGCATCAACAAACAGGTGCGGCGCACGGAAATCCTGCCCGGCGACATCCTGTTGCTGCTGACCCCGTCAGACGCGGTAAACGAGGTGATCGACTGGCTCGGTTGCCTGCCCCTTGCGGAGCGCGGCCTCAATGTCACCCAAAACTCCAAAACATGGATGGCCATCGGCTTTTTCGCCGCCGCCGTCGCCGCCGCCAGCTTTGGCCTCGTTTACCTGCCCGTGGCGCTTGGCGTCGTGGTCTCGCTCTACGTGTTGACCCGCATCGTGCCTTTGGCCGAGGTCTATGACCACGTCAACTGGCCTGTCGTCGTGCTGCTCGGCTCGATGATCCCGCTGGGCCAAGCGCTCGAGACCTCCGGCGGCACACAACTCATCGCCAATTCCCTGATTGACCTGACCGAAGGCATGGCCCCCTGGGTGATCCTGACCGTGTTAATGATCGTCACCATGTCCCTGTCAGATGTGCTGAACAACACCGCCACCACCATCGTCGCCGCCCCCGTCGGCATCAAAATGGCCGAGAGTCTTGGCGTCAACGCAGACCCGTTCCTAATGGCCGTTGCCGTGGCCGCCAGTTGCGCCTTCCTCACACCCATCGGCCACAAGAACAACACCCTAATCCTAGGCCCCGGCGGCTATCGCTTCGGCGACTACTGGCGCACAGGCCTGCCGCTGGAGATCTTGATCGTCGCCGTGAGCATTCCGGCGATATTGGTGTTTTGGCCGTTGTGAGGGGACGGTTAATGACTGATTGGCATATCCCGTTTCATAAACCGCTTAGTCAGTATTATTTGGCTTTCTGGGCCGCGTTATGTCTGATTTTTCTCACCCCAACGCCTTCTTTGGCTCAGTCACCCCCTGAGCAGGACAAGAACTTTGTTCCAAACATCAACGCACGGATTTTTGATGAAAGTAGAGTGAAATCCACTCCACCTAATCGGTTTACTTTTTCCTCCAATGGAAGCATTCTGGATGGCCCAAAACGAGGTTCAAACGAACCGGTCGATTATTCAGAATTGTTGACTGACAAAAAAATTACTACAGTGTTTTTGCAATCAGTGTTCAATTGCTGGTCGTTTAGGCGGGAGTGCACACAACCCTATTTTCGCTGGAATACAAAAATACTCCCGATCAAAGCTTTCATGGAAAAAGGCGCGCTCGAGTCTTCTGAAATAGCGTCGATCGAAAAAATCTTGAAATCTGGGTTATGGACCGCCGGATTTACGACCCCTCCTACGACGGATGTAGAAAAATCCGCTATCGTTTTTTACTCTGGTGGAATTGATTTTCTAAAGGATAAAGCCATTCGCCTAGGTGATCGTCATGCCGTCGAACACTTTGAAACTTTGGATCCAGATTATTTGACTTGGGATACGCTCGCCACTGAAAAAGAATACCCCGAAGGGGCTAGCTGTTTCGTTTCAACAGAGTATCGTGCCACAATTGGTCGAGTTTACATTTTCTTTCACCCAGATGATCTAGAATATTGTCTCCCTCAACAGCTTTGGGATGCCATAGGCCTCAACGAAACACCTGGTTACTTTCCTACAATTACCGGAAGGGGGAATAATTTTCGGGTGCCAACACTGGTTGATCTAGTCTTCATTAGTGCGTTGTATGACGATGATTTTCCAACTGGAGGAGACGAAGACCAAGTGCGAGCGTTTTTTGCGTCGTATTTGCTTAATCACCCAATGGACGGCGCACCTTACTAATGGATGTAGAGCCTAAAGCTGTTTCCGCTTAAACCCAATATTACTCCGCTCCCCCAACCCAAACCTCAGGCACACCCCAATCACCAGCAAGCTGACCAGCAGCCAAATCACCCCCCACATCTTGCCGCTGCCAAAGGTGACACTGGCAAATTGATAGGCGTCGGAATACTGCCCCATGCTACCTTCAACCCGCAGCAGCGTGTCGCTGACAATGTCATAGGGTGCATAGATCATGCTGCTGAGGCCAATCACCCGCAGGGTCAGATCACTGACCGCGCTGCTGAACTTATAGGCCAGCAGGATCATCAGGCCACCCACCGCCAGACCGAACCCAAGGCCAAAGCTGTTGCGGGTATAGAGTGCCGTGATTACCATCAGCCCAACCCCAAGCGCGCCCATAATAATCCGGTCTTTGTCGGTACGCACCGCCAGCACAAACAGCAAAACCCCGATCATCAACGACCCCAGATAACCCGCCGTGTAAATCATCGCCACGCTGCCGCCGCGCGTTTCCGCGAACCCGCCCTGATTGGTAAACAGCACAATCCGCTCCACACTGCCGCCGGTAAAAAGCGCGGCCATTGCGTGGGAAACCTCGTGGAAAAACACAATCAGGATTTTCAGCGGCGTTACAACGGGCGTCCCCCAGAGCGCGAACACCAGCGCCGTGATTACAATCAGTTGCCAATGGCCCAGCAGGGGTTTCATGTCTCAAATTCCAGTCTTAAGTCTATTCCAAACACTGTATTTGCAACTGCGCGATGGGGTCAAGACGGGGCAATCGGCCAGGTTTGGCGCCGAGAGATCGAATTAGCGGCGAGTTGTATCCGCAGGTTTGGGCTCGGTAGGCGGGGGGTAAGCTTACACTCCATCTATCGCGTCCTATTGCGCCAGCCACTCCATCGATGCTTCTAGCACAACTTGAGACCAATTTTCCGTTGTCAGCCCGTCCCAATAATGTTGCTCACCAAACGCCAATTCCTCCTCGACAGCATAGCCCAAAAGGTAGAAATCCTGTAGCGACGCTCGCCATTTTTCATCCGCGAAGACAAACTCTTGCAGACCGCGAAGTATCGTTAAATCTGTCCCTTGGCTGGCAACAAGGGCCTCAACGCGTCGGTAAAACAGGTTTTTAGCGGCAGCCTGATCAGTCAAAGGCAAGTCGATTTTTGCGGCCACCAGACACTCAGCTATCAGAGGATCAATTTCAGACCAATGGAAGGGGGCAGTTTGACCTGCCAATTCACAAAGGCACGGGTCGGTATAGCCTTGCTCCATTAGAAAAACGGCCCACTCAACAACAGAGTCATTGAAAGACTGCTTGAAATATTTTGCAGCTGCGATTTCATTGCTCAGCAGGTCAAATTCGTGTGGATTCATTCCCCCTCAAAACTCCCAAAACCACGGGATCATCAAACTCGCCAACAACCCCACCGTCAGATTAAGCGGTATGCCAATTTTCATAAAATCCGTGAACGAATACCCCCCCGGCCCGTAAACCAGCGTGTTGGTCTGATAGCCGATGGGCGTGGCAAAACTGGCGCTGGCGGCGACCATCACCGCCACCACCAGCGGGCGCGGGTCTATGCCCAAGGACCCTGCCAGCGCGATGGCGATGGGGGTGACAACCACGGCGACGGCGTTGTTGGACACCAGTTCTGTCAGCACCGAGGTCAGCAGGTAGATTGCCCAGACCACCAGAAACGGCGGCAGGCCCATCAGGTAGGGTGCGACGGCGTTGGCCAGCAGGGCCACAGCGCCACTTTCTTGCAAAGCCGCGCCAATCCCCAGCATCGAGAATATCAGCACCAGCAGGCGACCATCGACCGAGGCAAAGGCCTCCTCCGCATCAATACAGCGCGTCAGCAGCACCAAAGCCACCGCCACCATGCCCAGCGCAAATATCGGCGCCACCCCAAGGGCCGACAGGATCACAACCCCCGCCAGCGTCAGGATCACCAGCGGTGCATAGCTGCGACGAAAGGGGCGGGCCTCTGGTTTGGTCAGGTCCACCAACTCCAGATCTTGCGACATTTTCTGGATGTCGCCAGCCTCGCCCTCCAGCAGCAGCGTGTCGCCAACCTGAATAACGATGTCGCCTAAATCCGTGCCCAGGTTCTGGTTGCGCCGATGCACTGCCAGCGGATAAACCCCGTAGCGCCTGCGCAGATGCAACCCGCGCAGGCTGCGCCCTATCATATGGCAGCCCGGCGAAATCAGCGCCTCGACGGTGGTGGTTTCGCGCGATGAGACCTTATCGGCCAGCACAACGTCTTTGCTGTCTTTCAGGCCCAACAGCTCGGTAATCCGGGTGCGCAACACCACGCGGTCGCCTGCCTGCAACATCACTTTTGGAAACTGAAACCGCAAGGTCTCCTCGCCGCGCACCACGTCAATCACGCGGCCCCCGTCGCGTTTGAATGCCTCAATGCCAAAGGGGTTTTGCCCGACCAATGCGGACCCCTCAGGAATAATCACCTCGGTGAAAAACTTCATCGTCGATTTATCGCGCAGCATTTCCGCCATGTTTTGGCGCTCCGGCAACAGACGCGGGGCCAGCACCACCAGATAAATCGCGCCGTAAATCGCCAAAAATATCGCCATCGGCGTGACCTCGAACAGGGTAAAGGGCCGCATCCCCGCCGCCCGCGCCACCCCATCCACCAGCAGATTGGTGGAGGTGCCGATCAACGTCAGCATGCCGCCAAAAATCGCCATATAACTGAGCGGGATCAGCAATTTCGACGCCTTGGTCCCCAGCATCCGCGCCATCTGCATCACCACGGGGATCAGCACCACCACCACGGGGGTGTTGTTCATGAAAGCTGAGGCCAGAATGGTAAACGCCCCCACCCCTGCAATCACAGTTTTAGGCCGCTCCTTGCCGTGTTTCATCACCCAATTGCTCAAGCTCGACAACGCCCCCGTGCGCACCAACGCGCCGGACAGAATGAACATCGCGGCTATGGTCCAGGGCGCGGGATTGGAGAACACCGCCAGCGCGCGGTCATAGGGCAGCACACCTGTCAGCAACAACACTGCGGCACCGCTCAGGGCCACCACTTCGGTCGGGTACATCTCTCGGATGAACAGGATGAACATGCCCGCGACCGTAATCATCGCGATTGCCGCCTGCCAGCCTTCGGGTATCAGCGTGCCCAGCATTCCAAAATCCCTTGTGGTTGATAACCCCAGAGTGGCGCAAGTGGCGCGCAGGCTCAAGAGCAAAGGCACCCAAAGGCACCGTACGCATGGCTAACGGGATCGCAGGGGTTTGCGCGCTATAACCTGCCTCGACGTCAAAATGTGGTTTACGGGTGTTCCTCCTATTAGCAAGCAGGTTCACCCAAGGTTTCGGACCCATCGGATTAACACCCCGACCGGAACTGCCAAATCACCGAAAGATCACTAGGTGCAGGCTTAAAACCCCTGAACGGCAACAAAACCGCAACGGCGGGCCCGCCTTTACTATTTTCCCTCTCTGGAAAATGCCCTCCCCCTGCCAGCAATTCCTGCTGTGCGGAGTGCAGGTGCGACCCCTCAATTTTGCCGTAATCGCCGCAAAAACTGTAACAGTGCGCCCACCAAAATCGGCAACCCTCGCTTTGGATACCTTGATGTATCGCCGTTACTTTTTCGATTTGTCATCATCGCGGGCGTTGTTGAGCGCCATTTTGAATTCCATGACAAGGCCATTGCACGAGGACCTGAGCAGCCACCACAGTTAAGCGCGATCCCCCCGATTAAGCTACACCTGTTGCGTCACAAAAACACCCAGCCCCATCAGGCCGATCCCGATAGAGCGCGTCAAAGTCAAGGGGCTGATCTGCGCCCCGAACAGGCCGAAATGATCGATCAATGCGGCGCTTATCAGCTGGCCCAGCAGGACAAAGAACACCGCATTTCCGACCCCGAAATGGGGGGCGACGTAAGTGATACTCAGGACATAGAATGCCACCAGCAGCCCCGCCAAGAACAGATGTTTGGGGGCAAATTGTGCCTGAACCAATGGGGCGGGGCCGGTGAACACGAGCACCAGAACCGTTGCCCCCAGCGCAATCACAAACAGGATTGCCCCGGCCGCGACAGGGCTGCCGATCCGCACCCCAAGGGCCGCGTTCAGTGCTGCAAGGATCGGTATGCCGATTCCGGCCGCAAGCATAATCAGGGCGTATGAAGTGGTGGACATATTTTAAATCCTTTGTTGTTCAGGGCAGCGCCCCAGATCAAATCGTTTCGACTGTTCGTCGAAACGATTTAAACCGGAATTTGCTGCGCCAATAATCCGCCAAAACGCACAGGCTCGCAGCGTTTTGCGGCCCCGGTCTTGTCATCTGTTTCCACAAACACACCGCTGAGCGTCGCCTCACCTTTGGCAGGGGTAAAGCGTTCCTTTTGCATTTGCGTCACAAAGCGGCGCATCGGTTCGGCCTTGTCCATGCCAATCACGGAATTATAGTCGCCACACATGCCCGCATCCGATTGAAATCCGGTGCCCCTCGGCAGGATCATCGTATCGGCGGTTGGCACATGGGTATGGGTGCCCACCACAAGCGATGCCCGCCCGTCGAGCCAATGCCCCATGGCCATTTTCTCGGACGTGGCTTCACAATGGAAATCCACCAGCACAGCCTGCGCCTGCCCACCACGCGGGGCCAGTTTCAGGGTGCGGTCCAGCTCGGAGAAGGGATCATTATAGGCGCGCTTCATAAACACCTGCCCCAAGGCCTGCGCCACAAAAACCTTGCGCCCCTGGGTGGCAGGGAACATCCGCGCGCCTTTGCCCGGCGCGTTTGGTGCAAAATTCAGCGGCCGAATGATGCGCGGCTCATGTTCGATGAATTGCAGCATGTCTTTCTGGTCAAAGGCATGGTCACCAAGGGTGATGCAATCGGCCCCCGCCTCTAGCAACAGCTTGGCATGGGTGCCGGACAGCCCCATGCCATTGCTGGCATTTTCGCCGTTCACCACCACAAAATCCAAGCGCCAGTCGCTGCGCATCTTGGGTAGTCTCTCGGTAATGGCGCGGCGCCCGGCGCGGCCCATTACATCGCCTAAAAACAGTATTCTCATGGGGGGGGCATATGGGCGCGCAACCCTTGCGTCAAGCCCACCGAGCGCAGCTCGGCGCGGCCCAACAAATCAAGTGAATTTCAATTCACGCGGATTTGGCGGGAGAGCTACCGAGAAGTCACGCCAGTCTCGGTCACTATGGCGTCGAGTTGATGATCGTGGTGATCGCGCGGCACCTTGCGAATTTCTTGTGCGCTATAGGCAAACCCGATGCCGATCACCCGCTTTAGCGCTATCAGCTGCTCAAAACTGCGGTCATAAAACCCGCCACCGTAACCCAGCCGATAGCATTTCTTGTCAAACGACAGCAGCGGCGTGATCAGCACATCAGGGTGCAGCATCATTCCCTCGGCGGGCACGGAGGCACCAAAGGGACCGGCCACCATTTCGCTGTCCGGCGTCCACTCCTGAAACAACAACGCCGTGTCAGCGCCCTGAATCACGGGCACACAAATCTGTTTGCCTTGGCTGTGCAAAATGGTCATGGCGGCAAGCGGGCTCACTTCTGTGCGGATCGGCATATAAGCAGATATGATTTGCGCGTCCGGATACAGCGCCAATTGCCCCAGCAAGGTCCGGTTTGCCGCTTCATCCAGCCCTTTTGCATGGGCAGGTTTGCGCACCACATAAGCGGCCTTGCGCGCTTTATCTTTGATCTTGGAAATATGTGTCATGGGGATTTGCTAGCCTAACCCGGCATTGGTTTCCACAAAGAAACGACCCCCGATAGGGTTAAAGCGGCGGGACCACATACGCATAACGCGGCGCTTCCGTGGGAGCGAGGAATTCCCATGAGCCTGCTAGAACAGGTGGGCGCTAGATACGTTAGACCAGGGTCAGTCGCAGAGCCGGCTCCCTATAGAAACTTATTGGCCAACGGAATAAGGCTCCAACACATGAAGGGCAGTACCCGCCTATCCCCAAGGTAGCGCATTTAGGGGATTCGGGCAAGGGTGCCAAAAGATTTTACCTGAGATAGCGCGGTTTTTAGCGAGGTTTGCAGGACCACACTCCGGTCAAACAAACTCGAAACTTATATCCGCCTCCGCCAGCACCACACCTTTGAGCAGAATGGACCCGTCTGCCCCGTCATATTCTATCAGGGTGTTACCGTTAGCGTTGCTGACGGTGACATCGCTGCCATTACTGATCTTGATGCTGTCCTCACCCGCGTCAAAGCCGAAAATCTTATCCTTGCCATCAACGCCGGCCTTGAACACAAAGGTATCCGTGCCCTTGCCGCCATAGAGCTTATCCGCACCTTTGCCCCCGTTCAGGATGTCGTCGCCTGCCTCGCCTTTCAGCAGGTCTTTGCCGCCGCCGCCACGCAGATCGTCGTTACCGCTGCCGCCAAATAATTTGTCTTTACCAACCCCGCCATTCAGCAGATCATTGCCTGTGCCGCCATATAATTTGTCATTGCCTTTCAGCCCAAAAATCCGGTCGTTGCCATCCAAGCCGTCAACCCAATCTGCGCCCGCCTTGTCGCGAATGCGATTGTTGCCGGCATTGCCGTAGGTTTGCGCCTCAAACTGTTGCGTCATGATCTGCCATTTATCGCCGCCAAGGTGGTGCGATTGCCAGCTGACAGCGAAGCTGCCGTCGTCTGCCACATCAATCGAGGAATACCATTGCGATGCCCCGTCCGAGGTGTTGACCTGAAACTCGGTGCCAATCGGTTGTCCCTTTGAATCAAAGCGTTGCGCGATGATTTCCGCGCCACTGCCATGTTGGCCGCCAACCTCGTCCTCAAAGGTAAACGACTGCCAAGTAACAATAAAACCGCCATCTGGCAGGGCCTCGATGTCCGGTGCCCATTGTTGCGATGAGGTGTTGGTGTTGACCTGAAACTGATCGCCCGCCTTGGAGCCATTCTTGTTGAACATCTGGGCGAACACGCCCCAACTGTCCCCGTCCACATTAAAACCGCCCCACCAAGTGACAACAAACTTGCCGTTGCTCAACTCGGTTACAACCGGATCAGAATCTTCGCCAAGGACATCGGTATTGGCCATTTTGGAACCGGACACCGGCTTGCCTTTGGCATTGAACTTCTGCACAAAAATATCATTGCCGTTCACGATGCCGGTGTTTTCACGCCAGGTCAAAATATAGCCGCCGTCTTTGGTCGCTGTCACTTCGCTGTCGCGTTGCGCCGAGTTGGCACCGGCAAACATATCCCGCACCTTGCCAATTGTCTGGCCATCTGTGTCAAAAATCTGGCCCCGGACAGAAATCTGGTCAAAACTAGCCCCGTCGCGCTTATCCGGTATTTCCCAAGTCATCAAAAAATTACCGTTTTCAAGCTGGGTTACGTTCATATTACTTGGCAAGCCGCCAAACTTTGCATCGGCAACAGGTGTGATGATCGCTTTAGCATCGCCGTCCAAACTGCCATCGTTGTTGAATTTCTGCATGGATAACTCGCGGCTGCTGCCGCCGACGATACTGCTGTAAAAGGTCGCAAAACCGCCGCCTTTGAAAGCAATAATATCGTTAATGGCGCCATAACGGTCGCCTACGATAATTTCGGAACCTTGCAAAACCCCGGCTTTATCGACCATCCGCAAATGGGTCGCCCCGTCAAAGGTGCTTTGCCAACCCACGACCATGCCGCCGCCTTTCAACAAAACCGGCGCGGAAAAAACGCTGGCTGCAGGCACTTGTGACTGGGTGACACCGATGTGAATTTCGGAACCTTTGGGGATGAATGTCATGGCTTTTCCAAATCTCTGACTGAATTATGATTGGTGGCAGCTTACCCTTTGGGCATAATTTGTCAATCAACCACGGGTTCCCGCTTGACAGGTCGTTCTTGGATTGTTCCTATTGAGGCATGACAGATAATTTGCAACCCGGCCAGTTGATCGCCCGCGGCGTGGCGCGGCATCTACGCCAGCATGATTTCTGTTGCCTTACGGAATTTGTACCTGTGCGCGGGCTGCGGGTTGATCTGATGGCGCTTGGGCCAAAGGGGGAAATCTGGGTGGTGGAATGCAAATCCAGCCGCGCGGATTTTATGACGGATCATAAATGGCAGGGATACCTGGAATGGTGTGATCGGTTTTATTGGGCGGTTGACGCGCATTTTCCGGTTGAATTACTGCCACCCGAAACTGGATTGATTATTGCCGATGCTTATGACGCCGAGGTGATCCGCGACGGGCCAGAGATAAAGTTGAATACGGCACGGCGCAAGAAGTTGATCCTGAAATTCGCCCGCAATACGGCGGATCAATTGCGCGGCTTTACCGATCCAGGACCAACTGGCGCAGTGTAAGGAAAAGATTCTATGCGCTCCGCGCGGGGATATTTTTAGAACAATGATAAGAAAAGGGGGCTATTTCGTAACCGCCCGCGCCCCTGCCGCCGCCGCGCGGATTTCTTCGGCAATCTCGTCGGCCTCTTCTGGGGTGAAATCCAGCGGAATTTCGACGCCTTCTGCCTCTATATACAAACGCACCATGCCCTCTGACGTCGGGCCGATTTGTAAGTTTGCTTCAATGTTGCTTTGTTTATTGATACCCATGGTATTCTCCATCACTAGAGCGTTTCGACTTTTCTTTGACTCATCAAACAACGCAATTCCTATTCGAGCGTAAGCGAAAGGCGGGGGAATGCGTTTCAACGATAAGTCGAAACGCTTTAGAAATTCTGCTGTAGCGTCAGTTTGGCATGATTTCAAGTGACATCGCCCTTGCAATCACACCCGCGCCCCGCTAATTGCTCGCCTAGTGCCGGCGTAGCTCAGTAGGTTAGAGCGCTTGACTGTGAATCAAGAGGCCACTGGTTCGAGACCAGTCGCTGGTACCACTTACCAAAATTGGGGGCCTATATACTTAACTAGCCGCTAGGAAAAAGCAAAAGCCCCAAGGGTTTTCACCTATGGGGCCTCACAGCGCTGACCAGAAACTTGCTTTCGTTCCGTCGGCCAGTGGCCCTTGGTAGGGTCTTAATGCGGATACCGAAGTAGTGCCGCCGCACCTCTAATATAGGGACTAATTACGGCTCTGTCAAAGAGGGAAGTCCTAAACCAGCTAACACACAGTTACTAATGTGACGTAAATGTATGCTGGAAAGGGAATTTAATTGGGGGCTGACCCAGATAACCCAAAAAAGGGGTTATCATGGGCCATATGCGAAAGAGCCGACTCAGCCACTATAAGCAGAACCGTTTGACCGAGCATTTTGTTTCGGGTTCGACGGCCAGAACGGCTGCCAGCCTGTGTG
>JAJRPO010000032.1 GCA_024280735.1 Alphaproteobacteria bacterium | reverse complement strand
CGTGGCACACCACGCGGTTTGTTCGGCAGTAGTGGCTTGATGTTATTGAATTGTTCTTGCGTTAACCAAAATGTCCCAGATATGAAATTCTCCCTGTTTCATACCTTGAATCACAATGCCGTTTATAGGTCTACGCCCTAGCGTATATACACCTGCACCTCGGCCAATTCAGCCAATGGAACACCTAAAACCTGCATGGCAGCAAGCGACAGCTGCGAACCGGCCCCCACCTCGCCAGCTATTGGTAACAGGGTGACATTTGCCGAGTTTCCGAGTTTTGAATAGATGACGCGCCCGGGAACTTCGTCCTTTACCAGGGGCGTGCGCAACCATAACCCGTCGCGATCCAATAGCCCCAACGATACGATTGTCAGACCAAGGTCACGCGCAGGCCGCGCCTCTGGTTTGGCTGTTGCCTCTTGCACTTCCTCGGCTGTTACCGTTTTCACCGCCTTCAGGTCATCCGGTCTGGGTTTGGCGCGGGGGGCATTCCTTGGGGGAACCACCACTTCGTCAAAGACGGATTTGACATCCCCACAGCCCGCAACAACAAGGCTGGTGGCAATTAGAAACACTGAAATTTTGTATTGCTGCACGGCAAAGCCCTCTTGATTACGGGGAGTTTAGCGAAGTCTAGGCGCTTTATCCTTGCCTGCCAAGGCTGTGCCGCCTACATATTTGCCATGACTGATGCACCTCGACTGATAGACCCCTTCGCCCGCGCCATAACTTATTTGCGCGTTTCCGTCACCGATCGCTGCGATTTCCGCTGCTTGTATTGCATGTCGGAAAACATGACCTTCCTGCCGAAAAAAGAATTGCTGTCGCTGGAAGAGTTGGACCGTCTGTGCAGCACCTTTATTTCGCAAGGGGTGCAAAAACTGCGCATTACCGGTGGTGAACCACTGGTCCGGCGCGGCATTATGGAATTTTTTGGTGCCATGTCACGGCATGTCGAATCGGGTGCCCTGAAAGAATTGACCCTGACAACCAACGGATCACAGCTGCGCCGTTTTGCCGGTGATCTGTATTCTGCCGGCATGCGGCGGGTGAATATTTCGCTGGATACGCTGGATGAGAAGAAATTCGCAGAAATCACCCGCTGGGGTCGGTTGGCACAAGTGATTGACGGCATCGATGCGGCACAAGAGGCCGGTTTACGGGTAAAGATCAACGTGGTGGCCGTGAAAGACACCAACGAGGATGAGCTGGAAACGCTGGTCAACTGGTGCGCGGAGCGCGACATGGACATCACCTTTATCGAGGTCATGCCGATGGGCGATATGGGAGAGACCGACCGCAACGACCAATATTGGGCGCTGGAAGATTTGCGCGCCCGACTGGCCGAGAGTTTTACCCTGATTGATCTGGCCGAGAGCACGGGCGGCCCTGCCCGTTATGTGCGGCTGAAAGAGACCGGCCAGAAGGTTGGGTTTATCACGCCGCTATCGCATAATTTTTGCGAGAGCTGTAACCGCGTGCGCCTGACCTGCACCGGACAACTGTATCAGTGTCTGGGCCAAGAGGAAGAGTCTGACCTGCGCAAGGTTTTGCGGAATAACCCAGATGACGATGCGCCGTTGATTTCGGCGATCCACAGCGCTATTGCCCGCAAACCCAAGGGCCATGATTTCGATTATTCCCGCACAGAGGTTGTTGGCGCCATGAAACGCCACATGAGCCACACCGGCGGCTAAGACGTGTCGTGAATGGCTTTATGAGGCGTCAACGCGCAAGAACCGTTTGCGCGCTGCCGGTATAGCATCAATCTCCACTGCGGTAAAAACATGCAGCGTATCCAATTGCTTGTCGATAACAGCATGATCCGAAACCCAGCCACCCATGGCCAGATAACTGCGCAACAACGACGGCATGGCGGCGTTGGCGCGTTTCAGATTTGGCCGGTGATCGGCCAGATCCAAGGCAAAAGGAATCAGTTCAGGCGCGCGCCTGGCCGGGTTCCAGCGCTCCGGTGCCAAATGCCGGTGTTTTAACAATGCGAATGCATCCCGGTAAGGCTCCATAGAAACGCCGTTGAACGAGGCGCATCCAAACATCATTCCAATGCCAAACAGATCGACATAACGGGTCAGCAAGGCCCATGCGATGCGCAAAATATCGGGATCATTTCTTTCGGCCTTGATGCAAAATCTACCAATTTCCAACAGCGGCTGCGGGTAGGTTTTCAACCGCGAAAGGTCATAGAACTGGGCTGCATAGGAATCTTCCAATTCCTGCCCATTCGCCAGAAATAGAAACCGGTAGCAAGCCACCAGCTCGCCGGTTTCAAGATCTTCAACCAACACATGGCGACACAGATTATCGAAACTATCGCAATCCAAACCCTGCTCTGCGCCGCCAAATCGGGCGGACCGGAATTGCTGAGCGGCTAGAATATCCTCCATCGCGCCACTTATCCGCGCGCTATACAGCCCTTTGACGATGCGACCCATTTGTCTGTTCACGGCCGGAATTCCGCTTGCAACCGGGAGACATCCGCCATTAACGGCCTACAAACCACAATAAATCTGCGGTTATATTTCTGCGAATTCAGCTGGTTAGCGCCACATATTAAACCACCCGCGAAGGTTTGGCCAAATTCACCGACCATAGAGGTCACTCTTCTTCCAAGAAGTCGCCTACAGTAAAGTTACCCAGGTTTCCTAATATCTGTTTAAAGAATCCCGGACCTTTGATCCCACTGGAGGTTACACGGCGGCTCAAGGTTATGACACGGCCATCCTCCAGCGCGAAACGCTCGATATTGCTAACCACGCCTTTACCATCGAAGGAAACAGCCAGTAATTGCCGCTCAATGATCTCGGGCTTGCGATAGGCGAAATTGCGCACGCGACTGGAAATATAATACCAACCACTGCCCTCAAGCACGCCGGTGCTGGACGGGCGGCCAATAATATCTTCAACCGTGCCACGTGTATCAACACCGACAAGGATGTTCTGCATCTCGTCGTCGGTGGGAACATAGCCATGGTTCTGAAACGTGGCGGTACAGCTTGCCAGAACAGCCAAAAGGCCCCCGGCAACCCACACCCGAATTCTACTCACCTGCATTAATTGCATATACTACGCCCCAGTCTTGCAAATCTTCTTGCTCACATACACCGCTCGTGTACTACAATCAAATATCTTTCCCAATAGTGCAATCGAAATGCGCGCAGACACGGTGATCTTAATGGTATCAACGGCTCAGAACACAGATGGTTTTGTCATTTCTATGGCGGACATGCCAAAAGGCGGGCAACGCAAGTTTGATCTGACCTTTAGCAACGACATGCTTTTGCAGGCCAAAGATACCTTGCAAGTGCGCGACATTCGCAAGGTCCGCATCAAAGGCACGTTGGTGCCTGACGGGCGTAAGAACTGGCTGTTGCAGGCGGATGTAGGGGCCAGTGTCACGCAAGCCTGTGTGTTAAGCCTTGCGCCGGTGAAAACCCGCATTGATACATCACTGCGCCATTTATTTCTGGCCGATTGGCAAGAACCTGAGGGCGATTCTGTGGTTGAAATGACCGGGGACGCAGATTCGGAACCTTTGGGCGCGGAAATAAACCTCGAACAGATCGCACTGGAGGCCGTAGCCATGGTGCTGCCAACCTACCCCCACGCAGAGGGCGCAACCCTTGAAACACAGGTATTTACAGAGCCAGGCGCTACTCCTTTGACGGATGAAATGGCCAAACCCTTCGCTGGTCTGGCCGCTCTTAAAGATAAAATGGGCGGCAAGGGCTAACTCTGCCATTATTAGGGTTGCGGAATTGGCAAAACTTTGTATTTTCGCGGCTCTTGTATTCATGTGGAAAGTGCGAGAGTTTCACCAGAAACAAACGCGCTGATCCGCACAGCTGGGGGCATCCCCCAATATCTTGAGGTTGTGACATGGCTGTCCCTAAAAGCAAAATCACCCGTTCCCGTCGTGGTAATCGTCGTTCGCACGATTCATTGGTTGCGGCGAACCCGAATGAATGTCCAAGCTGCGGAGAGCTGAAACGCCCGCATCACGTATGCCCGTCTTGCGGTCACTACGCGGACCGCGAAGTAGTTGCGTTGGTTGAGGACGTAGACCTCGACGACGACGCAGCCTAATTGGCTGGTGGGCTGAAACGTCATGTCAAACGACAACGATCAGCCCACAACTGACCCAATTGTTATCTCTGTCGACGCCATGGGCGGCGACAGTGGTGTTGCCGCTGTCATTGGCGGTATTTCTATTGCCGCCAAGGCAAATCCACAAATTCGGTTTATTATTCATGGGGATGAGGCGAAAATCAGTCGTCTTGCCGCCAAACGTAAACCGCTGGGCGAATGCTGCGAAATCCGCCACGCTGACGAGATTGTCGGCATGGAGGATAAACCCAGCCATGTAATGCGCCACGGCAAGAAAACCAGCATGTGGTCCACCATCGAGGCCGTGCGCAATGGCGATGCTGCTGTTGCCGTTTCCTGTGGCAACACAGGCGCGTTAATGGCCATATCGATGATCCGGTTGCGTAAGGCGTTGGGCGTCAATCGTCCCGCTATTGCGGTGCTTTGGCCGTCCTTAAACCCGCAAGGTTTCAATGTAATGCTGGATGTGGGCGCGGATATTCGCGCCGATGAACACGACCTTTTCAAATATGCTTTGATGGGCGCGAGCTATGCACGCAATGGCCTGAACATCGAAAAGCCGCGAATCGGCTTGCTGAATGTGGGCACCGAAGAACACAAAGGCCGCTCTGAACTGCGCGAGGCCCATAGCATGATTGGCAATGCGGCGCGCACAAACGGGTTTGAATTTGTTGGCTTTGTCGAGGGAGGCGATATTCCCTCTGACAAAGTTGATGTGATTGTTACCGATGGTTTCACCGGAAATGTGGCGCTAAAAACCGGCGAAGGCACCGCAAGCCTGATCGCGTTGCGCATGCGCGACGCCTTTAAATTTTCGATATTCTCGCGCCTTGGGGCGCTGTTCGCCTATACCTCGTTGCGCCGGTTACGCCGCCGCATTGATCCGCGTCGCGTGAATGGCGGTGTGTTCTTGGGGCTGAATGGCACCGTTATCAAATCACATGGTGCTGCGGATGCCACAGGTGTGGCGGCGGCAATCCAATTGGCGATTAAATTGGCTGAATTGCGCTTCACCGAAAAACTGGCGGCGCGTGTTGCATCTGGCTCTTTAACCAGCCAAGATGAACCAAGCGACACAATAGAGAACCCCCAAAGCACATGACAATCACCCGAGCAGTTCCGATCGGCGTTGGGCATTACTTGCCGACGCGCGTTGTACCCAATGCAGAATTTATGAATTGGCTGGATACTTCCGATGAATGGATCAAAACCCGTTCCGGCATTGAGCGGCGCCATTTTGCGGCAGAGGGTGAACTTACCTCCGACCTGGCAATAAACGCGGCAAAAATGGCGTTGGCAGATGCGGGACTGGAAGCCAACGACATCGACGCGATTGTATTGGCCACCTCGACACCCGACCAAACCTTTCCCGCCACGGCGACCAAGGTTCAACATGCGCTTGGCATGACCAAGGGCTTTGCGTTTGACGTTCAGGCCGTATGCGCCGGATTCGCCTTTGCTCTAACCAACGCCAACGCGCTGATCGTGGCAGGCCAAGCCAAACGCATTCTGGTAATTGGCGCTGAAACCTTTTCCCGGATCATGAATTGGGAGGATCGCGGCACCTGTGTTCTGTTTGGCGACGGTGCAGGCGCGCTGATTTTAGAGGCACAGGAAGGCACAGGGAACACAGATGATCGTGGCATATTGGCCTGTGACCTGAATTCTGACGGGCAATATAATGACGTGCTTTATGTGGATGGCGGTGTGTCCTCAACCCAGACCACCGGGGTTTTGGTGATGCAAGGACGCGAGGTTTTCAAACACGCGGTGCAGAAACTGGCCCAAACGGCGAATGCGTCGCTCGCCAAGGCTGGTTTAAGCCACGAAGACGTGGATTGGGTGGTGCCCCATCAGGCAAATATCCGTATTATCAAGGGGACAGCCGCCAAACTTAAAGTACCAATGGAGAAGGTTGTGGTCACAGTTCAAGACCATGGCAACACCTCTGCCGCATCGATTCCCCTTGCTCTTTCGGTGGCCAAGCAACGTGGCCAGATTAAAACCGGCGAGTTGCTCTTAACCGAGGCAATTGGCGGTGGTTTGGCTTGGGGATCGGTACTAATGCGCTGGTAAAGCACTTCTTTTGTTGCGTTTCAGCCCGTTACAGTTGACTCCTAATACAGAATGCCAATAATCAACAAAAAACGAACAGGGAGAACGGTAATGGCTGGTAAGACGCTCACGCGTATGGACCTGAGTGAATCTGTGTTTCGCGAAGTTGGATTGTCACGAAATGAATCCGCTGATTTGGTGGAAACAGTTCTGGATCACATTTCGGACGCATTGGTCAGCGGTGAGAATGTAAAAATCTCGTCTTTTGGCACCTTTAGCATTCGAGATAAATCTGAACGCATTGGTCGAAACCCAAAAACCGGCGAAGAAGTTCCGATAAAACCGCGCCGTGTTCTGACGTTCCGTCCGTCCCATTTAATGAAAGACCGCGTGGCCACTGGCAACAAGTCTTAAGGCAATACACCCATGAATAAAGCACCAGACGCTTTTCGGACCATCTCTGAGGTTTCCGAATGGCTCGACACACCGACCTATGTTTTGCGTTTCTGGGAGAGCCGTTTTTCCCAGATCAAACCGGTAAAGCGTGCCGGTGGGCGGCGTTATTATCGCCCCGAGGATATGTTGTTGCTGGGCGGCATCAAGAAATTGCTGCATTTTGACGGGCATACCATCAAAGGCGTGCAAAACCTGATTAAGGAACAAGGCACCAAACATGTTGCCAGTTTTTCACCGGGACTGAATGAACAGGTTGTATCCCCGAAAGCCAAAGACGAAGAGCCAAAGGTTGATCTGGACAGCCTGACCAAAGACGTGACCCTAAAAGCAACCCCAAAGCCCAAAGCGTTGAAGTTGAAAGACAACGACAAAGACGAGGTGGTTGATAAGAAGAAACAGGGCGCGCGCGCTGTTAAGATTACCGTACACAAGAAGGCCAAGGCTGAGGCCAAGCCCGTGAAAGTGGCAGAAACGCCCGTGGTTGTTGCAGAAATCAAGATTCCGAAAGGAAAACTGATGAGTGGCCCCTTCCGTGTTGGCACCGCGCGCAGCTATAGCGCCGAGGATTTTCAATCAATTGAAACATTGTATTACGGCCTGAAAATGGTGCGAAATAACATGAAGCGGGCACATGCTGCACGCTGAGGAAATTCCAGCTTGCGCCTAGAAAAACGCAAGCTATAAGAGGCCACAGTCGGGCTATAGCGCAGTCTGGTAGCGCGTTCGTCTGGGGGACGAGAGGCCGCAGGTTCAAATCCTGCTAGCCCGACCAATTCTACCGATAGCGCCGCTGGTAAAACAGGGGCGTTTTTTGTATCCGCTGACGGCGGCGCAAAGGGGAGCAACATGACAGGGCACGGCGTACTGCCATCTCAGGCAATTGCGAAAATGTTGGGATGTGGCCAGATTGGTGTCGCCCAACCGGTTGTCGAGGGCCAGATTCAGCCTGCCAGCCTTGACCTGCGCCTAGGCACCAAGGCCTGGCGGGTGCGGGCGTCGTTTCTGACAGGAGCGAATGCCACAGTCGCACAACGCCTTGGCGATTTTCAGATGCACGAGATCGATTTAACAAACGGCACAGTTCTGGAAAAGAACTGCGTCTACATTGTACCCCTGATGGAGAGCCTCGCCCTGCCCCAGGATGTGAATGCGGTTGCCAATGCCAAAAGCTCTACCGGACGTCTTGATCTGTTCACCCGTTGTCTGACCGACAAGGGTATCGAGTTTGACCGGATTGAGGCGGGCTATCACGGCCCGCTCTATGCGGAAATCAGCCCGCGGTCGTTTTCGGTTTTGGTGCGCCCGGGCATGCGGCTCAACCAAATCCGGTTTCGCCGTGGCAAGGCCGTGCTGAGTGACGATGAATTGCACGACTTGCATGATAAAATTACGTTGGTGGACAGCGCGCCGCAGATTGACGGCGGCCTTGGCTTTTCGGTTGATCTGACGCCGCGCAAGGATGGAATTGTTGGCTATCGCGCCAAGCCGCACACGGGGTTAATCGACCTTGATAAGCTGAATTTTTACGATCCGGTGGATTTTTGGGAAACAGTCACCGCCGAACAAGGGCGCATCATCCTGGATCCGGGCGCGTTTTATATTTTGGTGAGCCGCGAAGCAGTTCACATCCCGCCGGAATGTGCCGCTGAAATGGCCCCCTACCTTGCAATGGTCGGCGAATTTCGGGTGCATTACGCAGGTTTCTTTGACCCCGGTTTTGGCCATGCGGCAGCGGGTGGAAAAGGCGCGCGCGGCGTGCTGGAAGTGCGTTGCCACGAGGCACCATTCGCGTTGGAACACGCCCAAAGCGTCGGGCGTTTGGTCTATGAACGCATGGCCGAGGTGCCCGACACGTTATACGGCGCGGACCTGAAATCAAACTATCAGGGGCAAGGTCTGAAGCTGTCCAAGCACTTTAAATCCTAGGGCCGGACCATTCGCGAATTTGTTGGGCAATAGCGGTGGCCATCGGTGCGCCGGCCGTGTTTGCGGCACCGGCACGGATGACAACATTCAGCCCCAACACAGCCCCCAGTAACATTTCCGTTTTCGCCTCGACATCAAAACTCGCAGGCAGTTGCCCCATCTGTTTTGCATCTTCTAGAATCGCGTTAAAGCTGGTGCGGAAACCAGCGAAATAGCGTTCCGTCCGTAGATTGACGTCCACATCCTGCCCCTGAAATTCAATGGTAGCATTTAACATCAAACAACCATAACAGCCTGTTTCCGGCATTGTGGCAGAATGCGCGCGCACCTCGAACCACTTGGCAAGAACCTCTATACTCTGCTCTGATACCCGTGGTAAAATCTGTTTCTCAAAACCATCACAGTAGGTATCAAGAACTTGAATAAAAAGGGATTTCTTACCGCCATAGCTGGTTTGCAGGGTGAAACGTGTCAGGCCGGTTTCCTCCTCCAATTGCCGTGTGCCCAGCCCACTAAATCCCTGTTTCCAAAACAAAACGAGCGCCGCATTCAACGCTGCTTTTGCTTCAACTTTTCGCGATCTTGGCATCTGATGTCCAACTCATGCTTGCAGTTACAATCCGATTGGAAAGTTGTTAGCTATCCACTCGGATATAATACATCGCATGTGATGGGTATTCAAGTTCCCTTGCCCGTTTATCACGAATGAATATGCCCGACCTGCTGCTTATCCACACCATTTCGCTGCCATCCATTTCCCTATCCGCGTTGCAGTCCTTCGCCGCGACTGCCAACCCTCAAGGCCGGATGCAACTGCATAAATCCGCTCTTGAGCAAAGCAAACTTCTATGGCCATGTGTGACGACTCACACGAGGGTATTATTATGTCACTTGAAATCTGGTTTGCTTTCTCACTTGCCTGTGCCGCAGTTCTGGCCATTCCCGGTCCGACGATCCTGCTGGTGGTCAGCTATGCTTTGGGGCGGGGGCGCAATTCGGGCTGGGCAACAGTGCCCGGTGTGGCACTGGGTGATTTAACGGCGATGACTGTTTCCTTGCTGGGGGCTGGCGCAATTCTGGCCGCCTCTGCCACACTGTTTAGCACCCTGAAACTGGTTGGCGCGGCCTATCTGATCTGGCTTGGGATCAAGATGTGGCGCAGCAACGGTGATCTGAGCGGCCTGCAAAACACCCGCGCCTTTGAAAGCCATTGGACCATGTTTCGCTCCGCCTTTGTGGTCACAGCACTTAACCCCAAGGGCATCGTGTTTTTCATCGCTTTTGTGCCGCAATTTGTTGACCCAGCGCGGGCCACCCTGCCCCAGTTTACCATAATGATTGCAACATTTGTTACGCTGGCAACACTGAACGTGGCGCTTTGGGCCTTTATGGCGGGTACCATGCAGGCACGCTTTAGGCGGCCTGAAACACTGCGCATCGCAAACCGCATTGGCGGCAGTTTTCTGATTGCTGCGGGTCTGCTGACAGCAACATTACGGCGGGGGGCGTAAGAATGGCTTTTATACCACAAAATCCCGATTTCAGGCAGCGATGTGACAAAACCTTTGAGCTGCAAAACGCCATGTCCTCGCTCGGGATTACCCTTGCTGAATTCGGTGCGGGGCATGTTAATCTAGAAATGCCGTTCAACCGGAAATTTGCCCAGCACCACGGGTTTATGCACGCGGGCATTCTGACCACAGCGATGGACAGTGCTTGCGGATTTGCCGCCTTTACCTTGATGGCAGCCAAGGCGGAGGTTTTGACAATCGAGTTCAAGGCCAATTTCCTGTCCCCCGCCAAAGGCGAGCGGTTTATTTTCCGTGCCGAGGTGCTCAAGCCCGGACGCACAATCAGCGTGGCAGAGGCAAAGACTTACGCCATCTCGGATGGGCAAGAAAAGCTGGTGGCCGCCATGACGGCCACCCTTATGGCGGTGACTTTGGACGTTTAGGCCATGCAGAACCTAAGTAAAAACAACATGATATTGGCGCTAACCTGTGGCACCCACGGCGTGCAGGATGGCATCAGTACCAGCCTTAACCTGATCTTGCCACTGCTGGCGCAATTGTTCGGCCTGAGTTACGCCGAAGTTGGCATGTTGCGCGCAGTCAAAAGCGGCGCAATGGCGGTGTTTGAAATACCGTCAGGTGTGTTGGCCGAGAGTATGGGCGAGCGTCGTTTGCTGGTGTTTGGCCTGATCTGCACGGGTTTGGGCGGGTTGCTACTGGCAAGTGCTGGCAACATTGTGGTGGTGTTGGTGGCCTTCATCATCATCGGTATCGGCAACGCTTTTCAGCACGCCTTGTCCTCCGCCGTCATCAGCAGCAATTTTGGCCAAGGGAAACGCCGCCCGGCCTTGGGGCTGTATAATTCCGCCGGCGATGCGGGTAAGCTGTGCTTTGCCGGGTTGATTGCGCTGGCCGCAGGCATTGGATTGGCATGGCAAGGGGTGGTGGTGTTCTTTGGCGCGATTACGCTGGGCCTTGCCGTGCTGCTGTGGCTGGTTTTTGCAAAGATGAAAATCGGCAACCCGCGCGCCAAAGATCAGGCCCCGGCCGCCAAAGGTTGGGGTATTCTCGACAAGCGCGGGTTTGCCAATCTTTGCCTGACGGTCTCGCTCGATACTGCGGTGCAATCGGGCTTTATGGTGTTTCTGGTTTTTGTCATGGTGGAAAAAGGTATCGCGCTGCACCTTTCCGGTTTTGCCCTCGTGCTGACCTTGATCGGTGGCATGTTTGGCAAGGCGGGTTGTGGCTATCTGGCGCAAAAAATCGGCGTGCGGCCTGCGTTTATGCTGGCACAGATAGCCACTGCAATTGGCATCTTTGCCCTGCTCGCGGCCCCGCCTTTGTACCTTTTGGCAATACTTCCTCTGCTGGGAATGTTCCTGCAAGGCTCTACCTCTATCACTTACGGCACGGTTGCAGACCTGATCCAGCCCGACAAACATTCCCGCGGGTTTGCGTTAATTTATTCAGTTTCCGGTATCTCGTCGATCTTCGGGCCGATTGCCTTTGGCATAATCAGCGATATGGCGGGCCTGAATACATCAATGGGCGTTATGGCAGCTATTGCCTTGCTGGCAATTATTCCAAGCCTGTTCTTGAAATCGGGAAGCGCTGCTTAGTTTGTAATTTTGATTGGTTCATTATTCAAACCTATGTTTCAAATTTTACTTGAAATACATTTTGATATCTGGCACCACAATAGAAACAGAACCTTCCAAACCGCTGGGGCCCCCATGAAAGACGAGAACTTCCTAAAGGCAAATAACGCCCGTCATATGTGGCATCCGATGACCCATCCCGCCGACAGCCTGATGAATCCGCCCAAGATTGTAACGGGTGGCAAGGGCGTTCGGATCGTTGATGTGGACGGACACAGCACCATTGATGCGGTGGGTGGCCTGTGGAATGTCAATCTTGGCTATTCATGTGAACCGGTGAAACAGGCGATCAGCAAACAGCTCGATGTGCTGCCCTATTACTCGACCTTTCGCGGCACATCTAACGACGCTATTATTGAACTGAGTGTTATGCTGGCCGAGTTTTTTGAGCCGGAAAACCTGACGCGCGCGTTCTTTACCTCTGGCGGTTCCGACAGCATGGAAGTCGCCCTGCGATTGGTACGCCAGTTCCACAAGATCAGGGGTGAGGCCGGACGGGTCAAGTTTATCAGCCTCAAAAAGGGCTATCACGGCACTCACACGGGTGCTGCCTCGGTCAATGGTAACGCCAATTTCCGCCTGCAATATGAACCACTTATGGCGGGCTGTTACCATATTCCGGCGCCCTACACCTATCGCAATCCGTTTAACGAGAGTGATCCAGAACGCCTCGCACAGCATTGCCTTGCAGCGCTGGAGGATGAAATCGCCTTTCAAGGTGCCGGAACCATTGCAGCCTTTGTGATGGAGCCTATTTTGGGCGCAGGCGGCGTGATCCCGCCCCATCCCAGCTTTATGCCCGCAGTGCGCGAGATTTGCAGCCGCAACGGTATCCTGTTGATTGCAGATGAGGTTATCACTGCCTTTGGCCGCACGGGCGGCTGGACCGGATCGCGCCATTGGGGGGTTAAGCCCGACATCATGTGTACCGCCAAGGCGATTACCAACGGGTATTTTCCTTTTGGGGCGGCGATGCTGTCAGATGAGATCGCCGAGACCTTTGAGAATGACAAGGCCGGTAAAGCCAATGTGGCCAGCGGTTATACTTATTCCGGTCACCCGGTTGGGGCGGCGGCGGCGATTGCCTGCCTCAAGGAAACGCTGCGCCTTAAGGTCAATGAAAACGCTGCCGCGCGTGGGACACAGCTGCACAACGGATTGCTGGCGCTGAAAGATAAATACGAGATTATTGGTGATGTACGGGGCGGCCACGGGTTGATGAGCGCGCTGGAACTGACCTCGGACCGCGCCACCAAGGCCCCTGTTGCCCCTGCCACCATCAGCAAATTACACGAGGCAATTTACCGTGCTGGCGTCATGGTGCGCATTTCCGGCCCCAATGTTATTCTGTCGCCCCCCTTGGTGATTGACGCGGCCGACACAAATGCAATCATCGGGGCGCTGGATGAAGGCCTGGCCAGTTTAGCCTAGTTTCCAGCTGCCAACGACATTCCCCAGCACAAATAGCACGGTTGCCACGCAAACAATGCTTGGGCCTGTTGGTGTGTCAAACACCAGCGAGGCCTGAACGCCCACAACAGCCGAAATCACCCCTACAATTGCCGCGCCAATCACCATCATTTCCGGTGATCGCACCAGTGGCCGTGCAGCTGTTGCCGGAATAATCAGCAGGGCGGCAATCAGCAACACGCCAACAATCTTGATGGCTACGGCCACAACCACCGCAAGGCTTAGGGTCAAAACCAGTTGCTCGCGTTTCGGATTGATGCCGCCCGCATAGGCCAGATCTTCGTTCAACGTGGCCATGAGCAGCGCCGACCAACGCCAGCCAACAAGGATGATAACAAGGGCGGCACCGCCCCAAATCACCGCTAGATCAACGCGCCCGACAGACAGAATATCGCCAAACAAATAGGCCATCAAATCAATCCGCACATCTTGCAGGAAAGACGCCGCGACCAGCCCCACAGCAAGGGCCGCATGGGACAGCACCCCCAGCATACTGTCCATGCCAAAGCCACGACCATTCAGCGATGTCACCAGCAGCCCCATGGCCAGCGCGACGCCCAGCGCTCCGATAAATACCGACACGCCAAAGGCCAGCGACAAGGCCACACCCAATATTGCCGCATGGGCCGTTGCATCACCAAAATACGCCATCCGCCGCCAGACAACAAAACAGCCCAGCGGTGCGGCGGCCAAGGCCACGCCTATTCCCGCGATCATGGCGCGGATTACAAAATCATCCAGCATGGGTATGGTCACAATCATCATGCCCGTGGTCGTGATCATGGCGATACAGCGCCAATGTGCCAAGGGTGCCAGAGCCAAAGAGTTCGCGGTATTCCGGCGCGCTGGCCACAACTTCGGGGGTGCCATGGCAACAGACATGACCGTTCAAACAAATCACCCGATCCGAGGCGCTCATCACCACATGCAACTCGTGACTGACCATCAGAATGGCACAACCGAGGTCGCGCCGCACCGCCGCTATCTGCTGATAAAACGCGGCAGACCCTGGTTGATCCAGGCCCGTTGTTGGCTCATCCAATATCAGCAGGTCCGGCTTTTCTAGCAAGGCGCGCGCCAATAGAACCCGCTGAAACTGCCCGCCTGACAGGCCTTGCAGGGGTCGGTTTTCAATACCGCTCACGCCTGCCTGCGCCAATGCCGCTGCCAATTCTGCTTTTGGCCGCCGCTTGGGCAACCCCAAAAACCGCGCCGCCGTCAGGGGCAATGTCGGATCGATGTGCAATTTTTGTGGCACATAACCGATAGAGAGGTTTTCTAGCCGCTGAACCTTACCCGAAACCGGCTTCAACGCGCCAATGATCACCCGCAGCAGTGATGTTTTGCCTGATCCGTTCGGGCCGATAATCGTGACAATTTCCCCGGCCGAGATTGCGAAATCAACACCGCTCAGGGCGGTATGATTTCCCGCTTTGACTGTCAGGCCGCTGACCTCTACCAAATATTTCAAAGACCCGTTTCCTGACAAGAGGGGCACAGGCCCGAGGCCTCTATCACCGCATTTTGGATCTGGAAACCCGCCGCTGTCGCCGCCCCGCCAAACAACCCTTTGGGCGCTTGGGTGTCTGTTTACAAACAGGCCTCCGCCACCGCATCGCAGGCCGTGCAAATCATAAAGCCGGGCGCGTGGTCCTGCCCCGGGTGCGAGCAGGCGATATAGGCGTTCAGTTTCTCGACCTTATGGGCAAAGCCGTTACTAACCAGAAAATCCAGCGCGCGGTAAGCCACAGGGGGCTGCGCATTCACCCCCTCGGAGGCGAGTTGTTGTAAAATATCATAAGCCCCCATGGCCTTATGCCCCGTCAGTAATATCTCTAGCACGCGTCGCCGCGTTTTGGTGAATTGCAATTTGTTCTGCGTGCAGGTCTGTTCGGCGCTGCGCATGGCGACGCGAATACAAGCGGCGTGATTATGGTGACCAAAGCTGTTTTGCATCGTTGCGCGTTCCCGTGATTTTTCACTTGTTATGATATAACATTTCATTTATTGCAAGGCTTCCCTTCCAGACAAGGCAATCCCATGTTGAAAACTCTGCTGTCGGTATTCTTGCTATTGGCCGCCACCGCCAATGCAGCCCCCCGCGTGGTAACGGATATTGCGCCGATACATTCGCTGGTGGCAATGGTGATGGACGGCGTTGCCAGCCCGGAATTGCTGATCAAGGCCAGCGCCTCGCCGCACGGCCTGTCCCTGCGCCCGAAACAAGCCCGCGCGTTACAACAAGCGGATATTGTATTTTGGATTGGGCCGGATTTGACGCCTTGGCTTGAGAAACCCTTGCAAAATCTGGCGGATAATGCGGTGCTAATGCAGCTCTCACTTTCTGCCGGAATCACCCAACACCCCTATCGCCACGCGGACCACGATCACGGCGCGTTAGACCCACACCTTTGGCTGGACCCGGAGAACGGCAAGCTGTGGTTGCGGTTGATTGCCCGCAGCCTTGGGCAGGTAGACCCGCAAAACGCCACCCGATATTTGGCGAATGCCGCACGGGGGAGGGCCGCGTTAAATGCGCTTCAAGCCGAAATCCAAGCCACGCTCGCGCCCGTTCGCAACCGAGGATTTCTGGTATTCCACGATAGTTTTCAGTATTTCGAGGCCCGTTTTGGCCTGCTCAGCAGCGGCGCAATAAGCCTTGGGGATGGCAGCAAACCCAGTGCGGCCCGTATTGCAGAGGCGCGGAAACAAGTTCGGCAAGGCAATATCTTCTGTGTATTTTCCGAGCCACAGTTTGATGGCAGATTGGTGCAAACGGTGATTGAGGGAACGCAGCTGCGTACCGCCATTCTTGACCCGATGGGCAGTGACCTTGAGTCGGGTGCTGCGCTTTATAGCCAATTATTGCGAAACCTTGCGACAACATTTAGGGATTGCCTGAAACCCTAATTAGCCCAAAGGTTCCACCAGTATCGCCCTGAAATCATTCACATTTGTCAGCGTGGGGCCTGTCACAACCTGCCCGTTAACTGCGGCAAAAAAGCTGTGGCTGTCATTGCGCCGTAAAGCATCCACCGGATCGAAGTCAGCGGTTGCCGCCTTTGCCAATGTTTCGCTGTCCACGATGGCCCCCGCCACCTCGGCGGCCCCATCGACCCCGTCGGTGTCACAGGCGATCAGCGAAATGCCCGATTGCCCCTTGAGTACAATCGCGGCGGCCAAGGCAAATTCTGCGTTTGGCCCGCCGACGCCGCCGCCCCATCCAGACACGGTGCATTCTCCACCAGACAACAACAATACAGGCCTATCATGCGCGCCAAGCCTCGCTTGAATTTCCAAAGCCAACGCCACTTGGCGTGCCGCTTCATCGCGGGCCTCTCCTTCGATGGCATCGCCCAGAATTTGCACCTCAAAACTCGCAGCAGCGCCAATTTCACGCGCTGCCGCCAGTGACTGCGACGGGGCCGAGATAATCCGGTTTTCCACCCGCGCCAAACGAGAATCACCCTGAGGCACCACCGAGCTGTGAGGGATGGCCTGCACCGCCGACGCTGGCAGTTTGATCCCGTGTTCCGCAACAATCGCCAGCGCGTCCGCCGCTGAACTGACCTCCCCCACAGTCACGCCTGAGGCGATATCCGCCGGATTATCCCCTGGCACATCGGAAATCATCAACGCCAGCATTCGCGCCGATGTTACGGCGGCCAATTGCCCGCCTTTGACACGGCTCAGATGCTTGCGAACCACATTCATCTGCCCAATTGGCGCGCCTGATTCAAGCAATGCCCTGTGAACCATCTGCTTATCCGCCAGCGTCATTTCCCCGATTGGCGCGCAAAGCAGCGCCGAACCACCGCCAGAAATCAACGCAAGAACAAAGTCATCTGGCCCCAGACTGCCCAGCAATTCCAGCATCCGCGTGGTTGCAGCCATGCCTGCCATATCGGAAACCGGATGTGCTGCCTCGACTATTTCGATGCCCTTGCAGGGGCGGGCGTACCCATAGCGGGTAATAACCAAACCCTCGCAAGGCCCCCACACGCTCTCGACGGCCTCCGCCATCCGCGCCGAGGCTTTGCCCGCGCCAATCACCACCACCCTGCCCGCAGGTTTTGGCGGCAAGGTTTTGGGAATAACCAGCATCGGGTCCGCAACAGCAACAGCCGCCTCAAACAGGGATCGCAAGAAAGGTTGAGGGCCCATAGAGATGTCCAAATATGAATTTCAGGAATACAGCTAGCAGATGTTTTATAACTCTTGAATAGCCAAAATTTAGGAGGCACAGTTTCGATACTCTTTGGACAGGAACCAACCATGCCCCCAAGCTTTTCCGATTTCAGCGCTGAACTGACATATTCACAAATTCCGAAACCGGTTTTGGCGGTGCTGCGGCGCAGTTTCACCGATACCATGGGGGTGGCTGCAATCGGTTCCACGACCGAATTGTCGCGGATTGCCCGCAAAGGGGCCGTTGCTCTATTTGGCGTTGGCACGGCGGGCGGATCGCAAATGTTAATGGATGGCCGCAACGTCAGCCCCGCAGGTGCCGCAATGGCTGGCGCGTTTACTGTCGACAGTGTGGATGCCCACGACGGGACTTCCCACTGTAAAGGCCACGCTGGTTCCGCAATATTCCCATCGTTGATGGCCATTGCACAGGCGCAGGGGGATATGGACGGGGCGCGGTTTGCCGAGATGTTAACCGTTGCCTATGAAGTCAGTTACCGCGCCGGATTGGCGCAACATGCCACCTGCGCCGATTACCACACCTCTGGTGCATGGACCGCCGTGGGGGTTGCCGCCGCCGCCGCCAAAATGCTGGGTGGCAACGGCGAACAAATCCGCCACGCGGCAGGAATTGGCGAATACCACGGGCCGCGCAGCCAAATGATGCGCTGCATTGATCATCCGACAATGGTGCGCGACGGGGTTGGCTGGGGGGCACCTGCGGGGGTCAGTGCGGCCTATTTGGCGATGGAGGGTTTCACCGGCGCGCCGGCCCTGACCTGCGAAGGCGAGGCGGAGGCAGAGTTTTGGCAAGACCTCGGCACAGGCTGGCGGCTGGTGGAACATACGCATTACAAGCCCTACCCTTGTTGTCGATGGGCGCATCCCTCGATTGATGCGGCGGCAGAGTTGATGCAAAAACACGGCTTGGATCACAGCCAGATCGCCTCCGTTGAAATACGCACCTTTCACAATGCGACACGGCTGGCAGGCCACACACCGCAAAATGCCGACGATTTCGCCTATTCCATTGCCTTTCCCGTGGCGGCGATGATTGTGCGCGGTCAGGTTGGCGTGCCCGAACTGGCCCCCGAAACCCTACAAGACGCAGATATTTTGCGCATCAGCCGCGCGACGCAGTTGATTGATGATGATCACTATACCAAAATCAGCGTTGGCAAACGCTGGGCTGAGGTGACGTTGGTGCTGGCAGACGGCACCCGCCACAAGTCCCCGCCCCGCAGCCCACGCGGTGATACGGACATGCCGCTGAGTGACACAGAAATTTCCGATAAATTTCATTTGTTCGCCGATCCAGTTCTAGGAAAGCAGCGCGCCGATGAGATCGAGGACCTGTCTGGCCGTTTTGACCACTTGAACAGCGATGATTTTAAGCGTCTGTTAGATTTGTGTACTAAGGCACCAGACTAGCAGGAGGCACCAATGATCGATGATCCACTTTTGCAGCCCTACCAGCTCAAGCATCTAACGCTGAAAAACCGGATTATCACCACCAGCCACGAGCCGGCCTATACCGAGGACGGCATGCCCAAAGCCCGCTATCGCGCGTATCATGCAGAACGCGCCAAGGGAGGTGTTGCCATGGTGATGACAGCAGGCAGCGCCGTTGTGTCCCGCGACAGCCCGCCCGCCTTTGGCAATATTCTGGCCTATAAAGACGAGGTTGTGCCATGGCTCGCCGAATTGGCGGATGCCTGCCACCAGCACGGCTGCGCGGTGATGATCCAGCTGACCCATTTAGGCTGGCGTGCCAGATCAGACACCGGTGATTGGTTTCCGACCCTCGCCCCCAGCCATTTGCGCGAGCCGGCCCATAAGGGGTTTCCCAAACAGGCGGAAGACTGGGATTTGGCGCGCATTATCGAAGATTATGCAGATGCCGCTGAACGCATGCAGATGGCGGGGTTGGACGGGATTGAGGTTATGGCGTCCGGCCACCTGCTCGACGCGTTTTGGTCGCCGCTGACCAACCGGATGGAGGGGCCGTATAATGGTACATTGGAAAACCGGATGCGGTTCTCGCTGGACGTTCTGGCGGGTATTCGCAATCGGGTTGGGCCGGATTTCATTGTCGGTGTGCGCTGTATTGTGGACGAGATGGCACCGGGCGGCATCACCGCCGTTGAAGGCCTTGAGATTGGCAAATTATTGCAAACCTCCGGCCTGATTGATTTCCTGAACGTCAACCGCAGCCGCATTGTTACCGACGCGGCCTTAACCAAACTGATTCCAATCCAAGGCATGCCCTCAGCACCCCACCTAGAATATGCGGGCGCGGTGAAGGCCGTCACAGGCCTGCCGACCTTTCACGCCGCGCGCATTCCCGACGTTGCGACCGCACGCCACGCTATTTCGGCAGGGTTGATAGATTTGGTTGGCATGACCCGCGCTCATATCGCCGACCCTCATATTGTGCGCAAAATCGTTGAGGGTCGCGAGGATGACATCCGCCCTTGCGTCGGGGCGACATATTGCTTGGACAGAATCTATCAGGCGGGCGGCGCGCTTTGTATTCACAACGCGGCCACGGGGCGCGAATTGAAGATGCCGCATATCATTAGCCCATCAAAAATCCGCAAAAACATTCTCATTGTTGGCGCAGGCCCCGGTGGGCTAGAGGCCGCGCGCGTCGCAGGAGAGCGTGGACACAAAGTTACGGTGCTGGAGGCCGCGGCACAGCCCGGCGGCCAGTTACGTTTGGCGGCACAATCGAAGCGACGCCGCGAAATGTTAGGTATTATCGACTGGCGAATGGCGCAATGTGCTGTGAAAAACGTGGAATTCCGGTTCAATGTATTGGCAGAAATGGATGACATTACGGCGCATAATCCCGATGTCGTCATTATCGCCACAGGAGGCTTGCCGAATACTGAAATCCTCGCCAAAGGCAATCATCTCCTGACCTCTGGTTGGGAAATCATTTCCGGCGAAGTGAAACCCGCGCAAAATATTTTGATTTTTGATGACGCGGGCGATCACATCGGCCTGCAAGCGGGCGAGGTTGCCGCCAATGCCGGGGCCAAGGTCGAGATCATGACTCCCGACCGCAATTTCGCGCCCGACGTAATGGGGATGAATTTGGTACCTTATGTTCAAAATCTGCAAGAAAATGGTGTCACTTTCACCGTGACTTGGCGCTTGCTGGCGGTAACACAAGAAGGCAATCAACTGCGCGCAGAGATTGGCACGGATTATTCCGACTATTGCCGATACAAAACCTATGACCAGATCATTGTGAACCACGGCACCTTGCCGCTGGACGACATGTATTTCGATCTAAAACCGCTGTCCGCCAACAAAGGGCAAGTGGATTACGAGGCGTTGCGCCGAGGCCAGCCGCAGCTTACACCTGCCGGATTCCAACTGTACCGCATTGGCGACGCGGTTTCAGGGCGCAACACCCATGCGGCAATTTACGATGCTTTACGGTTGCTGAAGGACATTTAGGGGCACTTGACAGTCAACAGTCTTTATCATATTCAATTTTTACAATGTGATAAAGACTGGACAGCCCATGACCCAAGTAATCTTGATTATCACCGCCATCGGCCTCGGTTTGGCAACGGGCAGTTTTACTGGAGGTTTTGCCTTCTCGCCCCTCGTTTGCCTGATCGCAGGTATTTTTCTGGTGGTGCCCAGCCTGTTCAAATTCAAGCTCGCCGACCTCGCCCTTGTCAAATCCCACCTGCCTGAAATTGGCAAGAATATCTGGGTCAACTACCTGCTGATAACCGCCATCGCGCTGGCCATCGGTTACGCCAGCCAAGACATTGGCATCGCGGCGGCCCTGTTCCTGCTGGCCCTGTTGCCCGGCGGTGGCATGGTAATGATGTGGATCAAAACCAGCGGTGCAAACGTCAAACTTGGCTTTATCATCTTCATGTTGAACCTAGCGCTGCTGTTGCCAATCACCCTGATCTTCAGCCAATTCTACGGCTTTGCCGCCCCGTTCTTCCCGCCCGTAGACCTCAGCGCCATTGACCCGAACTTGGCCGCCGTCGAGGTGAAACCCTTCGCCCCCTTCATGTTGCTGGTGGTGATTCCCTTCGTGGTCAGCCGCATCGTGCTGCGGTTCTTTCCGTCAATTGTTGCCCTAACTGCCAAGCACCAACCGCTGGTTTCCAAGGCCACGATGTTTGGCATCGTGTTCTACCTGTTCTCGTTGACCACCGCGCAACTGCTGTTCAAGGTATCACTGGCCGAATTGGCAACAGCCGCAATCGCCACCGTAATCTTCTACGCCTTAACCTTTGGCGCGGCCTTGTTGCTGACTGACAGAACCGCCACAGGCAAAGCGGTTTTCTGGCATATCGCAACCCGCTACATCACGCTGGCGCTGATCTTAGCTGTGTTCAATGTGGATATATTTGGGGCGAGCTTCATCCTGCCGATCATGATGGCCTATTTCATCCAGATCGGCTCCTCCGGTTTCCTCGCGCGGCTTGAAACGCGCGAGGCTGTTGCGGCTTAGGCCCGCAACCGTTCCCCTTTAGGATCAAAGGCAGGCCCGTCGAGCAAGGTTGCGCGGTGCGGTTTGCCCAGAATGGCGATGTCAAACACTGCGCCAGGCTTCACATACTCGGTTTTGATGAAACACAGGGCCACCGATTTTTCGACGCTAAAGCCGTATGCGCCGGAACTGACCCGCCCCACAGGCGTTCCATCGGGCAAGAATATCGGCTCACCGCCACTGGCGTCGGCATTTGTCACCTCAACCGTCATATTCACCAGCAATTCACGCGGCGGTTTGTCTTTGATTTTGGCATAGGCAGCTTTGCCCAGAAACTCCGGTTTATCCATCTTAATAAGGTGTTCAAAGCCAACCTCTTGCGGCCAGTATTCCGGTGAATACTCGCGGCTCCATGAGCCATAACCTTTCTCGATCCGCAAACTGCCGAGGGATCGCCCACCAACAGGAATAACCCCGAGGTCTTCACCAGTTTCCAGCAAAGCATCCCACAGCTTTTCCTGATCTTTCTCAAGCACATATAATTCCCAACCCAGATCACCGGTAAAGGAAACCCGAATGGCAATCGCCGCCACACCCGCCACGGTAATTTGCCGCGAGTGCATGAATTTCCAACTCCCATTTGACAAGTCAGCCTGCGTTAGGCGCGACAGCAATTCGCGCGATTTTGGCCCTGCCACGTTGAATCCGCAATAATCATCGGTGATAGTCTCGAACGTGGTGCCCTCCGGCAGGTCAACCATCTGGAAATAGCGCTGGTGATAGCGCTCGCCAATGCCGGTGCCAACCATGAAAAACTCATCGTCTGCCAGTTTGGTCACGGTGAAATCCCCCGCAATCCCACCGCGCACGCCCAACATGGGCGTCAGGCAGGAACGGCCGATTTCTTTTGGTACATTATTGGCAATCAAGCGGTCGATCCAATCGGCGGCCCCTGCCCCTTTGATCCGGTATTTACCAAAATTCGACACATCAATGATGCCAACACCGTTGCGCAGGGTGGTGCATTCGCGGCGCACCTCCTCAAACCACGGCTGGCGGGTGAAGCCATAGGTCTCATGGCCAACCTTGCCCTTGCCCGCATACCAAACCGGATGTTCCCAGCCGTAATTCAGGCCAAACACCGCTCCCATGTCTTTCTGCTTTTGATAGATGGGCCGCAAACGGGTCATCCGCCCCGCATCGCGTTCTTCAAAAGGGAAATGGATGGCGAAGCGTTTGGAATATTGATCTGCCACCTTTTCCATGGTGAATTTCTTATCCGCCCAAGGGCCAAACCGCGTCAGGTCCCATGGGAACATGTCAAACTCCGGCTCACCGTCGATAATCCACTGTGCCGTCATCAAGCCGAGGCCACCGGATTGTGAGAAGCCCGGAATAATCCCCGTGCAACAGAAGTAGTTCTTCAACTCCGGCACGGGCCCATAGAGCGCGGCACTGTCCGGTGCCCAGATCATCGGCCCGTTGATCACCCGTTTGACCCCCGCCGTTGCCGCCACTGGCACACGGTCCATCGCCCGCATCACATTCTCCATGATCCTGTCCAGATCATCAGCGAACAACTCATGCCCGAAACCTTGCGGGGTGCCATTCTCAGCCCAGAATTTCAGGTTCTTTTCATAGGCGCCGATCAGCAAGCCGTTGCCCTCTTGGCGCATGTAATATTCACCGTCCCGATCCGCGACCGATGGCAGGCGAAAATCCAGCTTCTCAATTTCGGGAATAGCCTCAGTCACAAAATACTGGTGTTCGGTCGGCTGCAACGGCAACTTGAACCCCGCCATAGCCGCCACTTCGCGCCCCCACAGGCCCGCCGCGTTAATCACCCACTGGGTGTTAATATTGCCATTCGGCGTCTCGACGATCCAGCTGCCATCGGGCTGTTGCAAGGTTCCCGTCACCGGACAGAACCGATGAATTTCAGCGCCCATCTGGCGCGCGCCGGTGGCATAGGCCTGCGTCACGCCAGATGGGTCCACATTGCCGCCGTCCGGCTCAAACATCACACAACGCACGCCGTCGAAATTCACCAATGGGTGTTTCGCTTGCGCCTCCTCGATGGTCAGCTCGTAAAACCCGACGCCAAAATACAGCGCCTTGGCGGCCTGAATACGCAACTGATGCTCGCGTTCCTCTGTCTGTGCCAGATACAAAGCGCCGGGCTGGAAAATGCCGCAACCCTGTCCGGTTTCCTTTTCCAGCTCTTTATACAGGTTCATCGTGTAATACTGGATTTTGGAAATATTATTGTTGTCATGCAACCCGTGCAATCCCGCCGCTGCATGCCAAGTGGAGCCAGAAGTCAACTCGTCACGTTCCAGCAAAACCACATCTTTCCAACCGAGTTTCGCGAGATGGTACAGGATCGAACACCCGATCAACCCGCCACCAATTACCACTGCCTGCGCATGGGTTTTCATAATGTCCACTCCTGAAGGGGCTGGTGCCCGAATTTCCTATCGCTACCCTGCCAGAATTAAGCTTTGACACAACGGCGAACTACCTTATTAAGAAACGTTATAATCACACCAAACTCTTGGGCATACTTATGCATCTGCCAGACCTAGACCTGCTGCAAACCTTCCTGATCGTGGCTGA
The DNA here is from genome assembly GCA_024280735.1 of Alphaproteobacteria bacterium. Taxonomy (GTDB): domain Bacteria; phylum Pseudomonadota; class Alphaproteobacteria; order Rhodobacterales; family Rhodobacteraceae; genus Amylibacter. The sequence goes on along the minus strand of JAJRPO010000032.1, from coordinate 1,539 downwards.
ACATCAGTCCATTTCTCAGGCGGCCCACGCGCTAGACCTGACCCAACCCGCCGTCACCAAGAAAATCAAACGCCTGGAGGCCAGCCTGCAAGTGCCGCTGATAGATCGCAACGCCCGCCCGCTGCAACTGACAGAGGCAGGCCTGATCCTGCGCGACCGTGCGCCCGGATTGCTGACCGATGCCTGTCGTCTGGCCGAAGACATCCGCGCCATGAGCCGTTCCGGCCTGCCCTTGCTGCGCATTGGCATGGGCGATTCCCTGTCGGAAATTCTGGGGGCGGAATTCATCGGTGCCCTGCAAAGCTATGCCCATGTGGTGGAGTTGAAATCCGGCATTTCCCCGTGGCTGGAAACCGCCTTTCGCGCGCGCCATTTTGATCTGGCCGTCGATAATCCGCCGTTCAGTGAAACCCAGCATATCGATATGCAGCTGCTGGCCCATGATCCTTTTGTTATCGCCTTGCCCAACGCGATGGCAGATAAACCACTGTCGGAAATCCTGAAGACGGAAAATTATGTCGGCTATGGCCGTTCCTCAAAATTCGGGGCATATTGCACGCAGATGATTGCCCAAATGGGGGTGCAACGGCCCACCCGTTTCAATTTTGACAGCACCCAAAGCTTGCTGCGCTTTGTGCAGGCCGGATACGGTTGGGCCGTCACCAGCGCCTTTTGCCTGCTGCAATCACCCGCCGCCTTATCCGGTATTACCATCCTGCCCTGCCCAGACTCCGCGCCGCGCGACTTTTACCTGCTAAACCGCAAAGGCGAACATGAAGCGCTGGCGGGGCAAGCGGCGCAGAAATTCAAAGACGTGTTTAATCAATTGGTCGACGGACCTTGGAAGCAAATTGCCCCGGAAACCGCGCAAATGATCCGCGCGGCCAATCCTAAAAGGGGTGGACCGCGTGTTTCCAGTTTATGAATGTGGGTTAACTTTTTTAAAACGAAGTGGCACCGTGCTCACTATAAAAGGTTGTATTTCAAATTTGTAATTCTTACCTGTACTTAGGTAAGCAATAAAACTGATTGAAAGAGCAAAAGATGAAAATGCAATTTCCATTACGCTTTTCCCTTAGTTTTATTACCCGAATAATTATCCTTTTTATTTCAAGTACTTTCTTTTCAATAGCTTTCTTTTCAATAGCTTTCTTTTCAAGTAACGCGCTTGCAAATACAGAGCAGCAATTCAAAAATGCAGTTCTTGCGGTTGAGGCTAAAGATTACAAAATGCTAAGGCGGATTATTCGTGATTTCCCTGAAGTAATGGAGTTTCAACAAAGAGAAGGATGTTCGTTGTTCTGTGAGTTCGCCATGTCATTTGGCGTATATAATCATTATAGGAAATTTCCATACCCAGATTTTAAAGCAATAGACATTCTTTTGGAGCTGGGTGGAATAAAGTGGTCCTGCTTTTCTGGACAGGTTTGCGGCTAAGTTAAGGTGTATTCAGTTTGGTTGTCATGCCGCTTTCTTCAGTTCTTTACCTTCAAAGTATGCCTCGTCCGGCGTTCGTTTATCAAGGGCCGTGTGGGGGCG
>JAJRPO010000031.1 GCA_024280735.1 Alphaproteobacteria bacterium | reverse complement strand
TCATTTAAGCTAGTTGCAAATGACAACAATGCTCCGGTTGCAGTTGCTGCGTAAGCAGTACCTAATACCGAAAACTTAAGTCCTTTCCCCTAGCCGGGACTGGCGGGGTTCGCAGGCACCTGGCAACAGAAGCCTGCACTTAATCACATCGGTGGCAGGAGATTTTGCCAAAGGGGCAAAACTCTTTGGCAACAGAGGCCTGCACTTAATCTAAAAACAGCGCATAGAGTTTAATTTAACGGCAATTGCCGCAGGTTTCCGCGCCAGGCCTACAAGGAAATCTGGCGCGAAATTTCATTTGTGTTCTTGATGCTATGATCAGGCATCAAGGGAAATACCGGCGGCTATTTTGTCACTTGCCCACGCGTAACGGGGCCAACATTGCCATCAGTCCAATATTCAACCGCATAGACTCCAGCCTGCGACTGAGACCGCCATTCCACATAGTTCTGCAAAGACTTCAGCATTTGCATTGAGAAATCTGTTGAAACGGCACGCCCCAAATCGAATGCCTCGCCATCCTTGAAATTTCGGAAATACCGCATCCATTCAGCATCTGCGGGTTCCGGCCCCTGGGGCATATCACTTGGATTAAAAGTCAACATAATGGGCGAAACGGCTGGGTACTGGCCCGTCGAATGACAAGACATGCAACTGGAACCGGGATTATCCGCAGGCCCGTTCAAACGCGATGCCCACCCCAAATGCTGCGCCGGCAAAGCGGATGACGGATTGATCACTGTTTGCTTTAGCAGCGGATTGATAATGGTCGGGCTGTCCACACTGGGCGTTTCATTCAAAAACCCGATCGGGTTATCTGCATCATTGCCCCACATCACGCCCACCGGCACCAAATTACACCATTTCTTACCATCCCCTTGATATTGCTCACAAGCGGCAGAATAATCATGTTTTTCAGGTAGATGGCCATTGTAGACGAAGGTGCCAAAAACCCATCCCGCCGCGTCAACGGCGCGGTTGTCTTTGATCATGATATCCATTTGCAGCAGGTTTACCTTTTGCGTAGATCGCGACGTATCAGTGTCACATTGCAGATATGCTGGCGATGAGGGTACATCGCAATTGTACATAAAAGCGTTCCATTGCAACGGATTGGTCAAATAATTCACCTGACTCCCGTCCAGGACCGTAAACAGGAATTTACCAACAATCGTCCCTTCGGGGAAACCCTCTCCTGCGATAAGGCTGCTTAAATCAGGTCCTTGGTCTGCGCTTGGCCAAACTTTTCCAAAGGTCAGCCCGCCGGGGCCGTTATAAAACCCCACCGCATAGGCATAGGAGGAATCCGTCTGGGTTTTATCCAACACCAATTTTGACAATGGCCCCTCGCGGGTAAGTCCATGATACCCTTCGCGACCCAGCTTACCCCAATGCTGCCAAGGGGCGTGATACCAGTCGCGGCCAATGGAATTCAGATGCAAATCGAAATCCCGTTCCACGTCACCACCGCGAATATTGCCTTCAAAAATATAATCGCGCACCGCTACCGCATAGTTGATTGAATTATTTCTAAAATCCATGCTCAATATATCTTTAACACCCGGATCGAGCGGTGGCATCGAGTCGGGGTATTGATCACTCAGTACAAAAACTGGCCCGGTATATTGCCCCTCACCTGTGCCCGGTTCTTCCATAAAGCCAAAGTCGGGATATCCGACAATCGGTTCCACCAAAAAATTCTGCGCAACGGCAGAACCTCCCAGCATGACAATCGCTATTGTTGTGGTTAAAATGTTGTTCATACTTTCCTCCCAGAATTATGAATACATCTTATGGTTGATATTATGCGACTGTAATGTCAAGCAAAATTACGGTCGGACCTCAAGTAATGAATTTGTATTTTGGGAGATTTATTAAGGAATACTCAATCATTTGAATATTTTGGTTACAAACACATTCGGCAACTCATCTAAAACCCACCGACCGCTGCTTTCCATAATAAAACCAGCTTTTTATAACCCTCTGAGCGGTCAAGCTCATTGGCCTCAACCAACGCAGGGGCGCGAATTACCCGTTTTAACACAGATCCGGTGTTCCACGCGCTCCGCAAGGCAGGGCGCATTATTATTGGGCCTTTTCTTAGAATTACTTGGGCGGCCTTGCCTTTTTGCGCCGCGCGGCGCGCCAAGGATTGCAAGCCAGAATGGGTGTCGTCAACCAAAGCGTGTCGGCCTCGTTCTTTCAGGGCTGGCACAGCGCGCAGCATTAGGGACACCCCATGCGCAAAACCGTAATCCGCTATGGCCTCAGGATTAGGCACCCCCCCTAAAACCCGGCACCCTAATTCCATCACCGAAACGGTTGTATCGGTGATATAACGATCAAAGGCGTCCATATCCGCATGTGGTTGGCGATAAATATCCCATGATCTGGCATCAATCAGGCAATCGAAAAGCGACCGCGGCAAAGTGTATTTTTCAATCAAAATGGCCAGCGGCTCCGCCACTTCGTGGGAGGGCATGGTTTTGGACACAAAGAATGAATCAATAGTATCACGCCACCATTGAAGTCGCATTTCTGCAATCATCGGCTCATTGCTCACCCACGGGATACGCGCAATTTCAAGGTTGAACGCATAAACCACCATCAAGGCACCCCGTTGATCAGGCGGAGCTGACATTGCCGAGAGAAACCGGTCCGGATCACCGACCCGAACCATTTCAACGCAGTGCTGTATCTGGCTATTCATCTAAGATACCAAGAAAGTTATCAATAATATTAATTGCTTGCGGGCTGTTGCTTATCTCCAGATGGCTCATGCTTTCGATAATATCATATTGCCCTTTGTCCGTGGCACTGCTCATCAAAGGCTCAAATTCCGACGCTTTAAACGCCTCGTCCTCTTGCCCTACTATCAAGGCAAATTTCGGCAATGCTGCAATATCCGCCAGATAGTCTCTGCGCGGCGCATAGGATTCGTTGAGGCGAAAACTATAGGCCTCAGTCATCATGGAACGGTCAATCCCTTCAGGAATATTGAACTGGATCATCACCAAATGATTGAGCGCGGTAATGCCCACCATATTCAACATCGATAGACCAATCACACGGCGAGTCAGCACATGTGCCCAACCGCCAGAATTGGGCCGTATCGTTGGCGCATTGTATTTCAGGAACGGTGCCAGCAAAACCGCCCTGTCCAATGTTTCCCCGTAAGCCCCGCCAGCAAAACGCACAACCAGACCACCCCCCGAGGAATGGCCCATTAGAACCAGTTTCTGCCCTGCTTTGCGGTGTTGCAAAACCAAATCCTGCAAATCATCCTCTAACTGCCCGATGTAACTGACATCTCCACGCGGCGCGGGGTTTTCGCCATGGCCGCGCAAATCCGGCAACAAAACCTCTGCGCCCATCGCGGCCACAGAACGCGCCAAACCGTCATAGGCGGCCCCAAACGCGCCGGAACCATGAATCACAACCACCAACGGACCATTGTTTTCACGGCCGTAATGGCGATAGGCTAGGGAAACCCCGTCGCGCGCCTTGAAATTAGACGTTTCCATCGGGGTTATATTTTTATCCAGCCGATCGAAATCAAGCCCTTTAGTCTGGGTAAAGGACTGGGGCGATTGCGAAAAGACCAATCCCAAAGCGATAGCCAGATAGATCGCTCCAGAAATTAGCGCAAATTTTGCAATTTTCCAAATCATGATTTTTTTCTTTCACTCAGTTCAAATATTTTTTCCACAGGTGCTTTCAGCTCAATTGCCAACCGCAAGGCCAATACGGTACTCGGCACGAAAATACGGTTTTCGATCGTATTAATTGTTTTACGCGATACCCCTATGGCCTCTGCCAATTGGGCCTGTGTTAAGTTGTTTTTTTTCCGTAATTTGTTGATATGATTAAGTAACTCCATCAGACTACCCCCTGAAATCCAACCAACAGAAATATAGCAAAGGCACCCCGCCGGTGAATGTGCCCATGACTGCAAAAACTTGATTGTGCGCCACCAGCCCTTGCCATAATGCAACACCAAATATCGGATACATAGCGACGGCCAACCAATAGCCGAACTTCAAGGCCCGGCTCCATTCTGCACGGGACAACTCATCAAATACAACTTGTGTGATGTTGCGCCCGCTTACAAAAGATGCGGCGAAAAGCACAATCGTTCCCACCACACCGACGATACCGGGTAAAAAGGGGTTCAACGCATTGGTCAGCCCTATGAATAGATACACGACACCATAGAATACGCAGATCAAACCGATTGCTAAAAACACTGCGCGGCGGATTATCTGTAGGCTTTCAATGGTCATTTCGACCTCCCATAAATGTAACTCTTAGGTTACACATAGGGAGATCAATTAGTAACGTCAAGGTTACATTTACGAAATTTTCGCCCCATCGCGTATAAGCTTCCAATTGATAGCATCCAGCAGCGCCTCAAAGCTGGCATCTACAATATTTGCCGACACCCCGACAGTAGACCAAAGCCGCCCCTGCCCGTCTGCGCTGTCGATAATCACCCGGGTCGCCGCGTCGGTACCGCCTTGGGTAATACGCACTTTGAAATCCACCAGCCGCAGATCATCAGTGATTTCCTGATAGGGACCTAAATCTTTGCTCAGCGCCTTGGATAATGCGTTTACCGGACCCCGATCATTGCCTTTCTCGTCCATACTCTCGGACACCGACAACACTTTACTGTTGCCGATTTTGACCACCACAACGGCCTCTGAAATTGACACCATCTTATCATATCGGTTTTTTCGCCGCTCTATGGTAACGCGGTAGCGCTTGATCTCAAAAAACTGCGGCAACTGGCCGAGAATGCGCCGCGCCAGCAATTCAAACGAGGCCTGCGCCCCGTCATAAGCATAGCCTTGATCCTCACGCTGTTTCACTTCTTGCAGAATTTCCAACAAGCGTGGGTCGTCTTTCTGCACGGTTAGCCCCGCCTCCGCCAGCCGTTTGCGTAAATTGGACAGCCCCGCCTGATTGGACATCGGGATATGGCGCTCGTTTCCGATGGTTTCTGGCGTCACATGTTCATAGGTTGTCGGGTCTTTCAGGATCGCGCTGGCGTGCAGGCCTGCCTTATGGGTAAAGGCAGAGGAGCCAACGTAAGCTGCAAATTTATTCGGCACACGGTTCAGGATGTCATCCAGCATCCGGCTGATCTGGGTTAATTGCTTTAGTTTATCCTTGCTAACACCCGTTTGATATTTACTGGCATAGGGTTCTTTCAACAACAGAGTCGCAATCAGCGTCACCATATTGGCGTTACCGCACCGCTCACCCAGCCCGTTCAAGGTGCCTTGAATTTGCCGCGCACCTGCATCCACCGCCGCCAAAGAGTTGGCAATCGCATGTTCTGTATCATTATGGGTGTGAATGCCAACGTGATCGCCTGGAATACCCGCCGCAATTACCGCGCGCGTGGCCTGCGCCACCTGCGGCGGCAAGGCCCCGCCATTGGTGTCACACAACACAATCCAACGCGCGCCTGCATTATGGGCCGCCATGGCGCATTCAAGCGCATAGTCAGGATTTGCTGCATAGCCGTCAAAGAAATGCTCTGCATCATAGAGCGCCTCTCGCCCCTGTGCGACGATATGGCGGATGCTTTCCGCGATATTTTCTAGGTTCTCCTCCAATGTGATTCCCAAGGCAGTTGTCACATGAAAGTCATAAGATTTCCCTACCAGACAAACCGCAGGCGTATTTGCGTTCATCACCCCTGCCAACACCTCGTCATTCGCAGCTGAGCGCCCTGCCCGTTTGGTCATGCCAAAAGCGGTGAAAGTGGCGTTCTTCAGCTTGGGCGCTGCATCAAAGAAATCACTGTCAGTAGGATTGGCCCCCGGCCAGCCGCCCTCCACATAATCAATGCCAAGCGCATCAAGCGCAAGGGCTATGCGGGTTTTGTCAGTGGCGGTGAAGTCTACGCCGTGGGTCTGTTGACCGTCGCGCAGGGTGGTGTCGAAAAGGGAGAGGCGTTGTTTAGTCATTTCAACTATCCTCCAATTTTACCAATTCGCTGGCTACCCAACTATCGATCTCTGAAAAGGGCACTCCGATAAGTGGACCATTTTGTAGTTTAGCAACATTTCCACTCATCAAAAAGGATTCCATCGCCTTTTTATAGTCCAGCCTGAAGGTTGCCCCTTCGCTTGAATCGCTAATCACTAGTCCAAGAAAAGTGAACCTATCCCTTATAGCATCCGCAAATTCGTATCGTTTGTTCGTCCTATGTGCTCTCCAAATCTCAACAACATCTAGAAGAACCTCTTCAAATCTTACTGCCTTGTTTTCCCACCCCCCCAGATCATCCCCCAACAACCCAAGCAATTCCGCCGATGCCTTCAAACCCTCCGCATCTCCAGCCTTCGCCAAATCATGCAATGCCGCAATTGCGCCAGCCGTGTTCAGATCATCTGCCAAGCACGCGATGACAGCAGGCACGGCCGCGCTGGTGGAGGGTTCGATACCCTCTACCAGCGCTCGCCACTTGCGCAACGTCGCTTCGGCACCCGCAGCCTTCTTCTCTGTCCAGTCCATCGGTTTGCGGTAATGCGTGCTCAAATACACAAACCGGATCACCTCGCCCGGATATCCCTGATCCAACAGCTCCCGCACCGAGAAAAAGTTGCCCAAGGACTTGGACATTTTCTTGCCCTCAACCTGCAACATCTCGTTGTGCATCCAGACTTGGGCAAAGCTGTCCTCGCCCATGCAGGCACAGCTCTGCGCCTTTTCGTTCTCGTGATGCGGAAAGGCCAGATCCAGCCCGCCACCATGAATGTCGAACGTCTCGCCAAACAATTCGCGCGACATGGCAGAACACTCGATATGCCAGCCCGGGCGGCCAAACCCCCAAGGACTTTCCCAGCCCGGTTGCGCGCCGCTAGACGGCTTCCACAATACAAAATCCATCGGGTTGCGTTTGTAGGGGGCAACCTCGACCCGCGCCCCCGCGATCATATCGTCAATCGAGCGGCCCGACAAAGAACCGTAGCGATCATAGGAGGTTACATCAAACAGCACATGCCCGTCAGCGGCGTAAGCAAAGCCGCCCGCTATCAACTCCTCCGTCATTGTGATCATCTGATCGATATACTCCGTCGCGCGCGGCGCAAAATCCGGCTCAAGCGCCCCCAGCGCGCCCATATCGTCGAGAAACCAGCCAATCGTTTCATCGGTAATGTCGCGAATAGAGCGTCCGCTCTCGGCTGAACGGGTGTTAATCTTGTCGTCCACATCGGTAAAATTACGCGCATATTTGACGTGATCCACGCCGTACACATGGCGCAGCAACCGGTACAACGTATCAAACACAATCACCGGGCGCGCGTTGCCGATATGGGCGCGGTCATACACCGTCGGCCCACAGACATACATCCGCACGTTATCGGCATCAATCGGCTTGAAAACCTGCTTGCTGCGGGTTTTGGTATTATACAGTTTGATCTCGGTCATAGGTCTCTCACGGCGTTGGGTTCCGGCGCGGGCCTGTCACTGAATTTTGAATAAGAGAGACGACCCGCAAAAGCGATGTTAGCAGGGGATACAAATACAGCAGGTGGTTATTTGGCGTCTCATGACGATAAACTAGCCGCAACTATTACCCAAAGACAAGGGGCAATATCCTTTGTCGCAAATAGGCTTGCCAAGACAGGGGGAATCATGATGCCCTCTGGCAAACTGAATACAGAGGGCAGGACCATGAAACTTTCAAATCGTATTGCAAATATCAACGGCGGTGGTTCCGATGGCTGGGAGGTGTTCCTGCGCGCCCGCGAAATGATTGGCGCGGGCCAACCCGTGATCGAACTGACAATCGGCGAGCATGACATTAAAACCGATCCAATCATTATTGACGCGATGTTTGCCAGTGCCAAATCCGGCAATACAACCTATTCCGCTGTTCCCGGCAGCCCTGCCCTGCGCGCCGAAATTGCCGCGCGTTATCAGCGCCTTACCGGCGTGGAAACCAAGGCCGGAAACGTTCTGGTCACCTCTGGCGGACAGGCTGCGCTGTTCTCTGCGCATCTGGCCGCATTAAACCCTGGCGATACGGGCCTGATCTGCGATCCCTATTACGCCACCTATCCTGGCGTTTTGCGCGCGGCGGGGGCGGAGGTGCAAATGGTGCCGACCCGCTCCTCTGACAACTTTCTCCCCCAGCGCGGGGCTTTGGCTGCCGCTGCCAAAAACGCCAAATCACTGCTGATCAATTCGCCAAACAATCCCACAGGCGTGGTTTACCCTTTAGAGACCATGCAAATGATTGCCGATGTTTGCATTGGGCATGACCTTTGGCTGATTTCAGACGAGGTTTACGACAGCCAGATCTGGCAAGGTGCGCATATTTCTCCACGTGGGTTGCCAGGGATGGCCGAACGCACTTTGGTGGTTGGGTCTATGTCCAAAAGCCATGCAATGACCGGGTCACGGATTGGCTGGATCATTGGGCCGGAGGAAATTATCGACCAAATCATGAACCTGTCCACGGTCAATGCTTACGGTGTGCCCGGGTTCATTCAGGATGCCGCGGAGTTTGCCCTGAAACAAGGGCCAGAGTTTGAGGCCAAAATCGCGGATGTATTTCGCCGCCGTACCGAAATGTCGCAGGAAATATTGCAAAAAACCAACGCCTTACGCCTTATTCCGGCGCAAGGGGCGATGTATCTGATGCTGGATGTGCGCAACACGGGGATGAGCGGTGAACAGTTTGCCAACAAGTTGTTGGACGAGGAATTGATCGCAGTGATGCCCGGCGAGAGCTTTGGCAACAGCGCCGCCGGACATGTGCGTGTGGCAATGACGATAGCGGATGCGCCTTTCGTCAAGGCCTTGAAAAGACTGGTTGATTTTGCCGAACGGCAATAGTCACGCGGCTGGGTCCCCTGCGAGGGCGAATTTCGGGTTCGGGGTCCAGTTTTTGCCGGTCGCCAGAATGCAGCTTAATCCGCTGGCGTGGGTGACAAGGATGGACCAGCTGCCGGTGCGTTTGGAGGACCAGACTTCGACCAATTTTGTGCCGGATTGCAGGCCAACGCCGTGACTGACTTCTCCATACTTATCAGTAAGTTGCGAGACGATCTTGTCACGTGGCGCGCAGGCGCTTTGGGCCAGTGCTGGGGGTGCTGTGGCGGCCATGCCGAAGATCAGGGCGGCGGTTGCGATACGTTTAAACATGGGGATTCTCCTATACTGGTTCAAGAAAGGAGCATAATGCCCCTTTCGGGGATGTCCTAAAGGTAGCGCGATCGGGAATCACAGGCAAAACAAGCCGTGTCACCATCGCGTGACGGGCTGTCAGAGGTGCGACAATGCTGCGTTGCAGTATAATTTAAGTGTATGATGTAAAGCAGTTACAGGAATATCGGCGTAAAAACGCCGCACCCGCTTGACCTGATGCCGCATTGCAGCATATAGTATATCGAAAGAGCAATCCTCCCTGCTCTCTTATACTGGGAGGACACGCAGACCCGCCAAGGCGTGGTCAGGTTACCTTCCCGCAACCAGTGTCCTCCCAATTTTTTTCCATTTTAACAGAACCCTGAAATGACCGGAATTTGCTTGTCTGTTTTAGGGTAGGCAATGTGTTTTAGGGTCAAAGTTAACCCGCCGCGACCATGATTGCGCCCACGCCGATCATGGCGACACCAAACCATCCGGTGAGGGACAGTTTCTCGCCAAGGAACAGGGCGGCGAATATCACCACCAGAACGATCGACAATTTATCAATCGGCGCAACCTTGCTGGCGGGGCCGAGCTGTAGCGCGCGGAAATAACACAGCCATGAGGCACCGGTTGCGAGGCCTGACAAGGTGAGGAACAACCAAGAGCGCCCCGAGACCGCGCCAATACCCGCGGCCTCTCCGGTGAACCAGATCAGCGGCAACAAGGCGGCGACGACCACAAGGGTGCGGATCAAGGTGGCAAGGTTGCTGGGAACCTCCGCCACCCCGAGTTTGGCGAGTATGGCGGTAAGGGCTGCGAATATGGCGGCGAGGACGGCCCAGAACGGCCAAGTGGCGGTAAGTGTTTGCATGGGGGGAGCGTAGCGGCTGGGAAACGATAGGGCAACATGCTCTCAACTTAAAGCAAGACCACACGACAAACGCACTTCGCCCGCCCCATCGGGCTTGACCATTAAAGTCTTCCCATTCGCAGAATGGATTTTCTCAACTTACTTGACTGCGGATACAATGCAGATACCCCACTTGAAGGAAGTCTGGGTGCAAGAGCACTTAATACTATACGAAATTCTCTTTCTGTCGAAAACTTTATTGGTTTATTAAAAATCGTACTAAAGTACATTTCTTCAGTTAAACCGTCATCGACGATACTTTCCGCTTTTAGCTCTTTCTTTAACAGTCTTGGTTCATATGATACTGGCTTGGCAATAATGTATTGTTGTGGAGAAAGTTTTGACAAAACTTTCTCGCTTCCAAATCCCCAGAATCTCAATCCTTTTAAAAACCGCGAAAGTTCGATTTCAGCGTAACAGTTCAAATCTTCGTTGCCATTATACTCTAAACCATCTTCAAGCAATTCTCCTTCAACCATTTTAATATGGTGGCCTTGGTCATAACCGCCCTTACTCGCACAGAAAACAAATTCATTGAATACTGTATCAACCTTAACAATTGTTCCGCAGTCAATAAATGTGCAATTCTCAATAACATTATTACCCGGCAACACCATATGTTTGATGTACGCATTGCCTTCGCCGAACCCTCTTTGGGCTATGCCCTCATCCGTGTCACTCATTCGTGCCACTTCTTGCTCTGACTTGCGGTACTCTTCAAGGGTCCCAATTTTAAAGCTGCCTGCTTCGTAGCGATCCCAGTCTTTCAAATTGAAATACTTAGTAATTATCAACCCTCAACAACCCCCATAAACTCACGCCACTCGCCCGCACTCATGCCGGCCTTTGCCGCGTCCATTTTCTCACCTTTAAGCATACGCCGCATGGCGTCAACCGCACGTCCTGATAGTTGAGCGCCTCCCAACCGGTAGTCCTCGAAAGCACCGTAGGCGGCTGGCACCCAGTCAGCGACTATTTTACAAATCATATCGGCGTAGACGCGGATTTCGTATTGGGCGTGGGCGTCGGCGCGCAGGCGCAGGAAGTGGAATAGGTTGTGCAGATCGACCTTCCAATACCACTGGGTATAGATGTTGGCCGGCAGGTTCATGCGGGCGAGCTCTCGGGCCAGACCGTTTTGGCCCTCGTCCGAGATCATCGCCTCGTAATTGTCATAGCAGCGGTTGCTGTCGGCCTTGAGGATTTCCAGCACGCGGGCGGCTTCCTCGCCTTGCAGCACTTCGCCCCTGCCCTGATTGTTGATCACCGATTGCGCGTTCACGTGTTCGGGCGCGGGGATGTAGAACTCTCGGTCCAAAATCGAATAACGGGCGGAGTATTCATTCACGTTGGCGGTCCGGTGGCGAATCCATTGACGCGCCACGAAGACCGGCAATTTGACGTGCAGCTTGATCTCGCACATCTCGAACGGGGTGGAATGCCAGTGGCGCATCAGGTAGCGGATCAGGCCCTCGTCATTTGTCACCGCCTTGGTGCCACGCCCATAAGATACCCTAGCCGCCTGACAGATCGCGGCGTCATCGCCCATATAGTCGATGACACGCACGAAGCCATGGTCGAGGACCTCGTGGGCGGTATAGAGGTGCTGTTCCATCCCCGGCACCGTGGCGCGCATGGTTTGAGCGCTTTGCGCGCGTTGATCGGTGATTTCAGCCTGTTGTTCCGGTGTCAGGGGCATTTTGCGCTCGCTTTTAGGGGTGACTCGCGGAACACTATATCTGGAGGTTTGCCATTGGGGAACCGCCAGATGCGGTGTTTGGCGGAAAAGAATGTGGCGAAAATGTGGCGATTAACGCGCAGAATTGCAACACATCAGGGGCGAAGTGCTTGGGATTCTTGACAGAATACGCCCCCGCCATGCAAGGATGGTCAAAAGAGCAGTCTAAAAGCAAAAGCTACAAGGCAACAAAATGACAAAATCTATCTTATTGGCCTCAGCGGCCCTGCTGACGCTTGCCGCCTGTTCAAGCAGTGTCAGCGATGCGGGCTGCACCTATACGCCTTTGCTGGGCACGGTTGGCAGTTGTGATGATGTGGTAGATGATGGCACCACGGCAGGTACAGACAATGGCACGGGAGCGACGGCTAAATTGCTGTCGACAGGCTATAGCGCCTCGCGGATTGAATATGATACGGCAAATGACCAGTTGATCGTGGAATCCTTGCCGTTTGACGATGATGTGTTTGAGGGGCGGTATGATCGGGTGGCATCATCTGATGTGCCGGGGTACAAGGCTTATAGCCCTACAAATGGCAATTTGGACAATTACATTGCCTATTATGGCACCAGCAGCACCGGCAATGTCTCCTCTGCCATTGTTGCACAGGGTGGCTATGCGGATCACGGCCATGCGGGGGCGGGGTACGCGCGCTCGGGGTCAGTGAACCTGCCCTCAACCACGCAGCGGGCATTTTACAACGGGTCTTATGTGGGGCTGCGAACTGTAGCAGATCCAACGGTTGCCGGTGGCATCGGTCCAATCGATATCATCAAAGGCGATGTGCAGATGGAGGCTGACTTCTCCGATAATAAATTGCGTGGCTTCATCGTCAATCGCCTCCTGACACAAGATGAAAGCAAAGTGGGGCTTAGCTCTTCGGTTACCCTAATCGAAGGTAATATCGATCGCACAGAGGCCATTGTTTCAGATGGCACAATTAATGGGACAATTAATGGCGAAGATCTGGGCGGTACTTGGCAAGCGCTGTTTGGCGGCCCTGATGGCGGCGAAGTTGCTGGTGTGGTTGTGATTACCCACGGCGAATACCGCGAGACCGGATCGATAATCGCAGAGCAATAAGATTAGGGCCTGTGACATCATGGGTAAAGGCAATCTGAAAATAGCAGCGGTTGTGGCGTTGATGGCAGGGGGGATTTACCCACCCCCTGCGGTACGAGCGCAAGCGCAGCCGGTGCGGCTGGACAATGATCAGGCGCGCGCGGCGGCTTGGCGGGCTTTGCAAATTGGCAAACCTGCGCTGACGTTGCAGATCGCCTCGGCGATGGCCAAGAAAACACCCGATGATTTTGAGCTGATCTTTTTGCAAGCGCAGGCACTGCTTGCGCTGGATAAACACACCGCCGCCGCCGCCGCTGCGCGCCATGCATTTCAAAAAGGTGCCGATCAAGGTCAACGCTTTGACGCGGCGCATTTGGTGGCCAAAGCGTATTTTGCCAAAGGGGCCAGTACGCGGGCGCAATTCTGGTTGCGACGGGCAACACAAATTGCGCCGGATCAGCGGGCAAAATCCCTGAGCAAGCGGGATTTCAAGTTTATCCGCCGCGGCAAAAAACTGTCGACCAAGTTGTTCTTCAGCATGGCTCCCACCTCCAACATCAACAATGGGGCGATTAACAATCAGATCACGGTGCTCGGCTTACCCCTTAAGACGGCCAAGCCTCATTCCGGCACCGCCCTGACTGCCGGCTTTGAGACCAGCTACACCCACAAGATTAACGCCCGCACCAGCCTGCGCTTGGGCCTCTTTACCCTTGGCACCACCTACAAATTATCCAGCGCCGCCAAGGCCTTGGATTCGGGCCAAACCGGCTCTGACTTCGCCTTTGCCACGGTTGAGGCCCGTTTGGGGCTGGCAATCCGACCAAAATCCCACAAAAACTCCGGCTGGGGACGCCTAAAGCTTGCTGGCGCCCTAGGTCACAGCTGGTATGGCGGCGATCCATTGTCGGTACAACTCAGGGGATCCGTCCAGCAAGACTATCTATTTTCTGCGCGCACGCATGGCGATGTTCGTTTTGGCATAAACATTCAAAACCGGCTGGATGGCACAATAAATTCTTCTAAATCTGCAAACCTCGAATTTGGCCTGACGCGAAAGACCCAAAAGAACACCCAAATCCGCTATGCCATCAACGCACAGAAATCCAACTCCGATTCCAACCTAGTACAGTACACAACCATCGGCGCGGATGTGCAGATTACTCTGGCCCCAATGATCTGGGATATCCGCCCCAGCTTTAGCATTGCCTATAAACACATAGGCTTTGACAACCCGATTAACGGCATCCAACGGGTTGACGAAAAAGTCAGCGCCAACCTGTCGCTATTCTTCCCAAAAATCTCCTATTACGGCTTTGCGCCCACATTAAACTTAAGCGCCAACCGGAACGATTCAAGCATCGACATTTATTCGACCAAAGATTTACGCATGAGTATTGGCTTCAACTCCACATTCTAACCATTTGAAAAAAACACTTCTACATTCTTTGTTCTTCTAAATATCCCCGCCGGAGGCATCTTTTTTTTTGGCGTCACCCCCGATGGATCAACGTATCAAACAATCTTGGATCAAAGCTGTTCACGGCAAACATTTCCCCTTCGGTCAAAACCGAAATGGCATCATGGCTGTGCAGGCTCTCTTGATGGCTGGCGACAATCCTGAAATCGCCAATGCGCGGGTCGGCTGTGAGCTGTTGATAGAACAGGCGCGCAGCGTCTTCGACAAATATCGGGTTGGCGGCATTAAGCTCGGCAAACGCCTGTTCATCTTCGCGCTTCACCATGACTTGGGTTTCGGTGGGCACCGCCTTGATGCACAGATCAACCAAATCCTCGAACCACAGAATATCGCCGGGCAAAACCTGCACGGAAATCCGCGCGACCGAGCGTTGCGAATGCGGGGTTGCCAGTTGCCCACGGGTCTCGCGGGCATGTTCGGCGAGTTCAAGCGAACAAGGGCAGGTAGAGGAATAGACATAATCTAGGTGCATTATTCTGGTGCGCTGATCGCCAACACGCGTTGTTTCCAGTGCCAGATCGTAATATTGATAGCCTGAAAGACCAGAGCGCAAGGATTGCTTTCGCATCGGAAAGGACAGGCGCATTTGCAAGCGCGCATCAAAGCTGTCCAGATCATTAACATAGTCAGCCAGTGCCGCATCCATCACATCAAAGCTAAAAATGCTCTCTGCGTGTTTGTAAAAGGACCGCATGATCCGGCTCATGTTGATGCCCTTTTTATTAGCATCAAGCGAGACAGTACCGGTAATCGCCGCCTCCAAGGTCAGGTCAGCCCCGTCGCGGCTGTGAAATTGAACCGGCAGGCGGAAATTAGAGATCCCCACATGCTGAATCGCCGCTTTGGAGCCACGAATTAAGCTGGAAGGCCCGTTTTGCAGGTCTGGCAGGGTTTTGATATAGGCTTTGTCGGCAACAAAACCGTCTGGATAATCACGAGACAACACGCCGGACTGGCGGGTTTCGGTCTCAATAGCTGGGTCATGAATGGTCATGAATGCCCCCTTGGTTAAACCGTTGAAGGGTATTATATGGCGCGGATTTGCGAAAAGGATAGAGGGTTGCGACAATTCGCGAGCAATAGACGCCCAAAATACAGTCTGTGACGAAACACTTTGGCCGGGAATTGACATTACGCCCCCCTGTGTTAGTCAATTGCAAAGTGATATTTTCGCTTTCCCCAAAATTTGAAACCTTCGGAGCCAATATGCGATTCCGTTCACTTGCGCAGTATGAACAACAATTAAAATGGCTGGCCCTTGTGCTGGGCTTGGCCTCCACAATTGCCATCGTGCAAAATTGGCACCCCTGGCCGATGCTGCTGGGCCTGCCGTTCTGCATGATCTGGATTTATTGCGCGTGGCTGCATACAGAACGCCAGCTAAAATACATTAATATCTTGTTCAGCGTTCTGTATGTCTATGGTATCGCGAAATATGCTTTGGCGGGCTAAATCGCTTCCAGCGCTTGCACTATATCTGCGGCAAGATCAGCGCTATCTTCCAGCCCGATGGACACCCGCACCAGACCATCGGTAATTCCCAGCGAGGCGCGCAACTCCGGCGACAAGCGTTGATGGGTTGTCGTGGCGGGGTGAGTTACAAGGCTTTTGGCATCACCAAGATTGTTGGAGATAATCACAATCTGAAGCGCATTCAGGAAACGAAACGCAGCCCCCTGCCCACCTTTGATTTCAAGTGAAATCACTGTACCGCCAGCCGTCATCTGTTTCTTGGCCAGCGCCTGTTGCGCGTGGTCATCGGCAAACGGATAAATCACGCGGGCCAGTTTATCGTGACCTGCCAGCGCCTGAACCAACGTGTTGCACGTCCGCGCCTGTTCTTCACAGCGCAGTTGCAGGGTTTCCAGACCTTTGAGCATCACCCAGGCGTTAAACGGACTCATCGCCGCCCCTGTATGCTTTAGAAATGCCTCTAGCGGGCCGCGGATGAATTCACGATCCCCCAGCACCACGCCGCCAAGGCATCGGCCCTGCCCGTCTATGTGTTTGGTGGTGGAATAAATCACCACATCCGCCCCAAGCGCCAGAGAGCGTTGGAAAATCGGGGTGGCAAAAACATTGTCCACGATAACCCGTGCCCCGAATTCATGGGCAATTTCGGAAACCCCGGTAATGTCGATGACTTCCAGTGTCGGGTTGGAGATTGCCTCCAGAAAACAGACTTTGGTATTGGGGCGATAGGCGGCACGCCATGCGTCGAGGTCTGTACCGTCAACAAAAGTGACCTCTACACCGAAACGGGGCAGGATATCCTCTAGGATATAGAGGCAAGATCCAAATAACGCGCGGGCAGAAACCACGTGATCGCCCGCTTTCAGCGAGGCCATTAACGCCCCGTTGACCGCCGCCATACCAGAGGCAGTGGCAAAACCTGCCTCGCATTCTTCTAACGCGGCGATGCGTTCCTCGAACATGGCGACAGTTGGATTGCCGTAACGGGCATAGATGTATTCGTCGTCACCGCATTCAACAAAACGGGCCTCGGCCTGTTCAGCGCTGTCATAGACAAAACCTTGCGTCAGGAAAATTGCTTCCGACAGCTCGCCGTATTGGCTGCGTTTGGTGCCTGCGTGTACCAGTTTGGTCTTTGCGTTCCAGTTTTCCATATCATATCCTTTCAAGGCGCGTGGCCCAATAAAAAACCCCAACCGTGAAAACGATCGGGGTGCATTATTGCCCGCGACCTTTTAGTGGAATTTTAACGTGGCCCACAATCCGGTTTCAAATCGCCACGGGGATTGAATAAGGGAAACAGCTGCGCAGGTCAATTCCCGCAACTAAAAACATGGCAATTTTTTGGCGCGGGTTCATGAAATCGTAATCCGGCTGATTTATGCCAGTAACCACGGGCAGAACAAAGGGTTGGAACATGGCAGTCATACAGGTAAATGTGCGTGGCAATCAGGTGGTGAACCCCAAATGGCCGCGCCGCGATTTGCGCCATACACTGGAACCGGCACTGGCTGACTTACCCGCTGGAGCGCCGATTGTGATTTATGTGCATGGGCATCAGGATTGGCCGCACCCGGACGTGCTGGCACAGGCACGCCAGCAGGTTGGGCTGGCAATCACGCTAAACTGGCCTGCAACGGCGCGATTTTTCGGGGCTTTGCCGGATGTTAATCAGTTGTATTTTGATGCGGGAAATGCGGCCCCTGCCCTTGCTTGGCTGATAAATCTGTTGGGGGAGTTGGCACCGGACAGGCCGATTGACCTGTTGGCGCACTCTCTGGGCGCAAGGGTTGGTTTGCAGGCCTTGCCGTTGTTGCAGCACAGTAATCTGGCGCGATTGGTTGGTTTGGCAGCGGTTGAATTTTCGGCGATTACCTTGCTGGCATTGACAGCGCCAGCCGCGCGCAACATGGCATTTTACAATGTAACAACGGAAAAGACCTTGCTGTTCCACCGAATAATGCACCACTTTGGGCCGCGGCCCGGGCCTGCGGATGGATTGCTCTGTAAGGGCTTCGCCTTTCCGCGGGGAAATTGGGTGGACATACGGCTGGACCGCCCTGCGGTGCGCCATCCATTAACGGCGGTTTGCGATAAACTGCTCGACCTGAAACAAGGCGTTAAAAAGCCTGCGTTGATTGCCCAGCTGGAAGCCGTGTTTTTGCGTGACCGCGGACAAACGGATATTTCAGAAATGCGTAACCTGTTGGGGGCAGCAATCCCTGGCCCCCTCTCGCTGATCCCCGTTAGAACACCAAGGGTGCGATAACCCCTTGCCCTCCCCTACAGATGTGCCAAGTTAACGCAAAGGGAGGATTCACATGCAAGAACCGATAGAGCTGTATTATTGGCCCACACCCAACGGCTGGAAAATTTCCATAGCTTTGGAGGAAATGAGCCTGCCTTATACAGTTAAGCTGGTGAACATCGGCAAAGGCGAACAGTTTGAGCCGGATTTCCTGAAAATAGCGCCCAATAACCGGATGCCAGCAATTGTTGATCCCGACGGGCCGGATGGCAAACCGATTTCAGTATTCGAGAGCGGGGCGATTCTGCAATATCTGGCGCGCAAGACAGGCAAGTTCTATGGCAACTCGGAGCGCGAGCGGGTCGAGATTGACGAATGGTTGATGTGGCAGATGGGTGGCCTAGGGCCGATGGCCGGACAAACGCATCATTTCCTGACCTATGCGCCGTTAATGGACCCGCCGCAGGTGTTGCCTTATGCGCAAGATCGGTACCGCGCGGAAACTGGGCGGCTGTATGGTGTGCTAAATCGGCGGCTGGAGGGGCGCGATTTTATTTGCGGTGACTATTCTATCGCAGATATGGCCATTTGGTCCTGGGCCTGCCTGTGGGAACGCCAAGAACAAGACATCACCAAATTCCCAAATATGAAATTGTGGCTGGACCGTTGCAAAGCACGCCCCGCCCTGTTTAAAGGGCGCGATGTGGCGGCGGATATGCGACAAGCCCCGACATCCAAAGAAGCGCAGAAAATTCTGTTCAAAACCAAGGCTGACTGATGCTCGATTCCCTGTTAAAATTCCTGCGAAACCCGCCCAAAGACACCCCCCTTAGCCCGTCAGACGGGCGCATTGCTTTGGCCGCCTTGCTGGTGCGGGTTGCCCGCGCTGACGATCAATATGACGCCAGCGAAGTTGCCGCGATTAAGGCCGTGTTGGAAACCCGTTACGGGTTAAGCAGCGCAGAGGCAAAAACCTTGCAAGCCGAGGCGGAAGAGTTGGAGGTCAAGGCACCGGACACCGTGCGTTTCACCCGCGCAATAAAAGACGCAGTGCCCTATGAAGATCGCCGCACAGTCGTAGAAGCCCTATGGCAGGTGGCCTTGGCGGACGGCGAACGTGACCATATGGAAGACCGGTTGATCCGAATGGTCGTGAGTTTTCTGGGGGTTAGCGACAAAGATAGCGCCCTGTGCCGCCAAAAGGCCGCTTCACTGGCTGGCTGAATTTGAAATTTCACTGGACGTGGCCCCTTAACAGGGTCACAGTCTGGAGATGTTTAATACAATAGAAATTCCGGTCTGGATTGTTTGGATCGCCGGATTGCTCGCTCTGGCAGGTCTTGTAGACCGCATTCTCGTTCCCTCCGTCAGCTGGTATCTGCGCCGCCGTTTCAACACAGTGATTGGCAAGCTAAACCAAAAACTATCACTGGAAATCCCGCCTTTCAAGCTGACCAAACGGCGTATTATGGTGGATCGCCTCGCCCATGATCCTAAAATCATTCAGGCGATTTTGGACCACATGGAGGCGGAAGACGTGCCCTACCAAGTGGCGGCTGGCCGGGCCGAACTTTACGCCCGCGAAATCGTGCCCTCCTTTTCTGCCTTCGCCTATTTTTCACTGGGTACAAGGCTGTCGCGCTGGCTGTCCAAAAAGCTGTACCATGTGCGCTTGGGGTATCTGGATGAGGGGGCACTGGACACGATTGACCCCAAGGCAACTGTGGTTTTTGTGATGAATCACCGCTCGAACATGGATTACGTGCTGGTAACATACCTGGCAGCACGGCGTTCTGCGCTGGCTTATGCGGTCGGGGAATGGGCGCGGATCTGGCCGTTAAAGCAAATCATCAGCTCAATGGGGGCGTATTTCATCCGCCGCAAATCCCGCAACCAACTGTATCGCCGCGTGCTGGCGCGCTACGTGCAAATGGCAACCGAAGGCGGCGTGGCACAGGCGGTTTTTCCCGAGGGCGGGCTAACACGGCGCGGCGAATTATTGCCTGCGAAACTGGGGCTGCTGTCTTATATCGTGGCGGGATTTGATCCAGAGAGTGACCGCGACGTGGTTTTTGTGCCGGTCGGCCTGAACTATGACCGCGTGCTGGAGGATCGGGTTTTACTGGCCTCTGCCGGGGTGGAGCGGGCGAATTTTGGCCAAAAAATCTGGGGCGCGCTGTATTTTATCGGCAACCATATTGTAATGCGTCTGCGCGGCAAGTTTCATCGTTTTGGCTATGCCAGCGTCAGCTTTGGCCATCCTCTTTCGATCCGCGAGTTTATCGAGACCGACACATCAGGCAGTTTTGAGGATATGACCCGAAATCTGGGCGACAAGATCATGGTAGAGGTCGGAAAATCTGTACCAATTCTGCCCGTCAGTCTGCTGGCATCCGTGCTTGGCACCCACGCAGAGCCATCTATTTCCAAGACTGATCTGGTTAACAAAGCCAAAACCGAGCTGGCGAACTTGCTGGAAAATGGGGCCTACACCCATATCCTGCCGGAAAATCACGGCGCCGCAATCGAGAGCGGCATCGAACATATGACCCTGCGCCATATGTTGATTGAGGGGGAAAATCTGTTTGAGATTAACCCCAAAGAAGCCAATTTAATTAGATATTACGCCAATACCATCGCCCATTTACATCCCTCAGGCGAATAGCAGTTATGCGTTTTGGGGTCGTGACAGACAGCGTTTCGCCCCCTATAAGGGCCGCTGAAACCAAATCACCCCTAGGCGAGCAATACTATGATCCAAGTTTTTGGCCATCTGGCCCCCGATACCGACGCCACCGGTTCCGCAATTGTCTGGAGCTGGTATCTGAATGAAATCAAAGGCACCCCCGCCACGCCAAAGCTGTTGGGTGAACCCAATACCGAGGCGACTTTTGTACTGGCGCAATGGGGATTTGATA
Source organism: Alphaproteobacteria bacterium (assembly GCA_024280735.1). Classification (GTDB taxonomy): domain Bacteria; phylum Pseudomonadota; class Alphaproteobacteria; order Rhodobacterales; family Rhodobacteraceae; genus Amylibacter. Next base: position 35,103 of record JAJRPO010000031.1, on the reverse strand, counting down.
AGCCCGAGATAATTGCCGATGTGACAGCCGGCGACGATGTGGTGATTGTGGATACCAACAATCCGGCAGAACTGCCCCCCAGTATTAACGACGCCAATATCATGGAAATCATCGATCACCACATGCTGGTTGGCGGCCTCAAAACCAAAGCGCCGATCAACATCACTGTGCGCCCGGTTGCGTGTACCGCAACGATTATAGCCTCGCTGATGGGCGACGATCTGGCCCGCGCCCCGCGTGAAATCAAAGGCATGATGCTGAGCTGCATTATTTCCGACACGCTTGAATTTCGTTCGCCGACAACCACCGACGTGGATCGCGCCTGTGCGGAATCGCTGGCCTCTGATCTGGGCATTGATATCGCGGCGCTGGCTGCTGATATGTTTGCCGCAAAATCCGATGTCTCCGCGTTTTCCGATGCTGAATTGCTGCGCATGGACAGCAAGAAGTTTGAGTTTGGCGGCAAAGGCTTCCGCATATCGGTTCTTGAAACCACCTCGCCTGCCATCGTTTTGGACCGCAAGGCCAGCTTGATGGACACCATGGGCAGCGTGGCCAGCGAGGATTCTGTAGATCAGGTTTTGCTGTTTGTGGTGGATATCCTGAACGAGGAAGCCACCCTGTTGATCCCGAATGATCTGGTGAAAACCATCGCAGAGAAATCGTTTGGTGTGACTGTATCCGGCGACACTGTGGTTCTACCAGGCGTGGTATCGCGGAAGAAACAAATCATTCCAAGTTTGAAAGTTTGATTTTGGAAAAATCCGCCGCGTAATTAAATTACGCGACGGGGCCTTGCAGTTTACGATTATTGCCCTTGTGATTTTAATGCTGCAAGTGCAAACACCTGTTAACACAGACGCGATATGAGTCGCGGCACAGCATGTTTGTACAGGAGAATTGACCATGGCCCCTCTTGATGGTGGATACGACGCCCCGGAAAAAGACCTCTATGAGGTCGGTGAAATTCCGCCCATGGGCTTTGTGCCTAAACAGATGTATGCTTGGGCCATTCGACGCGAGCGGCACGGAGAGCCGGACCAGTCTTTTCAGGTAGAGGTCGTGGATACACCTGTTCTGGACAGTCAGGATGTGCTGATTTTTGTGATGGCCGCCGGGGTCAATTACAACGGCGTTTGGGCAGGGTTGGGTATTCCCATATCGCCCTTTGACATCCACAAACAAGATTACCACATTGCAGGGTCTGACGCCTCCGGCATTGTTTGGGCCGTGGGTGATAAGGTTAAGCGCTGGAAAGTTGGTGACGAAGTTGTGGTTCATTGCAATCAGGACGACGGGGACGACGAGGAGTGTAACGGCGGTGATCCGATGTTCTCTGCCAGCCAGCGGATTTGGGGCTATGAAACGCCGGATGGGTCTTTCGCCCAGTTCACGCGGGTCCAGGCGCAGCAGGTTATGCACCGCCCCAAGCATCTGACATGGGAAGAAAGTGCCAGTTATACCCTGACATTGGCGACCGCCTACCGGATGTTGTTCGGGCATCACCCGCATGAGTTAAAACCAGGGCAAAACGTGCTGGTTTGGGGCGCGTCAGGCGGTTTAGGCTCATTTGCAATTCAGTTGATTAATACCGCGGGCGGCAACGCAATCGGGGTGATTTCCAACGAGGACAAGCGTGATTTCGTCATGGGGCTGGGCGCCAAGGGTGTGATTAACCGCAAGGATTTCAATTGCTGGGGGCAATTGCCGGTGGTGAATTCCGACGAGTATAAGGCTTGGTTCGGGGAAGTCCGCAAATTCGGCAAGGCAATTTGGGAGATTACCGGCAAGGGCAAAAACGTCGATATGGTGTTTGAACACCCCGGCGAGGCGACTTTTCCCGTGTCCACATTTGTCTGCAAAAAGGGCGGTATGGTGGTGATTTGTGCCGGTACCACGGGGTATAATCTGACGATGGATGCGCGTTATGTCTGGATGAACCAGAAACGGATCCAAGGCTCTCACTTTGCACACCTAAAACAGGCGGCTGCGGCCAACCAATTGATGCTGGAACGCCGTTTGGACCCCTGTATGTCCGAGGTTTTCCCTTGGGCCGAAATTCCGGACGCCCATGTTAAAATGCGCAAGAACCAGCATAAACCGGGCAATATGGCGGTGCTGGTTTCGGCGAGCACAACAGGTCTGCGGACACTCGAGGATACCTTAGAGGCCAGCAAAGCCAAGTTTTAGGGCCTGACGCCCGATTGGTTTTCTATTTTTCTGGCAAAACGATGAGGGCCAACAACAGCTGAATGCTGTTGTTGGCCTTTTGTCTAAAAAATAATCTTAATTCTATCAAGGCCTTAGAATCGCCCTCTCGCTCTTTATGGCTAGTGTACAACAGCGAATAGTAGGTGCATAATTACTCGTGTTAGGGTTGAAATTAATAATCTGTTAACCTTTATGACTGAGGGTGTATATGTCACAGGATTGGATGATCGACGTTCTGCGGGACTTGCGTAAGTTTTCCCAAAAGAACGGTTTTGAGGCGCTGGCGGAACAGCTGGACGACACCATTCACATCGCTGTGGAGGAAATCACAGCTAAGGCGCGTAAAGCGATCGTGGTGGAGTCATATGCACGACCAAATGGAAGCGTTCCTGGAGCGCGTAGAGCATTGTAACACTTTTGAAGACCTCTATCATCAAGTGGGGGAATTGCGGTGCCTGTTTCAGGTTAATCACGCTGTTTATCATTCGGTTAACCGAAAGAGTGAACCCTTTGCGCTGGCCACCTATGGGGCAGAATGGGCGGATTATTACGCGAAGGAAGAGCTATACAAAATTGACCCTGTCGTGCTTAGCGCCTTTCAACGGTTCCATCCCTATAATTGGAAAAACCTGTCGTGGGACAAAAAGCGCTGCCGCAGTTTTCTGGTCGACGCGATTGACGGCGGCGTGGGAAATCAAGGCGTGTCCGTGCCTATTCGTGGCCCGCATGGCGAATTCGCGTTGTTTTCGCTCAGCCACAGTTGCACAGATGCCGCCTGGGCAAAGTTTGTGACGAACCACATGTCTGACCTGCTGCTGATTGGTCACTTTATCCACCAAACCGCGCGCAAGATTGAATTCGCAGGGGTCAAGCGGGTGTACACAAACCTGTCACCGCGTGAAAATGATGCTTTGCGGCTGCTTGGCGGCGGTTTAAATCGGGCGCGCGTTGCCGAAAAACTGTCTATTTCCGAGCACACTTTACGGGTCTATATCGAATCCGCGCGTTTCAAACTGGGGGCGGCGAACACCACACATGCGGTGGCCAAGGCGATGTCGCAGGGGTTGATCGCCCTCTGAAATATTGAAAAATTGCAGTAAATTTTCCCTAAATAACTGATTACAATTGGGTAAATGCACCGTACGGTCAGCCCGCGTTAACCAATATCTGCCAAATCTGCGCCATGCCTGCAAAGGCTTCCCCCGATAAAAGGAGCGCGCGGATGTTGACCTATCTTTACGGCGATCAATTGGAATCTTACCCAAAATTACAAAGATCTCTCTTTCGAGACAGGGCAACCCAATTTCGCGAACGATTGGATTGGGATGTTACTGTGGATAAACACGGGTTTGAACGAGATCAGTATGACGCACAAAATCCGCTTTATGTGATCTGGCAGAATGCGCAGGGGCGACACGGTGGCTCGATGCGGGTATTGCCGACGACCGCGCCCTGCATGGTGAATGACTTTTTCTCGGGTATTGCGGGCGGGAGAATTTCCAGCCCTTTGATTTGGGAGAGTACGCGGTTTTGTCTCGCGCCTGATGTTGGCGCAGAGGCGGGGCGCGTTTCGGCGGCTTTGATGCTGGCGGGCTGTGAAATCGGGCTAAATTTCGGACTAGAACACGCGGTTGGGGTGTTTGACCCTCGTATGGTTCGGATTTACCGCGCGCTGGGTTGGTCGCCAGAGATTTTGGGAAGCCAAGGCATCGGCCGCGACCGGATTTATGTTGGGCTGTGGGATTTTTCCGAGGCGGTGCGCTATCGTTTGGCGCAAAAGGCCGGAATCTCATCTGAATTGTCGCGTCATTGGTATAATCGGGCTTTTGGCATGGAAATTGCGCAATCGAAATGTGCCTGAATTTCCGAACAATTTAAAGGATGCCTCCGGCGGGGATATTTTTTGACGAATTCGAAGAGGGGGCTGGGCGTCCTTCATGCAACACTATAGCTTGGCGGCGAACAGGTTTTGAAGGTCTGCCAAACAATGATGTTTTCCGATGATCAGGCGGTTGCGTATGATGCAATAACCGAGGCGCTGAAAAGTGCCGGTGTTGATTTGGTCAATGGCACCACCCTGCCCCAATCCGCGGGATCTGATCAGGTGATGGCGGTTCTGGGTAAGGCCGGTTCGGGAAAAACCCTGTTGTTGGCGCATTTGGCCGAAGCGTTGCAGCAGATGGATGTCGACATTATTTCCGGCGATTATGAGGGTAAGAAACGCAAAGATCGCCGCACATTGGCGATACTGGCCCCCACCAACAAAGCGGCCAGTGTGTTGCGCAATCAGGGCGTGGCCGCGACCACCATTCACCGCATTCTTTATACACCGATGTATGATCCGGAATATGAAAAGATCGCTGAATGGCTGGCCGGTAACGGGGACAAACCGGAAATTGAGGGGCTGAGCGATATCGCGCTGATGCGGGCCGCAGAATTTTACAAATCCAACAAATCCATTCCCGGGGCCTTGGCGATTGCGGGCCTGCGCGGGTCTGATTTCATCATTGGCTGGAAGCGGCGGGATGATCCGCTGGACATCGGATTTATTGACGAATCTTCAATGCTGGATGACCGGCAACTCGATGATCTAAAAGAGATATTCTCGACCTTGGTGTTGTTTGGAGATCCGGCGCAATTGGCGCCTTTTGGCCAGTCTGGTTCGATGGCGTTTGACAAATTACCAGAGCCGCGCAAACAGGTCCTTAACCGTGTGCATCGCCAAGAACAGGATAATCCGATCCTTGATCTGGCCCATGCCCTTAGTGATGACAGCCTGACATTTGAGTCCTTTGAACGGATGATTGAACAGGCGGCGGCGCGTGATGACCGCGTGGTGGTGACACCGCGGGTTCAGGCCAGCGCCATGGCGCGCGCGCCGGTTTTAGTTTGGCGCAATGCCACCCGCATTCGCCTGATCCACGCCTTTCGCAATGCATATGGTGCCCCCGCAGAGATGTTATTGGCGGGCGAGCCGCTGATTTGTGACGGGATCGAATTGCCGATGAAGCACCGCAAAAAGCGGGTCGATCTGGAGGCGCGCGGCTTGATCAAAGGCGCACAAGTGGTATTTTTGGGCACGGGGCGCAAACCGGGGTTTTCGCGGCTGCACGTGCTGGGCGCGCCCGACCCTCAGGTGTCTGCGGCGACGATTATCAAAATTGAGATGCCGGGGGAAGAAGAGCCGTTCATCCCTTCTGCGGCACGCATGGGCGCGGCGTTTGTGCATGGGGCTGCTTGTACGATTCACAAGGCGCAGGGGTCGCAGTGGGCCGAGGTTCAGGTTTTTGCGCCGGACATTTATGCGGCATCACGCGCCGGACGGATGGAGGCGGGAATTGCCCTGTGGAAACGGCTGGCTTACGTCGCGATCACCCGCGCGCAGACCCGTCTGTTTTGGGTAACGCGCTATATGTTGGCCAAACCGACGGAACCGCTGACCATCGATGATTTGCGCACGCAAACGCCGGCAAAATTGACCTTGGAGGCACCAGAATGACCGATAACCCAAGTGACGCGCTGCTGCGCAAAATCCTGACGCAAACCAAAGTGATTGCCTGCGTTGGTGTGTCGATGAATCCAATCAGGCCCTCGTATTTTGTGGCGCGCTATCTGGGATTGCGGGGATTTCGGGTTATTCCGGTTAATCCGGGCCATGCGGGAAAAGAACTATTTGGCGAGCAGGTTTACGCCTCGCTTAACGATATTCCCAAGGATATTACCATCGATATGGTGGATATTTTCCGCCGCTCGGAACATGTGCCGCCAATTGTGGATATGGCATTGGAAACCCTTCCCGAGCTGAAAACCATCTGGATGCAGATCGGGGTGCATAATGCCGAGGCGGAACAGGTGGCCACGGCGCGCCGGGTGCAGGTTATTCAAAACCGCTGTCCCAAGATTGAATATCAGCGCCTTTATGGCGAGTTGCGGATGGGTGGCTTTAACACCGGTATTATTTCGTCAAAGCTGTGAGCGCCTGTTCCCCCAACCACGCGGACATCTGTTTGTAGACCACGGGGCCATAGCTGATACGCGACACACCCAAACCTGCCAGCGTTTTATTGTCCGGAGCATGGGGCAAGGCGAGGATATTGACCGGCAGAGCGGTGGCATTGCACAGCGCCTCTATCAGTTTTTCGTCCACCAACGCTGGGGCAAAGAACCCGTCTGCCCCTGCCTGTTCATAGGCTTTGGCCCGCTCGATCACTGCGTCCAGCATTTCCGCGTTATGCGTATCTGGCGGCGCTTTTAGAAAAATGTCTGTGCGAGCATTTAGGAAGGAATCTTGTGCGGTGCTGCGCGCCGCTGTGATGCGTTTAACCTGCTCCTCAATGTCATACAGCCCGTCACCGCCCACAACCTGATCTTCAAAATTAAACCCACAAGCGCCTGCGGCAATCGCTTGCGCCACTGTATCCGCAACCACCTCAGCGGCCGCGCCATATCCGCCTTCCAAATCCATAGAAACCGGCACGTCTGTAATCGCGATGATGCGGCGGAAATTATCCAGTGCCATTTCCAGTGACATGTTTTCCCCGTCTTCAAATCCATGGGCAATCACCACAGGCATGGAACCCGTGGCAAGCGCCTTGGCCCCGGCATCCTGCACTGTTTTGGCGCTGCCGGGATCCCAGATGTTAAACAGAATAACAGGATCGCCTTTGACATGAAGGTCGCGAAATACTTGAGCGGGGCTGGCCATGGGGGTATCCTCTTGCTGTTGTTTTTTGTTAGCAAACACGTAAATGGCTGGTTGAGCAAGGCCCGCCCCTGCCCTAAACTTCTAAAAAAAACAATGGGATGATTGAAATGACAAATTACGGCTTTGACACCTTACAAATTCACGCAGGCGCGCGGCCTGATCCAGCTACCGGCGCGCGCCAGACGCCGATTTACCAGACCACGGGTTATGTTTTTCGCGACGCGGATCACGCGGCGGCGCTGTTTAATCTGCAAGAAGTGGGGTTTATTTATTCCCGCCTGACCAATCCGACAATTGCAGTTTTGCAAGAACGCATTGCGACGCTAGAGGGCGGCGTTGGGGCTGTTTGTTGCTCGTCCGGCCACGCGGCGCAGATCATGGCGCTGTTTCCCTTGATGGCACCCGGGCGTAATGTTGTGGCCTCGACACGGTTGTATGGTGGGACGCTGACGCAATTCAGCCAAACCATTAAGCGTTTTGGCTGGTCGGCAACTTTTGTAGATTTCGACGATACGGATGCGGTGAAGGCGGCAATTAACGACGATACCCGCGCAGTTTTCTGCGAGAGCGTTTCTAATCCGGGCGGGTATGTCACCGATATTCCCTCAATCGCGGCGATTACTGATGCGGCGGGTATTCCGTTGATTGTAGATAATACCTCGGCCACGCCCTATCTGTGCAACCCGATTGCCCAAGGCGCGACGCTTGTGGTGCATTCCACCACCAAATACCTGACGGGTAATGGTACAGTGACGGGCGGTTGTGTGGTGGACAGTGGTAAGTTTGATTGGTCAGCCAGCGACAAATTTCCATCCTTATCCGAAGCAGAGCCAGCTTATCACGGGTTGAAATTCCATGAGACCTTTGGCGAATTGGCCTTTACCTTTCATGGCATTGCCATTGGTCTGCGCGACCTTGGCATGACAATGAATCCGCAGGGTGCGCATTATACCTTGATGGGAATTGAAACTCTGTCTTTGCGGATGCAGCGCCATGTGGAAAACGCGGTTGCGGTGGCGCAGTGGCTGGAGAAGGACGCGCGGGTGGAGTCTGTCACATATGCGGGTCTGGCCAGTTCGCCCTATGCGGAACGGGCTGCGCGGCTCTATCCCAAGGGGGCCGGCGCGCTGTTCACCTTCGCAATCAAAGGCGGCTATGATGCTTGTATCAAACTGGTGGATGCGCTGGAATTATTCAGCCATGTGGCCAATCTGGGGGATACGCGCTCATTGATTATCCACTCGGCCTCGACCACACACCGCCAATTGAACGAGGAGCAGCAGATCGCAGCCGGAGCCGCGCCTAACATGGTGCGCCTGTCGATTGGCATTGAAACTGTGGCGGATCTGATTGCTGATCTGGATCAGGCATTGGCACAGGCGGCGGGGTAATTACTCCTCGTACCACCACACATCTGGCAGAAAGCCGGACCAATCGCCGTAAAGCGGCAGTTTTTCCGGATAGCGAAACTCTGCCCGATGGGCGAGGCGTGACGTGGCCCCGTACCAGATTGGAATAACGTAACGGCCGGATGTCAAAATCCGGTCCAAGGCTTTGACTGCTGCGGTAAAATCTTTCGATTCGGTGGCGTTCAACATCTCGTTAATCATCGCCTCCGCTGCGGGGCTGTTCATCCCCATATAATTTCGGGTGCCAAGGGCGGTAACGCCCTTTGATCCCCAATAGAGCATCTGTTCATTGCCGGGTGACAGGGACAAGAACCACGCATTGAAAATTACATCGAAATCATAGGATTTCTTACGTTCAAAATACTGCACATTATCGACAGGAGTGACATAGGCCTTGATGCCCAAACGCTTTAACGCGTCAATGTAAATGCTTGTAATTGCTTCTTGTTCCCGCGCGGATGATTTCAACAACACCTCAAATTCAAACGGAGTGCCAGCGGCATTTTGCATAATGCCATCTTTCACGGCCCAACCCGCCTGTTTGAACAGACGCAACGCCTTGCGCAGATTACCCCGATTGCGTTCCGATCCGTTTGAAACAGGTAATGTGTAGCCCTCAACTGCGCCGGGCAGCAATTCAGCGGCGAAAGGTTCCAGTAATGCGCGCACCTGCCCCGTGGCCGCACCTGCCTCCATGCCAAGGGTCGAGTTGGAGAAGTAAGAGCTGCGCCGTATCTCGCCGCCGCCATTCAACGCCTGATTTATGAACTCAAAGTTAAAGGCGTGAATCAATGCCGCCCGCACCCGCCAATCGGCGAATATGGCGCGGCGTGTATTCATCACCAACCCTTTCATACCTGAGGGGCGCGCATGGGGTATTTCGGCCTTTATGACCTCACCGGACAAAATTGCAGGAAAATCATAACCGTTTTTCCATTTTTCAGCGTTGCCCTCGCGGTAGGTCGAAATCTCGCCCGCTTTGAACGCCTCGAAGATTACGCTCTGATCGAAGAAATAATCATAGCGGATTTCATCGAAATTGTGACGGCCCGCGTTAAACCCCAAATCACGGCCCCAATAATTAGGATCGCGCTTGAAAGTGATATAGCGGTTTGCTTCCATCTTATCAATGACATAAGGGCCGCTGCCGGTTGGCACCTGCAACCCGCTGTCGGTAAAATCACGCCCTTGCCAATCAGCCTTGCGCAACACCGGGCGCAGGCCAAGAATAAGCGGCAGTTCGCGGTCTTTTACCTTGAATGTAAACCGTACAGAGCGCGGTCCGGTTTGGGTGGCAGTTGCAATCTTTTCCCACGCATTGGTGTAACGTCGGTGCCCCACAGTACCCAGCGTTTCAAAAGACCAGAGCACGTCCTCAACCGTGACAGGCGAGCCATCCGAGAACTGTGCCTCGGGGCGCAGGGTGAATTCTACCCAATCGCGGTTTGGTCCGGTTTCCACAGTCTCGGCCAGCAGGCCGTAGAGCGAAAACGCCTCATCATAATTGCGCCCCAGCAGGCTCTCGAACACATGGGCGCGGATGCCCCAAGGGGCGCGGCCTTTCAGGATGAAGGGATTAAGAGAATCAAAGCCCCCCGATTCGCCAAAAACCAGTTTCCCCCCCTTTGGAGCGTCGGGATTCGCATATGGCAGGGCGGAAAACCCCTTTTCCAGCGCCAAATCACCGTTCATCGCGATGCCGTGACGCGGTTCTGCCATGGCTATGCCATTGTTCAGACACAGGATTGTTGCGCATATTGCCACAATCCCGACCACCCTACCCTTGACCCGTGTCATCTGCGCAACATTCCCTATACTGAATCGTGTTTTTCCATATGTATCAAGACTATCCACGGAATACTTAATTTTTTTACTTGGCGGTTCGCTGCTTATTTTGTATAACATCCTTACTGCTCGATAGGTTTCTTGCCTGTATGAAACCTGCCTCAATAACTTGACGCCCTCCTTGTGAGGGCGTTTTTTTTGGCGCTGATTTTGGGGAAATGGTTAATTCGGCCTTAAAAACTTGGGGTGGATGGCTACATGAAGTTCACAACTATAAAGGTAGACTGCGATCAGCCTGCCAGTTTGAGAAGCTGATTTCTCTTCATAAATCAATGAGAATCGATTCCCCGTCAAACCTGCTAAGGAAATAATTTTGCAGTAATGATGCCCAAACTTGATCTATTAATGGTCAACACAGCCGAATATTCATGCGAGTACAGATAATAGTTTTCACCTCGAACTTCGATGTTGGGGATTGGGGATTGGGGTCGATAGGATAATTTTGTGACAATGGCGAACAACATCACTGTCATCCATACCCTGAAGATTCAAGTTTTTTTGCTATTCTCATTAAGCCCAATTTGGTATTTTTGAAGCTTCCAGCAATTAATTTTCTAGTATCTTCAGTGATGAGGGTTCGTTTGTGCATTGAATTACAATCTGACAATAATGAGCGCTGCTAAGAGGTGTATATCAGTCCTTTAGCGACGTTACCCAAAGGATCACCGCGTCCTCTTGGCCCGAGGACACCACATTATGGCCCATGCTGGCATCATAATAGGCGCTGTCGCCACGGCGCAATTCCTTTGGCTCATAGAATTCGGTGTAAAAGGTGATGATGCCGGACAGGACATAGAGGAATTCCTCGCCGTCGTGGCGTACCCAGCCGTCAAATTCATCAATCGAGCGGGCACGAATACGGGCGCGGTAGGGGATCATTTGTTTCGATTTCAGGCCAGCGCCCAGCAGTTCATGTTCATAGGTCGCGGTGGTGTGGGCCTTGCCTTGGCCGTCTTTGGTGATGTCCATGCGCCCCAATATCTGGTCGCCGCGCGGGGCGGTGAACAGTTGTGGCACCGAGATATTCAACCCCTCCGCCAGTTTTTTTACCGCGTCAAAGGTTGGAGACATCTGGCCGTTTTCAATTTTTGACAGGGTGGAACGCGCCAGCCCTGCCTTTTGTGCCGCTTGTTCCAAGGTCCAATTGCGGGCTTTGCGCAGGGCACGCACCCGTTCGCCCAGGTTCAAAGTCTCGGCTTCCTCGTTGCTGCCGTCAGATTTGGCAATGCGGATCAGGCTGGGTTGAGGGTTGGTGGTCATGGGGCGCTTTCGGTCAGGATTGAAACCTTGTAGCGCAAGGATACATCCGCTTGCAACTTGGCAAAATCGGAATAGACAGATTCCCATGATAGAGCTTTCGATATTTGATGCGGGCCGCCCCGCCCCCTGCCCTGATCCGTTCAATATTGCGGGGTATGTTTTGGCGCAGGGTTTGGCATCGCCCACGAAAAACGCGCTAGAGGTTTATGGCGACGGGGCACCGGAAATCTGGACATACAGCGCCTTGCGGGCAGCCGTTCTGGGCACCGCTGGCGGTTTGCGCGAGCGGGGTTTAGGGGTTGGTGACCGGATATTGCTGCGCATTGGCAATTCGGCAGATTTTCCGATTTTGTTTCTGGCAGCGATCGCCATAGGGGCGGTGCCGGTGCCCACGTCTGCCCTGCTGACAGAGCCGGAGGTGCGTCACATCATTGCCGAGTTGGAGCCGGCATTGATTTGTTTCGCAGGCGGGGTTGCGCCGTTGGAAAATCTGCCCTGTGATTGGCTGGATCAAACCAGCTTGCGGGCTTTGCGCACTGCGCCCCCCGCCAAGCCGTTGCCCCGCAGGCCCGATGACCTTGGCTATATTATTTACACGTCCGGCACCTCTGGACAGCCGCGCGCGGTGATGCATGCGCAACGCGCAGTTTGGGCGCGCCGGATGATGTGGGAGGGGTGGTATGACTTGCGGGAGGACGACCGGATGTTACACGCAGGGGCGTTCAACTGGACTTATACGCTGGGCACCGGGTTGCTTGATCCTTGGGCAATTGGAGCCACGGCAATGATATATACCGGCGCGCCCGATAAGGCGATTTGGGCGGCGCTGGCCCGCAAACATCACCCGAGCATTTTTGCCGCCGCCCCCGGGGTTTACCGCCAGATCCTAAGGCAGCCCCTTGGCAGAGATTTTGCCACCCTGCGCCATGGGCTGAGTGCGGGTGAAAAAATGCCGGTAAAAACTTTGGAGCGTTGGGGTGTTGAGACTGGTAAGCCGATTTTTGAAGCTTTGGGCATGAGTGAGATATCGACATTTATTTCCTCAAGCCCCTCGGTACCCCCGATTGAGGGGGCCGCTGGCCGTGTGCAAACGGGTCGGCGCGTGGCGGTATTAGGGGATGATGGGCCTGTGGCATTGAACGCCGCGGGGGTATTGGCAATTTGCCGTCACGATCAAGGGTTGATGCTGGGGTATCGGGGTCAACCGGTTGAAACCGCTGCTAAGATGCAAGGCGAATGGTTTGTGACGGGGGATACTGTCTCGATGGATGCGGATGGCTATGTCACCTATCTGGGGCGCGACGATGATATGATTAACGCCGGTGGATACCGCGTTTCGCCGCTGGAGATTGAAAGCGCTTTGCTGGGTTTTGAGGGTATCAGCGAGGCGGCAGCAGTTGAACACCGCGTCAAAGACGATATATCCGTTATTGCGATCTATTATGTATCGGATTATGACATTCCCGATAACATGTTAATTACCCATTGCGCTGCACATTTGGCGCGTTACAAATGCCCCCGTATATTCAACCGTTTGGACGCCCTGCCCAAAGGGGCCAATAACAAAATTCGCCGAAAGGACCTGCGCATATTATGACCAAGATCGACATCATATCCGACCCGATTTGCCCCTGGTGCTATATCGGGAAAACCAAACTGGACCGCGCACTGGAAGCCAACCCCGAGCATAGTTTCGTGATTGAATGGCATCCGTTTCAGCTGAATCCCAAAATGCCCAGCGAGGGGATGGACAGGCGGGAGTATCTGGAGTTGAAGTTTGGCGGTAAAAAGGGCGCGGTGGATTTCTATTTACAAATTGAGCAGGCGGCGGAAAAAACCGGCTTATTTCTTGATTTTGCAGGAATAAAACGCACGCCCAACACCATGGATGCGCATCGCCTGATCCATTGGGCAGGTATCGAGGAATGCCAGAACGCGGTGGTGAACCGCCTGTTCAAAGCCTATTTCAAAGAGGGTCGCGATATTTCCGACATTTCGGTTCTGGTGCGTATTGCGGCAGGCGCCGGCATGGATGGTGACGTGGTGCGCGAATTGCTGAAGGGCGATTCAGATCGGGATGATATTCGGGCCCGCGACATTGATGCGCGCCACAAAGGTGTGACCGGCGTTCCTTGTTTTGTGGTTGATAATCAGTATGTTGTGAACGGCGCACAGCCTGTCGAGATGTGGGAGCGGGTGATTAAAGAAATCACCGGGAAGGCCAAGGTAGCCGAGACATGAACACCGGTAAGTCCACGCCCTTTCTGGAATTTGTCGTCATTGTCTCACTGATGTTTTCGCTGATTGCTTTTGGCACCGATGCGATGCTGCCCTCCCTGCCTGCCATTGCCGCGGATTTGCAGCTGAGCGATGTTAATCAGGCGCAATTAGTGATCACCACCTTTGTGCTTGGCACCGGATTGGGGCAACTGTTCTTTGGGCCGATGTCAGATGCCACGGGGCGAAAGCCAGCAATTAGTGCCGGGATATTATTGTTTCTGATTGGCTGCGTGATTTGTTTTTACGTGGATGATCTAAAGTGGATGCTGATCGGGCGTTTCATTCAGGGGCTGGGGGTTTCCGGCCCGCGCACCGTCACCATCGCCATGGTGCGGGATCTTTATAAGGGTCGCGAAATGGCGCGGGTTATGTCGTTTTCCTTTGGCATATTTGTGCTGGTGCCTGCGGTTGCGCCGTCCGTCGGGCAAGCAATTATGGGCATTTATGGCTGGCGCTCGATCTATTTGGCGTTCATCTTGTTTGCCGTCTTTGCCTGGGCCTGGATGCTGTTGCGGCAAGTGGAATCGCACCCGCCAGAACGGCGACGGATGCTGTTACGGTCCGAATTACTGAGCGCCGTCAAAGAGGTTCTGACCAACCGGATTGTGCTGATTTTTATGGGTATTCAGACATTATTGCTGGGTGGATTATTCGCCTATCTCAGTTCTGCCCAGCAGATTTATGTGGATAGTTTCGGGGTAGGCGACAAATTTCCGCTGTATTTTGCCACCGTGGCACTGACCTCTGGTCTTGCGGCCTTTATCAACGGGTCGCTGGTGATGCGGCTGGGGATGCGGCGGATGTGTAAATTCGCCATTGCCTTGTCGACGCTCTCGGCGCTGGCAGCTTTGGGATTTCAAATTTGGGGGCCAGAGAGCCTGTTACTGGGTGCATTTCTGGCTTGGTCCATCGTCTCTTTCCTGTGCATGAGTTTGGTGTTGGGCAACGTCAACGCGCTGGCGATGGAGCCGATGGGCCATATCGCCGGGCTGGCCTCTGCGGTGATTGGGGCGAGCGCAACGCTGGGGGCGGTTTTGATTGCCGCGCCAATTGGGCTGGCATTTGATGGCAATCCACTGCCCCTGCTGGCCAGTCATTTTGTACTGTATTTGCTGGCTTACGGATTGGTTCATGTGGACCTGCCGGACGCCTGAAAGGTTACCCGCCATTCGGCTTGTTCCGACTGGCCCGCACTTCGCTGCTGGTTTGGCCAAAACAATCCCGCAGGCCGCGCGACAGGGCCGCGGTTGAGGAAAACCCCGTGGCGATCGCCACATCAATCGTCGGCATCCGGGTTTCCAGCAGCAACATCCGCGCCCGTTTGGCCCGCAATTGTTTGTAAAACCGCGCGGGTGGTGTGTGCAAAGTCAGATTGAACTTACGTTCCAACTGGCGCGCGGACAGATTTAATTGCTTGGCGAGTTCAAACATCGGTATCGGCTCGGCAATGGCCTCCTCCATTTTCTGAATGGCGCGCAACACATGATTGTCAAACAGGTTGGTATTGGCACCAATGTGTTTGGGTTGCTCAGCGGCGGCACCGCGAATGGTCGGAATCAGCAAGTGATTGCCAATTTCCGCGACGACATCCGCATTCATGTAATCCGCAATCAGATTTAAAACCAGCTCGGCCGTATAGCCAGAGCCTGCGCTGGTAACAATGCCCCCCGTTTTTTCGGACATGCAGGTGCTGAGTTTAGGGTGATCCCCCTCCTCCTGAAGCAATGCCGCATCATTCCAGTGGGTTGTCACCGCCCCGCTCGACACACGCGTTGACTTGATAAACGCGGTGGCCGCCGTGGAAAGCAGGATCACCGGCAGGCCCTGGTGCCGCATGGCGCGCATCCGTTTGAGCCACATTTCAGGGCTGGGGTGCAGCGTTCCCACGACAATCAGGCAATCCGCAAAATCGTAATCGGGAATGGCCGGCATTGCCCGCACCATCATACCGCCGCCGCCCTCTACCAGGCCGGGATTATCAGAGGTAAAGCGCCAGCTGAAGATCCTGTTTTGCCCAAGCCTGTTGGCAAGCTGCAACACCGCCGTCACCGAGGCCAGCTCAATTTCGGAAAAACCGTTTTGAACAAACAGCTCGAAAATAATTTCGGAGCCGCCATCCGGGGTTCGGGAATTGGGGTGCGCGAGTTTCATATCATAGTGTTAGTCTGCAAATCGGGTAAACCCAAGCAAAATGAGGCGCGTGCCGCGCCACGCCTTTTGAGCGCTGGCGCGCGGGTTTCCGCTCCGCTCGGGGATATTTAAGGGAACAAAGAAGGGGCAAGAGGATTACACAGGCAGTATTGTGGTTGATTTGATTTCTTCCATCGACAACAAGGCGGTGACGTTGAAGATTTTCACCTCGGCAATCAGGGCTTGGTAGAAAGTATCATAGGCGCGGGCGTTTTTGACCCGTACTTTCAGGATATAATCGATGTCGCCTGCCAAACGATGTGCTTCCATCACCTCGCCGCGTGCTTGCAGGGTTTGCAAGAATTTAGCCTGCCAAGCCTGATCATGCTCCGAGGTGCGGACCAGCACAAAGAAGCAGGCCTCTAGCCCCAGCTTTTCCGGGTCCAGTAAAGTTGTCTGGCTTTTGATCACCCCTGATTCGCGCAATTTGCGGATTCTATTCCACACCGGCGTCTTGGAAGAGCCGGTTTTGCGGGCAATTTCATCGAGTGATTGGGTGGCGTCTTCTTGCAGGGCTGCAAGAATTTTCCGGTCTGTGGCGTCGAGTTGGGCTGGCATTCTGGCGGGCCTCGTCATTTCGGGAAACTGGGATGGGAGCCTTGCATTATACAGAACAACGTTCTTGTTTTTCAAGGTGTCTGGCATTGATTTCAGAAAAATGTTCTAAATTCGGCAACTCAAAGGAACAAATCCATGACACGTCCCTTCACTGACAAAATTCTGACTGCCAATCATCTGCAAACCGGTGATGCGATCTATTGGGCCGCCGATGGGTGGTCACGCGATGTTGCTGCTGCAACTGTTCTGCGCGATGCAAATTCAGCCGAGCAAGCGCTGACGCGGGCCACAAACCAGCCCCAAACTGCTGTTGGTCCCTATTTGGCCGAGGCGGCGCTGACAGCCGATGGCAGCCCCTACCCAACCCATTTTCGCGAAGTATTCCGCACCAAAGGCCCGTCGAATTATCACCACGGCAAGCAGGAGCAGGCCCATGTATAATTATTCCGATTTTGACAGGGAGTTCGTCATTGAGCGTAACCGCCAGTTTCGCGCCCAAGTGGCACGTCGGATCAGTGGTGCCTTGACCGAGGAGGAGTTCAAGCCCCTGCGCCTGATGAACGGGCTGTATTTGCAATTGCACGCCTATATGTTGCGGGTGGCGATCCCTTATGGCACGCTGAATGGTGCCAAGATGCGCAAACTGGCGGAAATTGCAGATCGGTGGGACAAGGGGTATGGCCATTTCACCACCCGCCAGAACGTGCAGTTTAACTGGCCTGCCCTGACGGATGTGCCGGATATATTGGACAGTTTGGCCGACATAGACATGCACGCGATCCAGACCTCGGGCAATTGCATTCGCAATGTGACGGCGGATCATTTCGCGGGGGCCGCCAATGACGAGGTGATGGACCCGCGCCCAACGGCGGAATTGTTGCGACAATGGTCCACGGATCATCCGGAATTTGCCTTTCTGGGGCGGAAATTTAAATTTGCGGTGATCGGTTCGCAAAACGACCGCGCTGTGTTGCGGGCGCATGATATTGGCTTGCAGATCATGCGCAATTCCAGCGATGATCTGGGGTACCGCGTGTTTGTTGGCGGCGGGCTGGGGCGCACGCCGATGCTGGGCAAGGTGTTGCGGGAGTTTTTGCCAGCGGCGGATCTGTTGCCCTATGTTGAATCGATCCTGCAAGTTTACAACGTGCTGGGGCGGCGGGATAACAAATACAAGGCGCGGATCAAAATCACTGTGCATGAGAATGGCATTGATAGCATACGCGACAAGGTCGAGGCACGTTTTGCCCTGCAAAGGGCGGCCTTTGGCGGTAATGACCAGCAGTTGTTTGCGGATATTCAGCGGGCCTTTGCCGCGCCGAAGTTCGCAAATACCCCCATAGACAGCTTTCTGGCGCGCCAAAACAGCGATCCGGTTTTCCGCTCTTTTACCGATACCAATTTGGCGGCGCACAAGCACCCAGATTACGCCATTCTGACGATTTCCCTGAAGAAACACGGCGCGACGCCTGGGGATGCCACCAGTGAACAAATGCAGGTGATGGCAGGTTTGGCGGAACAATTCGGCCATGACGAGCTGCGCATCAGCCACGAGCAGAATGTGATTTTGCCGCATGTGCATAAATCCGATTTGCCGGCGGTATTTGATGCCCTGCGCGAGGTTGGCTTGGCGACGGCCAACATTGGCCTAATTTCCGATATTATCGCTTGCCCCGGTATGGATTATTGCGGGCTTGCCACTGCGCGCTCTATCCCGATTGCCCAGCAGATTGCCCTGCGCTTTGACGCGTTGGCGCTGGAGCATGAAATCGGCGCGCTCAAGATCAAGATTTCCGGCTGCATCAATGCCTGCGGCCATCACCACATGGGCCACATTGGTATTTTGGGGTTAGAAAAGGGCGGCGTCGAGAGTTACCAGATCACCCTTGGTGGCGATGGTACTGAAACTGCCAGCATTGGCCAGCGGGCCGGGCCGGGCTTTGTTTATGATGCCATTGTGCCGGCGGTCGAGCGGTTGATCTATGCCTATCTCGATCTGCGCGTTGATGCGGATGAAACCTTTTTGCAGGCTTACCGCCGATTGGGTCAGGCACCTTTCAAGGCGGCGCTTTATCCAGCGGTGCAGGTCGCAGCCGAGTAAGGAAATCTTATGCCCTTTGAAAACCCGGCCCTTGGCATTGCGGCGCGCGCCGAGATGCTCAATACCGCCTATAAAAACCACGCAGTAATGCCAACGCTGCGCGGGGCGTTAAATGACCCCATTGTGGGGCGTGTGGCGCTGGTATCATCCTTTGGGGCGGAATCCGTGGTGTTGTTGCATATGGTGGCACTGCTGCGCCCCGAAACGCCGGTTCTGTTTATCGACACAAGGATGTTGTTTGCGGAAACCTTGAAATACCAGGTTGATCTATGCGCCAAGCTGGGTCTGCAAAATGTGCAGGTTGTGCGTGCAGATAGCGAGCAGGTGGCAAAACGCGACCCCTATGGCCTGCTGCACCGCGCCCGACCGGATGCCTGCTGCGAGTTGCGCAAGACCGAGCCGTTGGAACAGGCGCTTGCGGGGTTTGATACTTGGATAACAGGGCGCAAACGGTTTCAGGCCGGCAGCCGCGCAGAATTGCAGTTGTTTGAGGCAGAAGATGACAAACGCCTGAAAATAAACCCACTGGCCCGTTGGCGCAAAGACGATGTGGCCGAATACATGATTAATAACGCCCTGCCCCGCCATCCATTGGTGGCCATGGGCTTTCCGTCAATCGGCTGTGCGCCTTGCACCAGTGCTGTGGGCAAAGACGAAGACGAACGCTCTGGCCGGTGGCGCGGCGCGACTAAAACAGAATGTGGCATCCACTTTGGAAAGGATCAAAATAATGGCTAATGTTGTCATACAGGATAGTGGTTTCGTAACGGATGATTTCACCCGCGAAATCGAGGAATGGGAGAACACCCAAACGCCGGAATGGCACGGTTTTACGGGCTACGGCCTTAATGTGCCCAACACGGTTTGTGCCGAAGACTTGCAACCCTATTTCAAAACCGCGGCAATGATCCGCATTAATTTCCCCAATTTTGCTGACGGGCGCGGCTTTTCAATCGCGCGCCATTTGCGGCTGCTGGGGTACCAAGGCAGGCTGCGGGCTGCGGGCCATATCATCGCCGACCAATATGCCATGGCGCGACGTTGTGGTTTTGACGAGGTTGAGGTAAATCAAAGCCTTGCCACACGCCAACCAGTAGAAGACTGGAAATTCCGCGCAGATTGGCGCGCCCACAATTACCAAGACCGCCTGCAAAGGGTCTGTTAGACCTTAAATGCCCTCTTGCATAATCACTAAAGGACACCCACCATGCGCGAACAACAAAACCTAGATAAAACGAAAGCGCAAACCGTGCCAGTTCTTCCCAATGCCCAGACCGTGACCGAGGTGGTCCACTATACCGACCAGCTGTTTTCCTTTAAGGTCACGCGGCCTGTTTCCTTGCGATTCCGCTCTGGCGAATTTGTGATGATCGGCTTGATGGGCGATAACGGCAAACCGCTGTTGCGCGCTTACTCCATTGCCTCGCCAAATTGGGATGAGGAGCTGGAGTTTTATTCAATCAAAGTGCCCGACGGGCCGCTGACCTCAAAGCTGCAAAATATCAAGGTGGGCGACGAAGTGATCATTCGCCCCAAACCTGTCGGCACATTGGTTCTCGACGCGCTGCTGCCCGGCAAACGGATGTATTTCCTGGCAACCGGCACCGGGCTTGCCCCTTTCGCCTCGCTGATCCGCGATCCTGAACTGTATGAACAATACGACGAAGTGATCCTGTGCCACACCTGCCGCGAAGTGGCGGAACTGAAATACGGTGCTGATCTGGTACAAAGCATCAAAGATGACGAATTGATGAGTGAATTTGTCGGCGATAAGCTGACTTATTATCCCACCACCACCCGCGAAGACAGCCCGCATATGGGCCGGATTACCGATTTGCTGAAAGACGGCACTTTGGCGATAGACCTTGGCTTGCCGCCCTTTGATCCAAAGATTGATCGGGTAATGATCTGTGGCTCCATGGGGCTGAACACCGACATCAAGGAAATCATCGAGGCCGCCGGTCTGGATGAAGGATCCAACAGCCAACCCGCAGAATTTGTGGTCGAAAAGGCGTTTGTCGGGTAAAAAATGGCGCGGCGCACACCGCTGCTGTTATTTCTGTAACATTCCGTGATAATTGCCAACCGGCAAAGCCTCCCCAACTGGAATGTTTCAGAATCCGCGACTGATTGCCGGCATTTCCCCCTAAATCGCGGGCTTTTTGTTACAAACTCTAACCGGCGCGTTACTCACAAGCATGTGAATGGAAACCCGCAACATAACTCTGCTAGGTTTTGGTTATCGCAAAGACGCGTTAGCAAATTTTCATCCCTCAGGAGAGATTTAGAAATGTCTAAAACAATCAAAGCTCTGGCCGTTGCATCCGCAGTTGCCGCCGCCCTTACTGCAACTGCAAACACCGCCTCCGCTGCTGGCAAAGAAAAATGTTTCGGCGTTTCACTGGCAGGCGAAAACGGTTGTGCCGCTGGCCCAGGCACATCTTGCGCCGGTACATCTACAGTTGATTACCAAGGCAACGCGTGGTCACTGGTCGACAAAGGTTCTTGCGTAACCAAAATGTTGCCAGGCGACCGCATGGGTTCTTTGGAAGCGCTGACACGCGACGTTCCTGCATAACTCTGCTACTTTGAATTGGGGCGCGACGGTTTCCGCCCGCCCCTTTTTGTCCTTACCTTGTAAATGGGTCTTTTAATATGCTGGATGGCAACACAACCTGCCCCAAGAACATCCCCAATAAGGCTGGTGTGGGATATAAACCGCAACATCTGAACAGCATTTTAAACAACCCTACGGCCATTGGTTGGCTGGAAATTCACGCGGAAAACTACATGGGTGACGGCGGCCGCCCGATCGCCCAGTTGAAACGGCTGGCAGAACAATTTCCGATTTCCTGCCACGGTGTTGGCTTGTCAATCGGGGCCGAAGGGCATCTGGACATTGATCACCTCAACCGTTTGAAAAAGCTGGAAAATTGGTTAAAACCGGCGCTATTCTCGGAACATCTGGCATGGTCTACCCATGATGGTTTTTTTCTCAACGACCTGCTGCCAGCGCCCTATACCCAACAAACCGCTGACACGGTGGTCGCGCACATCAATCAGGTTCAAGACGTGGTCGGGCGCCAAATGCTGCTGGAAAACCCGTCCACATATGTGATGTTTACCGAGAGTGACCGCTCCGAAATCGAATTCTTGCGCGATGTTGCCAAACGTACGGGCTGCGGGTTGTTGCTTGATGTGAACAACGTTTTTGTGTCCGCCACCAATCATGGCTATTCGCCAACAGAATATATTGATGCTTTCCCGTTGGAACTGGTCGGCGAAATCCATTTGGGCGGCCACGAGATAGACGCGGATGATTACGGCGACGACTTGTTAATCGACAGCCACTCACGTGCGGTGGTTGATCCGGTTTGGGCGCTTTTTGACTATACCCTTCAAAAATCAGGCCCCCTGCCAACCTTGATTGAATGGGACAATGACATCCCCGAATGGGAGGTATTGGCCAGCGAGGCTGTTTTGGCAGATGCAATTCTGGCCAAAGCTGGGGCAAAGGCCGCGGTATGAATGTGGATCAACATGAATTCACAGCGGCCCTGTTGAACCCCGATCAAGCGACGCCTAAAGGGTTGATAGATTCCAGCGGTCGTCCGGCGGGCAAACGCTTTGATGTGTACCGCAACAATGTTGTTTTCAGCTTACTAGAGGCCATGCGAACCGCCTTTCCGGTGATTGAAAAACTGCTGGGGCAGGAATTATTCCACGCCATAAGTGGTGATTTTGTCCGAAAACATCCGCCCCGCCTGCCGATATTGATGTTTTACGGGGCAGAATTTCCAAAATTCCTTGCCGCCGTGGAACTCTTGGCAAAATCCCCCTACTTACCGGATGTCGCCCGTCTGGAACTGGCGCGCCGTGTGGCTTATCACGCCGCTGATGTTCCTGCAATTAATCCGGAAGCCCTTGGTGAAATTGACCCTGAGCAGCTGATGGGGGCGCGGTTCCAATTCGCGCCTGCCCTGCACATACTAACCAGCGATCATCCAATCATCGATCTGTGGAATTTCAACATGATCGAGGATGCTCCCGTGCCTGAACCCAGCGGGCAAATCGCGTTGATAAGCAGACCGGCATTTGATCCACATATGGCAGCTATCGGTGCAGATACCGCCCTGTTTTTGACCCTGCTGATCGATGGTCAAGACTTGACATCCGCGCTGGAGGCCACAGCCCAGGCCCACCCCGGGTTTGATTTATCTGCCGCACTCGGGATCATGCTACAAACGGAAATAATAACAAAAATAGACCTCTAGGGGGGCATATGAATACCATCATCAAACTTCATGACGCCGTGATCGGCGCCATCACAACCATGCTTGGCGATTGGTTTTTGCCGACCCTCGCCCGATTCAGCTTTGCCGCTGTGTTGCTGTTTTACTTCTGGAATTCGGCCAAAACCAAACTCGGCGACGGGATTCTAGGGGTTTTCAATCCGAATGAAACGGGTTTTTACCAAGTATTTCCAGCAAAAACCGAAGAATTTGGCTTTGACATCAGTCAATTCGGGATTCTGGAACATTTGGTCGTCGTTGCGGGAACTGTGGCAGAATTTGTTTTGCCTTTGCTAATACTGATCGGGTTATTCACCCGCCTCGCCGCTTTGGGAATGGCCGGATTTGTCATGGTTCAATCCATTGTCGATATCACCGGCCATGGCGTCGACGCAAAAACCATCGGCGGCTGGTTCGATGGCCCCTCTAACGCATTGATCTTGGATCAACGGCTTTTGTGGATGGTTCTGTTTGCGATACTGCTGGTCAAAGGCGCGGGGCCATTGTCACTGGATAGGTTGTTGCGCCGAGTTTTCACTGTTTAATACAGTGCGATCACATCTTTTTTCCAGCCAAGCGTCAATGCCCCGTTATGATCAATGACGGGGCGTTTCATCAATGTTGGATGTTGGGCCAATAACTCCAGCGCGGGTGATTGGCGCGCAACATCTGACAGGCCACGCCAAGTGGTGGAGCGGGTATTTACCAGATCCGACCCAAATTTGGTGTAAAAAAGAGCAAGCTGTTCTGGCGGAATACGCGCCATCCGAACATCGACAAATTGCACCTCATGCCCGGCGGCGCGCAGGGCCTTTAGCGCCTTTCGGCAAGTATCACAAGCTTTCAACCCATAAAGAACCATCACCAATATCCCTAATAAGTGCATTTTCCTTTGTTCAATCAGCTTACAGCAGCTGGTGCAATGCCCCATTCTGCCAGTTATTATTCGCCCACTAGATAAACAATTCGTTGCTATCTGCCTTAAACTGCGGCATAAAGCCCCGTGAGTTTCGTTTTCACCGTTCCGCGACATCTACGTTGTAGCAACACGGCCCGACCTGAAGACCCTAAAAGCTACACCGACAGTCATGGCACTTTGCTGATGGCGTTATCTAAATGGAGGCCTCATCATGGCAACCGGAACAGTAAAATGGTTCAATTCCACCAAAGGCTACGGCTTTATCGCACCTGACAATGGCGGATCCGATGTATTCGTACATATTTCCGCAGTGGAGCGTGCCGGCCTGAGCGGCTTGAACGACAACCAAAAAGTGTCATACGACATTGAAACCGGCCGCAACGGCCGTGAAGCTGCTACTGAATTGAAATTGGCAGACTAAGAACTTCGCTTCGGCGTATTTGGAAGCCCCGTCTTTTTGGCGGGGTTTTTTTGTGGCCTGCTCATAAGGAAAATGCGCCCCTTCGGGGCATTCCCCTTAAGCGCTGCGCGCGATTTTGCTCCGCGGGGGATATTTGCCAGAACAAAGAAAAGAAGCCCCCAACTCTAAATGTAAAGTTGAGGACCTTCTTCGTTCACGGCCATCGGCGTCCCCGCCTGTACCGTCCTTCAAGATTAGTAACAAATAGTTTCTTTGTTCTTAACAATATCCCCCGCGGAGCGAAATTCGCGCGTTAGCGCTAAAAAGGAGTGGCGCTGAAAGCGCCTCAATTTGGTTAACCACGAAACCGTCAGTTACCTTAAAAAAACTTGCAATGTAATAATCTATGAATAAATATCGTTGCAAGTTGTTATTCATTCACAAAACACAGTTACAAACGGAGTTAACCGCTATGAAATTCATCTCAATTCTGACAGCCGGCTTTATCGGCGCGAGCATTGCCACTGCTACTTTCGCCGCAGGCGACAGCAGCGGTTCGGCACCAAAATCAACCAAAACCACCAAAGAATGCAAAAACGGTCAAGTTTGGGACAAGAACAAAAAGAAATGTGTAGACCCCTCTTATGGCATGTTCAGTGACGATTTTATCTATGAAAATGCCCGCGAACTGGCTTACGACGATCAATATGACCACGCGATTAGCCTGTTGAAACTGGCTTCAAACCCACAAGATCCGCGCATCCTTAACTATTTGGGTTTTGCAAACCGCAAGGCTGGAAACACGGAACTGGGAATGCAGTATTACCAACAGGCACTGGCTATCAATCCGGATTACATTCTGGCCCGCAGCTATATGGGCCAAGCATTGGTTCTGTCGGGTGACATGGAGGGGGCTTGGGAACAACTGGTTCAAATCGCAGATCGTGGCGGCAAAGACAGTTGGTCTTATAACGCCTTGAAAAATTCAATTGCTGGGACTGTGGCATACTAAAAGACACTGCGGTATGCGTGGCGATCTCCACGCATACCGACCTTCTGTTTGCTGCTCTGAAATAACTAAAACTTGTCTAACCAGCGTGCGATTGTGATTTTACGGCACATGAATTGCGCAGTTAGAGTGGCCACAACAAAAGCCTCAGAATCTTCCATTCCAAAAGGAGTGCCACAATGCAGCTCAGAACGATTATTTCAGCCTGCCTAATTTCATCAATCGCAGTAACCGGTGCCCAGGCGGGAACCTCTGGTGCAAAGACTGACATCAAACCTGACGCAAAGATGGTTAAACCATCCGCAGTTAAGAGAAAAACCCGAAAGCTGTGTCCTAATGGTCATGTTTGGGATATCGTAACAAAAATGTGCGAAGAAATTGACTACGATATGTAGCGCCCTCTGGACTTAAGCAATACAAAATTTGGCCCTATGCGACTCTGGCTGTATACCGTTGAAGTTTTTGAATAGGTGGTCAAAATTGCCCACCGATTTCCTGAAATTCGCCGTGGGGTAACAGATCATGGACGCTCTCCATACCAATGACATTGATGCAATAATTGAAACCGACCGTGCGCGGGTGTGGCATCATTTGGTCCAACATAAACCGTTTGAAACCGTTGATCCCCGTATTATGGTCGAGGGCAAAGGCATGAAGGTTTGGGATGCCCGTGGCACGGAATTCCTTGATGCGGTTTCCGGCGGTGTGTGGACCGTCAACGTTGGCTATGGCCGCGAGCGGATCGCCAATGCGGTGCGGGACCAGCTGGTAAAGTTGAACTATTTCGCCGGGTCTGCCGGCTCTATTCCAGGGTCAATTTTCGCCGAAATGCTGATTTCTAAAATGCCGGGCCTGAGCCGCGTTTACTATTCAAACTCCGGTTCCGAGGCCAACGAGAAAGTGTTTAAACTGGTCCGCCAGATTTCTCACAACAAATACAACGGCAAGAAATACAAAATCCTGTACCGTGATCGCGATTACCACGGCACGACAATCACCACATTATCAGCAGGCGGCCAACAGGAACGCAACGCCCAATACGGCCCCTACACCCCCGGTTTTGTCGCCATTCCCCATTGTCTTGAATACCACAACCAGTATGACAGCGACCTTGACTACGGCCCGCAAGTGGTTGCGGCGACTGAGGAAATCATTCTGCGCGAGGGCCCCGAAACCATTGGTGCCATGTGTCTGGAACCTATTACCGCAGGTGGTGGTGTGATCCCGCCACCCGCGGGTTATTGGGAAGGCATGTCAGCGCTTTGTCGCAAATATAATATCCTGATGCACATTGACGAGGTTGTTTGCGGCCTAGGGCGTACCGGCACTTGGTTTGGCTATCAGCACTATGACATCCAGCCCGATTTTGTCACCATGGCCAAAGGCGTCGCTTCTGGTTACGCGGCGATTTCCTGCATGGTCACGACGGAAGCCGTTTTTGACATGTTCAAGGAAAACCCGGACGACAAAATGAGCTATTTCCGCGATATTTCAACCTTTGGCGGCTGTACGGCTGGCCCTACAGCGGGCATCGAAAATATCAAAATCATCGAGGAAGAAGGCCTGTTAGAAAACTGCATTGCCATGGGCGACTATTGCATGGGGCTGCTGGAAGCGCTGAAAGCCAAACACGAAGTGGTTGGCGATGTGCGCGGCAAGGGGTTGTTCCTTGGAGTGGAACTGGTCTCGGATCGCGCCACCAAAGCGTCGATGGATGAGAAAAAGGTCGCGGCGGTTACCGCCCATTGCATGGATCAAGGCGTTATCATCGGCATGACAAACCGCTCGGTTCCGGGCTTCAACAACACGCTATGCCTGTCGCCTGCCCTGATTTGTACCAAGGCGGATATTGACCAGATTGTTGGCTCGATTGACAAGGCGTTGACCGACGTATTTGGTTAGGAAATAGTTGGACCCGGCCAGATTGGTTGGGTCCTCTATACGCCTGTCACCGGCGACAAGATCGCACCGCCATTCCCGACGCTGGCTATTTTTAGCATAATACCCTCCCCTGATTTTCATCTATTTGGGGAGGATAGGTGCATTTTGGAATATTACAAAGTGATTAACTTGCAAACTTGTTCAAAAGTGCAAATATTATCGCCGACAATATTCCTGCCGCAGGCACGGTAATCACCCAAGCCGCAATGATAGTCAGGAAATGCGAGCGGCGCACCAGCTTGCGGTGTTTGCGCTTTTTCTTTTGGGCTTTGGCTGCCTCGGTTGCCACAACTTCCTGCACATCAGCCGCATTCGCAGTAATGCGCCAATGGGCCTCGCGGAAAAAACCAACCCCGAAAATCGCCCCTACCGCAATATGCGTAGAACTGACAGGCAGGCCCATCCCACTGGCAATAATCACGGTTATGGCGGCGGACAGGGCCACGCAATAGGCACGCAGAGGGTTCAGTTTGGTGATGCTTTCGCCCACCAGCCGGATCATTTTAGGGCCAAACAACAGCAACCCCAGCGACAGGCCAAACGCCCCGACGGCCATCACCCAGATTGGGATGGAAACCTTGCTGGCGACCTCGCCCAGATCAACCGTATGCACAATCGCGGCAAGGGGTCCCACCGCGTTGGCCACATCATTGGCCCCATGGGCAAACGATAGCAACGCCGCGGCGAAAATCAGCGGCACAACAAACAAGCCCCGCACGGTCTCCTTGGTGTTTTCCTTGCCCTCGGATTGACGCTTGACCATCGGTTTGGTCAGAAAATAGGTAACAGCCGAAATCCCCGCCCCAATTAACAACGCGGTTTGCAGGTCGATCTTGATGATTTTTTTCAAGCCCTTCACTGCCAGATAGGCCGAAAATACGCCTGCCATAACGGCAATCAAAACCGGCACCCAGCGGCGCGCGGCGGCTATTTTGTCTTGTTGATCTGAAACACGCGATTTGATGAACCACAGAAAACCCGCCGCAACCAAGCCGCCCAGAACCGGCGAAATCACCCAACTGGCCGCAATTTGCGACATCTTGGGCCAGTTCACGGCAACCAAACCAGCCGCAGCAATTCCGGCTCCCATGACGCCACCGACAACCGAATGGGTTGTTGAAACGGGTGCCCCTACAATTGTGGCAAGGTTCACCCAAATCGCCGAGGCCATCAAGGCGGCCAGCATCACCCAGATAAACACCTTTGGATCGCTCACATAAGACGGATCAATGATGCCCTTTGAAATCGTCCCGACCACATCGCCCCCGGCCAGCAGCGCGCCAGCGGTTTCAAAAATGGCCGCCATAATCAGCGCGCCCCCCATGGTCAGCGCGTTGGCCCCCACCGCAGGGCCGACATTGTTGGCCACATCATTGGCCCCGATGTTCAGTGCCATATAGGCACCGATTGCAGCGGCGGCGGCGATAATCAACCCGTTGTTGCCATAGCCAAAAGCAAAGCTGGCAATCAGGCCTGACAGAAATATGAATGTTCCGGCAAGTGCGGGCGCCACCATCGGTTGACGGATCGCCACATTTGCCTTTTCCATCATCACCCGGGTGTTCAGGTCACGATCCAGCGTCCGGTTTGGGCGGGGGTTCTTTACCATTGTTCTACCTTCACTTCTTTTTGTATCAGAACTTTATTCACCAGCAAGATAGGGCGGTAATGTAACAGCCATGTGACACAAGCGTCGAAATTTGTCGCGATAACGGTTGTCGGAAATGCCCCGGCCTGACATGACTACAGCATGGAAAGATTTAATTTGGGCCGCCATTCGCGGCAAGTAACGACATCCTCTCGCAATGCCCAACGGCTGTTCACTCTGGGGCTGAATTGGTGCTTTGGTTTTAACCACGAAGAGGGGGGCAAGTGCTTTCAAGCGGTGCTGGAACATGATCCCGACTGCGCCATGGCCCATTGGGGTATCGCCTACGGGGCTGGCCCATTTTACAACCAGCCTTGGTGTGACTATGGCGCGGACGAGGCCATCGAGACCACCCGTTTTTGCTATGACCATGCACGGCGCGCCGTGGCGTTATCCGCAAATTGCACGGCGGCTGAGAAAGCCCTGATAAACGCCCTCACCACGCGGTTTCAAAAGCCACACCCAGTAACACAAGCAGAATTTGACCAATGGGATGACGCCTACGCCGACGCCATGCGCAACGTGTATCGCGCGTTCCCCGATGATTTCGACGTGATGGCCTTGTTCACCGAAGCGTTAATGACCCGCACCCCGTGGAATCTATGGAATGTGCAAACAGGCGCGCCCGCAGCTGGCGCAGACACGCTAGAGGCCCTCGCCGTTTGCGAACGCGCCCTGGCCATGGCAGATGCTGCAGGCACCCCGCAACACCCCGCAATATTGCACCTACATATTCACGTCACCGAGATGTCAAACGACCCCGAACAAGCCTTACCTTCCGCCGATCTACTGGCAGACATGTGCCCTGATGCGGGCCATATGAATCACATGCCGGGCCATACTTATGTGTTGTGTGGCGAATACGACAAGGCACGCATTGCCAGTGTTAAGGCGATTACCGCCGATGACATGTATCTAGAATACGCAGGCCCGTTTAATTTCTACACCACCGCGCGTTGCCATGATTTGCACTTGATGATGTATACCTGCATGTTCCTCGGCCAATACAAACCGGCGATCAAAGCTGCCGAGGCCATTTGCGCCACCCTGTCCAAAGACGTGCTGTCGATGACCAACCGCCCGCAAATGGCGGTGACGATGGAAGGCTATTTCGCCATGAAAATGCACGTCCTTGTGCGTTTTGGTCGCTGGGAGGACATTGTCGATGAACCAATGCCTGACGACGCTTTGCTTTATTGCGTCTCCACGGCGATGCACCATTACGCCAAAGTGGTTGGTCATGCGGCGTTGAAACAGTTTCCGCAGGCCGATGAACAGCTCGCGCTATTCTACGCCTCGCTGAAAAACATCCCGCAAAATCGCAAATTCTTTAACAATAATGCGCTGGTGACGCTGGGCATTGGCGAAAAGATGGCGCTGGGTGAGTTGGCCTATCACAAGGGCGATTATGAAACCGCTTTCACCCATCTGCGCGAAAGCGTGGCGCGCGACGATGCGCTGGAATATACCGAGCCTTGGGCTTGGATGCACCCGCCGCGCCACGCATTGGCGGCATTGTTGGCCGAACAGGGGCATTTTGGTGAGGCCGAAGAAGTGTACCGCACAGACCTCGGCCTGAATGACACTTTGCAACGCTGCGCCCAACACCCGCGCAATGTTTGGGCCTTGCATGGGTTGGTGGAATGCCTGCGGCAACGCGGCGAGTCTACAGAGCTGCCGGAACGCGCTAAACAACTTGCAACGGCGCAGGCGCTAACAGATGTCCCCATCACCGCCGCCTGCCTATGTCGAACCAAATGTTGTGGAGACTAAAATGATTGCCAGCTTAAGCATGTATATGCGCCCCGAACTGGAAGCTGCCCATGGCAGATATTGGGATTTGATCCGTCATTTTCTGTCCGAGTCGGGCGTCGACAGCCCCAAAACTCTCAGCCAGACTGACGACGTTTTTTCGGTCTGGAACGCCCCTGATCTGGTTCTGTCGCAAACCTGTGGCCTGCCGTACCGGACCAAGTTGCACGACCACGTGACCCTGATCGGCACGCCGGATTTTGGCGTTGAGGACTGCAAGGCGGGTTATTACCGCAGCGCGATGATAGTGCATAAAGACAATATGCAGGGCCATTTTCACGACTATCGATCTGCCGTTTTCGCCTATAATGAAGTCGGCTCGCAATCCGGTTACGCCGCCCCCTATTGGCATGTGCGTGCCAAGGGCTATTGGTTTAAGGAACTGTTAAAAACCGGCTCCCACATCGAATCCGCCCGCGCTGTTGCGTCAGGCAAGGCAGGCATGGCGGGGATTGATGCGGTAACATGGCGATTGATCCAGCGCTATGACGATTTCGCCGATCAATTGCGGGTGTTTGAATGGACGGTAGAAACCCCGTCCCTGCCCTATATCGCCGCAAAAACCGCCCCGCAAAAAGAAACATTCGAGGCGGTTCGCTTGGCTATTTTGGCGCTGGAGCCAGCGGACAGGGCGGCCCTCGGACTCAAGGGAATAATTTACATTCCATTGGATAAATACCGCGAAATCCGCAATCCGTGAACGGGCCAGTTCTGGCCCGAACACTATGCTTTAATCTTTAGCGTCTGGATCCGCCTGCCCGATACCTTTGAACACAAACTTAAACGGTATCGCCCAGAGCACGCCTAGAATGGCATAAACCAGTAGTTCCACGATAAACGGCGGCCGGTTCAGCCAATTCATAATGCTGACGGCCACCACAATATACAGCGGCAGGCCGATCAGCAGCAGGACCAGAGACCAGCGACGGCGCGCTTTGTAGGATAGGGTCATAGCAATTTCCTAATCTTGAAACGGGTCGGTCACAAGGATGGTATCCTCGCGTTCCGGTGAGGTGGACAGCATCGCCACGGGACAGTCAATCAGCTCCTCGACGCGGCGCACATATTTGATTGCCGCAGCGGGCAATTCCGCCCAGGAACGCGCGCCCTCGGTGCTTTCGCTCCAGCCGGGCATTTCCTCGTATATCGGGGTGCAACGCGCCTGTTGATCCGCCGCCGTGGGCAGATAATCCAACCGCTTACCGTCCAGATCATAAGCCACACATATTTTCAGGGTTTCAAACCCGTCCAGCACATCCAGTTTAGTGAAAGCAATACCACTGACACCACTGGTGGCGCAAGTCTGGCGTACCAGAACCGCATCAAACCAACCGCAGCGCCGCTGCCGACCCGTGTTGGTGCCAAACTCATGGCCCCGCTCACCCAGCCGTTGACCATCTGCGTCATTCAATTCCGCCGGAAAAGGCCCCTCGCCAACCCGCGTAGTATAAGCCTTGACGATGCCCAGCACAAAATCAATTGCATTTGGCCCAACGCCAACACCTGTTGCCGCTTGACCTGCAATCACATTAGACGAAGTCACAAACGGATAAGTGCCAAAATCAATATCCAGTAACGCCCCTTGCGCGCCTTCAAACAATATCCGCTTACCCGCCTTGCGCTTGTCGTTCAGAACCTTCCAAACAGGCGCGGCATAAGCCAGAATTTTTGGCGCAATTTCATTGAGTTTAGCCAAGAGATCCGCACGATCCACCGGCTCCATGCCCAAACCACGGCGCAGGGCATCATGGTGCATCAACGCGCGATCAACCCGTTGCTCCAGCGTTTTTTTATCTGCCAGATCAGCCACCCGAATGGCGCGCCGCCCAACCTTATCCTCATAGGCCGGCCCAATGCCGCGCCCCGTGGTGCCAATCTTCGCCACCCCGTTTTGCGCCTCGCGCGCGCGGTCCAACTCGCCGTGAATTGGCAGGATCAGTGGGGTATTCTCCGCGATCATCAGGCTCTCGGGGCTAACCTCGACGCCCTGCTTGCGAATGCCTTCGATCTCGCCCAGCAAATGCCACGGGTCCAGAACAACACCGTTGCCAATCACGCTCAGCTTACCACCGCGCACAATCCCCGACGGCAAAGCGGCAAGTTTGAAAACCTCGCCGTCAATCACCAGCGTATGCCCAGCGTTATGCCCGCCCTGAAAGCGCGCAATCACATCAGCGCGTTCGGACAGCCAGTCCACAATTTTACCTTTGCCTTCATCACCCCATTGGGCGCCGACAACTACCACATTGGCCATTTCAAGCCTCTTTCATTTAATGAAAACCGTGCTCCGTATAGCGAGACCCTGCCGGCAAAGAAACCCAAAAATGCCCTCCGCGACAATGGGTTGGTTTTCCGGCAGCTTGGCGCTAAGGTTAATTCAACAATCCACCGGGAGCCTTTCGCTAAATGTCCTTTACTTATCTACACCGTTTTTTCACCAGCATGATGTTTTTACTGGCCTTTAGCGGCACACTCGCGGCCAAGCCCAATATCTTGCTCGTCATCGCCGACGACATGGGCCTGGATGCCAGCCCTTGCCACCGCATCGGCAACCAGCGCCCGCGCATGCCCACAGTTTTCGGCCTTTGCGCCAGCGGTATGGTGTTTGACCAAGCCTACACTCCCCCCTCCTGCTCGCCGACACGCGCCACCATCATGACCGGAAAATACGGCTTTCGCACCGGCATCGGCGGGGCCATCAGCCGCAAACGTAATCCGGTAATCCTCAGCACGTCAGAAACCAGCCTGTTTGACATATTTAACCAGCAACTGCCCGATTACAGCACAGCGGTGATTGGAAAATGGCACCTGACCCTGCCCAAAAAGGGCTTTAACCATCCGGCAAAACTAGGGGTGCCGTATTATTTCGGCATTTATTCTGGCATTGCCAAAAGCTATTACAATTGGCGCGCCGTAGAAAACGGCAAGACCCAGCGGATTGAGGGCTACACGACGACGGTTCTCACCGACAGGGCGGTGAAATGGGTGAATGAGCAGGACAAGCCGTGGTTTTTATGGCTGGCCTATAACGCACCGCACAAACCGTTTCACGCGCCCCCCGCGAACCTGCACACCTACTCCGAGGTCCGCGCGGGCCAGAAACCAAAAAAGAACCAGAACAGAGCCTATTACAATGCCGCCCTACAAGCCCTTGATACCGAGTTGGGGCGATTGCTGGATTCAATGACGCCGGAAACCCGCAACAACACGATTGTGATTTTCATCGGCGATAACGGTACGCCGAACGATGTGGTAGATCAGGTCTATGCCCACCGTGGGGCCAAAGCCACGCTTTTTCAAGGCGGCATCAATATACCGATGATCGTATCCGGCCCCGGCATCAGTGTTGGGCGCAGTCAGGATTTGGTGACAACCACCGATCTGTTCACCACCATCGCAAGCTTGGCAGGAGCAAAGGCTGAGACCCGCGATTCCATCGATATTACCAATGCTTTCAAAGGTCAGGCCAGCAATCGGGAATTTGTTTACTCCGAGCATTTTTCCGTGAAAAAGAAGAAACGCGGTGCCGTCTATGGCTGGGCTGTCCGCGACGAGCAGTATAAACTGGTACACCTCGCCAGCGACAAAGAAATGCTGTTTGATCTGCGCAACGACCCGTTTGAAACCGAGAATATTTTGGGTGACGACGCAAGAGCAACCGACGCCTACACCCGCCTAATGAATGAGTACAAACGCATTCACAAAAAATAGAAGAAACAAACTACCGCTCA
Organism: Alphaproteobacteria bacterium; assembly: GCA_024280735.1. Classification (GTDB taxonomy): domain Bacteria; phylum Pseudomonadota; class Alphaproteobacteria; order Rhodobacterales; family Rhodobacteraceae; genus Amylibacter. Next base: position 792 of record JAJRPO010000031.1, on the reverse strand, counting down.
ATCTCGCCGCAACACCACCCCAAAAGCGTGACCACGCTTCGGTCGGCCAGACCGCCTCCATGCTCACAGAAATACACCCAAACGCACGACCGTGCGTCGGCCGGTCAGGCCGCCTCATCGGAGGCCCCTTGGGCCGTGAGATATATAAAGAAGTGGCGCGGTTGACGGGGCTCGAACCCGCGACCTCCGGCGTGACAGGCCGGCACTCTAACCAGCTGAGCTACAACCGCGCATGAGGGGCGGAATAGTGGGTTGCACGGGGGGCGTCAAGGATTAAAGCGGGGGGTGAGAGAAATGGATTAGGTGGGTAAGCAAGGCTTACACAACGCCACATTTTCTTGCCATTTCGATCCAGTTGCGTAAAACGGTTGTTATGGAACAAAATGCTGCGGACAAGGCCTACAAGTGGGCCGAAAATGAAATTTCAAAAGCAAAGAAAATGGAATCGAATTTTCTAGAACTCGACCTCAAGACCGCGCGCGCCCTAAACAAGTTACCACCCGAAATCGCCGATCTGAACAAATTGACAATTCTTCACTTAGGCGATACTCAGGTCAGCGACATTTCCCTTTTGAGTGAGCTGAAAAATTTACAGCATCTTGATTTGGCAAACACGCAGGTCGTTGACTTACGCCCGATTTGTACGATTGATAAGGGGCTGACCCAGATAACTACCTTAGATGATGTCTAACCCATTGTCTTAGCTGTAATAACTGATCTGAAGGGTCACTGTTGTTAAATCTCCACTCACACTCCTTCAAATATAACCCGAATTGAGCTTTTGGGATACCG
>JAJRPO010000030.1 GCA_024280735.1 Alphaproteobacteria bacterium | reverse complement strand
CACAGGCTGGCAGCCGTTCTGGCCGTCGAACCCGAAACAAAATGCTCGGTCAAACGGTTCTGCTTATAGTGGCTGAGTCGGCTCTTTCGCATATGGCCCATGATAACCCCTTTTTTGGGTTATCTGGGTCAGCCCCTAAACTTATTCTATATCTGACTTAACCCGCACGCGGGCCATATAATCTGGATCATCGACTGAACCACTTTGGCCTTTGCCACGTTTGATGGCGTTTACCACGTCTTGGCCAGCACTCACCTTGCCAATAACCGTATACTGGTTATTCAAAAAGAACCCCGGTTCAAACATGATAAAGAACTGCGAGTTGGCGCTATCCGGATTAGACGAGCGCGCCATGCCCAGAACACCCGTATCAAAAGCAAGGTTGGAAAACTCCGCCTTCAGGTCCGGCATATCAGAGGCACCAGTGCCTGCACGGGCCAGATCAGCGCCGCGTTTGCCAAATTGCACGTCGCCCGTTTGCGCCATGAATCCGTCGATGACGCGGTGGAACACCACATTGTCATATTTACCCGCGCGCGCCAGCGTTTTGATCCGCTCTACGTGGTTTGGGGCCACATCGGGGCGCAGGGTGATTTCGATGGTGCCGGAATTTGCCCCCGCCACCTCGATCACCAGCGTGTTTTCAGCTTCGGCTGCAAACAGCGGTGTGGCGATCAGTGTTGCCACTGTCGCCGCTATTTTGAACAGCTTCAAAGGTCTGCCGCCACTTTCATTGAAACCATGCGGTCCGGCTCTGCCGGTGGCTCGCCTTTGGCCAGTTTGTCGACAAATTCCATGCCAGACGTCACCCGCCCGTAAACGGTGTATTGGCCGTTCAAGAAGTGATTGTCGGAAAAATTGATGAAGAACTGCGAGTTGGCAGAATCAGGGCTTTGGGACCGTGCAGCACCAATGGTGCCACGATCATGTGGTAGTTTTGAAAACTCAGCCGGAACGTTCGGATGCTCGGATCCGCCAGTACCTGCTGAACGCAAGTTGAAATTCTCTTCCATGTTGCCATTCGCAACATCGCCTGTTTGCGCCATGAAGCCATCAATCACACGGTGGAAACATACGTTGTCATAGGAACCGGCGCGCGCCAGTTCTTTCATCCGCTCGCAATGCTTTGGCGCCACGTCGGGCAGCAGTTCGATTGTGACATCGCCGTCTTTCAACGCGATTACGATTGTGTTTTCCAGATCTTTAGTATCAGCCATTGCTATCTCCGCACTTGGGCATGGGTTTGGCGCGCACCCTAGATCAAGGCCGCGCCAAGGGAAAGGGTGCAATTTCGGGGCATCAGCCGAGTTTTTGTTCCAGCGCCGCTGCCACATCGGCAGAAACAAAGGTGGTGATGTCGCCGCCAAGGCGTTTGATCTCCTTTACCAGCTTGGAGGCAATCGACTGGTATTCCGCATCAGCCATCAAAAACACCGTTTCAATGCTGCTATTCATCGCCCGGTTCATGCCGACCATCTGGAATTCATACTCAAAATCCGAAACGGCCCGCAGGCCGCGAATGATCATCGAGGCGCCGACGTCCTCGGCGCATTGGATCAGCAGGTTTTCAAACGGATGCGTGATGATTTCCACCCCTGTATCCTGCCCAATTGACGCGCAATTATCCTCAACCATAGCGACGCGTTCCTCAAGACTGAACAACGGCCCTTTGTCCGCATTGATCGCCACGCCGATATACAGCCTGTCCACCATGGTACAAGCGCGCCGGATAATATCGATATGACCAAGGGTTAAGGGATCAAAAGTGCCGGGATAAAGACCTGTGCGCATGGGATGCCTCATTTAGGGGTGTTAAGGAATGGTTACGTTACACCCCCCGAAATGCAAGTAGTTATTTAGTCGTGTTACATTTCGTTAGTTTGTGTACGAGGGCCTGTGGACATTCATCACATTGCACTGATTTCAACCAAAAATCCGTCAATTCTGCTTCAATTGAGTGCAAACAGGGTTGCACCTTTCAAACTAAATTGGACCAAAGTGGCGGATTTTTGTGAAATCCCGAAGGGACGCGACTCATTTTGCGCTCAGTGTGCGCGGCTTCCCTTCCGCTATTCATAGCGCTGCGGTCAACCGCATCACGCTGACCACAAAATGAGCAAGCGCCAGTGCGATGTGATGAATGACCACGGGCCCTAGCTAAAGCGCATCACTAGATAATCCAGTAATACACGGGTTTTCGCTGCAAGATAGCGGCTGTGAGGATAAACCGCATAGACTCCGAACTGGAACCCCACATATTGCGGCAACAGCGCCACCAAACGCCCCGCTGCGATATCTTGCGCCACCACCTGATCGGGGCTGCGGATAATACCCATGCCCCGAAGTGCCAAATCGCGGCATGCAAGCGCGCTGTTTACTGTGGCACGACCCTTTACGGCAACGGTAATCTTTTCGCCCTCAACCAAAAAAGGCCACAGGTTGCCACCCCTGAAATTACTGTCAATAATGCACTGATGGTGGATCATATCCTCGGGGTATTGCGGGGTTCCCGCGCGCGCCAGATAGTCAGGCGATGCGCAAAGCACCACACTCATTGGCGACAATTTACGCGCAACCAGCGCTGAATCCTCTAGCGCGCCAATGCGCACAGCTAAATCGAACCCCTCCTCGACAATGTTGACAAAACGATCAGACAGTTTGGTTTCAACTGAAATATCCGGATAGGTCTCCAGAAAATCCGCAATAACAGCCACCAGAAAACTCTCCCCCAGCGCACGGGGGGCTGATAGGCGGATGTGGCCTTGCGGGGCGTGTTGGGTTTCCTGCACCGAGGCCTCTGCCAGATCAAATTCTCGGATCACCACCAAACAATGCTCCAGATAACTGCGCCCCTGTTCTGTCAGAGACAGGCTGCGGGTGGTGCGATTGAGCAGGCGCACCCCCAAGCGACCTTCCAGTTGGCCAATGTATTTGCTGCATAGCGCCGGAGAGATCCCCATGAACTTTGCGGCTTTGGTGAACGATTGTTGTTGGGCAACGGCGCAAAAGCTGCGCATTCCGGTGAGTACATCCATAATTATCAATGCCATGTTGATAAAGTAACGTCAACTCATGGCTTTATTGCGGATAGTTTTCACCCATATCTGAAACATAAGCACCGGAAAGGGAGGCTATGCAAATGAAAAGCACTGATCAGGGCTATGGCCTGCCCGCGCGCCTGTTGCATTGGGGAATGGCGATTGCCATTCTGGCCATGTTTGGCCTTGGCGTCTGGATGCGCACGTTAAGCTATTACAGCACCTGGTATCACCGCGCGCCGGATATTCACAAAAGCATCGGGATCATCCTGTTGCTGGCCCTGTGCCTGCGTTTCATCTGGCACTTGCTGGATCATCGCCCCGATGACAGCTACCTGAAATCAAGCGAGCGAAAAATATCGGCGCTGGTGCATCATGGGTTTTACCTGCTGTTGGCCGCCCTGATGGCCGCGGGATACCTGATAGCGACGCTGGACGGCCATGTCATATCCGTCTTTGGCTGGGCCGATGTGCCGGCGCTATACCAACAAAAAGGGCTGGAGGACTGGGCCGGCCTTATCCACGAGTGGCTGGCCTATGCCTTGATGGCGCTTGTTGTGTTGCATGCAGCCGCCGCCCTGAAACACCATTTTGTTGATCGTGACAAAACATTGCAGCGGATGATCCGAAGCAACCCAAAATAACCAACTGTAACCCAAGGAAACCCTATGAACTTTAAATCCCTACTCGCAGCCTCTGTGCTGTCCACACTATCACTGGGCCAAGCACAAGCCGCCGATTATGTGATCGACACAGCGGCTGTCCATGCCTCGATCAATTTTCGCATCAAACATCTGGGTTATTCTTGGCTGACTGGTCGTTTCGACCAGTTTAGCGGCGGATTCGCGTTTGATGCGGAGGCCCCTGCCGATTCCAGCGTTCAGGTGGAAATCGACACCGCGTCGGTGAACTCGAATAATGCAGAACGCGACATCCACCTGCGCAGCGGTGATTTTCTGGATGTGGGCAAATTTCCCAAAGCCAGTTTCACATCCACCTCTATGGCGGTGACGGGCGAAAGCGCCGTGGTTACGGGTGATTTGACCCTGCACGGTGTCACCCGCGAAATTACTTTGAACGCTGACTTTCTGGGCGGCGGCAAAGACCCGTGGGGCGGCGTTCGCGCAGGGTTCACGGCGACAACCACTTTAACACTAGCCGATTTTGGCATGACCTATAACCTTGGTCCCGCCTCTGCGACGATTGAAATGCAGCTGAATATCGAAGGCGTTAAGAAGTAACGGATCGCAAGGCCTGAACACCTTCGAATTCGTTCTAAATATCCCCGCCGGAGGCATTTTTCCTAAATGCACTTCGCGCGGGGTAAATGTAAAATCCTAAAATCCTGCAATCATCCCCTCCAACGCTTCTTTCTCGGAACTGACTTCGCGCAGGCGCGCGCCCACAACGTCGCCAATACTGATCAAGCCGATCATAACCTCGCCCTCCATCACCGGCATGTGGCGAAAGCGGCCCATGGTCATGGTGTTAAGCACCATTTCCGCCGTATCTTTCTTGGTAGCAGATACGATTTTGCTGGTCATCACACTGGAAACCGCATCTTTCAGACACCCAGTACCCCGATTGCCCAGCTCTCGTACGATGTCGCGTTCCGACAAAATACCCTGCACATCTGTTCCGGTGTTCGACACGATCAGCGCGCCGATTTTCAGTTTAGCAAGCAGAACCGCGGCATCACTGATGCAGGTATTCGGCTTTATCGTTTCAATATCGCCAGAAGGTTTGCCTGCTAAAATCTGTTGTACCAGCATCGAGTTTCTCCTTTAATGATCATTCACTTTAACGTGCGCGAAACCCCATGTTGCTGTCAAGCGTTCGCCTCCAAGGCGCGCACCTCGGCGCGAATTTTCGGGATCAACAGATCTGCAAAACGATTCAGCCGTTCAACCTTGCGGTCATCGGCGTGGCGCACCAGATAAAAGCTGCGGGTAAGAGAGACTTGATCCATCAAAATGCGTTTAAGCTCGGGGAATGCGGGGATGGCGAAATCATGCACGATGCACACCCCTGCCCCGCTGCGCGCGAGGTTCAGTTGCACCGAGAACGAGTTGGAGGACAGGCTGGGTTTCATCAAATCGCCAACTTCGTGCATGTAATCCAGTTCATCGGCAAAGATTAAGTCGCTGATATAGCCAATCATCCGGTGATTTTGCAGATCTGCGGTGTTGGCGATTGGCGGGTGGTTTTTCAGATAATCGCGAGTCGCTGCGAGGTGCAGGCGGTAATCGCTGATTTTTTGCACCGTGAGGCGTCCTGCTTTGGGCGGGGACACTGTAATCGCCATGTCTGCCTCGCGTTTGGACAGGTTCAACACCCGCGACAGGGCCACAATCTGCACCTCTAGCCCGGGGTTTTCGTCACAGATTTCGGCGCAAACTTGCGGCAACAGATAGTTTGCCGAACCATCTGGCGCGCCAATGCGCACGGTTCCGGTCAAATGATCGCCATTATCCTGCACCTCGCCGCGGGCGTGTCGCAGGCTGGCGTCCATTTCATTTACGTGGATCATCAGGCGCGCGCCTGCATCCGTCAGGTCATAACCTTGCGGGGAGCGGGCGAACAGGCGGGTGTTCATGTCTTCCTCCAGGCGGGTAATGCGGCGGCTGAGCGTGGCCGGGTCCATTTTCAGAATGCGTGCGGCGGCGGTGAGGCTGCTGGCGCGTGCCACATGCAAGAAAACCTTAAGATCATCCCAACGCAGTCTTTCGTTCATGGCTTCCATCCCTGCAAAAATGCAAAATACTTTTGGGATATTGTGTCTATCAATTGGAAAAGCGCAAGACTATTCTGCGCATAGAAATTCATGCAACAGGAGGATTCCCCATGGAACAGATCGGTCATTTTATTAACGGCGAGCTGGTCGCTGGCACCAGCGGTCGCACCGCTGACGTATTCAACCCCGCAACAGGCGAAGTTATTGCGCAAGTGGCGCTGGCGGATAAATCCGAAATGGATGCTGCCGTGGCCGTTGCTGCCGCAGCCCAGCCCGCTTGGGCCGCTCTAAACCCGCAAAAACGTGCGCGGGTGATGATGAAAATGGTTACCCTGTTGCACCGTGATATGGACAAATTGGCCGAGGCCCTGTCCCGCGAGCACGGCAAAACCCTGCCCGATGCGGCTGGCGACGTGATCCGCGGCTTGGAAGTTGTGGAATATTGCATCGGCGCGCCGGAAATGCTGAAAGGTGAATACACCGACGGCGCAGGCCCGGGCATCGATATGTATTCCATGAAACAAGCACTTGGCGTTTGTGCCGGTATCACGCCGTTCAACTTTCCCGCCATGATCCCGATGTGGATGTTTGCGCCGGCCATCGTTTGTGGCAACGCCTTCATCCTGAAACCCTCCGAGCGTGACCCGTCTGTACCAATGATGTTGGCCGCCCTGATGGAAGAGGCGGGCCTGCCCAAAGGCATCATGCAAGTGGTCAACGGCGACAAAGAAGCCGTGGATGCGATCATTGCGGATGAGACCATTCAATCCATCGGCTTTGTTGGCTCCACCCCGATTGCCCAGTATATTTACGCAGGCGGTTGTGCCGCTGGCAAACGGGTTCAATGTTTTGGCGGCGCGAAAAACCACGCCATCATCATGCCGGACGCAGATATGGACAATGTGGTTGATGCCCTGATCGGTGCCAGCTTTGGCGCAGCAGGCGAACGCTGCATGGCGCTTTCGGTTGCCGTCCCTGTGGGCAAAGACACCGCTGATCGTTTGATTGAAGCGTTGATTCCCCGGGTAGAAAGCCTGAAAATCGGCCCTTATACTGGCGGCAACGACGTTGATTTTGGCCCGGTTGTGACCCAAATGGCCAAAGACAAAATCAACGGCCTGGTGCAATCCGGCGTTGATCAAGGCGCAGAGCTGGCGGTTGATGGTCGTGGCTTCAGCCTGCAAGGCTATGAAGACGGGTTCTTTGTTGGTGCCTCCCTTTTTGACAATGTGACCACAGACATGGACATCTACAAACAGGAAATCTTTGGCCCTGTTCTATGTACCGTGCGCGCGGACACCTATGCAGACGCTATCAAGTTGACCATGGATAACGAGTACGGCAACGGCACCGCAATTTTCACCCGTGACGGTGATACGGCGCGCGATTTTGCGAACCGGATCAATGTGGGCATGGTTGGCGTGAACGTGCCAATCCCTGTACCGCTGGCATATCACACCTTTGGCGGCTGGAAAAAATCTGCCTTTGGCGACCTGAACCAACACGGGCCGGATGCGTTCAAATTCTACACACGCACCAAAACAGTGACATCCCGTTGGCCGTCAGGCGCGCGTGAAGGGGCAAATTTCTCTATTCCTACAATGGACTAAGCGACAAACCCTAATAAATAGTTGATTAAGCCCCGGTATCACCACCGGGGCTTTTTCTATTTCAAAGAGTTTTACAAAAATTTCTTTTGACACAAAACAAGAACACTTGTAGAACGGAATGGAACGAATGCAATACATTCAGGGATAGGAGTGATTTTATGTTGACCCGCAAACAGCTCGATTTACTGGAGTTCATTCATAGCCGCGTAAAGAAAGAGGGCATCCCACCCTCATTTGACGAGATGAAAGAGGCGCTGGATCTGCGGTCCAAATCCGGCATTCACCGCCTTATTACTGCCCTGGAAGAACGGGGATTTATCCGTCGTCTGGCACACCGCGCACGGGCTTTGGAAATCATTCGCCTGCCGGAATCAATTGATGGCGGGATGAACGGCGGCTTCACGCCACGGGTGATAGAGGGCAGCGCCACAACGCCGCCGCGCAGTGCTATTCCGGTGGTTAGTCATGGGGCAACTTCCTTGCCAATCATGGGCCGTATCGCGGCCGGCACACCGATTGAAGCCATTCAACACGCCACCCATAATGTGACTGTTCCCGGCGATATGCTGCATAATTCCGGCCGTCATTACGCGCTGGAGGTCAAAGGCGATTCAATGATCGAAGCGGGGATCAATGATGGCGATGTGGTGGTGATCCACGAGCAAACGGATGCAGACAACGGTGACATCGTTGTGGCCTTGGTCGAAGATCAGGAGGCAACCCTGAAACGCTTGCGTAAACGCGGCTCTGCCATCGCGCTAGAAGCCGCTAATCCAACCTATGAAACAAGGGTTTATCGCGACGATCAAGTCAAGATTCAGGGCAAGCTGGTTGGGCTGATCCGCACGTATTGATTATAGTGGTGGGTTAGCACCCACCCTTGTGTATTAAATATCTGTTAAGAATAACCCCTGCGGTAGTGGCAAAACACTGTCGCAGGGGCATTTGTGCGCCGTCCCACCCTTGTGGTTGCAGCATTGCAGGCCACGTTTCGTAGACTGGCGGCACATACTCTCCTTGTTCGTCTCGAACAGTTGATTGGGCAATAAAGCCCGTAACACAAGAAGGAGAGATCAGGATGTTAACACAAAATGAAAGCTTTGTCGGAATAGATGTCGGCAAACGCGAACTGGTCGTTGCCGTTGCTGGCGTTAACCATATTTGGGTGGTGGAAAACACCGCCAAAGGTCATGCGGAT
>JAJRPO010000029.1 GCA_024280735.1 Alphaproteobacteria bacterium | reverse complement strand
CACCACCAGCTGAAGCTGGTGGGTTTGAAGAGCTGGCGGACTGAAGTCCACCTTTCTTAATTGAGCATGCTACGCATGCAAACCTCTTGTATGTGGACCACTTGGAAAGTGGTGGCTTCAAACCATTTAGTTGATAGTGAAACACCACGCGGCGATGCACTGGCAGGACGCGCCTGCCTTCTATGCCGATTTGCAGGGCCGTGATGCTATGTCCGCCCTGGCCTTGCGCTTCACCTGCCTGACAGGCGGGCGCACTAGCGAGGTGCTGGAAATGAGGTGGCCAGAGATTGATTTCAAGGCCCGCCTGTGGACTTGCCCCGCCGTGCGGATGAAAGGCGGCATAGAACACCGCGTGCCGCTGACTGATGAAATGCTGGCCATTGTCGAGCCGTTGCAGGCGATGGCGTCGGATTATGTGTTTGAAGGCCAGAAACGCAACCGCCCGCTGTCCAACATGGCCATGCTGATGTTGTTGCGCCGGATGGGCGTGGAAAGCGTTACAGTTCACGGGTTCCGCAGCACGTTCAGGGATTGGGCGTCAGAGGTGGCCAACGCCCCGCGCGAAGTCGCAGAAATGAGCCTGTCACATAAAGTTGGCTCGGATGTAGAACGCGCCTATGCCCGCTCGGACTTGCTGGAACGGCGGCGGCTGTTGATGGACCGATGGTCGGGGTTTGTGAATGGGGAAACGGGAAAGGTGGTGAAGATTGGCAGATAATGTCCCAGTTTTTTTTATGCCAGTGGAGCTACCTGAATTTTGTTTTTTATCAGAGGCAATTGAATGGGTCGCGCTTGGAAGGGTGCCACAAGCGCAGTGGATGCTCGATAAAGATACTTATGAACAAATCGACTATCGGTTTTATTGGCAGGAAATGCCCGACAATTTTGATGCTGCCTATGAATACCCTTGGTATGATCTAGCGGAGTTTGAAGATTTGGGCATTCCAGTAAATGAGGAATATTTTCCAGCAGCCGAAGCCTGTTGCGGGGAAAATGTCCGAAAATTGCCTGAAAGGATTTCGGAGTATGAAGGTCGCAAGCCCTCATTTATTGTTGATGACGATGGAAGTTCGTTTGATCCTATGCAGAATCTTGTGGCCGAAATGCGCATAAAAATGAAGAAATTGGAACCGCTTCAGGATTTGGTAGATGCGGTTGAAGCTCAATTTACTCGGTTTTATGAAATTGCGTGGGCCAAAATATTTCAGTTGTTAGCAAGCCAAGATATTATCGCAGAAGCGATAAACTTTCGCCAATGGGATAAACTGGCAGAAATAGACGAATATGAAAAGGCAGGAGTGTTTGCGCCGCTCAAAAGTGAGAATTTTAAACTTGGTTTTGACTGGTCCCAAAACGAACTCGCCGTCAATGGTGAAGAATATGTTGCGATACGTGTTCGCACCTCAGACATTTTGAACAATCGTGGATTGCTGTTAAACCGAGGTAAGAAAACTGAAATCGAAAGGTTTGGAATGTTTTTCCAGACTTCAGAATCAAGCTTACCCCGAATGCGCCGAAAACGTGGTCGCCCCTTTACTGTTGATTGGAATTTGCTGGCCATTTATTTGGATGAACTTGCACAAGGCAACCGTATCCCTCTAAGCAAAGAAAATTGCATCTACGAATTGATAGCTTACGCAGAACGGGAAATGGGCAAAACGCTAAGTCGCACTTCAGTTCAGCGGCACCTTGGGAAAGCGATGGATAACATTTACGCCCAATAATCGGAATAAGTTGGGCGTATTTTTGGGCATTTTGGGCGGCTTATTGGGCGGGCATTTCGGGCTGTTTCCAAGGTTAACAGGAGCAATTCCAACAACGATAAAGAGAGCCAGAGCAACTTGAAAAAGGCAGGAAAATGGCAAACCTCTTTGACGAAACCCGTCACTACCAACCAACCGATCCCGAAATTATCGCCCTCTTGGGCAGCACAACCAAACAAGCACAAATGCGGCATTTTAAGCGCTCGCCCAGTTATTTTCGCCTTGGCCGCAAGATCATCTATCACGGGGCGGACCTGAACGCATGGGCGCAAGCCAACAAGGTGGAAACAGGTTGTGAGGGCGCATAATGGCCAAGCGCATTTCCATTCGCGGCATCAAGAAAAACCTGACCTATACGGTTGAGGAATTGGCGGATGTGACGCATACCGCCCAGCCCACTGTGCGAAACTGGATCAGGGAGGGCTTGCCTGTCATTGATGACATTCGCCCGACCTTGATTATGGGGTTTTACGCACTGGATTTTCTGGACAAAAGGCAGGCCAAAGCCAAGCGCCCGATGGCCTTCAACGAGCTTTATTGTCTGCGTTGTAGATGCCCTAGAACGCCTTACGGCATGATGGTTGATTATTACCCCGACACCGTGTCCGGCCCCCGTCTGATGGCCTTGTGTGGCGAATGTGGGTGCGCCTGCTATCGCACTATCAACGCAGCTCATTTGCCTGATTTCTCAAGGGTTTTGGATATTGCCGTAAGAGGCAGTGAATAAGCCTATAGGACCCCCCCGAACCCCTCTTGAACCACCACTTGGAAAAGGACACGCAACCATGCGCAAATTACATGCAGAAAACGAACGAATTAAACGCCGCTATCTGGCTTATTTGAAGGAGGCAAAAGGGCGGGATCAAAAAACACTCGACAAGGCCGCCGCTGCACTGGTGAAGTTTGAGGAAAGTTCAAAATTCAAACCATTCAAAAAGTTCAACAGGGATCAGGCAGGCCGCTTCAAGGTCTATCTGGAAAAAGCGCGTCACCTCAAATCGGGCCAGCCTCTTAGCCTGTCCACAATCGACGCAACTTTGCGGTTGGTGAAGGGGTTTTTCCATTGGCTGGCAGGACAGCCGGGCTTTAAATCTGTTGTTAGTTACACCGATGTTGAATACTTCAATAACAACACAAAAAATGCCCGCGCCGCCCATGCCCAGCGCCAAATACAGTTCCCCACTATGAAGGCCGCATTTCATGCTTTTCAAGGAATGCCTAACGGTTCGGAGATGGAAAAACGTGACAAAGCAATATTCGCGTTTTTCCTGTTAACGGGGGCAAGAATTGGCGCGGTGGCATCTTTCAGACTCAAACACGTCAATCTTATTGATGGCAATGTGTTTCAGTATGGGCGTGAAGTTGATACAAAATTTAGCAAGACTTTCACCACATGGTTTTTTCCGGTTGATCCTGCCTATCTGGATTGCTTCACTGCGTGGGTTGATTTCTTACGAAGTGACAAGCTTTTTGGCCAAGAGGATGCTTTGTTCCCAAAACCGGAACGGCGCTTGGTGCAGGGAAAGTTTGTCTTTGATACGCTATCACGGGATTGCTATTCCGGCACTGGCCCAATCAACAAAATCCTACGCAATGCTTTTGCTATGGTTCAATTACCAGAATACACACCGCACAGTATTCGCAGCACATTGGGGCAGGAATTGAGTGATCTTGAGTTGCCTTTGGATGCACAAAAAGCTTGGTCGCAGAACATGGGCCACAAGAGCATAATAACAACCCAATCCGCCTATTTGCACGTGCCGGAAAGACGGCAAGGGGAATTGATGAAAGCTCTGGCAAAAAAGTGAAACCCGTTTGCTTTGCATGGTTACTTTAGATAGGCTTGAGGAAAACCTAAAAGGGTTATTATGCAAAATTCATTGTCAAAAGTTCTGCAATCTCTTCGCCTGAAATCTCAATCGGAATTTGAAAAGGGCGAATATTTCGAGAAACTTGTTAAAGTATTTCTGGAAAATGACACTTTGCAGGGCCAAAGCTATGACAAGGTTTGGCTGTTCAAAGACTGGGCCAAAGAACAAGGTTACAAAGCAAACGATGCGGGAATTGACCTTGTGGCGCGCCATTCGGATGGATCAGGGTTTTGCGCTATTCAATGCAAATTCTATGCCTCGGACCATAGTATCAAAAAGTCGGATATAGATTCCTTTGTTTCCGCTGCCTCGACCAAAGATTTTGTCAGTTTGGTTATTGTTGACACTACGATCAAAGATTTTAGCGCCTATCTGAAAGCCATGCTGGAAAATGGGGGAAACAGTAGCACCGGATTGCTTTGGCGGACCTTGAGAAAAGCCGCCTTGATTGGCCCGCTTATTTCCGCGAAAAAAGCATTTTCCTCAAAGAAAAGAAAACCCTGCGTGAACACCAGCAAGAGGCATTGGATGCCGTTCGCGCTGGGCTGGCACATGATGACCGCGGCAAGCTGATTATGGCCGGTGGTACGGGAAAAACCTTCACCAGCTTTAAGATTGCAGGAGAATTGGGCGGCAAGGGCAAAATGATCCTTTATATGGTGCCTTCACTTGCGCTTATGTCTCAAACTGTCCGCGAATGGAAAACGATTGCGAGGACTATTTCCTAGCCTATTCGGTTTGCTCGGATGCCAAAAACCGGAAACGCCAAGGTTATGGCGATGCTATCCAGTTTTATGCCCTGCATGTGGTCGGCGGTGCGCGATACTCAGTCCGGTGAAATGCCGCCTTTGTCCTGGTCTGAATTATGCCAGCAAACACGAAGGCAGACTTGACCGCCTGTCGCGCAAGGCAATCAAGCACAGGCACGAGTTAGGCCAAAAGACTGGCGGTATCGCGGTGTTAATCCCCAGCAAGCCCGAAATGCCTGGGTCAGAATTCAAATCGTTACGAAAGAAAGTGGGCCTTTCCCAGCGCGACTTTACCCCATGTCATCGCAACTATGGATGTAATTTCCGTTGCCATTGCTCATTGAGAGGTGTAATCGCCGCTAAGTGCAGTACTATATAGAAAACATTGTTTCAGGAAAATAGATGCTCGAAAAAAACCCATATATGAATCTTGAAAAGCGGGCCTTTTGGCGCACTGCAATAGCGGATCGCAGTATGTTCTCGATTGATGAACTATGGAAACCTAAATTCAAAATCACGCCAGAATCAGCAGTTAGCACATACGGTTCTTGCTTTGCCCAACATATTGGAAAATCGCTACGTAAACGGGGCTACAACTGGCTTATAACCGAAAATGCACCGCAAGATCTGTCAGAGAAATCCGCCGCCGAATTGAATTATGGAATTTTTTCAAGCAGAACCGCCAATATTTATACAGCATCTCTACTTCTTCAATGGATCTCTTGGGCATCCGGTGAGGCTGAGACTCCAGACGAAATTTGGGAAAGTGAAGGGCGCTTTTACGATCCATTTCGGCCCGCCATTGAAAATGGGGGGTTTGAAAACCAAGAGGAAATGGTATCTTTGCGCAATCACACGATTTCATTGTTTCGCGATAGCATCGTAAAGGCTGATTTTTTCGTGTTCACAATGGGTTTGACGGAAAGTTGGTTCAACAAAGCGGGATACGAGTACCCAATGTGTCCAGGCACAGCAGCGGGTTCATTTGACCCAAATCAGCACCAGTTCCTTAATCAGGATTACTCGTTTATTTTGGATAAAATGAGCACTGCGCTTGACGCTGCAAAATGTTTGAACCCGGATTTACGATTTATCCTAACCGTGTCACCTGTGCCGCTAACGGCAACAAATTCTGGAAACCATGTTTTGGCTGCAACCATGGAATCCAAGTCGATCCTCCGCGCTGTTGCGGGCTATTTGGCGCGAACTAGGACTGATACAGATTATTTTCCGTCATACGAGATCATCAATGGACCACCGTTTGGTGCCATCTTCTTTGAGCCGAACAAACGCAATGTTCACCCTTCTGGCGTCGAATTTGTAATGAACTCCTTTTTCTCTGCAATTGGGGCAGCCCAGAAAATACAAAAAACAAAGCTTAGTGCCGAACTAGTTAAACCAAATGCCGATCTCGACGTTGGTTGCGAAGAAGCCATGCTCGAAGCCTATGCCGAAAGCAGTAAATGAAAAAAGTTCTATTTGTCGGCGATAGCCACCTTTTTCGTATCGAAATTGCCTTCAAAAAAATGTACGGAGAAAACCCGCCATTTGATGCGGCGTTTTTCTGTGCGCCTGGGCCACTAAACAACCTCGTCAACTTTGTTGGGGGGCAATTTAGCTTCGTGGAGAATATGAGTTTTCTGCGGAGCCGCCGAAAAGCTTCGGAATTTGATTTTATTTCCTGGTACGAAAAAGCAAAAAGTCGCTACGATGATATTGAGCAACGTTATGGCGTCGATGTGAACGACTATGCGGCGATAGTAATCGTCGGGTTTCAAATTTTTATTCCGGAAGTGTGGGCTGAAACTGCATTGATGTGGTCACGAGGGCAAGTGTCCAAACGTTTATTTCGCCGTTATTGCTCCGAAACCTATTCGCTCAATGAAGTAAAAGCCCCCTCGAATCACTTCAAACTTCTAGGGCAGTTACGCGATGCGAATGTTGAGACCCCCACATTTTCGGTTGCTGCACCACCTCGAAGCCAATCAAGCGATTTCCCTAAAAAACTTCTGCTTTCTGGCGAGACGGGGGGATCTGCTTTTCGCAAGGCCGAGCAAAACTATGCTCAATTGATTGCGACAAACTATCGTTCCCAACTAATAAGTTGCCCAGATGAACTTTTGTCCGACGACGGCTTTTGTACCGCGCTGCGTTTTCAGTTATCTTTAAGAGATTTTAGGCATATCAGTCAGGAAGGTTCACAAATTTTGCTCGACGCCATTTTGCGTCAGCTTAGGAACCAGCCGAGCGACACTCTGTCAGAAGGGGCCGCTTAAGCGGCCCCCCGGAAATACGGCTCGGTCAGCAAATCTGAATACTACAGGGCAAACGCGGCTTGAGCATGTCGGTTTCGGTTTTGGGGCGCTGGGCAGCCGCCGCGATTTATTCGCCTATTTGGTTGGGCCATTATCAATTAAGCTAAGGCACCTATGGCATAGATCGAGCCGCAATGGGTTTGGCCACATGGCCCCAGATTGCACGGCGCATTCTTGAATGCGCAGTTCGAAAAACAAAGTTTAGTCAAATGATTTGTGAAGCCCAGCGCGAAATCCGCATAAGCAACCTTCCAGCGGGTGTTTCTGTTTTTGTGCGGGTGATATGCTCTGAACTCCGGCAACAAACTGAAAACTATGGCAGGGCTTTCAAGCTTCTAGGATGCTAGCCCAATTAATCGAACTCGCGCGGGGGGAACAACCACCCTATAGAGGCGGGCCGGAATGTTTCCGTAGAAAGGTTGCGCGATTATGCCAAGGCAGTTGGTAGAAATCTGTCTATACAAATAGGGTGAAATACGCTTAAATCGTCCTTGGAATTTTCCTAGCGTGGTATTTTATGTGGTATTAATTTTTGTGATGGTATTTTAATTACATGCAACCAAAATCTTACGTCATTAGTTCTAAGGCCTTCGTCTCCGCCACTACACTCTTGTTATTCGCGCAATAACAGCGGCTTAATGACAGTAAATTACCTTTCACCCCCATTTTATCCACCATTATAGTTTTGAGTGATTTAGATTTTTTGATTTAGTTCACGGTACATAGCCCAGCGTTTTTTCTGAACTTGGGCAATTCTTGCCTTCCCCTCCGGTGTTTTCAGCCCTGTGGATGGCAAAGCATGGCTTGAACTTGTGTTACAACTACCAGACAGGAAATCCCAACGTTTGAGAAAATCGCCCAACAGGTTCACTTTGAACGCCTGCCCACTTGCAAAGGCGCCAAGTATGGCCAGCAATGGATTAACACCTTGCGCGAATAAGCGGTGCAACTCACGTGGATCACCATTTACATTTCGGATCACTAGCGCAAATACCTTCAAAATCAACAAACCCTCTGAATAATCCGATCTATGAAATCAACTGATTGCCCTTGTTCAGAGGTCCCCAAGGGGTAGCCCCAATAACATTTACCGCTCGTCCACTTGCCTTGAAATATTTCCAAGCAGCCTTTCGAGCATCGCATCGCATTCCGCCAATTGCGAAAGTTCGATATACTCATCAGGTTTGTGGCCTTGCGCATCCATCGAGCCTGGTCCACATACGATTGTTGGGATACCCAAATGCTTGGAGAAATAGCCGGCCTCGGTGCCAAAGGATACTTTAGTGATATCAGATACTTGTGCCAATTTACAGGCATGGGGCACGATGTTGTCGTTAACATCCGTATCAAGCGCCGGATAAGCGTTCAGTTGCAACACATCAATTTTGGCAGAGGGGAATTGCGCCTGCTGTGCTACACAGACCTCACGGGAAGCAGCCAGAATACGGGCGTAAATAGATTCCGGATTATCAGTGGCCAGATGGCGAAATTCAAAATCAATGACTGCCCTTTCGGGGATGATATTAAGCGCCATTCCACCGGACATTTTACCAACATGAATTGTTGAATACGGCACACCATAGTCAGGGTCCTGCGCTCCATTCAACGCGTAGTCGCCCTGTAAATCCCGCAGAACGGTTACAAAGTCGCAGGCCAAGTGTAGCGCATTCAAAAAATCGGGGGCCATGGCGGAATGGCCATTCATGCCATGGCATATCGCCTGCAATGCAGCCTTGCCTTTATGCCCGATTGCCACCTGCATCAAAGTTGGCTCGCCCACAAAACAACAGCGCGGCAGGCCAATTGTATCTTCTACATGATGGATCATGGATTTGATGCCGACACAGCCGATTTCCTCATCATAGGAGAAGGCGATTTTCAATGGTTCCGTCAGATTGGCATGGCTTGCCCGATCTGCCAGTGCCATGACCGACGCCAGATAGCCCTTCATATCCGTCGCACCGCGCCCGTAGGCTTTGCCGTTGCTCACGGTCATCTTGAAGGGGTCAGTTGTCCAGTTTTGCCCTGTTGTTGGCACCACATCCGTATGGCCAGACAACATCACACCTGCCTTGTCCGAGGGGCCAATGCGGGCAAACAACCCTGCTTTTAGGCCCGTATTGTCTGGAATATGGTACGTTTCAAAACCGCGTGTTTTCAGGTAGTCTTGAACGTAGTCAATAATCGCCAGATTGCTGTCGGCACTGACCGTGGGAAAAGCGATTAACTTGTCAAGAATCTCAAGGGTTTTCATGGACGCCCCCTTCATTCATCGCCCGGAACACCGTAGGATGGTGCGACGCGCGGGTCCAAGGCACGCTGGACATAGGCTTGCAGTTGCGGCTGATAAATCTCCCATGCCGCTGCGATATTCTCAATCGGGCACTCAAGTGTCCAGTCGCACCGCAAATCGGCAACCGGCCAGGCCACGTGATCACAAATTTGCATTCCGGCAGAATGGATCGGGCCAGCCTCGCCGCCCTGTGCCAAACCGGCACGCATGGCGGCGATCAGCCGGTCGCCGATATGCCCCGAAGCCGATTGAAATCCGTCAACAATAGCCTGTGGCACCCCGTCATTGGCCAAAAGATTGCCCCCCGATGCCACGTTTACGCCCGTGGCCTGTGTCCAGATTCCCAGTGAATTTGGGCCGGAATGGATCGCGGTGCCGCCCAACTTATCCACCGCAAGCACTTGACGATATTCGGTAAACTTCTGGTTTTGAACGATATCGGCAATTGCTTGTTCTGCACTCAGACCCTGCCCCATCAGATCAAGTGTTAGTGGCCCTAGTGACGGGTCTGTAATATTTTGCGAGGCAACCGCTCCAACACCTGTGCGGGTATAGGAACAGCGTGCGGCAACGGCGGGGGAGGACGAGGCGATCGCCACCCCAAACATGCCGGTTTGCGCGCAACGGGCGACAAGGGAAAATGTCATTGTATTACTCCGGTATGACGGCCGTACCGTCGATTTCAACCAACCAATCGGGGCGTGCCAGCGCCTGCACCACCAACCCTGTGGAAACCGGATACACCCCTTTGATGTATTCGCCCATGGTGCGGTAGACATCCTCGCGGTGGCGCACATCGGTGATGTAGACGACAACCTTGACCAGATGTTGCATGTCGCCGCCGGCCTCCTCGATCAATTGCTTGATGTTTTGCATTACTTTATGGGTTTGCGCCACCGGATCATGGCTGCCGATGTTGACGGCGTCATCCAAGTTTTGCGGGCACTGGCCGCGTAGATAAACGGTTTTACCGCCTTGGGTGACCACCGCCTGACACAGGTCATTATCGAGGTTTTGCTCGGGATAGGTGTCGCTGGTATTGAACTTGCGAATGCGTGTATGGGCCAATTGTTCAGTCCTCTACTGTGGTTTCCAAGGGGCCGCGATAGGCCAGATATTTAGTTTGTGTCTCTATGTGTCCGGCCAGATGCTTGGCATCATGCCACACGCCCCAAATAAAAGGAGAGCCGCGCCGTGATTGCCATGGCATGCCCAGAAAATACAACCCCGGTTCGGCAGTGACACCCCGTTGATGCACGGGTTTGCCTGCGCCATCAAGCACATCAACCTTCAGCCAACTATAGTCCACGGCAAAGCCTGTCGCCCATAGGATCGAGGTTATGCCAGCTTTAGTCATGTCCAGTTCAAGCACGGGGTTGGTCATACAATCCGGGTCGGGCAGCACATCGCGGGCGCTCGGTTCCAGCGGTAGATCAAGCCCCATGCGGGCCGCATAAGCATCGGCAGCGTCCATCATGGACAATAGGCTGGCATCTCCGAGCGCAATGTTTTCCACAAGGTTCGGCTGGAACTTTACCTTGCCATCTTTGAAAGAATCCGTAAGCCCAACCAGCGTGATCCCTTGCGCCGCCAATTTGCGAAAATCCACCGTGTGGCCGCCGTGCGCACCACTTACCGCGATGGTGACATGCTCTTTGCCGGGCTCCAGTGCCTCGTCATCCCACATGCCGAGAACCCCGAGCCACCAAACAAAATCTCGCCCGCGATAACTGCGAAAGGGGCGGTCGTGTGAACCGACGGACAGGTAAACCTTTTTGCCTGAGGCCGCGATTTCATCGGCTATCTGCACACCCGATGATCCCGCCCCGATTACCAGAACGCCCCCCTCCGGTAACTGATCCGGATTGCGATAGCCGCTGGAATGGATTTGCGTGATATTCGGATCTTTTGGGGCAACCGCAGGGATGACCGCACGCTGGAATGCACCAGTGGCCGCGACCACATTGTTGGCCTCAAACGTGCCATCTGATGTTTCAATTTGAAAGCCCGCGCGCGCCTCGTTTCTACGGACAGATTTCACCTCAATGCCGGTTCGAATGGGGGCATTGTTTTGCTTGGCGTAAGCCACGAGATAATCGGCAACTTCTTCCTTGCCAACAAAAGCATCGGGGTCCACGCCAGAAAACTCCCTATTTGGAAAACGATCATGCCATGCGGGGCCATTGGCAACCAGCGAGTCCCACCTTTCCGAGCGCCAGCGCTCAGCAATCCGGCTGCGTTCCAAAACGAGGTGTGATACACCGTTCAGGGTCAGATGTTCGCTCATGGCAATGCCAGCTTGGCCTGCGCCAACAATCAGGGTGTCTATTTTTTCAGGTGCCATATGGTGTTCCATTCATTGGTTTATGCTGGCTTGGCCTTGGCCAACGTCAGCTTAGCACGTTAATATCGTATCCAGGTAGTTTTCAAGGCGGTGTATTTGTCAAATGCGTGGATTGATAAATCGCGCCCATAGCCCGATTGCTTCATCCCGCCAAACGGCGTCATCGCACTGAGCGCGTCGACTGTGTTGACCGACACCGTGCCCGCATTCAACGCGTCCGAAACCCCAAGGGCGCGGGACAGATCTTTGGTCCAGACCGAGGCCGCCAGACCGTAAACCGTGTCATTGGCCATGGCGATTGCTTCATCGTCGGAATTGAACGTCTGCACCGCCAACACGGGGCCAAAAATTTCATCGCGGGCTATTTTGTGATTGCTTTCCACGTTGTCAAATATCGTCGGGGTCACAAATGCGTCTGAACCGTTCAGGGTCACACGTTCACCGCCCGTAATCAGACGGCTGGATTGCCTGCCGCTTTCGATAAACTGCATTACCGTGTCGGTGTGGGATTTATCCACCATCGCGCCAAGCGTCGATGCCGGATCCAGTGGATCACCGGGGGTAATTGCCTCGGCGCGGGTTTTCATCCGCTCTAGCATTTCATCCTTTATCGAGGCATGGACCAGCAGGCGCGAATTGGCAGAGCATACTTCGCCTTGATTAAAGAAAATCCCGAAAGCGGCCATATCGGCGGCGGCATCCAGATCAGCGTCAGGGAAAATGATGTTGGGGCTTTTGCCGCCGGTTTCCAGCCAGACCTGTTTCATGTTGCTTTCGCCCGCATAACGCTGGAACAGTTTGCCCACGGCGGTAGAGCCTGTGAACACCAGACAATCAACATCATCGTGGCGACCCAAGGCTTGCCCCGCATCTTGACCATATCCTGGAACCACATTCAGCACCCCGTCCGGCAGGCCGGCCTCAACCGCCAGTTCAGCCAGAAACAACGCGGAAAGCGGCGATTGCTCAGCGGGTTTCAAGACCACGGAATTACCCGTTGCCAGTGCTGGTGCCAGTTTCCATGTTGCCATATCTAGCGGGAAATTCCACGGCACCACCGCCCCGACGACGCCCAGCGGAACACGGCGGATCATGGCGATGTCACGCCCGCCTGTTGGCGCGATTTCGTCATACAACTTATCGATCGCCTCGGCGTGCCACTGAAAGAAATGGGCAGAGCCGGGCGCGTCAACGGTAGAACTGTCTTTGATCAGCTTGCCCATATCCAGGGTGTCCAGCAGAGCGAATTCAGGGATGTTATCGCGGATTAAGGCGGCGAGTTTCAACAGAACTTCTTTGCGCTCTGACGGGGTTTTGCCGGACCACACACCGCTGTCAAAGGCACTGCGCGCAGATTTCACCGCCCGGTCAATATCATCGCCATTGCCCCGCGCCACGGCAGTCAAAACCGCGCCCGTTGCAGGGTTTAAGGTTTCAAACTTGGCACCAGAAATGGCATCGCAAAATGTGCCCGAGATGAAACACTGATTGCGGAATTTCAAGGCGGCGGCTTTGGATTTCCAATCTTTGTAAGACAGGTCGGTCATTGTTTTCCCCTATGCCGGAAGTGTCGAAGTGACAGCCTTGATGCTGTCGCGCAGGATACCTTCGATTTGTCCAATCTGGGTTTCATCCATAATCAGAGTTGGCGACAGGATCAGGATGTTACCCAACGGACGGGCGATCAAGCCGCGCCTCTGGGCTTCTTCTGCAATCCGCAAACCGACATTGGTTTCATCGCTATAGGGTTCTTTGGTATCCTTGTTCTTCACAAATTCAATTCCCATCATGAAATGGCTGCCACGGACTTCACCCACGATATCGAGGTCGGCCAGACCGCGCAGCGCATTTTCAAACACTTTTCCGGTCACGCGCACCTTTTGCGGGATCTGATCACGCTCCAGAATGTCGATATTCGCCAAGGCCGCCGCCGCTGCTGCCGGATGGCCCGAATAGGTCATGCCATGCAGGAACATCGCGCCGGGTTCGGAAATCACTTCGTAAATTTCGTCAGAAATGATGGTCGCCGACAACGGTTGATAGCCCGAGGTCAGGCCTTTGGCGGTGTTGATGATGTCCGGTACCATGCCAAATACATCCTGTGAGGCAAACATATGGCCCAAGCGGCCAAAAGCGGTAACCACCTCGTCGGCAATGTATTTTATATCGTGATCGGTGGTTATTTGGCGCATCCGTTGATGATACCCGTCGGGGGCAACCAACACGCCGCCCGCGCCCATGATAGGCTCGGCGATGAAGGCGGCGATATTTTCGGCCCCGATATTATGGATAGAGGTCAGCATGTCGTCAGCCAGTGCCTCAAGGAACTCAGCTTCGGTCATATCACCGGATTCGCGGTAGGCGTAGGGTGATCGCAGGTGGTGAACCAACCCTTCAGCGGCCGTGTCCCAGCCCTCGCTATAGGCGGGTGTGGTCATTGCCATCGCCAGGTGTGTCGAGCCGTGATAGGCTCCGACCCGCGACAGGATTTTCTTCTTATTCGGGCGGCCAAGACGGTTGTTATAATGGTGCAACATGCGAATGGCGGTGTCGTTGGCGACAGAACCAGAGTTGCCGAAATATACGCGGTTCAAATTGCCCGGCGCAAGGCGCGCCAGTTTTTCGGCCAATTGCGCCGCTGCCGGATGGGTGAAATTGTAAAATGTCGAATAATAATCCAGCGTTTCCAGCTGCTTGGTGATCGCGTCAATAATTTCATGGCGCCCATGGCCGACATTCACGCACCATAAACCACCAATACCGTCGATCAGCTCATTGCCGTTGCTATCGGTCACATAGGCCCCTTTGGCAGCCACAATCGCGGTGCGCGCACCTTGTTGTTTTAAACCGTCCAGATCAGCAAATGACTGGATCAGGTGGTCGTCTTTTTTCAGAATATCATCGGTGCTGAGGTGGGTCATTGTGCGGTCCTTAGGGATGGTTTTCAGGCCTGCCGCCTGTGGTTGGCAGCAGTTGGTAAACTTCAGGCAGCCCCGCACCATGCGGGGCTGAAAATTGCTATTTTTTCAGGTCAGTCCAGATTTTATCATAAACGGTCTGAACTTCCTCGGAGCAGGCCATGATGAACTGACCGGCACCCCCGGCGGGCGGGTTCAGTTCTGGTGCGCTGGTCACGGCTTCGTCAAGAAACCCGTCAACGCCGTCAACGCCAGCGGTGTATTGCGCGTAGTTGGTCACCACCGCGGCATTCACTGGATCAAGCAGGAAGTTCATGAACTTCAGCGCGTTGTCGCGGTTTGGCGCGTCTTTCAACAGCACGACATTATCCATCCACACAACGTAGCCTTGTTTTGGGAAGGCATATTCAACATTTGCCCCCTCGGCGCGGGCCTTGGCGGAAAAACCGTTCCAGATCATGCCAGCCGCCGCGTCACCAGAAACAAGCACATCTTTGGCAATGTCAGAGCCAAAGGAAGCCCAATGCGGTTTGGCCGATTGCAGCAGATCATTGAGAGCACGCAGTTGGCCACGATCGGATGTGCATTGCGGGATGCCCAAATGCATCGAGGCCATTGCCAAAACCTCGCCTTGGCTGTCAAGCACGTTGATTTTGCCGCGCAGTTCTGCGGGGGGATCAAACAGAATGGCGGTAGTCTGGATGTCACCACTGTAAACATCACGGTTCACGGAAAAGCTGGTGGAACCCCATTGATAGGGAATGGAGCTGTGGCGGCCATTGTCAAAATCTACGTCCATCCACTGGGCGGAAATATTGCCAAAATTGCTCAACTCCGCAGGCTCGAACGTGTCGAGCAGACCCGCCCCTGCCATGATTTTGACCATATAATCGCCGGGCACAGAAACATCGTAGCTGCCCAGTTTGCCTGCTTTTAGTGCGGCCAGCATGGATTCGTTTGAATCAAACGTGTCCATGGTCACTTCTATGTCGTTTTCAGCCGCGAATTTATTCAGCAACTCTTGCGGGATGTATTCAAACCAGTGATAAATCGACAGCTTGCCTTCGGCGTTTGCGGTGCTTGCCCCGATGGTCAGCGCCAGGGCCGAAACCCCCAGTGTTAATAGTTTTCTCATTGTCGTCTCCTTTGTTGGATTGGTCGTCATTTTTTATTCTGCCCCATCCGTCCGACCAGATAGGACAGGGTTACAAAGATCACCGACACCAGCAGCAGCAGGGTCGAAATCGCCATTATGTTCGGTTTGATGCCTTGCTTGACAGACCCGAAAATCGCCGTTGGCAGGGTTTCGATGCCAGCGCCCTTGACGAAATTTGTGATGATAAAATCATCGAGGGATATGATGAATGACAGCAGAAAGCCCGATATAATGCCCGGCGTCATCAGCGGCAGCAGGATCAGGCGAAAAGCCTGAAAGCGGGTTGCATAAAGATCCAGCGCCGCCTGTTCATAGGTATCCTCGATGCCCTGCATTCGGGCGGCAATTGGCAGGTAGGCAAAGGGGATGCAAAACACGATATGGGCCAGCAAAATGGTCAGGTAGCCGCTGGTAAAACCAATCGCGGAAAAGAAGATCAGCGTGGCCACAGCGGTGACGATTTCCGGCACCATCAACGGCATGTTTATCAGGGCAAAGCTGATTGCTTTGCCGCGAAACCTGCCGGCCTTTAGCATCGCAGTGGCCGCCAGCGTTGCAATTGTGGTGGATGTGATCGCCGCCATCACCGCTATGGTCATGGAATTTATCGTCGCCGCCTTGAATTTTGCCGATTCCACACCGGTAAAAACTTCCGCGTACCAACGCAACGAGAGGCCGCCCCAATTGGTGATCGAATTGCTGTCGTTAAAAGAATAGACCATCACAATGATCAACGGTGCATAAAGCAGGAACAGACAAAGATAAGTTATCGGCAAAAAGCCCGGGAACCGACGAATATCAAGTTTACGAGCCATTAGCGTGCCTCCACTTTGCTTTGCTGGCGGGCGTAATATGTCAGCACCACCAACACCATCGACAGCAAGATCATGGATACAGCCGCACCAAACGGCCAGTTACCGGCATTGCCCTTGAACTGTTCCTCAATCAGTGAACCGATCATGAAATTCTTGGCCCCGCCTAATAGATCAGGCGCTAGAAACGCCCCGAGTGAGGGCACAAATACCAAGATGCAACCGGCAATAATGCCCGGTTTGACAAATGGCAGGATGACCTTGGTCAAAGTGACCCAACGGCTGGCATACAGGTCGGCGGCTGCCTCGGAAAAGGTGAAATTATAGCGTTCAACACTGGCGTAAATCGGCAGCACCATGAACGGTAGATAGGAATAGAACAACCCTAGTTGCACCGCGAAATTGGTGTTTATCATGTGGATGGGATCCGAAATCATCCCTGTCCACATCAGGAATTCATTCAGCGGTCCGGTGTCGCGGATCAGGAATTTCATCGAA
This sequence comes from Alphaproteobacteria bacterium, assembly GCA_024280735.1. Lineage (GTDB taxonomy): Bacteria > Pseudomonadota > Alphaproteobacteria > Rhodobacterales > Rhodobacteraceae > Amylibacter. The sequence goes on along the minus strand of JAJRPO010000029.1, from coordinate 20,398 downwards.
ATTGTGCGGATCAGCAGGTTCACCCAATAGGGAATAGTGATCAGGAAAAGCCAGATAGATTTGTTCGGCCCGGTGCGGGTGGCAATAAACCATGCGGTGGGAAAGCCGATCAGCAAACAGAAAACAGTGGCCAGCGCCGCCTGCCAGATCGAGCGCCAGAAGATCGTTATATAGGTCCATTCAATCACTGGCGGCGCGTCGCCAAACAACCCCCGGTCAAAGAAGAATTGATCGTATGCGGCAAGCGAAAACTCCCAGATCACGCCGCCACGAAATTCTTTGGTCAGGAAGGAATAGACCAGCATCATGCTGACCGGCAGCACCAGAAAAAACCCGACAACCAACCAGGACGGCAACATCAGCAGCGGCCCTAGACCGGCGTATGTGCTGGTGTTTGATGTGCTTTGCTTGATGAGACCCGCCATCTAGTCCACCAGCAGGCGCGCGGCACCTGTCTCAAAATCAAGGCCCACAGCCTCACCAGCTTTGGGAATATGCGTGTTTTCGGAATTTTGCAGGCGAACGGTTACAGTCTCGCCGTCAGCCAGTTTGATTTCAACGTGCATATCCGTGCCCAAATAGGTCTGTCGCATGGCGTGACCTTGAACCAACCCGTCTGCGGGATCGACCAGCGCAATCCGCTAGGGACGCACCGAAAGATGGCCCTGCCCCATAAGCGCGCCCACGGCAGCAGGGCAGGTAAAGCGCGCGCCGCCCGGTAATATGCAGGTCGCGCTGTCTCCGGATACAGCGCTAACCGACACATCAATCAGATTGGTTTCACCAATGAAATCGGCCACAAACTTGTTTTGCGGGGCCTCGTAAATTTCGCGCGCTGTGCCAACCTGCTGCACATGACCATCAGCGATCACCGCTATCCGGTCTGACATCGTCAAGGCTTCTTCTTGATCATGGGTCACAAAGACAAAGGTAATGCCGGTTTCCTGTTGTATTTGCTGCAATTCCCGGCGCACCGCTTGGCGCAATTTCAGATCCAGCGCTGACAGGGGTTCATCCAACAGCAAAACCTTGGGCTTGGGTGCCAAGGCACGCGCCAGCGCCACCCGCTGTTGCTGCCCGCCTGACAATTGCGAGGGCAACCGATCCGAAAACTGCGTTAACTGCACCATTTCAAGCACCTCATTAGCGCGGTTGCGCGCGGTGGTTTGATCCTGTCCCAATTGTAACAGGCCAAACATCACATTCGCGGTCACATCCATGTGCGGAAACAAGGCGTATTGCTGAAATACAGTATTCACCGGCCGCTTGTTGGGGGGCAAATCGGCAATGTCTTCGCCATACAGCTTGATTGCCCCCTCTGAAATATCCTCAAACCCTGCAATGGTGCGCAGCAACGTGGTCTTGCCACAACCCGACGGCCCCAGCAAAGTGAAGAATTCGTTGTCCATGATGCTGAGTGATACATTCTTTAGCGCAACGAAATCCCCATAACGCTTGGTCATATCTTGTATGTCGATGGCAATTTCAGTCATGCGCAGCTAACCCCCAATGCTAGGCCAATACCCCTTGAATAGCATAATTCAGCGTAATATGGTCTAGTTGGGAGGTATATACCCCCAAGGAGGTACACATGCCGGATTCTGCCCGTTCGGAAGAAAACTTGCTGGCAGCAGCAATTGACCATCTGAATACCAATGATTTTCCAAACAGTTTAAGCGCGTGGCTGCGGTCCCGACTATCCTATGACAATATTACTATTCTGGCCTATTTTCAGAACCAGCCGCCAGTCTCGTTGATGTTTGAAAACCGCCAACCCAAGGTACATGAGAATATAAGCCAAATTTATCTCGCCGGAGCGTATTTGTTGGATCCGTTTCATGATCTTCATCTGAAAAATGTCCCGACCGGAGTTTACCGCCTTAGTGACATTGCACCGGATAAATTTCACAGAAACCAATACTTTATCGAGTATTATGGCAACACAACAATGGTGGATGAATTTGCCTTTGTCTCCTACCCGGCACAGGGGATCTCGCTACATGTATGCCTTGGGCGCGATAGCAATTCCAACAAACGCTTCACAATTCGAGAGTTGGCTGTTGCTCACCGGTTGTCACCCCTGGTTAGTGCGTTAACCTCTGGCCACTGGAAAGACATAATACCCAAAGGTGAAACGACAAAGGGCGGGTTTGTTTCCAATTTGATTGAGACCACCAAACAAGCACACGGAATTTCGCTTAGCCCGAGGCAAGCAGAGGTCGCCATGCTTGTTTTACAGGGTCATTCTTCGGTCTCTATCGGATTGAATTTGGGGATCAGTTCCCAGACGGTTAAGGTGTTTCGCAAGCAACTATACCGAAAATGTAAGATTTCATCGCAGGCAGAGCTGTTCAATCTAATGCTACCAATTCTTGGGTCGTTGTCGGCTAATCCAGATTAGAACGCAAAACTGTATTGCTGTTTTGATCTCACCAACGTGAAGCTGAGAAATAAAGCGGCCTGCGCCGTCAGAGTTATGGGGCAAAGGGGGCGGACTCACCTGAATAGTATCTGTCTTAATCAAGCGTCATTTTTGTACAAATATCGCCCAATACTTTCGGTCCGCGCGATGTGCCGTTGCTTGCGTATCCAACCGAGTGGAATTTATGCATGGCTCAAGATGCCATCAGCCCGATGCGCGAGAATTGCCGTTATAGAGGGCTTGGATAGGTTTGGCGCACGGCCACAGATAGCCGTGTTGGGCCACAGGGGATCTCTGGATGATATTCGAGGCATTGGGTGGCATTCGGGGGCAGTTATACCCCCTTGCATTTAGGCGCTAGCAGCTTTCGGCTTGCCACCGCCAGCACCGCCACGACGACGAGAACCACCGGAGGGTTTGCCCCCCTCACCGCGTGGCTTGTGCCACTGACGTTTGCTGGGTTTGCCGTCACGGGTTGGTGTGCGGCGTTTGCCAACATTTTTCGGAGTGTTCGCAATCACGGCGGTCATCGGCGAGCCATCTGCGTTCATTGCAGGCACCGGCATTTTGATTACTTTTTCAATGGCGCGCAGCAATTTCACCTCGTCTGGGGAGCAGAACGTCACCGCAAGGCCAGAGGCCCCGGCCCGCGCAGTACGACCAATGCGATGCACGTATGATTCCGGCACATTCGGCAGGTCGTAATTCACCACCACAGCCACGTTTGGAATATCAATGCCGCGGGCCGCAATATCCGTGGCAATCAAGATCATCTTGGTGCCTTTGCGGAAGGCATCAAGCGCGCGCTGGCGTTGGCCTTGGGATTTATTGCCGTGGATTGCATCCGCGCCAATACCCTCGGAGTTCAATCGCTTGGCCACCTTATCTGCACCGCGTTTGGTGCGGGTGAAAACGATGACCCGCTTGCCGGGGTGTTTCTCTGCCAGCTTGAAAATCGCCGTAGGCTTGGACCCTTGATCCATATGCACAACGGTCTGTTCAATTTTATCCGCAGTGGCGGAAACCTGCGCCACGGACACTTTAACCGGATCAGTCAAATGATCGTTTGACAGCGAGGCGATTTCTTTCGGCATGGTGGCCGAAAATAGCAAGGTCTGGCGATTATTCGGGCATAATTTCAGCAAACGGCGAATAGCGGGCATAAATCCGATGTCGAGCATCTGGTCCGCCTCATCCAAAACCACCGTTTCAATCTTGCCAAGGGACACCGAACGCTGGGCGATCAGGTCTTCCAGGCGGCCCGGTGTTGCCACCAGAATATCAATGCCTTGGGCAATCAGGCGTTGCTGGCGTTTGATTGGCACTCCGCCGATAACCACAGCAGATTTCAGGCCAAGGCCGCGTGAATAGGTCCAGATCGCATCGTTGATCTGGGTCGCCAACTCGCGCGTTGGCGTCAGGATCAGAACCCGTAGCGGATGCTTACCATCGAATTTACCATCATTCAGCCGGTGCAAGATTGGCAGCACAAATGCGGCGGTTTTACCGGTGCCGGTTTGGGCCAGCCCCACCACATCGCGCCCCGCCAGAACGGCAGGTATCGCCTGCGCCTGAATAGGCGTCGGCGTTTCATATTTGTTATTGACCAAGGTTTTAAGGATCGGCGCACAAAGGCCGAGATCAGTGAAGCTCACGTTCATATTCTTTCAGTGATGCGCAGGGGCGATCAAAAGAAAGTCCAACGCGATTGCGGGCATAAGGCCCTTTGGGTGCGGAATGCACTGAACAGATAGGGTAGGTCAATAGGAAATCAAGGGGTTAACCCTGTTATCGGCCAACTGTGGTTATTTGTCTACAGTTGGCCCAGACACAGAAAACCGGTTCTCGGCCCAACGGCTGTGTATTTCCGCAACCTTTAACGGCGATGTCTTTGATAATCCGGCAACAACTTACGCAGGGTTCTCTGCTACGGTGACGCAATCCGGTTTAGGCGAAGATTTTGGCAATGATACAGACGGTCTTTCGGTGCAGCGCGCAAGCGATGGCACAGATGTATTTGTAACGGACGCGCCCAAAAATTGATTCACCGCCATCAAAAGCGCGCGAAACCGCTTCTGAACGATCAGCGTTTCACATTATGCACCCTACTTTAACCGCCGCATCAAACTCGAGGTATCCCAACGCTTGCCGCCCATACGTTGCACGTCGCCGTAAAACTGATCGACCAGTGCTGTGACTGGCAGGCTGGCCCCGTTATTTTCCGCCTCATCCAGACAAATGCCTAAATCCTTGCGCATCCAGTCCACCGCAAAGCCAAACTCGAACTCATCCTTCAACATGGTATAGCCGCGGTTTTCCATCTGCCAAGAACCTGCCGCCCCTTTGGAAATCACATCCACTACTGCGGCCCCGTCTAACCCTGCCTTTTGCGCAAATGCCATGCCCTCTGACAAGCCTTGCACCAGTCCGGCAATGCAAATCTGGTTGACCATCTTGGTCAGCTGCCCCGAACCAGATCCCCCCATCAAACGGCTGGCACGGGCAAAACACATGATCGCGGCCTCCGCCTTGGCATAATCCGCCGCCGCCCCGCCACACATCACCGTCAGGGCTGCGTTTTCGGCCCCGGCCTGACCGCCAGACACGGGCGCATCAATAAAACCAAAACCGGATTTCCGGGCGACAGCGTCCAATTCCCGCGCCACATCGGCGGAGGCAGTTGTATTATCAACAAACACCGCGCCCGTCTGCATTGCGCCAAACGCGCCCCCTTCACCCACGGTAATCGCGCGCAAATCATCGTCATTGCCCACGCAGGCAAACACAATCTCGCAACCAACAACCGCGCCCGCTGGCGTATCCGCCGCCTTGCCGCCATGTTCCGCAACCCAAGCCAGCGCCTTGGCAGCCGTGCGATTATACACCGTTACATCATGCCCCTTGGCCGCCAAATGCCCCGCCATCGGATAGCCCATTACGCCCAAGCCCAGAAATGCAATCTTTGCCATGTTGTCCCCGTCTTTCCAGTTGTGATTGTTTCCCCAGCTTTGGGCTGCTAAGGCGGGGGCGTCAAGGTAAAGAGGCGGTTATGGTAGAGGTTTTCCGGTGGTTGTTGCGGGGGTTTGTCGGGCTGAGTGTGCTTGCACTGGCTATGTTACTGCTCGCCTATTATTTCGCCACACAATCGATCCCCGATTATGATGCCACCTATGAAATAGAGGGCCTCGGCGGGCCGATCGAAATTGTGCGCGATACCAATAATGTACCGCATATTTTCCCAACCTCGGCCACGGATGCCTATTTTGGCCTTGGCTTCACCCACGCCCAAGATCGCCTGTGGCAAATGACCATGCTGCGCCGCACCGCCCAAGGACGCCTGTCCGAAATATTCGGCGAAAGCACCCTGAAGATCGACGATTTCATCCGCCGCCTCGATCTGGTGGAACTTTCCCATGCCTCGTTTCAATATCAAACCGAGGAAACCAAACAGGCCTTGAAATCCTATTCCGACGGGGTGAATTCATGGCTGCGCATTGTTCAAAAAGACGCGCTGGGACGCGGCGCACCGGAGTTTTTTCTGTTCCCACCGCAAATAGAACCCTGGACCCCGACCGACAGCCTGTCCATTCTGCGCCTGATGGCCTTGCAATTGTCCAGCAGCCTAAAAAACGAGGTACTGCGCGCGCAACTCTCCCTAACCATCCCCGCCGAACGTCTGCAAGACATCCTGCCAGACGCACCCGGCCAAGCGATCACCGCGCTCAAAGACTTCGCTACGTTGTTCCCGACCCTGCCAAAGCAACGCCAATTCGCGCAGGTGCAACAACACCCCCTCGACCCGCTAAAACCCCTTGGGCTGGCCGGTGCCTCTAACGCATGGGCCGCAAATGGCAGCCGCTCCGCATCCGGCGCGCCTCTGTTGGCAACCGACCCCCACCTTGGCCTGACAGCCCCTGGCATCTGGATGCTCGCCCGTATGGAATTCCCCGATGGTGGGGTGATTGGCGCAACAATCCCTGGCATTCCCGCCGTTTTACTGGGGCGCAGCGATGCACTTGGTTGGGGGTTAACCAGTTCTTACCTCGACGATCTAGATGTCTATATCGAACAACTAAACCCCGATGACCCGACGCAATACCGCACCCCGGACGGGTTCAAATCTTTCCGCAGCAAATCAGTCGTCATCCGCGTCAAAGACGCCCCGCCGCAAACGCATTTGCTACGCTGGACGGATAATGGCCCGGTCATTCCGGGCGCGCAATATGACCTTGGCTCAATCACCCCGCCTGGCCATGTCACCAGCATCGCCTGGACAGCCCTTGATGAAAACGACCAATCAATGACCGCTGCAATCAACCTGATGCGCTCCAAAACAATATCTGCCGCCCGCGCCGCACTGGTATTTTCCAAAGCGCCCTCGCAGAATGTCACGCTGGCGGATCGCCAAGGGGTCATGTTGCAAGTGGCTGGCAAGAACCCGAAACGTAATCCCGCACACGCCAGTCAGGGCCGCATCCCGTCGCAAGGCTGGGTTGCAGAAAACCGTTGGGACGGCTATTTCGATTTTGAAACCAACCCGTTTGTGCGTGATCCGGCCAGCGGTATTGTTGCAAATACCAACAACAAAACCACCGACAAACCTTTCCCGCATCACATCGGTTTTGACTGGGGTGACACCCAACGCATCAACCGCTTGACCCGCCTGTTGAACGACCGCGAGGTCCACACCCGTGACAGTTTCATCGAGGCGCAGCTTGACCCGGTTTCCATCGCCGCGCGCACCCTGTTGCCGCTGATTGCCAAGGAGCTGTGGTTCACCGGCGATCCTGCCCCCGCAGGCACCCCTGCCCGCCAGCGCCAGATTGCCTTGGAAATGCTGGCCAATTGGAACGGCGAGATGAGCCATCATATCCCCGAACCGTTGATCTATGCGGCGTGGCTGCGCAATCTACAGCGCAAACTGGCCGAGGACGAACTTGGCCCGCTGATCGGCCATTTTCCCCGCGCTGATCCGGTTTTCATCGAACGGGTATTTCGCAACGTCAAAGGCGCGGCCGTTTGGTGTGACATCCGCCAATCCACCCGCGTGGAGGCCTGCGAAGACGTCGCCCGCATCGCGCTTGATCAGGCTATTCTGGAATTGACCGAAAAATACGGCCCCCGCATCGACAGTTGGCGCTGGGGGCAAGCGCATCAATCACAACAGGACCACGAGGTGCTGGGCAAAATTCCACTGCTCGCCTGGTTTACCAACATCCGCCAAGACACATCGGGGGGTGATCATACCTTGCAACGCGCCCGCACCAGCGGCACCGGCGATACACCCTATGCCAATGTCCACGCCGCAGGGTTCCGCGCCGTGATTGATTTCTCGGATTTGGACAGCTCGGTCTATATCATCGCCACCGGCCAGTCCGGCCACTTCTTATCGCGCCACTATGACGATATGTCCGGCCTGTGGCGGCGCGGCGAATATATCTTGATGTCGTTGGATCCGGAACTGGCGCGCGGCGGTGCCGTCGGCATCACAACCCTAACACCGACAGGTCAGTAGCCCTTCCCTTTCAATTTCTTTGTTCTGTTAAATATCCCCCGCGCGGAGCGCATCGAAACTCTTAAAGCGTGTCAACAATAGTCGAAACGCTCTAATCTTCTTTAGGATGATCGTCATATTCATCCGACAATATCCGCATCGCATTGCCTTTTTCATCATCATATTGATCCGACTTGACCGTCCAGAAAAACGCAAACAATCCCAGCCCCCCAAGGACCAGAGAAATTGGCAGCAGATACAAAAGGGCGGTCATGTTTTACTCCGCAACAGGCGCAGCGCGTTCAGCGATACGAGGATTGAACTGCTCGACATGGCAATCGCCGCCGCGAGCGGCGAGGCATAGCCCAGCAAGGCCAGTGGAATGGCCACAAGGTTATAGATAGCCGCAATCGAGAAATTTTCCAGCACCCGCGCGCGCGCTTGGCGCGCCAGCCGGATGGCGCGGGGAATTTGCGTCAGATCATTACCGAGCAGGATCAAATCCGCCGTGGCGCGGGTGGCATCAATGGCGCTGGCAGGGGCGATGGATACAAAGGCCCCGCTCATCGCCGCTGCATCATTCAGCCCGTCGCCCACCATCAGGGTTTTATCCCCCACGGCCTCGATTACCCGCAATTTGGCCTCTGGCAAAACGCCCGAGGCGACGCTCACAATGCCCAGCATCTTCGCCAGCGGCTCTGCCACTTCGGCGCGGTCCCCCGATAACATCGAAACTGGCAGGCCCTCGCCTTGTAAATCCATCACCGCCGCCACAGCATCTGCGCGCGGAGGATCCGTGAAAAACAACGGCTCGGGCGCGGCCTCGCCAAGCTGCATCCAACTTTGCACCCCCCTGCCCTCTATCGCCGCGACCCCCAGCCATTCAGCCCGCCCAAGACGCAGCTTCAAGCCATGATAACGCCCTTCAAGACCTTTGCCGGCGACCTCGACAATATTTGTCACTTCGACACCGTGAATTCCGCGTGCGTTCGCCGCCGCAACAACTGCGCGTGACAACGGGTGCGCGCTGCCAGCCGCCAGCCCTGCCGCCAGCATCAATCTGTCGGCATCGGTTGCAGGATCAAGTTGTGCCGCCCCTTCGGTCAGGGTGCCGGTCTTGTCAAATACCACGGCCTCAACCTCGGCCAGCCGTTCAATCGCGGTGCCGTCTTTGACCAGCACTCCCGCCTGAAACAGGCGGCTGACAGCGGCGGTCATCACCGCGGGAACCGCCAGACCCAAGGCACAGGGGCAGGTGATAATCAACACCGCCACCGCAATATTCAGGGAATGGCGAATGTCGCCCGTGGCCAGATACCAGCCCAAAAACCCGCCAAATGCAACCAGATGCACAACCGGCGCATAGATCGCGGCGGCCCGCTCAGCCAAACTGGTGTAACGCGATTTTGCCGCCTCTGCCAGGCTGACCAACTCGGTGATTTGCCGCAACACGCTGTCATTTGCATCACCGGTAATCCTGACTTCAATGGGTCCGGTCAGATTGAGCGTTCCGGTGAAAACCTTCGCACCAACCTCAACCGCTTCCGGCAGGCTCTCGCCCGTCAACAGCGATTTATTCAGATCACTGCTGCCTTTGACAACCACACCATCCACAGGCACCGCCATGCCGGGTTGAACCAGCACAATATCGCCTTGACGCAAATCGGCAATCGGCACCGGTTTGGTTTCCGCGCCGACCAGCAAGGCCGTCTTGACCTCCAGCGCCGCCAGTTCCAGCGCGGCCGAGCGCGCCGCCATACGGGTTCGGTGATTCAGATAACGCCCCAACAACAGGAAAAACGTCAGGCTGAGGGCCGCATCAAAATAGGCCTCCGCCCCGCCAACCCATGTTTCAAACAGCGACAGGGCCGTGGCCAGCAGGATCGCCAGTGAAATCGGCACATCCATGTTCAATTTGCCATGGCTCAACGCCGCCCAACCGCTGCTGAAAAACGGCACGGCGGCAAAGGCAACCGTGGGCATGGCGATAAACGCCGACACCCAATGCAGGAAATTGCGGGTCTCGCCCTCGGCCCCGGCCCAGACGGAAATCGACAGCAACATCACGTTCATCATCGCGAAAAAGGACACGCCGAGGCGCACAACCAATTTGCGCCCTTCGGGATCAGTGCCCGTTTGCAAAGTGTCACTGTCCAGCGGCAGCGCCACATGGCCAACGCTGGCCAACTGTTCGATGATCTGGTCTGACAGGTCCGGGTCCGCGTCAACATACAGCCGTTTCAACGTCAGGTTCAGGCGGGCAGATTTAACCCCCGCCAATCCCATCGCCCCTTTTTCCACCGTACCGATACAGCCCGCGCAATGCACATCCGGCATGGCAAATGCCAGCTTGCGGCCCTGCTCGGCAACGATCCTTTCGATCTGCTCCTCGGGGATGGCCACGCAGGCCGGACAGCTGGCGACAGTCATGGCGTTACTTCACAATCAAAGGCAGTCGCTGGCGGAATTTTTCGCCAGCAAACCCCACGGCGGCGACGCGCACTTGCCAGTTGCCAGCGCCCAGTTCAATGGTGCCGCGAAACGCATCTTGATACTGGTCAAATTCGACAATGCTATCCTCGCGGTCATAGGTTGCCTTGCCCACAACAACCACCAATTCTTGCAACGCCACCGCCTTGCCGGCACCATCGCGCAAATTCAGCACCACATCGCCGTCCTCATAGCGCACATCAGCCAGCCAATTCAGCGCCACTTGCGCATTGCGGCGATCCTCAAATCCCAGCGAATCCGCATAGGCATTGCGCGATTCCAGTCCCGGCCATGACCCGATCGCCGAGTATAGCAACGTCATGTTTGCCGCAACAATCACCGCAAACGCGCCAAGAAACATGAACAGCACCTTGCGGCCCCATATCTGGCTTTCGGATTTAGAACTGTTCATCGCGTGTCTCCTGCAAATATCGTATCAACACTGGTTCGGTTGCCGCTGGCGGTTTCCTCAACCCAGAACCGCACAGGCGAGTTTTCAGCATGCGCCGTCGGATAGGCCTGTTTGGCAAATAGATAAACCCGCTGGTGGATGGTTTTATCCGCAGGCACTTCGACCAGCAATTCCGTCAAGCCTTGCAGCTCTAGGCGCAAAGGATCCTCTGTTTTGATCGAGATGTGGAACACCCGCGCATCTCCGGTTTGATTTGACAGGCGCAGATCATAAGCATTGCGAATTGTGCCATCTGACAAGGTGACAAAACGCGGATTTCTGTCAGGATTAACCGAAACGCCAAAATCCGACCGGATAAACAGCATCACCACCAGAGCAATGCCGATGATCGACCAAAGCGATACATAGATGATGTTGCGCAGACGTAAAACATGTTTCCAGACGGGAACAACGGCCTTGCCGCCCCGTTCATCTTCTTCATCACTCAGGGCGCAATAATCAATCAAGCCGCGTGGTTTACCGATCTTCTCCATGATGGTGTCGCAAGCATCAATACACAGGGCGCAGGTGATACATTCAACCTGTTGGCCTTCTCGGATGTCGATGCCTTGCGGGCAGACATTCACACAAGCCATGCCATCGATGCAATCGCCGGTCTCTTGCCCTTGTTTGCCGCGCGGCTCGCCCCGCCACTCGCGATAGGAAACCGTCAGCGAATGCTCGTCCATCATGGCCGCCTGAATACGGGGCCATGGGCACATATAGGTGCAGATTTGCTCGCGCATGAAACCGCCAAAAACAAAAGTAATCACGGCCATGACAGCAATGGTGCCATAGGCGACAAAGGCCGCATTGCCCGTTAGCAGATCAACCAGCAACGTGGGTGCGTCGGCGAAATAGAACACCCAAGCCCCGCCCGTTGCGATGGCAATCAGCATCCACAGAATCCACTTGGTAATCCGTTTGCGCCATTTGGTGAAACTCCATTTGGCGCGCAGCAGGCGGATGCGGGCATTTCGGTCGCCCTCTACCCAGCGCTCCACCAGAATGAACAGGTCGGTCCAGACGGTTTGCGGGCAGGCATACCCACACCACACCCGACCCAACGCCGAGGTGAACAGAAACAACCCCAGCCCGGCCATGATCAGCAATCCGGCGATGAAATAAAACTCGTGGGGCCAGATTTCGATCCAGAAAAAGTACAAGCGCGCGTGCGACAGATCAATCAATACCGCCTGATCCGGCAGGCTGGTGCCCCGATCCCAGCGCAGCCAAGGCGTGACGTAATAGACCGTCAGGGTGAACGCCATCAGCCACCACTTTAGCGACCGGAACCAACCCTTTACCCTTTGGGGAAAGACCGGTTCGCTATATTCAAACAGGCGGTGTTCTTGTTCTTGGTCACTGCTCATGGGATTACCAACATTCTGTTCGCCCTTGGCTTTGCCATGTGTTTATAGCGTGCAAGGGTAAATTATCAAAATTCGGTCCTACACTCGAACTGGAATGCAGGACCGAAAGGACCCTCCGACGGCGAGCCGGAAGGACGATTGTTATTATTCACCACCGCCAAGCTGGTGCACATAAAAGGCTACCTGCTTAATCTGTGCGTCAGTAATACGGCCTTGCCAAGCGGGCATCACGCCAAAGCGGCTGAAGGTGATCGTTTTTTCAATCGTTCCTTCATCTGCCCCGAACAGCCAAATGGCATCGGTCAGGTTCGGCGCGCCTTGTTCCCGATCACCTGTGCCTTTATCACCATGGCAACTGGAGCAGTTTTCCGCAAACAACTCTGTACCAGCCTCTGCCGCCATGGCGTCATGTTCCTGATTGGACAGCGAGCGGACAAAATTGGCGATGCTGGCAATTTCTTCATGCTCCAGAAACTCGCCAAATTTTGGCATTTCCGAATAGCGGGTATCCTCGTCCGCCTCAAAGCGGATGCCGTGGCGGATGGTGGTTTCCAAAGTGGCAATATCGCCGCCCCAAAGCCAATCATCGTCCTGCAAGTTCGGATAGCCCTTGAAGCCTTGCGCCCCTTGGCCGTGACATTGCGAGCAATAGGTCTGGAACACAGCCTTGCCACCCGCAGTTGCAAACCGTGCCAAATCGGCGTCCGCGGCAATGTTTTCCATCGGTGTTGCCAGCAGTTTTGCCTCGATCTCGGCGTTCTGTGCGTTCACACGGGCGATTTCCGCCTTCACGTCGCCCCGGCTCGACCAGCCCAGCAGACCGGGCGTTGCCCCCGACAGCAGGGGCCATGCCGGATAGGCAATTGAATAGCCAATGGCCCAGACGATGGTGATATACATGGTATTCAACCACCAGCGCGGCATCGGCTTGTCATACTCGCGAATACCGTCCCACTCGTGACCGGTGGTTGGATAGTCCGCGTCGGTTTTTTTCTGCTTCTTTTTCATTTTGCCTCCTCCTGCCGGTTTGCAGCAGCTTGTGAGATTTCGCGATCTATCAGATCATCGCGCAGGGGGATATTGGCCGCGTCCACGTGCATTGCCGCAGCACCAGGGCGAAACAACATCACCACAACAGCGATAAAGACACCAAACAACAACAACAAACCCCAGCTATCGGCCATTTCACGCAAGAAAGTATAAAGTTCCATATCTTCCTCCTATCGGCTTTTCAGCGGCTCAAAGGTCGAGAAATCAACCAGCGTGCCCAGCATTTGCAGATACGCCACCAGCGCATCCATTTCGGTTACATCGGCTTGACCATCAAAGTTACGCACTTGCGCGCTCTCTGAATAGCGTTCCTGCAACCCGTCATAATCGCTGTCCGGGTCCGCCTGATTGAACAGGTCAGCTGCGGCGTTTTCGATCATATCGTCGGTGTAAGGAACCCCGACCATACGGTGGGTTTTCAACAATGCCTCAATGTCTTGCTCTTTGATTTTAACATCCTTGAGGAAGCCATAGGTAGGCATGATCGAAACCGGCACCACAGAACGTGGATCTGTCAGGTGGTCCACATGCCATTCATCCGAATAACGCGCGCCCACACGGGCCAAATCCGGCCCTGTGCGTTTTGATCCCCATTGAAACGGGTGGTCATAAGACGATTCAACCGCCAGCGAATAGTGGCCATAACGCTCCACCTCGTCGCGTAGGGGCCGGATCATCTGACTGTGGCAAACATAACAACCCTCACGCACATAGATGTCACGGCCTTTCAGCTCCAGCGGGGTGTAGGGACGCATGCCCGACACCTTTTCAATGGTGCTTTCCAGATAGAACAGAGGGGCGATTTCCACCACCCCGCCGATGGCCACCACCACAAAGCTGAGAGCCAGCAATACGGAAGCATTGGTTTCGATATGTTTGTGTTTGTCTAAAAGTGACATGGTCGTCCCCTCCTATTCCGCTGGTGCGGCATGGGCCGCTATTGCTGCATTGCTGGCCGGATCGGCCTCGCCCTTGCCTCTGGCAGTTTGCCAGAGGTTGTAGGCCATGATCAGCCCGCCAGAGAGGTACATCACCCCGCCAAGGCCCCGCACAACATACATCGGGAACTTGGCCGCAACCGTGTCTGCGAATGAATTCACAAGGAAACCCTGCGCATCCACTTCACGCCACATCAGGCCTTCCATGATACCCGTCACCCACATGGAGGACGCGTAGAACACGATGCCGATTGTCGCCAACCAGAAGTGATAGTTCACCAGCTTGGTTGAATAAAGCGCGGTGCGCCCCCACAGACGTGGCGTCAGGAAGTACAGCGCAGAGAAGGTAATCATACCATTCCAGCCCAATGCACCGGAATGCACGTGCCCGATTGTCCAGTCGGTGTAATGCGACAGCGAGTTCACAACCTTGATCGCCATCATCGGCCCCTCAAAGGTGGACATGCCGTAGAAGGCCAGCGAGATAACCATCATCCGCAGGATCGGATCGGTGCGCAACTTGTCCCAAGCGCCCGAAAGCGTCATCAGACCGTTGATCATACCGCCCCAGCTAGGCATCCACAAAACAATCGAGAACACCATGCCAAGGGTCTGCGCCCAATCCGGCAATGCGGTGTAATGCAAGTGGTGTGGCCCCGCCCAGATGTACAAGAAGATCAGCGCCCAAAAGTGGATGATTGACAGTTTATACGAGAAAACCGGACGGTTGGCCTGTTTTGGCACGAAATAGTACATCATGCCCAAGAAACCCGCCGTCAGGAAAAAGCCTACTGCGTTATGCCCGTACCACCACTGGGTCAGCGCATCTTGTACACCCGCAAAGACCTGTACCGACTTGGAGCCAAAAATCGACACCGGAATAGACAGATTGTTGACGATGTGCAGCATGGCAATGGTAACAATGAACGACAGGTAGAACCAGTTGGCCACATAAATGTGCTTTTCTTTACGTTTGACAATGGTCCCGAGGAACACAGCCAAATAAGCCACCCAAACGACTGTCAGCCAAATATCCGTGTACCACTCCGGTTCTGCATATTCTTTAGACTGGGTTGCCCCCAGCATATAACCACTTGCCGCCAGAACGATGAACAACTGATACCCCCAGAACACAAACCAGCCCAGGTTTCCGCCCCAAAGCCGTGCCGCAGAGGTGCGTTGCACCACATAGAACGACGTTGCAATCAAGGCGTTACCCCCAAATGCAAAAATCACCGCCGAGGTGTGCAAAGGCCGCAAACGCCCGAAGCTGGTCATCGACAGCCCGAGGTTTAACTCTGGAAATGCCAATTGAAACGCAATAAAAGTTCCGACAAGGAACCCCACAACACCCCAAAAAGTCGTCGCGATCACACCGGCGCGGATCACATCATCCTGATATCCTGTCTGAATCGGTTTTGGCGGCTCTCCGATATTCGAGAGCGTGCGTAGAAAAAAGATTGCGGCCACCATCATAACGATAAGGCCGTGTACGAGAAAAGCCAGATCATGTGCAAAATTTGCAGCCATAGCTGCAAACAAGGCAATGAATCCGAATATTGCTAGTTTTATATAGTCCATTGTTTGTCCCAATGCGTTCCTGTCAGGTGGCCTTGTGCAACACAGTGCTTGTTCAGCACCTTGATCTGGATCAAAGTTGCATGGCGCGTGTCACTTTAACTTCACAGTCACTTTAACAAAAGGGTTATAATAGTGACTTACAAAGCTATACTTACCGTTTGGGACGGAAAACGAACCTCCCGTGCGGCAATTGCGCGCGCAGTACAAATGATCCGCGAATCTGATGGTCATCTGCATGTGCTATGCCCTGCCTATATGACCGTGACGTCAGCTGTAGGGTATCCATTTGCAGTATTCCCCGACGCCATCACCCCGCAAGAACAGGAGGCAGTCGTTGAAAAAGCCGCAAAACGGGAACAAGAAGCCCGCGATATGCTCGCCAAAGAGGCCATCCTCTATTCGGTTGAAACAGCAATTCTCAACCGCGAGGAATTGCCTGCTTTAATGAACCACACCGCCCGATACAGCGATATCGTGGTCCTGCCCCGCCCCTATGGGTTAGAGCGCGACGAAACAGACGAGCGCATCACCGAGGGTGCGCTATGCGCTGATCAATGCCCGATCCTGATAATTCCCGCTCCCGCAGAACAGACCCGCGCCGTCATCGCCTGGGATGGCTCCGAACAATCCCTGCGCGCCGCAAAAATGGCCCTGCCCCTGCTCGAAGCTGCCAACACCGTAGATGTCGTGATTATCACAAAAGATCAGGCGGCCGCCCAAAGCGAAATCAGCGCCAAAGACATTGGAACCTTTTTGTCACGCCACCGCATTAACGTAGACATCACAATCCTTGCCCATACCGGGGACGCCATGTCAAAAATGATCCTTGAGCACGCCCGAAATCTAAACGCCAGCCTGATTGTGATGGGCGGCTATGGCCACTCGCCCCTGCGCGAATTTCTTTTCGGCGGTGCCACACGGGACATCCTAAAGGAAAGCGACATCGCAATCCTGATGGCGCATTAAGCAAGAAAAAGGATCCGTTTGCGAAACCGCGTGGCTTGGTGCCAAAAACCCGCGACAAGCGCCAATCGCGCGCAAGCGCTCATAGGAACGGCGCGAAAGCGCCTCCGTTTTATAAGCCCGCCAGCTCTTCCAGCTTCAACCATTCTTCTTCCGCATCGCTCAGCGTCATGTGGCGCGCCGTCAGCCCGTCACTGGCTTTGGCGAATTTCTCGGGAAATTTGGTGAACAACTCAGGATCAGCCATGAACTGCTCCAGCTTGGCAATTTCCGCCTCAAGGCGGGCAATCACGGCGGGCAGTTCTTTTAGGCGGTGTTCTTGTTTGAACGACATTTTCTGCGCTGATTTCGGCTTTTCCGAAGGTTTGCCAGACTTCGCCGCCTTCACAGGGGCCGCAGCCGCTTCAACCTCGACCATTTTCAACTGGGTCAAATAATCCGAATACCCACCCGCATAAATCACCGCAGACCCATCGCCATCCATCACAATCGAGCGCTGCGCCACCCGGTCCAGAAAATCACGGTCGTGGCTGACCAGCATCACTGTGCCCGAATAATCATCCAGCAATTCCTGCAACAGATCGAGGGTCTCGATGTCCAGATCATTCGTCGGCTCATCCATCACCAGCAGGTTGCTTTCCTTGGCCATGATTTTAGCCAGCAACAACCGTGCCTTTTCACCGCCCGAAAGCGCGCCCACAGGGCCGCGTGCCTGCCCCTCAGAGAACAGGAATTCCTTGAGGTATCCCACCACATGTTTAGGCCGCCCCCGCACCATAATCTGGTCGTTGCTGCCGGAAACACCCAGCTCTTTATCCTCGGTCAACGTATCCCAAAGCGAGGCCTTGGGGTCGAGATCCGACCGGTTCTGATCAAAAATTGCTGGAATAAGATTGGTGCCCAGCTTCACCGACCCTGTGTCCGGTGCCAGCTTACCAATTAACATATTCAGCAACGTGGTTTTGCCCGCACCATTAGGCCCGATAAAGGCAATGCGTTCACCGCGCAGCACCCGCATGTCAAAATTCTCGACAATGTCCCGGCCCTCAAAGCTCTTGGAAATCCCTGTCGCCTCAATCACCCGTTTGCCCGATTTTGGCCCCGCCTCGAACGCCATCTTGGCGGCACCGTTGCGTATGATCTGCTCGGAACGGTCTTGGCGCATTTCCTGCAAGCGCCGCACACGGCCCTGATTGCGTTTGCGCCGCGCCGAAATCCCCTCAACCGCCCAGCGCCCTTCGGCCTTGAGCAAGCGATCCATCTTGTGGCGCTGCATGTCCTCGTCTTCAAAGGTCTTGTCGCGCCATTCCTCAAATCCTTCAAAACCCGTAGGATTTTGGCGCACAACGCCGCGATCCACCCACATGGTCGCGCGGGTCAGATTGCGCAGGAATGCCCGATCATGCGAGATCAGGATAAACGCGTCACGGGTCTGCGCCAAATGCGATTCCAGCCAACCAATCGCCTCGATATCCATGTGGTTTGTCGGCTCGTCCAGCAGCATCAAATCCGGGCTTTCCGCCAGAATTTTCGCCAAGGCCGCGCGGCGACGCTCGCCACCACTTGCGGCCCTCGGCGCTTGGTCAAGGTTCAGTTTCAACCCTTCAGCCGCCATATCCACCAGATATTCCTGCCCCACATCGAGGTTGGACAGGGTGAAATCACCCAGCGTGGCATATTGCGACAAATCGGGATGCTGTTCCATATAGCCGACGGAAACACCGGGCTGCACAAAGCGGTTGCCGCTGTCCGGTTCAATCTCCCCCGCGATCACCTTGAGCAGGGTCGATTTGCCAGAGCCGTTACGCCCCACCAAACAAATCCGCGCACCACCGTGCACCGTCAGGCCTACGCCATTAAACAGGGGATTGCCGCCAAAAGTCAGCATCACATCGGAGAGGGTCAAAAAAGGAGGTCTAGCCATGCGGGGGCTATCGCGGATTGAGCGGAGAACGTCAAGAGGTGCAAGCTTTGGGATTTGAGAAAGCCACTCGGATCGACAACGGATATTGCAGAACACCCTTGGTTCGGACTACCCTTTCGGCAATTGCCAAAGGACGCCCCCCCATGCCCCGCTTCAACCCGAATTTCACCGCCACCTTTCGCCCCCCTGTAATGGAGGCCCGCCGTTGGCTGGAAGGCGCAACCTTCACGCCCGAGCGTCCCCTTATTAATGTCAGCCAAGCCGCCCCCGTTGATCCGCCCCCTGCCCCATTGTTAAAGGCGCTGGCACAAACTGTGCTGAACGACCCCGAGGCGCATCTTTACGGCCCTGTGCTTGGCCTGCCCGATCTGCGTCACGAAATCGCAGACCAATGGTCCAGCGGCTACGGTGGCACCATCACCCCCGATCAAGTGGCCATCACCTCTGGCTGCAATCAGGCATTTTGTGCCAGCATTGCCACGCTGGCAGCGGCGGGTGACGCGGTGATCCTGCCCGCGCCGTGGTATTTCAACCATAAAATGTGGCTGGATATGGCGGGGATCGAAACCCGCACGGTGATGTGTGGCGATGATATGCTGCCCGATGTGGCCGAGGCCGCCGCGCTGATAACCCCGAATATCAAAGCCATCGTGCTGGTCACCCCCAACAATCCCACCGGCGTTGAATACCCCAGCTCACTGGTGCGCGCCTTTTACACTTTGGCACAAAGTCACGGCATCAAACTGATCATCGACGAAACCTACCGCGATTTCGACAGCCGGTCCGGCGCCCCGCATGACCTGTTCACCGATCCCGATTGGGGGGACACACTGATCCAGCTTTATTCCTTTTCCAAGGCGTATCGCCTGACGGGCCACCGTATAGGCGCGATGATTGGCGGCACGGACTGGATGGTTGAGGCCGAAAAATTCCTCGACACTTTGACGATTTGTCCAAATCAACTGGGCCAGCGCGCCGCCCTGTTTGGTATGCAAAACCTGTCTGACTGGCTGGCAGATCAGCGCCTTGAAATTCTTGACCGGCGCGCCGCCATCACCGATGCCTTCAAAACCTTGCAAGGCTGGAAGCTCAAAGGCTGCGGTGCCTATTTCGCCTACGCCGAACACCCCTACGACATAGCATCCGACCAACTCGCGCAAGAAATCGTCAAACAATCCGCCGCCCTGATGTTGCCCGGCACCATGTTCTGCCCGCCAAATACCTCCGGCGAAAAACACCTGCGCATTGCCTTTGCCAATGTGGATCGCACCGGCATTGCCCAGCTTTTTGAACGGCTCGCAGACTTCAGGCTCGGCTGATTTTCAAAAGCAGTATAAACTGGGCAATGGCGGCGAGCAGCGACAAGGTAAACACAATCGTCAGGCCAAACATCGCCGCCAACCCGCCCGCCAACAGCGGCAGCAAAAACGCGGGCGCCGTGATCGCATTGAAATAGCCGCTAAAGGCGGGGCGCTGATCGTCGGGGGATATTTCCATCAAGAATCCGATGACAGCAATTGTCAAACCGTTCGCCAGCGCGCCACTGACAAAAAACACCGCGATGAAAAAGAAAGGGGCTGACCCAGATAACTACCTTAGATGATGTCTAACCCATTGTCTTAGCTGTAATAACTGATCTGAAGGGTCACTGTTGTTAAATCTCCACTCACACTCCTTCAAATATAACCCGAATTGAGCTTTTGGGATACCGT
>JAJRPO010000028.1 GCA_024280735.1 Alphaproteobacteria bacterium | reverse complement strand
CGGTATCCCAAAAGCTCAATTCGGGTTATATTTGAAGGAGTGTGAGTGGAGATTTAACAACAGTGACCCTTCAGATCAGTTATTACAGCTAAGACAATGGGTTAGACATCATCTAAGGTAGTTATCTGGGTCAGCCCCTAAGATAATATTAATCAAGCTAATTGAAGTGAATGGAGCCTAATGGGTGTGTTAAACAAGAATACAACCATCGGAGGTAGGTGGCATTACTTCCACACTATCCGAAGGTAGAATTCAGCGGCGTTGCTTGTAAAACAAACCCCGCCCAACCCAACGTGGTACCTCCAACGACCAGAACCTTCAGATCGTTGTCGTAGTTTCAGCCCCCCTCTGGGGTTTCGCTTGCGCCGTTCTACAGCACAAAATCCAGTTCAGCCAACGCCGTGGCGCTGTTCACCAGAATGGTCATATCGGTGCTGCCGTCGCCATCGACGTCGATCTCCACCGTGCGATCTGCCCCGACAGAGAAGAAGCGGACCTCTTTGGCGGCGCCGCTGAAGGCCGCATTGCCGATGAAATCAAAGGTGCCGTTTAAATCCGACAGATCAATCAGGTCCTCGCCGCTGGTAAAATCGGTGATGCTGTCAGAGGCCGCATTGGTGGAGTGTAATTTGCGGGTGAACAAGAATACATCGTCGCCAAGACCGCCGGTCAATATATCCTGCCCCGTGCCGCCTTTGAGGGTGTCATCGCCGCGAGCCCCCTCCAGCGTGTCATTGCCCTTGCCGCCGTAGCCGAAATCATCGCCGTTGCCCATTTGCAAAAGATCATTATCCAGACCGCCCTTGAGGATGTCATCGCCCTTGCCGCCTTGCAGCGTGTCATTGCCAAAAGACCCCAGTAATTTGTCATCCCCATGCGCCCCGTTAAGAACGTCATTGCCCGCCTGCCCCTGCAACCGATTGTTGCCCGCATTGCCCGTCAAAACGTTTGCGTCATTGTTGCCTACACCGTTGATGTTCTTGTGGGTTAGCAGCGTCAGGTTTTCAAAGTTATCGCCAAGCCTATAACTGACCGTGGATTTCACCAGATCGGTGCCCTCGGCTGCATTTTCGACCAGGTTGATCGTAGCGTCGTCGACGATATAGATGTCGTCGCCCAGCCCGCCCATCACATTCCCATCAACGGATCCGCCGCGCCCGTCAAACAGATCGGCTCCACCTTCCAGCGACACATCGCCATTCATCACCCCCCGGTTGGTGACGTCATCCGCCTGCGCCGAGCCCAGAAATGACCCCGAAGCACCAGTGATCAGACCATCGTTGAACAACGAGCCGGTGTTGCCAGCGAGCAATTGGTGGAAACTGACACCGAAATAGTTGACCGAAACAATCTCGCCATGATTCTCGACCGTGGACCCATTGGCGGAGTTGTGCAGCAGTACACCCGCTCCCTCGCTGCTGGAGGCGCTGATAGTGCCTCCAGCCAGATTGACGATCCGGCTGTTATTGCCTTCGGCGATGACTCCGTTGTTGTAGCGCACACTATTTGAGGCATCCCCGAAACTGTTGCCACTGATCTGGCCGGAATTGATTAATATATCGTTGGATGCTCCAGCCAAACCAATAAGCACCCCAGAAGCGGCATCAATGGTGCCTCGATTGATGATCTGGTTGCCGCCAAAGCTTAACACACCAATAGATTGCGCTGCAGTGACTTGCCCGCCGTTGATCAAATTGCTGCCACTGCCGCCAAGATAGATGCCAGAGTTGCCGGCATTTATTTCGTAAGCGGTCAAACTGCCGGTGGCTAGGATCCTGACAACAGAATTGTTTCCTGATAAAACCAATCCAAGGCCATTCGCGATAACATCGCCGGCAAAAGTCGCGCTCACATTGCCCAGACTTGTGCTCGCGATATCGGTGTACAAGGACCCCCAGGTAACGCCTCGGGCGACAAAAAGTTCATCACCCGCCAAGGCAAAGGTGTGGGCAGTGCCGGCAATCAGGCCGGATGCTGTGATAAGGGTAATGGTCATTTTGTTTCTCCCGAAAATGGATTGATCTTGAACCAGCATTCTCCAAGCAGAAGGCCGTACTGATTAACGCTGCCACCTTTTTGCGCAGCGATCAAGTCGATTAGCCGCGCTGTGTCGTGGTTCGGTCACCTGACGAGTGTTTTGCGCATGTTTCATGGCCTTGGCGGCGGAATTGGCCCGGAAAGGTTCACAATAAACCCGACCCACCACAAGCTGGGACTATACAACTAGTACCGTCGGATCCGGCAATATCCAGACCTTGGTAAACTGGGGTGCACGGCCAGCCTCAAACTTGCTTGACCGTGTCGCACTGCGCTGAACCAGTTTCCTACGTTCAAAGCCATTCCTTCATCAAATCACTTCAAATCATTGGAGGTCAGATTCTCACATCAGATAAAACCCGATACCATTGGGCCTACGCACCGCAGGCGGCACAGCAACGGCGGTAATCCAACGGTAACTACAATTTTTTGTAGTGTAGCCAAAGTCTGCACTGCGACGCGCCAAAGCGGCCATTCAATAATCTCTAAAGCTGTAATTGGCGCAGCGCTGACCGAGTTGATAGTCTTGCGTCAAAAACCAACAGGCATCAAAGCACAAAATCCAGCTCCACCAACGCCGTGGCGCTGTTGACCAAGATGGTCATATCAGTGCTGCCGTCGCCGTCCACGTCAATCTTTACCGTGCGATCCGCCCCGACAGAGAAGAACCGGACCTCTTTGGCGGTGCCGCTGAAGGCCGCGTTGCCGATGAAATCAAACGTGCCGTTAAAGGCCGACAAATCTATCACATCCGCGCCGCTGGTAAAATCGGTG
>JAJRPO010000027.1 GCA_024280735.1 Alphaproteobacteria bacterium | reverse complement strand
TTCGGCCTGCTTCAAAATACCCATAATCCGCGCGTCGCTATATCGTTTGTTCTTCATTCAAAATCTCCTCAGTCACTATGCCGAGAAAATTCTACTTGTGAACACCACTTTTTTTCGGGGGGATTACCCTGGCCTATTCGGAACAGAGGTGGTCGCAGGATTTCGGGCCAGCGGTTAAGATGGATCGCCTTATGAGAAAGACGATTCAAAATGACGAAACGAAAGAACCATTCTCCCGACTTCAAAGCCAAGGTTGCGCTTGAGGCGATCCGCGAGGAAATGACGATGGCGGAGCTGTCGAAGAAGTATGGCGTGCATCCCACCCAGATCGGTACCTGGAAACGTGCGGCGATCGAGAACATGGCGACAGCGTTTTCCAGGCAGGGACGGGATTTGGCGCAGCATGACGGGGCGCAGATAGAGAAGCTGCATGCAAAGATTGGCCAACCGGTTGTGGAGCGGGATTTTTTAGCCAACGCCTCGGTTCAGTTGCTCGGGAAGCGCCCCTCTCGTGACCTTGCCGTTGGCAAGGCACTGCCGGTCAACGGGACAAAAAATGGTGAGCCGGGATCATGACCTGAGTGTTCGGCGGTAATGCGGGCTGCTCTCGCTGGCGCGGTCAAACCTGTATTATCAGCCGAAGGGTGAAAGTTCCGAGAACCTGCGCTTTATGGCCATCATTGATAAGCAGTTTTTGCAAACACCGTGGTATGGGCCAAGTCGAATGGGAAACCCTGAAATGGGTGAACTGGTACAACACCGAACGCCTGCACAGCGCCATCGGATACGTCACGCCACAAGAAGCAGAGGAGGCATTCTATGAAAACCTGAACAACCTTGATAAAGTAGCATAAGATTTGAACGAAAATGTCTCCGGCAAACTGGGGGCGGTTCAGTCTCTGAAATACGAATGTATCTACTTGAACGCATTTGAAACGGGCACGCAAACACGCGCGGGGATCGGAAAATGGCTGGCATACTATAACGCCGAACGCCCGCATTCGACCCACGGAATATTGACGCCGGATGAAGCCTATGAAAGAAAACACAACCAACGAGATTGGCAGCTTAAATGAAACCCTGATCCATCTTAAATTGGCTGCTATCTGGTCGAAAATGTAGGACCACCTCTGAGTGATTGTGCATTCTGGTAAAAGCACGTCAGAGCCGCCACCAGCGCTGAATTGGAAGTCCATCGTCTTGCCGTTGGAAAATCGGACTTTCACCTGCTCCCGATCCCGTGGCAAACGGCCATTGATATAAATCGTGACGGTGCAATTATCAAAACTGCACGCCCCGTCAGGCTCCAGTTCGTTCACCGCATCCATGCGGGCGACCCAGATTTCATTGCCCTTGACGCGGTGCGGGCTGACGTTGCCATCCTCGTTGGTGTAGGTCCAAAACTCGGCCCCTCCTTCCAGTGACGCCTCGAAATACCAGTCGGCGGTGGCAGGTTGGGCAAATGTCAGCAGGCTGGCGATCAGTAGAAATTTCATATCCTCAATTCCTTGATGCCAGACGCAGATTGAGCAAGCCGCGCAAGGTGCGGTCAATCACCACAAGTTCGGCCACCACGGCAATCGCCGTAATCCGGTGCCTCTGCCGCCGATCAGCATTCATCGCCCGCGCAATCCGGTTCAGGTTGTTGCCCGCTCGTGCCACCGCCGCCAGCAACCGGCTGTCCACCTCGGGCACGGATCGGCGCTTGGTTGCGGGCGCATTGTCCAGCTGGCGGCGCAAGAATTCCGAGAGCGAATATGGCCCCGCCTTGCGCCGCCATTCCGCCAGCTCGGCGTCGGAACAACGGATATGGATTGCCTTGGATCAAAGGGGGCGTGGGTTCGGTTTAGACATGCTGTCCCCCATGAACTTTTGGGGTGCAATCGCTTCTTGGCTTGGTTGGGGTTGAGGGGAAGGAGCGCAGCATACCTTCCCTCACAAGGTGCGGTGGCGTAGCCACAAGCGTAACCTTGCTCCCTTCATCCTGACATTTCGGTTGGGGGCTGTTTTTTTCCTGATCTGCGCAATCATTCCGGTAAGGTTTAGCTGGCGCTTGGCATGTTTCCACGCCATGCCACTTAGGTATTTCTGTGGCTCCCTGACACGGTATGGATCACCCTCTGGTCGCTGGAAGTTTCGGTCAATAACGGTAATAAACAGGGCGGCGACACCCACCCCGAACTTGCGTTCGGTCAATCGCCATCGCTCATCGGGAATTCCCATATCCGCGCATCTGTCCCTGCAAGCCAACGACAGTGCCGATAGCGGATCATTATATCCGGCATAGGTTTCAATCGCCTCTTTCATCTGGTCCGTTGCAACCAGATCGAGCGAGGTTAGATCAACCGGCTCGGCATCAAGTTTTTCAACCTTCTGCGCAGTACTATCAATATATTTAGGTTTATGGATTGTATTAGGTCGTACAGTTTTGGCCGACCCCGTCGGACATTCTGGCCGACTGGCGCAGCCCAAAACAGTTTCCATCACCTGCTTCAAAGCTGCCAAGATGCTGTTCAGAATATCGAGATTGGCAATCTCAGATGGTCTACCGCGCGGATAGGCTTGCACGGCCTCATCCTCAAATCCCGCATCGATGATCTGGCGGCGTGTTGCGTTGATCTCGGCGCGACAGGCTTGCAGCGCAAACGTCTCCATTTCGACCTCTGCGGCCAGTTCCTGAAGCTCTGGAAACCTATCAATCAGCGGCCCAAGGTTTACGCCCGCGCCCCACTTTATTAGCTTGCTGCCATCCGAGGCCCGTACCCCATTGCGGCGACCGCGTTTAGGGCAGCTCATAACAATCCACCCTGCCTCGGCCAGTTCTGCCCCGGCCCGATTGATCGAACGGCGTGGCATCCCGATTTTCCGGGTCAGCTTAGCCACTCCGTAAAAAACGGCACAAATCGAATTGGCCAGGTTGTCCTGCTTGCTGGTCAGCTCGATCAGCCTTCGAACATATTTGATCACCGTAGGTGAAAGTCCGAGCTTCGGCGCTGCGGTTTCCCGAACCGTCCGCAATTCGCTCTTGGGGAAATCATGCGACAAGCCCACGTGAGTTAAAACAGTACTCATACCAACACCCCGCTTGCCACGGTTTCCGGCATCGGGTAAAATAGGCAAACACAGACTATTTCAAATGGACCGTCAACAAGAGTGCCAGCTCTTTCGACGGTTTTTTGTTTGTCTGGAGGTAATGTGGAATCCGGGAGCCACGAAAAAGCCTGTACGCGATTTGTACGGGAAATGCCGGCATCTTCCTGTTCCGTTCCGGTTTCAAGCTGCATGTAACTGCAAGTTGGAAACCCAACACTGATATATCGCTCTATTTTTATAGGAAAAAATGGTGCACCCGTCGCGATTCGAACGCGAGACCTCTGCCTTCGGAGGGCAGCGCTCTATCCAGCTGAGCTACGGGTGCCTGTGGCGCGGTTTACGGCAAAGTCGCGAAGGGTGCAAATGGTTTTGCACCCCTGACGTGCTTTAACTTTCCTTCAACCGCCAAGGCTCGTCTTTTTCCAGATAGGATTCTTCCTCGGGCGACAGGTCGATTTCGTCGTAACCGGTAATCATCGGTTTCACATGGGCGCGGAAACCGTGGCCGATGGTCAGCATATAAATGTGGATGATAACAAAGGCCGCAACGATATAGGCCGCCAGAAGATGAAGGTTGGCAACGATATTCAGGTAAAACCCCGCGTCCGGCATGGTTTCCCAGAAATTATAGGTCATATACAGAATTCCGGTGACCCAGACCATAGGGAACACGGCAATCTTCAGACCCAGATAGGACAGCGATTGCAACGGGTTATGCTTGCGCCAGATCATTTTTCTGTAGGGGGGATGTTCCCCCTTGAACACGCCGTAGGCGTAGTAACGGATGACACTGAACAACCCGTCGAGTGTTGGCACGAATTGCCGCCATGTGCCGGTTGTGAACAGCCAGAAGGTGGCAAATATCCACAGAACCAGCAGCAGGATGGCCGCCGCGCTATGGAGCATCGCTGCCGGACCAAAAGGCAGTATGTGATGCAGACCGTTCAGCCCCAGACCGGTGAAAAGCAGGGTGATGATCAACAGCGCTTGCGACCAGTGCCAGATCCGTTCAAAGCGCGGGTAGATTTTTACCTGACGTTTACTCATGGTTATTCTCCCTGCTTTTTCGGCTGACCAGACGTAACAACCCATGACCAAGGACACCCAGAAGGGCGGCCAGAACCATCAGTATTCCAAACGTCCCGGCTGTTGAAAACGGTTTGCGACCCGGCATGTAAAACCCTGTCAGCTGATCCAGACGCCCGTCTTCGGCATGGCAATCCTTGCACTCCAGCGCCTTTTCTGCCGGCGCTACCATATGGGCAATCGGCCAATACATGCGCGTATCGACAAAACCGTATTCGCCGGAATAGTCCGATCCGGCGGCTTTCATCCCTGCCTTGATC
>JAJRPO010000026.1 GCA_024280735.1 Alphaproteobacteria bacterium | reverse complement strand
CGGTATCCCAAAAGCTCAATTCGGGTTATATTTGAAGGAGTGTGAGTGGAGATTTAACAACAGTGACCCTTCAGATCAGTTATTACAGCTAAGACAATGGGTTAGACATCATCTAAGGTAGTTATCTGGGTCAGCCCCTAATTGTTTTTTGCTTCTACAGTTTTGGGGAAAACCGGATCAGATTTTTCACGGCAATCGGCAAATAATGCGCTGACGCCGGATGCGTGGCATTCGGCACGGCCCAAGACTTTAGATCGTAAGATCGTTAAGGCGCGGGAGCACCCCTTGCACTTATATCCCGGTTTTACGGCTTTCCTCAATATAGATTTCCAGCAAACGCTTGGCTATCGGACCTGGAGTGCCGTCGCCAATTTGGGCGTTATCGACTTCGACTACCGGCTGCACAAAAGTGGTGGCGGAAGTGATGAAAGCCTCGTCGGCATTGCGCGCCTCGGCCTCAGTAAAAGAGCGTTCCACGACGATCATCTGTGCTTCTTTCGCTAGACGCAGAACGGAGGCGCGGGTGATACCGTGTAGGATGTCGTTGGACAATTCGCGGGTGATGATCTGGTTGTCTTTGACGATATAGGCGTTGTTGGAGGAGCCTTCGGTGATTTTACCATCCTCGACCAGCCAAGCGTCGTGCTTGCCTGCGGCCTTGGCCATCATTTTGCACATAGACGGATAGAGTAGTTGCACGGTTTTGATGTCGCGACGGCCCCAGCGCAGGTCTTCGGCGAAAATCACTTTGATGCCGGTTTTAGAGGCGGGTGTGTCGATCAAGCCAGCGGCTTGGGTGAACAGTACCAGCGTCGGCTCGGCGTCGGTGGGGTAAACAAAATCGCGATCCGCAGCGCCACGGGTGATTTGCAAATAGACGCGACCGGAGTCGATCTTGTTCAGCTTCACCAACTCACGGTGAATTTCCAGCAGATTGTCGAAGTCTTTCGGTTTACCCATGTCCAGCTCACTGAGGGAGCGTTCAAGGCGGGTGATATGGCCATCGTATTCCAGCAATTTGCCATCCAGTACGGAAACCACTTCATAAACGCCGTCGCCCATCAAAAAGCCCCGGTCAAAAATCGATATTTTGGCGTCTTCTTCGGGCAAGTAATCCCCGTTTACGAATACTGTGCGGCTCATGTGCAATTCCTTATCCCCAGAGGGCGGCATCGGGGGGGTAAACCCCTGCCGCGTCGAATTTTAGCGGTGTTGCCCTGTCTTCGGCTAACAATAGCGGGCCGTCAAGGTCTGTTACCGCCACGCCTTGGGCAATCAATGTCGCGGGGGCCATGGCGAGGGAGGACCCTACCATGCAGCCGACCATCACTTGAAAGCCCATTTCTTGTGCCTCTGCGCGCAGGGCAATGGCTTCAGTCAAGCCGCCGGTTTTATCCAGCTTGATGTTGATCATGTCATATTTGCCAGTAAGGGCGGCAAGGCTGGCGCGGTCGTGGCAACTCTCGTCCGCACAGACGGGTAGGATGCGATCCAGTTTTAGCAAGGCGTTGTCTTGGCCTGCGGGCAGGGGCTGTTCCACCATTTCGACGCCAAGCTGTAGCAGAACAGGGGCAAGGGTCTGGTATAATTCTGGTGTCCAACCCTCGTTTGCATCGACGATAATGCGAGCGTCGGGGGCGCCTTTGCGCACGGCTTGGATGCGGGCCACGTCCTCCTCACCGCCGCCAAGTTTGGTTTTTAGCAGCGGGCGAAAGGCATGCTCAGCCGCTTGGGCTTGCATTTTTTCGGGGGTGTCGAGGGACAAAGTGTAGGCGGTGATTTCGGGGCCTGGTTTGGGCAAGCCCGCGAGTTCCCACACGGGCTGCCCCGCCTGTTTGGCCTCGAGATCCCAGAGCGCGCAGTCGACCGCGTTGCGGGCGGCACCGGCGGGCAGGGCGGTGAGCAATGCCTCGCGGGTGATGGGCAGCGTCAGGTCTTTGATTTGGGCGGTTACGCTGTCGAGTGTTTCGCCGTAGCGGGCGTAGGGTACACATTCACCCCAGCCCTTGTGGCCATCCTGTTCAATGGTAACAGTCAGCACTTTCGCTTCGGTACGGGAGCCGCGCGAAATGGTGAAAACTTGCGCCAATTGAAAAGTATCAGCGGTGACGGTCAGCTTCATTTGCGCGGTTCCCATGTGTTACATTGCTTCCAGAGCGTCCACCAGACGGGCGGCACCTTGGCGGAACGGGTCAACGGTTGGCAAGCCCATTTCAGCCTCGACAGCTGCTAGGTATGTGATGGCGTCATCCTCATTCATGTGCTGGGTATTGACGGAAATCGCCACGACCTTACAGTCGGGATTGGCGATTTGGGCGATGGGCAACACCATGTCACGCAGGGTTTGCAGGGAGGGTGGAGTGTAATCCGGCAGGCCGCGCATGTGGGTGCGGGTGGGTTCGTGACACAGAACCAGCGCGTCCGGTTGGCCGCCGTGGATCAATGCCATGGTGACGCCGGAATAGGAAACGTGGAACAGGGAGCCTTGGCCCTCGATCAGGTCCCAGTGGTCAGCGTCATTGTCAGGTGTCAGGTATTCCACCGCGCCGGCCATGAAATCGGCGATCACCGCGTCGAGCGGTACGCCAGAACCAGTGATCAAAATGCCGGTTTGGCCTGTGGGGCGGAAAGTCACCTTCATCTTGCGGGCCAGCATTTCGCGTTCCATGGCAATGCCCGTGTACATTTTTCCCACGGAACAATCGGTGCCGACAGCCAAACAACGTTTGCCTGTGCGTTTTTTTCCGTTGGCGATGGGGTAGGCGGCAGTCGGGATGCGCACATCGTGCAGCCAACAACCGTGGGTTTGCGCGGCGGCAACAAGGCGGGATTCGTCGTTCAGCAGATTGTGTAGGCCGGACGCGATATCATAACCCAATTCCAACGCCTCAACCAAAACGTCTTTCCAAGCATCCGAAATCACCCCGCCGCGATTGGCCACGCCGATCACCAGCGTTTTGGCTCCGGCCTCTTTGGCCTCGGCTAAGGTCATGTCTGTTAGGCCCATGTCGGCCTTGCAGCCTTCCATACGGAATTGACCGATGGAGGCATCTGGGCGCCAATCTTTGATGCCTTGGGCAACTTTGGCGGCAAGCCCGTCGGGCGCGTCGCCCAAGAACAGGAGATAAGGTGTCTGGATCATTGCGCAGTCCTCCGAATGATAGGTTCTAATCGTAATTAGGAGGAGGGCGACGGGAAGTTTTGGGGATTTTTGGCTTAGCTGGGGGTGTTTGCGGGAATAATGGAGCGAATTATCTAAGAATTGTGAAGATTATTCGAATCCTTGTACGATTCGCGCAGATTTTGCCTGCTAGCCTATATTGGAAATCAGAGCCACGGGCGTATTTTCCAGAAGTTCAAAGCCTACAGGTGGATGTGTGACAGCGGGGGTTAGGCGTTTATATTCATAGGCCATTTCTGCCCCCTCACGGGTGGCGTAGACAATCAGGCATTCATACAGAATCTTGCTGCCATCGTGGATTTCAACAGTGCCGCGCAGGAACGGCGCGCTGTCGGCCGCCAAAGAAAACCCACTCTGCGAAGAGCGCAGAATAGGATAATACTCCTCCCCCACAACAACCTGCAACCGAGAGGAGCGGCGCAACGCCCGGGTTTTGGCCTCCTGCAAACCTGCCAACACTTCCGGTGATATATGCACGTCCATTTGCGCATCCTCCTGATCTGAGTGATGCGAGTTTTATACATCGGGTCAAGTTAATAGATTGTGACGGATATGATGTTTTCTTGGGGATGGGGCCTGAAATTTGGTTGGTTTTGCTGGAGGTCTTTCGATCGGACCAAGACAACATATTGGGGAAATCGGGTGATTTACAGGACTGATTTTGGAATAATTCACCAGTATTAATGACAAATTTGTACGCATTTCCGTCATTGCCAAAATATCATTCCCTACTTGGCTCTAAGCTTGATAACCGTCAACCAAGGCAACCCGGTAACAAACAGTAACACATGCGGCTTGCAGGCGTCACATAGGCAGAATTCGCAAACTTGGGACTCTCGGGCAGCGAACGCAAATTGACCAACGCCAACAACCCCCAATCTTGCACTCAAATTTGACGAACTGCAGCAATCCAATCTTAAGGGTGGTGTTTTTGGTCAAATTTTGACACTTAGGGCGCAACTACTCCCGCAAAATTCAGGATGTACAGAGAATGACCGATAAAAAAGACGATATAACGCCACCAAAGAAGACGATGAAACAACTGCTCGAAGAAAAAGCGCAGCGCCAGCCGCATTATCTATCCTTGAAAAACAAGGCAAAGCAGCACAAGGGCAGCAACAAGGCCCCGCGCCCTGTTATTTGATAGTTTGGGGCCTCCACCTGCCGTTAAGTATTGTGGTCCTCAACCAAATCCACACCCTTAACCGTGCGCAACACATGCGGCTTGCTGGCGTCATACAGCGCTGAATCCACAAACTCATGGCTTTCGGCCAGCGCTGGGCCAACAAGGATCAAGGCTGTGCGAGTGATCTTTTCCTTACGCACTTTCTTGCGGATGTCGGCAAGGGTGCCGCGTATAATCATCTCGTCGGGCCAACTAACGCGATATCCGACCACAACAGGGCAGTCTGCTCCGTAATGGGGGATCAATTGCCGCTCGATCTCGCGCATGTTGCGCACGGCGAGGTGGATCGCGAGAGTCGCGCCGGTGCGGCCGAAATTTTCCAGTGTTTCACCCGCGGGCATGCCAGTTGATTGCATCGACATGCGGGTCAGGACGATGGATTGGGCGATTTCGGGGATGGTCAATTCCTGCCCGATGCTCGCCGCCATGGCCGCATAGGCAGGCACGCCGGGGATGATCTCAAACGGGATGTCATCGGCGCGTAGGCGGCGAATTTGCTCGGCGATTGCACCGTACAATGATGGATCACCGGAATGGACCCGCGCCACATCTTCACCGCGCTTGTGGGCGGCGAGGATCTCTGCGTGGGTGTCATCCAATGTCATCACCGCGGTGTCTTTGACGATGGCATCCTTTGGGGCGCAAGAGACGACGGCTTCGGGAACCAGCGATCCGGCGAACAGGCAGACGGGGCAGATCTCGATCCGCGCTTTGGCTTTGACTGTGATTAGATCGGGATCACCCGGTCCTGCGCCGATGAAATAAACGGTCATTATGTTTCCTTCTGGGCGAGATCGCCATCAATGCGGCGGGCATAGCCGCGCGGTGTGTACATGCGGGGACCTTCCCCCAGTTGTGCAAGTTTGGAGTGGCTGGAGCCGACAAGAACCACCGTCAACATGTCCACCTCATCCACTTTCAATTCATCAAGTCGTCGATAGCGGATGTGTTCCTCTGGTCGTCCAAGGGAGGAGGCCAGCATTACGGGTGTATCCGCTGGGCGATGTTCTAGCAAAATATCCCGTGCTTCCGCTAACAATGTACGTCGACGCATAGAAACGGGGTTGTAGAAGGCGATGACGAAATCGCCCTTGGCGGCGGCTTTCAGGCGTTTGATTATATCCTCGCGCGGGGTTAGCAGATCACTCAACGAGATGGCGCAAAAGTCGTGCCCCAACGGTGCCCCCGCCCGTGCAGCGGCGCCTTGCAGCGCGCTCACGCCCGGAGCAGATATGACTTCTATCCGACGCGCTGCTTGCGAAACGCCCAGTTCTGCCTCGGTGCGGTCCAGCAGTTCAAACACCAGTGCGCCCATGGCGTAGATACCCGCGTCACCGGAGCAAATCAGCGCCACGTTCTTGCCTTGGCCCGCTTGTTCGAGCGCGTAACGACATCGGTCTTCTTCGCCGCCAAGCGGGAAATCACTGCGGGTTTTGCCGTGGGCAAGCGCACCCAGCAAGTTGATGTATAACCCGTAACCAACCAGTTCTTCCGCCTCTGCTACCAAGGCCGAAGCCTCTGGTGTGCGCCACGAATGTTGCCCCGGTCCAATGCCGATGATCGACAATTTACCGCGCGGACGGCCATGTAATTGGGTGATCGGCTGGTCAGCCATCGCAATGGCACAGGTCGCCATGGCCGTTTTGCGTTTGGTTATGCCAAGGAATCCGGATGCGCCCGACCCCGCCAAAGCTGCTGCTTCGCTGACGCCGTGGCAACCGACCTCGGCGAATACCACCTCTGAAGGGGTTTCCAGGCGCGGGGTTTCCGCCTCCAATTCCTCGGCTGTGAATAAACGCAAAGGCACGCCGAGTTGTTTTGACAGCTCTAGCATGGCAGGTTCGTCTGCCTTTAAATCCAGTGTGTAAATCCCCCGTAGGGCCTTGGGTGAAATACCGGCGTCTTTCAGGGCGGTTTGCACCAATTCTGCCAGCTCCTCTGGCGGGCAATTGCGCGCGCAGCCGACGCCAAGGGTGGCCCGTTGCGGGTGGAACAGCAGGGCATTTTCGCCAATTGGCCAATCTTCCTGGGTGCAAATAATCTCGACCGCGTCGCCATCTGGCAGATCTGCCAGCCAACTGGCCCTTGCAGCTTCATCGCCACAAACCCTTGCACCGCCGCCATTCAGCAACGCCATCATTGCGCCCTTGGCAGCAGATGGATTGGCCAGAACCCAACCGGCAGGTGGTTCGTCCAAAGCCACCCCAAGCGCCACATCGCCCGCCGTAGTCACCGCTGCATGGCTTTGCAAACCCTCGGCAATCTGGCGTGCCAAACGGTTCGCGCCGTGGTGGCCGCCCAGCAGCGGGATGACGGTAGAGCCGTCATCAGGGATTGCCAGAACTGGCGGTTCAGAATGTTTGTCGTTCAGCAACGGGGCCACCGCGCGCACCAGAATACCCGCCGCGCAGATGCCTACAATCGGTGTGCCAGCGGCGAACAAAGTGCGCACATGCTCGAGCGCGTCGGGGAAGAACGCGTCGGCCTTGGCGACACGGCCTTCGCGGCCATGAATTGGTGCATTCAAAATTGCCGCAACTTTAGCGGCGGTGTCTTCGCCAGCTTTCGAGAGGCATAAAACAACGGGGGTTACAGCCATGGGTCTTTGCCTTTTGTGATCAGGATCATAGAAAAATAGGGGGCAGTTTCAGGGGCATCTGCGAGCGGCGCAACGATCTGGTTCTCAAGCGTTGCGCGTTCTATATAACCCGCGTTTTGTGATAAGTTCAGGGCCTCCAACACGCGGCGGATTTTGGGCAAGTGGCGGCCCACCTTCATAATTGCCACGGCGTCAGCGGCTTTGATACGTTCTTGCATCAAGGCCTCATTCATTGGTCCGGGGATGATTGTTAAAACTTCGTTGCGTGCAGTCAAGGGTTGACCAAGGGCAGCGGCGCAGGCGGTAATAGAAGTCACACCGGGCACGACCTCGGTTTCAAACCGTTCTGACAGACGGGAAAACAGATACATGAAAGAGCCATAGAAAAACGGGTCACCCTCGCACAACACCACCACGTTTTTACCAGTTTCAAGCCGTTGGGCAATTGCCGCAGCACCCGTGTCATAGGCCATTTGCGCAGGGCCGCGCTCCACGGTCATTGGCACGGGGATCATGATTTCTTCCACATCCTCGGTCATTGCCCCCAAAGCGATGGTACGGGCAAAACTCTCGCCCCCCACCAGCGCCGGATAAGCAATCACATCTGCCGCCCCGATCAAACGATGCGCCTTAAGCGTCATCAATTCAGGGTCGCCCGGCCCGAGGCCAACGCCGTATAATTTACCCGTCATCGCTTTACCAAGCTCCACTGGGTCACAGGGCGCAGTGGTTTCCAAGCGGTCAAACTGCCCAGCGGCTCAACCCGATCCACCGATAGTTTAATCAGCTGTCCACCATGCTCTGCGTGTAGCGCCACCAGCAGCGCCTCACTTTCAAGCGTCACCGCATTGCACACCAGCCGCCCCAAAGGGCGCAGTGCTTGCCAGCAATGCTTGAACGTTGCGCGCGACAAGCCGCCACCAATAAAAATCGCATCCGGCGCATCTAGGCCTGCGAGCGCGTCCGGCACGGCACCGTCGATCAATTCCAGTTTGGGAACCCCCAAGGCACTGGCATTTTGCGCGGCAAAAACGCGCCTGTCCGCACGCGGTTCAATACCTATTGCTCGGGCATAACGCGCGCCGCGCATCCACTCGACAGCAACAGAGCCGCAGCCACAACCCACATCCCACAGCAACGCCCCCCGCATTGGCATCAGTTTAGCCAATGTCACCGCACGGACCTCTTGCTTGGTCATGGTGCCGTCATGGGCGAACAGATCATCCGCAAGGCCGGGCACGCGCGGCAGGAGGGCCGCATTTGGCGCGGCGATACATTCGACAGCTAGGGTGTTAAAGGCGGGGACCTCATGGTTCCAAATTTCAGCTATTCCGTCAAACCGCTGTTCATTCTCGCCACCCATGGCTGCCAGAACTGTCATCCGGCTTTGGCCAAAACCGCGGTCGTTTAGAAAGGCCGCAATTTGCGCAGGGGTTTCCGCACCCGTGGTCAGGATCAGCAACCGCTGATCGGGCTGGATAAAGGCAATCATCTGCTCCACAGGCCGGCCATGCACCGTCAGGGTTTCCAGATCAGCCATCGACCAACCCATTCGCGCGGCGGCCAGCTGGAAGGCGGAAACCTGCGGGTGATAGGTGATTTCAGTCGATGGAATAGAACGCCCGATCCGCGCGCCCACAGAATACCACAAGGGATCACCCGTCGCCAATACCACCACCCGCTTGCCGCGATGGGCTTGCAGTGTGTCGATCAGGGCGTTGAAGGGCGACGGCCAAGCCAACCGCTCCGCATTTGCATTCTTTGACAGCTCGTGATGACGGCCCCCGCCAACCACAACCTCGGCGGCCTCTACAACCGTGCGGGCGGCGGGGGTTAGCCCGTCAATGCCGTCTTCGCCGATACCAACGATATGAAGCCAAGCGCTCATATCTTCTCCTCCGGCAAGCCCGCGGCCAATGCGTTAACCGCAGCTGAGGCCATAGCAGAACCACCACGGCGCCCGCGCAAAGCAACAAATTCACAGCCCCGTGGGTGCGCTGCCAGCTCTGCTTTGCTTTCTGCAGCCCCGATAAAACCAACTGGAAAACCCAGTATACAGGCGGGCTTGGGCCAGCCTTGGTCAATCAATTCCAAAAGGTGAAACAATGCGGTTGGGGCGTTGCCAATAGCGACGACAGCGCCCTCAATATGATCACGCCACAGCTCGACTGCCGCCGCCGTGCGGGTGTTGCCGATTTCTGCCGCCAATTCGGGAACGCCAACATTATTCAAGGTCACGATCACCTGGTTATCCGCAGGCAAGTAGCGGCGAATTATCCCCGCCCCAACCATTTCACAGTCACACAGGATTGGAGCGCCGTTTTGCAGCGCCTCATATCCGGCCAAATAAGCCCGTTCGGAAAACGCCAGCCGATCTGCCACATCCACCATACCGCAAGAATGGATTAGCCGGATAACCAGCCGCTGCATCCCCGCATCAAGGCGTTCCAAACGTGCCTCACGGCGCACTGTTGCAAAGCTTTGCGCATAAATTTCCGCAGGCGCGCGCTCATACTTGAGCGCACCAAATGGCAAGGTGCCTCCCACTTGGGGGAGGCCCGCACCGTTTGGGTTTCCCTTAAGGCTCACTACTTGCGCCTCGCGCTTTCGGGGCCGTGGGGGTGTTTTGCGTGGGGGTATTCCGGGTGGGCATGATCATGATCGTGTGCGTGGTCATGGTGATCGTGCCCATGGTCAGGGCTATGGTCGTGATGATGATGATCCATATCCAAACGGCATTCGCCTGTGCAATAAGTTTCGCACAACTTGCAGGTTTCCACGGTCGCGCCGGGGGCGGCTGCGCCTTGGCCCTCGACGTGGTGGTGGTGACTTTCTTGCACGGCACCAACCTCGGCTTCAAACCCAAGAACTTGGGTGCGGTACTTGCAGGTTCCGCAGGTTGGCGGGATGATTTCGCCGACTTGTTCAGTGATCCGTTCCGCAAAAGTTTCAAGAACTTGCGGGTGGTCGTTCAAGTAGGGCGCTTTGATAAACTGTATTTCTGGGTATTTATCGGCGCATTTATCGGTAAAGCCGTAAATCCGGTCAATCAAGATGCCGGTAAACAGGAAATACGGAAACACAATAACCCGCTTGTATCCCAGCTTGGCCACATGATCGAGCGTTGGTTCCACCAGCGGGAAAGTCACACCGGAATAACCAACTTCGCACCAGCCAAAGCCCATGCCTTCCCACAGCATCCGCGCAATTTTGGACACGTTGGCGTTGGCATCAGGATCAGATGCGCCGCGGCCGATGACCACCAATGCGGTGTCTTGTAGGGCCATTTCGCCGTGCTCGGCGTTGGCCGCTTCCACCGCTTCCTTAACCCGCGCGCCAGCGGCGGCGATCATTTTGGGATCAACGCCCAATTCGCGGCCATAGGTCAAATCCACGCCGTGTTTTTTGGCGTAGGTATTCAGCACTGTGGGAATGTCGTTCTTGGCGTGCATCGCAGCGAATAACATGCCCGGCACCGCCAAAATACGGTCGCAACCTTGGGCCCGCAAATTGTCTAGGCCAACGCGGATCACGGGATTTGCGAACTCCAGATAGCCGTAATCTACGGCCCAATTGTCCGGCAGATAGGCTGGCAGCTTTTCTGCCAGCACTGCGAATTCATCCACTGCCGCTTGGCTGCGGGACCCGTGCCCGCAGATCATCACACCGATTTTTTCAACCATGGTTTATACTTCCTGCGCTTCTGGTTCTTCTTCAGACTCGGCGGCGTCTTCGTCTTTCTTACCGCCAAGTGCAGCCCAGCCTGCAAGGCCAATTGCAATGCCCAAAGCGCCGAGTGCGAGCCAATGGTCATGGCCAGCCAGCTCTCCCAAATGGCCTATATCGGCGCTCGCTATTGAGGTGGTTCCCAGCAGGGCAACAAGTGTCAGGGTATATTTCATCGCGTTTCCTTTCTCGGTTTCAATGGCGGAAAGGCAGCCGCGTTTATCTGACGATTTTGCATTTGGCCCCCTATTTGGGTCGACACATCTGCAAGACACCTCTCCGGCCCCGAAGGGCTCGTCATAGGGACCTTATAATTCGGCTTGTTTTCCAGTGCAATCCGGTTTGCGCTGCAATTGTGTATGGAAACGTCACTATTTCCCTGTGCAACGGCATTTGACGCGCTATCATTAATTACCACACATATCGGAGTTTGAAATGGGCCTGCTTGTAGACGGAAATTGGAGCGACCAGTGGTATGATACCAAGAATTCCGGCGGCAGTTTTGAACGCACCGAGGCACAGTTTCGCAATTGGATAACGGCGGACGGCAGCAGTGGTTTCAAAGCGGAATCAGGGCGTTACCATCTGTATGTTTCACTGGCCTGTCCCTGGGCGCACCGGACGCTGATTTTTCGTGAACTCAAGGGCTTGGCGGATCATATCAGCGTTGATGTGGTGCATCCTGATATGCTGGATAAGGGCTGGACGTTCGAGGTTGACGGCGGCGCGGCGCAAGGGGATAGCCTGTACGGCTGCGAATTTGCCCATGAAATTTACACCCGCGCGCAACCAGATGTGACCACACGGGTGACGGTGCCTATTCTGTGGGACAAGCAGACGGACACGATTGTGTCAAACGAATCATCTGAAATCATCCGCATGTTCAATTCTGCTTTCGACGGGATTACCGGAAATAAACTGGATTTTTGGCCTGAGGGGATGCGTGCCGAGATCGAGGCGGTGAACACCCGTATTTACAACACGTTCAACAATGGTGTTTATCGCTGTGGGTTTGCCACCACGCAGGCCGCCTATGACGCAGCCGTGGGGCCGTTGTTTGAGACGATGGATTGGCTGGAGGAACGCCTGTCCACGCGCCGTTACCTGATTGGGGATCGGATAACCGAGGCGGATTGGCGGCTGGTGACAACCCTGTTCCGCTTTGATCCGGTCTATCACCTGCATTTCAAAACCAACCGCAACCGGCTGGTGGATATGGCGAACCTCTGGGCCTATACGCGTGAGCTGTACCAATGGCCGGGCGTGGCGCAGACGGTGGATTTTGGGCATATCGTGCGGCATTATCATTATAGCCACGACACGATTAACCCCTATCGGATCATTCCGGTTAATCCGGTGATTGATTGGGGGGAACCGCATGGGCGGGGGTAGGTTTGTTTTTCGTAATTGGAAAATGAAACGCTAAGTCAATATCACCACCACCTGCCCGCACCGTCGGGCTGCGCTACCTTCACAACATACGGATAACATCCGCATCAATTGCCAACATGTACCCCTTACGGCTGATGTTCTTGACCAACAGTTGCGACACCATTTGGTTGCCCAGCTGATCGCGCAGGCGTTTTATTCGGGTGGCTCCGGCGGCCTCGTCGCAGTCTAATGTATTTTTGCCGGTTATCATCGCTTCCAGATCAGCACCGGAAATTACTTCGTCGTCGAGGCGGGCTTCACACAGAACTGACAGGGTTTCGCAGATGCTTTCGGTCAAGGTGTATTCCATGTTGTTGATGTGAACGAGGCGTTCGTCGCGGCTGACGATTAGGCTGGTGATGTGGATGCCGTGGGCCTCGATCTCGTTCATCCGGCGCGACAGGCCGTAGTTGGCGTTTAGGAAATACAGGGCCGAGAGCAGCAGGGCGGAGGCCAGCACCAGCAGCACAAAGATGATATAGCGATAGCCTTGCAATACCTCGGAAAAGGCGGTGCCGGATTGGGCGAGGATTTCCAGCAGTTTGACCTGCTCGCCGGTGGTTAGCGCATCGTTTTCAACGAAGATTCGCTCTACACGGTCGTTGAACACATTGGCATCGGGCAGTGTGGTGAACAGCACGACAGCGGTGACAAGCAGCAGCAGCAGCACCAGAACCGAGCCGGAAACCACGACAGAACGCGGCTGTACCAGTTTAAGCCATTTAGTAGCGGAGGAAGTATTGTCCTGCATTTGCACGCCTTTGATCTAAACCGGATTTTTCAAACTGCGAAAGCACGCGCAGCAATATCCAGTCATCCACTGCAATACGCTTTGATACCCGTTTTTTCATAAGTCCGCCATTGGAGCAAGCAGGCCCTTTCAGGCGGATCACACCATAGTGAAGCTGCAAAGCGCCGGAACCGGACTGTTTTGCCTTATAATCGACGTAACAGGCATTTTGGGCCGTGGCCATCTGAGGCACGATAAGGGCCAGAACCACTGCGCCAGCTTTGAGAGTTTTTAATATCTGTTTCATAGCTGAATATGTGGCCTGTGCGGGCTTGTTATTCAATATCAAACGTCAAAAACCCCGATGATATTGGATAACCGTCGCCTGTAATTGCCTGACAAGCCCCTTTGCCCCCAAGTTGGTTACAGAACGCGAATGATCGCCAAGCACCCGAAAGGACATATCATGTTACGTACACTTACCATCGCAGGAATTGCCGCAATCGCCATGGCCGCCGCCCCTATCGCCGCCCCGGAGGCAGAGGCGCGCAGCAATCTTGACAATTTTCTAATTGGCGCAACGGCCATCGCTATTCTTGGCGGGATTGCCGCCAGCCAGCGCCGATCAGAGCCGGTTGTGACAAAGCGTTATGTGGAACCACGCCGCCAGGATCATCATTCTCGGGGGCATGACCATTCACGTGGGCATAACCACGGCTACAAAAACGTTGTGGTTACAAAAACCTTCAAGCCAAAGCATTGCCTGCGTCAAAAATGGAGCCACGGCCGTTGGGTGACGTTCTACGGGCAGAAATGTCTGGCCAAGCACACGACCACACATGTTTATCAATCTAATCGGTAAGCGGAAAGTAAATCCGTCGGGCAGGAGGGTGGCTTACGGGCCGCCCTTTTTGCTGTCAGGACTCTTTTATCCAGATTTCGACCCGCCGATTGACCCGTTTTCCGGCCTCGGTATCATCACAGGCCAGCGGTGAGGCCTCGCCAAACCCGCTGACTTGAAAGTCTACATCGCCCAGACTGCCTTCAGGGGCAGCGGTGATTATGGAATTCAAAACCATTTGGGCGGCCTTTTTGGCCAACGCGATGTTTTGTGTGGAACTGCCCGCAGAGTCAGTAAAGCCAATGATATGCACCTGCTTATCTGCGTAATTTCCAAGGATCAGGCCGCTAGCGAGCAAACTGGCATTTTGCTTTGACTGGCTGTCCAGGGTTTTGGTGCCGGGCTGAAAGCGGAATGTCGTTGACAGGCGTTGGGCGCCGTTTTGCAAGCGGACCATTTCCTGAACGGTTGAAAGGGGAGATTCTTTTTCGGCCTGACCAATGGCGGTTGCCAGACGCAAGCCCTGATGATCCAGTGATAAGGTGCTGATTGCGAGATCGGCATATCCCGTCGCCCGAATGACATTTTGCGCCTGATCTGATTTAACAAAATCCAGAAACTCACGGGCGAAAACCGGTAGGCGCTGTTCTGGCCGGAAAAAATAATGGTTGTAAGTGAGGGGATAGTCACCTGATTTTAAGGTGAAAACAGAAGGTGTTGAGTATATCCCGCAACTTTCCTTGAGGCCTAATGGGGTGGCATTCCTGAGATTTGAAAAGCTGGTAATGCCAAGGCCAAAGGGGTTGGCAGCGGCGGCGTCGGAAACATCTGCCAAGCTGTCCAATTGAATTGCTGTGCTGGTGAGCTGGGAAGGTTTCAGGCCAATTCGCGAGTCATTCAGAACTGCCTTAAACCCGTCGTTGCTGGTCGGGAGGTAAAGGTCGATGTCAATGTCCGGCCCGCCAACCTCGCGCCAATTGGTTATCTCACCTGTTAGAATCTTGCGCAAGCTGGCAATAGAGATCGTGTTGAGTGGATTGACCGACGATACAGCTGCAATAATACCGTCGCTGGCCAGAATTTGCTTTTGCTCTGGATTGTTGACCGCTGCGGCCTCTGACCGATCGGGCAGGCGGGTGGTTGCAATTAACAAATCACCGCCTTTGGCAAGGTCAGCATAGGCAACATCTTCCGGAGTTACTTTGATGTCAATTTCTGCAAGCTCAATCCCGTCGCCGTCTTGTATTTTGAGAGTTTGACCGCTGAGAGATGGATTTTCCGCCGTTATTTCCCCATCGAGGGAAAGGCTGTATGCCTCCAGTAATGCGGGAATCAGGGTAAGGCCCAGATCGCCGGACGCCGAGACAGAGAAACGGGAAGTCATATCTTGCGCCGAAGGACAGCCATCGCCAGAACAGTTAACCGTGCGCGCATCGATGGTCAGAATGCCAAGGTTGGTCTTAACGCGGTAAAATTCACCGTCATAATCGACTAGTGTACCGTCCACACGGACGTTGCCGGTTTTCGATTGTAAAACAACAGTTTGCGCCGATAATGTAAGGGGAAAAAAGACACATATCGACGTGCAGATTACAGCAAGGAATTTCATCACAGAGCCTATGGCGTTAGTTCTGCGCCATTCTCATATCTTTGAGCAGATTTTTCAACACCAGACTGCCGTTTTCAGTGTCGCAATCGGTTAGATTGACTCGGATATGTCTTTTGGATGGGCCGAGTATTGGGCTGTGGCGGGCTGTTTGCAAATCTATCCCGCCCGCGCAATTTGATTTATTGCGGTTTGCTAGAATTTCCAGACGCACGAGTTTCTGATTGTCATTGTTCGGGTGTGTGTAGATTTGCGCTATTTGTGGGTTAGGCAGTGTTGAGTCGCCCAAAATCGTCAGGTATCCGCCGCCTGAAAGTAACGCATGTTTGTAAGTGCGTGGTTGCGCGCGTGAAATTATTCCACCGGGAGTACTGGAATCATGGGCACGCAATATCGCGTTTATTGCGCCGGCGGCGGAAAATCCAGTGCGGTTCAGTGAAGAGAGGCCAACAATATATGCGCCGGTGGTGGCCCGCAAGCCGTCACGCAATGTGATGTCGAATTTTGAGAATTGGACGAAAGCAGGGATTATCACTGCCAAGGTGCCGTCTTTATCAAGCCGTTCGCGGAAACGCAGGCCTGCATGTTCGATGGTGACGATTG
The DNA here is from genome assembly GCA_024280735.1 of Alphaproteobacteria bacterium. Classification (GTDB taxonomy): domain Bacteria; phylum Pseudomonadota; class Alphaproteobacteria; order Rhodobacterales; family Rhodobacteraceae; genus Amylibacter. The sequence continues at coordinate 126,760 of JAJRPO010000026.1, read as the reverse complement.
TTTCCGGATGACAAGGTGCCATGATTTGCAGTTTCACGCGGGCGGTAGGTTTTGTTGTGGCCCGCAAGTTGATCCTGCACAGGTCCGTCGGAAATTTCGCTTGTAACAGCGGAAGCGCATCCGATGCCGTTGTGTGGGCTAATTCCGGGCCAAGGGATGCTAGAACAGGGCTTGGTTGAGGTTGCGGGACTGAAAGTTGCAAATTTGCTGGGAGCATCGAAGCCGCAAGAAAAGGCGCATCGATTAGAATGTTGTTTAGGGTTGTCTGTGTTTTGTCGAATTTTGGCGCAGGCGTCAGAGAGGCGAACACTTTGGGCGATGATAATTGCGATTGAGCAGCCACCGCATCGAATGACATAGAAACGGATTGCCTTTCAAAGGAAGTCGCGGCCATTGATGCAACTTCAAGGGCGGGAGTATTTGTGCCTTCATCTGACTGGATAACAAAACCAGCCACAGCTACACCCACTGCAAGGCAGAGCGCGGTCAGGGCTGTTAAGGTGCGGTCATTCAGTTTCATTGGCTCGGGCTTTGATGAACAGGTCCGGTAATTATCCGCTATTTATGGAAAATTATCTGTAATAAAATTTGCTCATTAGCCGTTAGAGGATCACCTGCAACACTCTGCTAGCCATTGTGGTTGTGCTTTACGAATGCACTGTATCTTGCTGTTTTCAAATCAATAAGGCCGCCATAATTCCGCCACAAACGAAAAACCCGCCGCGAGGGCGGGTTTAGCAGGATAACAATCAGCAGGGTTACATTTTGCCGTGGCAGTGTTTGAACTTCTTGCCCGAGCCACAGGGGCACTGCTCGTTACGTCCGGGGTCACCCCAAGTGGCCTTGTCATTTTCATCAAATGCTGCGGCGGGTTCCGTTGGTTGGGGCGCATTAAAGCCCCCCTCAATCTTTGCGGCTGCTTCTGCCTGAGCGTGCATCTGCGCATAGATCATTTGCTGTTGCTCCTCGATCTCTGCTTTGGAGGGCAGATGAGAAAGGCGCGCGGAAACGTCAGTGCGCAAGCCGTCCAACATGGCCTGAAACAGCTCAAAGCCTTCGGTTTTAAATTCGTTCAAAGGATCGCGGTTTGCGTAACCTCGAAAGCCAACAACCGAGCGCAGATGTTCCAGCGTCACCAGATGCTCGCGCCATTTTTCGTCGATCACTTGCAGCAACACTTGTTTTTCAAAGGCGCGGATGTTTTCAGGGCCAAGGTCAGCGGCCTTCGCCGCCATAAATTCATCGGCGGCCTTGTACAGGCGTTCGCGAATGTCAGCATCATCAATACCTTCTTCATCGGCCCATTCGATCACCGGAACATCGATGCCCAGATGTTCGATCACTTCGCCATAGAGGGTTTCGCTGGTCCATTGGTCAGAATAGGATTTGGCAGGGATATTTTTATCCACCAGATCATCTATCACCTGATCGCGCATGTCTTTGATGACGCCGGACAGGTCGTCGCCTTCCATCACTTCAAAACGTTGCTCAAAAATAGCTTTACGCTGGTCGTTCATCACATCGTCGAATTTCAACAGCTGTTTGCGGATGTCAAAATTGCGGCCCTCGACCTTGGCTTGGGCCTTTTCCAGCGATTTGTTAACCCAAGGATGGATGATCGCCTCGCCTTCTTGCATGCCCAAGGTGGACAGAACTTTGTCCAGTCGCTCGGACCCAAAAATCCGCATCAGATCATCTTCTAGTGAAAGAAAGAAGGAGGAGCGACCAGGATCACCCTGACGGCCAGAACGTCCGCGCAACTGGTTATCGATGCGGCGGCTCTCGTGGCGCTCCGTGGCCAAAACAAACAAGCCGCCCGCATCGAGAGCAGCCTTCTTGCGCTCGGCAACTTCGGACTCGATTTCTTTGCGGATTTCGACTTCATCAGCCTCGTCGCCTTTTTCGGCCATTGTGTTGGCGACGCGCATATCGACGTTACCGCCAAGCTGAATATCGGTGCCACGGCCCGCCATGTTGGTGGCGATGGTTACAGCCCCCGGGTGGCCTGCATCAGCGATAATTTGTGCCTCTTGTTCGTGGAAACGGGCGTTCAGCACGTTGTGGGGAATACCGTTTTCCAGCTCGGCCATACCCTCAATCGCATCAGCGTCGGCGTTGAACTTGACCTTGTTTTCCTCTTTCTTCATCTCACCCGCCCGCTTACGCAGATTTTCTGCGATGCGTTTCAGCAAGGGTTTGTCTTTCAGCAATTCGGACAGGTATTCGGATTTGTCGATAGAGGTGGTGCCTACAAGAATAGGCTGGCCTTTGGCGTGAGCGCGGGCGATTTCCTCGACTACGGCCTCGAATTTTTCTTTGGCGGTGCGGTAAATCGCATCGTTCTCATCAATGCGGACAATTGGTTGGTTGGTGGGGATTTCCACTACGCCAAGGCCGTAGATTTCCATGAATTCCACGGCTTCTGTCTGGGCTGTACCCGTCATGCCAGCCAGCTTGTCATACAGGCGAAAGTAGTTCTGGAAAGTCACAGAGGCCAGCGTCACATTCTCTGGTTTGATGTCCACGCCTTCTTTGGCTTCAAGTGCCTGGTGCAGGCCCTCAGACAGACGGCGACCTGCCATCATGCGGCCCGTGAATTCGTCGATCAACATCACTTCGCCGTCTTTGACGATGTAATCTTTTTCATTCTTGAACAAAACATGGGCGCGTAGGGCGTTGGTTATGTGGTGAACCAGTGTGGTGCTTTCGGGATCATACAAGGATTGTCCCTCGGCCAGCAGGCTCATCGCCAGCATCTGCGCCTCAACAAAGTCGTTGCCTTCGTCGGTCAAAACTGCGCTGCGCTGTTTTTCGTCCAGCGTGTAATGCTCTTCGGTCAGCTGGGGCACCAGTTTATTGATGGTGATGTACAACTCTGAACGATCCTCGGCTGGGCCGGAAATAATCAGCGGTGTCCGCGCCTCATCGATCAAAATTGAGTCGACCTCATCCACAATCGCGAAATAGTGATCGCGTTGGCAGATTTGGGACAGCTCTGATTTCATATTATCGCGCAGATAATCGAATCCCAGCTCATTGTTGGTGGCGTAGGTAACGTCTGATTGATAGGCCTTCAGCTTCTCGTCTTCGTCCATATTTGGATAAACAACACCGGTGGTCATGCCAAGGAATTCGTAAACCTGAGACATCCATTCCGCGTCACGTTTCGCGAGGTAGTCATTCACCGTCACAACGTGAACACCACGCTCGGTCAGGGCATTCAGATAAACCGGCATGGTGGCCATCAAGGTCTTGCCTTCACCGGTTTTCATTTCGGCGATATTGCCGTTGTGCAGGAATATACCGCCAACAAGTTGCACATCGAACGGGCGCAGGCCAAGGGCGCGCACTGCGGCCTCGCGGGCGTTTGCAAAGGCTTCTGGCAGCAAATCATCCAGAGTTTCGCCTTTATCCAGACGCTCTTTGAACTCTGTCGTCTTTGCCTTGATTTCTGCATCCGAGAGTTTTTGAAACTCCGGCTCAAGATCGTTGATCTGTTTCACCAGCGGTTGAACCGCTTTGATTTTACGATCGTTCGGGGTGCCAAACACCTTTTTGGTCAATGCGCCAAAGCCCAGCATATCTGCTCCGTTTTCATACTTTTACGCCGGAGGTTAATACCGGCAAGAACTGGCGGAAAGTTGAAAGGGCCTGCAATCTATCACCTTGTCGATCATCGTTTGACCACCTATGAAGTTTGCAAGCGTGCCTGTCCCAACAAACATGCCAGATAGGCATGTAAGCGGGTGGGCGGGTGCTGTCAATGTTGGCCCTAGGGTCGCGGGGCATAATACTTGAATAGAGTGCCCGTTAAGGGGGCAAAGTTAGGGAAATTCCATGAAATTGAAGAATATTTTGGCGGCAACTGCCTGCATGACCATTATTGGCACGGCGACATTGGCGCAGGACGGGCCGTCTGTTGACACGGTATTGGCAACCGTGAACGGGATCGAGATTACTGTTGGCCATGTGATCGCCCTGACGGACCGCCTGCCAGAGCAATACCAGAAGATCGAGGATGCCGAGTTGTACAAGGGCGTTCTGGATCAGTTGATCAACCAAACGGCCATCAGTTCAACGACGGACGCCGAGGCCAAAGATATTAAGTTGGCCATTGAAAATGAGACGCGGGCGTTGTTGGCAGGGCGAGCGTTGGATCAGATTGGAGCAGCGGCTGCAACTGAGGAGGCGGTTCTGGCGGGCTATGAAGCCAAATACGGAAACTTGCCGACGGAGCTGGAATACAGGGCTTCGCACATCTTGGTGGGTTCCGAGGATGAGGCCAAGGCATTGGTTGTAACATTGGCAGGTGGTGCCGATTTCGCCGAGTTGGCAAAAGAGAAATCAACCGGGCCGTCTGGGCCGGGTGGCGGTGATTTGGGCTGGTTTACGCCGGAACGCATGGTGCCGGAGTTTAGCGGTGCGGTAAAGGAACTGGCGGCGGGTGGCGTTTCTGCACCGATCAAGACCCAGTTCGGTTGGCATGTTATCAAATTGTTCGAGACTCGCGATATTCCGCCGCCAACACTGGAGGAAGTGCGTACTGAGATTGAGGGTGAGTTGACTGATGCCGCCATAAAGGCTGCCATTGAGAAATTTGAGGCGGATGCTTTGATTGTTCGCAGTGACGTGGTCATTGATCCCTCAATGATCCGGAAAATGGAATTGCTGAAATAACCGACATCAGGGTGGGATGAGATCATGGCAAAAGAGGATATGACTGACAAGTCACTGGTCAAAAAACTGAAGGGTAGAATTAAGCGTTTGCGCAAAGATCTGGCGCAGATGGGAACTGTTGTTCAAATGCCATCGGTTTCACCCCTTGCTCCTGCTGCTGGGTTCCCTGTGCTGCCAGTGATCGACGGGGTTCGTTTTGCCTCTGGTTCCGCTGAGGTGAAGTATAAAGATCGCGACGATGTAACTTTGGTGGAAATCGCTGCGGGTAGTGCCGTCGCAGGTGTATTCACCACGTCGCAAACGCGATCATCGGCGGTTCTGGATTGTCAGGAAAAACTGGCGGCCTTGCATAAATCTGGAAAAACTGATGAGCCATTGGGCCTTGTTGTGAATTCTGGGAATGCCAATGCCTTTACTGGCAAGGCGGGTGATGGGTCTGTCAAGGCTGTTTGTGATGCAGCAGCGACAACCCTTGGAACCTCTGCCGGTAATGTTTTCACGTCTTCTACGGGGGTTATCGGGGAGCCGTTACCGCATGACAGGATTGTTACCAAACTGATCCAGCTTGGTGATGAACTCTCGACGGAACGGGCCGAAGCGTCAGCGCGGGCCATTATGACAACGGATACTTTTGCCAAAGGTGCTTGGGCCGAGTTTGTTTTAGATGGCCGGACCGTAAAGATCGCGGGCTACGCCAAGGGTTCTGGCATGATCGCACCGGATATGGCGACGATGTTGGTCTATATCTATACGGATGCGGCGATTACGAACGGAGCATTACAAAAGATTGTTTCGGCAAACAACCAGTCATCGTTCAACAGCATTACAGTCGACAGCGATACTTCGACCTCGGATACTGTGCTGGTTTTTGCCACAGGCGCGGCGGGTAATACGGAAATCAAATCAACGGCGAGTAAAGCCGCCAAGGAATTTTCCACGCAGCTGCACGGGGTGATGTTGGATCTGGCGCATCAAGTGGTCAAAGACGGTGAAGGTGCAACCAAGTTCATCGAGATTGCAGTTACAGGGGCGCAATCAGATGCTGCGGCGCATACAGTTGGGCTGGCGATTGCGAATTCCCCGTTGGTCAAAACTGCCTTTGCCGGTGAAGATCCAAATTGGGGTCGGGTGGTTATGGCGGTTGGCAAGTCTGGGGAAAAGGCAGACCGCGATGCACTGGCAATTAGGTTTGGTGATATTCTGGTTGCCGAAAAAGGCTGGGTCGCTGAAAGTTATACGGAGCAGGATGGCGTTGACTATATGAAGGGCGCTGAGCTGGTTTTGGGTGTTGATCTGGGAGTCGGCAAAGGCCGTGCCACAGTTTGGACTTGTGATTTCACCCACGGGTATATCCAAATAAATGCAGACTACAGATCATGAAGTCCGTTCTGGTTGCGGCGGTTGCCTTGATAGATAAAGATGGCCGTGTCCTATTGGCGCAGCGGCCAGAGGGGAAATCCATGGCGGGGCTGTGGGAGTTCCCCGGCGGTAAGGTTGAGGCAGGGGAAACACCCGAGGAGGCCTTGATCCGCGAATTACAAGAAGAATTGGGTATTGATACCTGGCAGAGCTGCCTTGCACCCCTGACCTTTGCTAGCCACAAATACGAAGACTTTCATCTACTTATGCCGCTTTTTGCATGTAGAAAGTGGGATGGTATTCCGCGCGGGCTGGAAGGGCAGGAATTGGCTTGGGTCCGGCCGAACAAATTAAAAGAATACCCGATGCCGCCCGCCGATATTCCGATTATTTCCGTATTGCGCGATTGGCTTTAACTATATTTGGCGAGTAATTTACTAAATTTTTATAAATTACCTGTAGTAAGTTACAGGTTATTATCTCATACTTAACTTAAGCATACATGATCCGGGGAGTTTCAAGATGTATAGAACAATCATAATCGGCAGCTGTGTTGCGGTTCAGGGGCTTTTTCTTAAGAGCCTTGCAAACGGCATTATCGCAATCAAAGTGGGCGATCGCGTGTTTGAAGGTACGCCGGTTGAGAATTACGCAGGCTAACAAAACTATCTGCTGATCAATAAACCAGATTGGCAGGTATTTGAGTTTTCCACTGATAACATGGACTATTTGAACAATACTTCTATAGTTTGGGTATCCAGCCCATTAACTCATTCTGGACGATTTCGACCATCATATCAATATGATCCACTGTGTCGTTAAGGCATGGTATATAGGTGAACTCCTCACCTCCCGCAGCGATAAAGCTGTCTTTTATTTCTTCCTTGATTTCCTCAAGCGTCTCTAGGCAATCTGTCGAAAAGGCCGGTGCCATGATGGCCAAATGTTTCTTGCCCACCTTCGCCAAGCGGGCGACTTCTTCGACAGTATAGGGTTGCAACCACTCCTCTGGCCCGAATTGTGACTGAAATGTGACTGAAATATCACTCTCCAGCCAGCCGAGTTTTTCACGCAGCAGTCGCGTGGTTTTCAGACACTGGCAATGATATGGGTCACCCTCTGCCAAATAGCGTTTAGGCATTCCGTGATAAGACGTTACCAGTATATCCGGCTTGGTTTTGAGCGCGCGGTAAGCTGTTTCAACAGAATTTGCCAAAGCCTGAATATACATCGGATCATCAAAATATGCGGGCACTGTGCGGATTGCCGGCTGCCAGTTCAATTTCATCAAGGTCCGAAATGTTTCATCATTGGCGGTGGCTGTCGTGGCGGCGGCGTATTGCGGATAAAGCGGGAAAAACAGGATGCGGTCGCAGCCCTTGGACCTCATCTTTTCGATCACATGGGAGGTGGCCGGATTGCCGTAGCGCATACAGAAATCCACTTCGATTTGATCGCCGTGCAGTGCGGTAAGCCGGTCTCGCAGCGCGTCGCATTGATCCCTTGTGGTGGTCAGCAACGGGCTTTCATTACGACCCTCGTTCCAAATGGTTTTATAGGCAGTGCCCGATGAAAACGGGCGTTTGGTCAGGATGATCAGCTGCAACAGCGGCTGCCATTTCCAACGGGGATAATCGATCACCCGCTGGTCCGACAGAAATTCATTCAAATAGCGTCGCATAGGCCAGTAATCGGTGGCGTCCGGCGTACCAAGGTTTGAAATGATAACGCCGATCTTGCCAAACTGAACATTTGGATGGTCGGCTGGAGGCTGGGCAGGTGTATTCTTTGTCATAGGCGGGTTCTTACAACGTGTTGGGCGGTTCGTCCAATCGGATCATTTATTCGGATTTAGCGCATCGGCAAGCGATATTTGGCCAGAGCCGGGGCGAAGCGGTTTTTGTTGGTTATCAGAAGGATGCCAACCGGTCAGAAAGGCGAGTTCAAACGTGGCGGCGATCCTATTGCCGTCTTGCGAATTGTTCTTTTGATAGCTGTCTAAAGTAGCCGTCAAAGTTGCGCGCCGCAGGCCGGTTTTGCGCCGTTCAGACATATTATTTGTCTCTCCCATAGCCCGCAACTCTCGCATTAAATGCAGCGGAGATTTGTAGCTGGTATCTATCCGCAAAGTGTCGGCCACAGGCAGGGCCAATCCGGCCCGTTGCAGTAAACCACCCAAGGCGCGAATCTCTGCCATTGGGGCAACACGGGGGCTGATTCCGCCCTCGTTGCAGGCTTCACCTTCAGTAAAGGCCGCGCGTAACTCCTGCAAGGTTTCACCGGCGAAAAGGGCGGCAATCATCAACCCGTCAGGGCGCAGACCGCGACGCATTTGGATGAGTTGGCCAACGGGATCATTGGCTGTGTGTAAGCATAAGGCGTGAATAATCAGGTCTGCCTTACCTTCCGGCAAGTCGAGAATGTCAGTGTCAGGGATGCAACGGGCATCAATATTCAACTTGTCAGCCCAGTATTCCGCCTTCCACCCCACAATCACCGGATCCGTAAAGGTTCTGTTAACGTCTTTCAGTCTTTCTGAAACCTCGGCAATTGCCATGTCGTGCAAAAACCAGACCGAAGGATCGGAACTTACTGTCCGCGCACGGTGTAAATGCAGGGCAGTTTGATCGAACATATTCGGCGTGGGTTGCATAGATGTCTCCTGTCGTTGTCCTAACCAAGTTGCCTGGAAAGGTTAAGCCCATCCTGAATGCTTTGCTGAAAACAATTTATCCAACGCGCTGTCTGTCCTGTGGTCAAGACACTGATGCCAGCGCAAGGTTCTGTGCTGCCTGTTGGCCGGATGCGCATTTCATTGCTGGATTGATATGTGATTCTTGCGGGGTTCCTTTGTCGGGTGACGATGACGGGGAGAAGGCATTTTGCGAAACCTGCCACAGTTTTCCGCCCGCATGGCGGCAGGGGCGGGCGGTTGCGCTCTATGAGGGGCCAGTTCGGCGAATGGTGCTATCACTGAAACATGGTGATCGTTTGGACATAGCGCTGCCCGCGGCGGAGTGGATGGCGGAGGTTGCCGAAAGTGTTATTACGCCAGATACAATTGTTACCGCAGTGCCGTTACACTGGCGGCGGTTGGTGACACGGCGGTTTAATCAGGCGGTGGAATTGGGGCGGCGTTTGGCGCAAGCGCGCGCGTTGGAGTTTGTGCCTGACGGGTTAAAGCGGGTGCGCCCGACTATGATGCAAAAGGATATGACCCGTGACGAACGATTCGAGAACCAGCGCGATGCCATTCTCATTAACCCACGTCAGGCGACGCGGCTGTCGGGTAGGCCGGTTCTGATTGTGGATGATGTGATGACCACAGGGGCAACCCTTTCCGCCTGCGCCGAGGCCTGTATGGCCAACAATGCCACATATGTGAATGTGATTGTATTAGCGCGCGTTGCACGGGCTGAATAACAGGGTATAACACCGTCAAATTCAGGAACGGAGCGTCCCTATGAAAAATGTTGAAATTTATGCCACGCCAATCTGTGGTTTTTGCCATGCGGCCAAGCGGCTGTTGAAAAGTAAAAACGTCGAGTTCACGGAAATCAACGTCATGCTGAAACCCGCCAAACGTCAAGAAATGATGCAGCGGTCTAACGGCGGCCACACGGTGCCGCAGATTTTCATAGGGGATGCTCATGTCGGCGGTTGTGATGATTTGTTTGCGTTGGAACAGGCGGGCAAGCTGGATGCCATGCTGGCAGGATGACCCTTTCGGTTGCTTTGATACAGTTGAATTCCGGTGATGATCCGGCAGTGAATCTGCGCCACAGTTTGGCGTTGGTGTCAGAGGCAGCGGATCGCGGGGCAAGATTTGTTCTTACGCCGGAAGTGACAAATATTGTCTCGTCCAGCCGTGCGCGCCAGTACGATGTGTTGCAGACCAAGTCCGATGATCAGACGTTGAAAGCAATGCGTGCCTTGGCGGCTGAACGTGGTATTTGGCTGCTGATTGGGTCGTTGGCGTTGAAATCGGATGACCCCGGGGGGCGGTTTATCAATCGCAGCTTTCTGATTTCACCTAAGGGAAATGTCGCCGCCTATTACGACAAAATCCACATGTTTGATGTGCGGGTTTCTGAAACGGAAACCTACCGCGAGTCTGCGGGTTATCGTCCGGGTGAACGGGTGGTGCTTGCAAAAACCGATTTTGGCGCGCTGGGCATGACGATTTGCTACGATGTGCGTTTTCCACATTTGTATCGGAAATTGGCCCAAGGCGGCGCAGGAATTATTACAGTTCCGTCGGCGTTCTCACCTGTGACAGGGACTGCTCACTGGGAGGTGTTGCTGCGGTCGCGGGCGATTGAAACGGGGGCGTATGTTTTGGCACCGGCGCAAGTCGGAACTCACAATGCTGTTGGCGGCAAATCGCGCCAGACCTATGGGCATTCACTGGTGGTCGATCCATGGGGGCAGGTTCTGCTGGATGCTGGAACTGAAACGGGCGTTTTTCGTGTCGATTTGGACCTGAACATGGTAAAGCAAACCCGCGCCCGCATCCCCGCGTTGACGCATGACCGCGCTTATCAAGGGCCAAAGAATGACAATTGATCCTACCGATCCCAATCTAGCGATTGCCCTGTTCAGCGAAGTTGTGGCGGCGGAGCAGACGATCAAAGGTGGTCTGTCGCGGACACTGCCCAAAGGCATGGAGACCTCGCATTTTTCGGTATTGAACCATCTATCAAGTACCGGAGAGAAATCCCCTGTGCAACTGGCAAGAGCCTTTCATGTGACCAAAGGCGCGATGACGAACACATTGCAAAAGCTTGAAATCGCTGGGTATATACACATTCGACCCGATTGGGACGACGCCCGCAAGAAGCTTGTGTCAATCAACAAAGCAGGCGAGGAAGCGCGCGAACAAGCGATGCGTGCTGTGCGGCCATTGTTTGATGCGGTGGTCGAACAAATTGGAGCGAAAGAGATTAAGCAAGCCCTGCCGGTGTTACGTGAATTGCGGCGAATTCTTGGGTCCTAAACGGGTTTGGTGCTGGACGTTACATAGTTCACGCTCAGATCTTTGTCGGATATTGTCCACGTCCACAGGATCGGGTTGAACACAAAACCTTTGCGGTCCACAGGCGTTAACCCTGCCCCCTCGATCAGCTTAAACAACTCATCCGGCGTCACAAACTTCTGCCATTCATGGGTGCCTTTGGGCAGCCAACGCATCACATGTTCCGCGCCAATGATGGCCACCAGATAGCTTTTGGGATTGCGATTCAGGGTGGAGCAAATCATCAATCCCCCCGGTTTTAGCAATTGTTGACAGGCCGTCAAAAAACCTTGCGGGTCGGCGACATGTTCGATCACTTCCATATTCAACACAACGTCGAACTGCTCGCCATCCGCAGCCATGGCCTCTGCTGTCACATGGCGATAATCTATGTCGAGGCCGGATTGTTCCGCATGAACACGCGCCACGGGCAGATTGCCCTCTGCCGCGTCAGCCCCAACAACCTCGGCGCCAAGGCGGGCCATGGGCTCTGACAGCAAACCGCCGCCGCAACCGATGTCGAGGATGCGCAGGCCTTTTAGGCTGTTAACTTGCTTGGGGTCGCGGCCAAATTCAGCGGTGATCTGATCAACAATGTAATCTAGCCGACAGGGGTTCAGCATGTGCAAGGGTTTGAACTTACCGTTTGGATCCCACCATTCCGCCGCCATTGCTTCAAATTTTGCGACTTCATGTGGGTCAACTGTTGTTGCGGATACCATTTGCGTTCTCGCTTTCAAACTGCCAATGTCGCTGGTAGGGGTCCCTTAACATATAGACTAAACATGCGAAATGCCGAAAGCCAAATAGGCGCTTACCGTCCACTTTATCCTGTGATCCAGCCGTATAATTACAGGATGCTGGCAGTGCCCGGCGATCATGTGATCTATGTCGAGGAATGCGGCAACCCAGACGGTATTCCCGTGGTGGTCCTACACGGTGGGCCGGGTGGCGGATGCAGCCCCGGAATGCGTCGGTTTTTCCATCCGGATATTTACCGCGTGATCCTGTTTGACCAGCGTGGGTGTGGCCGCTCACGTCCCCATGCCAGCACGGAGAATAACACAACTTGGGATTTGGTTGCGGATATTGAATTGATTCGCGAAGAGTTGGGCATTGATAAATGGATCGTTTTTGGCGGCTCTTGGGGGGCGACTTTGTCACTGGTTTACGCGCAAACCCACCCGGATCGGGTGAGCAATCTGGTTTTACGCGGCATTTTTCTGATGACACAGGCGGAACTGACTTGGTTCTATGGCGGCGGTGCTGGCCAGTTCTTTCCACGGGAATGGGCGCGATTTGTGGACTTGCTACCGACTGAGGAACGCAATGATACGATAGCTGCCTTTGCGAAGCGACTGGAAGGCGACGACGAAAACCTCAAAATTCAGTTTGCTCGTGCCTGGACCCAATGGGAAAGCGCGCTTGCGGTTTTAGAGCCAAAGCCCACCCGTGGCTCGGTTCCGGCGTCTTATGCTTTGGCCTTTGCCAAGATCGAGAACCATTATTTCAGCAACGCCGGATTTCTGCGCGAAGACGAGCAGATTTTGAAAGATATGCACCGGATTGCCCATATTCCCGGCACAATTGTGCAGGGGCGTTATGATATGATTTGCCCGCCACATACGGCATTCAGGCTGCATGATCATTGGCCCGCGTCACGGATGGTTATTGTGCCGGACGCAGGCCATGCGCTGTCGGAATCGGGGATCAGCTCGGCGCTGACCACCGTGATGGATGAGTTGTCCTAAAGGCTGGCCGCCAGTTTTGAACCTTGGTTGATGGCACGTTTGGCGTCGAGTTCTGCGGCCACATCCGCGCCGCCGATAATATGCGGCGTTCTTCCTATCGCTTCCAATGCGTTCGCCAGCGATCTTTCGGGCAATTGTCCGGCGCACATAACGATGGTGTCTACTTCCAACAGGCGCGGGTTTTCACGGGCTTCACCGGTGCTGATGTGCAGGCCTTCCGATGTGATGCGCTCGTAATTCACGCCCCCCACCATTTCGACTTGCTTCATTTTCAAGGTAGAGCGGTGAATCCAGCCGGTCGTTTTCCCCAAGCCCATGCCAAGTTTCTGGGCCTTACGTTGCAACAGATAGACTTGCCTTGCGGGTGCGTGTGGCGCGGGGCCTGTTGGCGCCAAGCCGCCGCGGGTTTTTGATGGATCGCCAATGCCCCATTCCTGTTTCCACAATTCCAAATCTTCGGTTGGGCTGGTTCCTTCGTGCACAAGGAATTCGGCCACATCAAAGCCAATGCCACCGGCCCCGATCACAGCAACCCGTTTGCCAACAGGGGCCTTGTGGCGCAGCACGTCGATATAGCTCAGAACGTTTGGCCCGTCTTGCCCTTGGATTTGCGGGTCGCGCGGCGTGACACCTGTTGCGATGATGATTTCGTCGTAATTTGCCAGATCCCCTGCCGAAACTTCGGTGTTGAGTTTGAGGGTGATGGAGGATTGCGAAACGGCATGTTTGTAATACTCTACCAGACCAACAAATTCTTCTTTTCCAGGTACTTGCTTGGCCATGTTCAACTGGCCACCCAGCTCGCTGGATTTTTCAAACAGCGTTACGTGATGCCCCCGCTGTGCGGCCACCAATGCCGTTGAAAGACCCGCAGGGCCGGAGCCGATGATAGCAATTGTTTTTGGCGTGTCGGCCTTGTCATAGTTCAATTCAGTCTCTGCACAAGCGCGCGGATTTACCAGACAGGATGACATTTTCATCGAAAACGTGTGGTCGAGGCAGGCCTGATTACAGGCGATGCAAGGCACAATATCCGCAACTTTCTGCGTGCGCGCTTTGGCCACGAAATTACCATCTGCAAGGAAAGGACGCGCCATGGACACCATATCGGCACAGCCATCGGCGAGCACGGATTCAGCCACATCGGGCATGTTGATCCGGTTGGAGGTGATCAGCGGAATGGACACATGGCCCATCAGTTTTTTAGTAACCCACGAAAAGGCGCGGCGTGGGACTGAGGTCGCAATTGTCGGGATGCGAGCTTCGTGCCAGCCGATGCCCGTGTTGATGATCGTTGCCCCTGCCGCCTCGATTGCTTTGGCGAGTTGAATGACCTCGTCGAAAGTCGATCCATTTGGGATCAAGTCGATCATCGACAAGCGGTAGATGATGATGAAATCGGTGCCAACGGCGGCACGGGCGCGACGTACCACCTCAACAGGTAGGCGCATCCGGTTTTCATAGGAGCCGCCCCACTCATCGGTGCGTTTGTTGGTGTGGGTTACAAGGAACTGATTCATGAAATATCCCTCTGAGCCCATGATTTCCACGCCGTCATAACCCGCTTCTTTGGCATTAACGGCAGCCTGCACCATGTCGGCAATTTGCTTCTCAATACCCTCGGCGTCCAGTTCTTTTGGCGGAAACGGCGAGATCGGGGATTTGATCGCTGAGGGTGCAACCGCTGCAGGTGAATAGGCGTAACGGCCAGTGTGCAATATCTGCATCGCAATGCGGCCGCCCTCATCGTGGGTACGGTCGGTGACGATTTTGTGATTCTGAATATCATTATCTGTGAACAATCCAGCAGCCCCGGGCATCACGCCGCCCTCGACATTTGGGGCCATACCACCCGTTACCATCAACGCAACACCGCCCGCTGCCCGTTCGCCGTAATAGGCGGCGACTTTATTCCAGTCGCCCGCCTCCTCTAGCCCCGTGTGCATCGATCCCATCAAAAAGCGATTGGGCAAAGTGGTGAAGCCAAGGTCCAGCGGTTCAAACAGGTGTGGGTAAAGCGGGTGGGTCATGGTGTGCCTATCTGCGTTTCAGAATTAAGTGACTTTAGGGGCAACACAGCATGTTTGTCATCAAGAACGCAACGTTACCGCATGGTTTCGATGCAATGACGGCGAAAAGCGCGTTTCAGCATGTCCAGCTCTGCGCGCAGCAAATCAATCTCGCCACGCAAGTCGTCCTCCATCGGTTCGCCGGTAATCATCGAAAAGCGACCCAAAATATTGCTGCGACCGGCAAAGACGAACAGGAAGGTTTGCACGCCATCCACCAAAAATTCCAAAGGGATTTCCGCCCGTACCAGCCATTCGTCACCGTCGGAATTGACTGCCTCGACGGAAACATTGCCCACGACATGGCCTAGGTGGATCATCTCCAGCGCCGGATCTTGCTGCCCTTTAGAGGAGGCCCGCAAAAGCCCCTCGTAATGCCCACTGATGATCTGCTTTTTTGTCAGTTTAAACTTCGCTGCCATCACATACCTCTAAATATTTGCCCGTGGCCTACGGATCAACGTTATATCGCGGATCACCACCTGATTCATTGACGGGCCTTCAAAAATCAAATCGATCCACATGGCATCACCCCGATTTTCGTTGAATTGGGTGTAGTAGAGATCAAACTCAACCCATAGCTCACGAGAGCTAAGGTCTAACTCGCGCACGATCTGTTCGGTATTGGGGCCGTGACGCAGATTTAAACGCGCGAACATTTCTTGCGGTCGTTCGCTATCGACAATCATGTTCAGGCGCAGCAAATGGCTGCGCTTCAAACCCTCGACGGAATCGGGTGGCATTTCGATGGCAAGCGACAGGAATGACCCATCAAAGTTGAACACATCCATCCGAATGCCAAACGGTGCCAAATCTTCCTCGCGGGTGTTGCGGACCTGACGCAATGACAACTCGCTGTTGCGGCAATCGTGGTAAACTGTCAGCTCCTCTCCAATGCGGGTTTTAGACGCAATGGCAGCAACACCCATTGGATTTACCGGACCGGCCCAAGCCTCTGGCCGATGCGCCCACTCAGTGCGTGCCGGTTTGCGGATCGCCTTGGAACCGATGACAGGCAGGGTTAGCCGCGACGTGGCAATGTGGTTAACCGTGTCAATCCGACGTTTGATCTGGTTTGCTTGGCGCCGTAAATCGCGCAAGCCCGATAGGGACATGTTACGCGCCTGACTGGCCCCTTGCTGCCAACGCAATAGCTGGCGCTTGTGCGACCGTTCTCGTATCAAATTGCGCAGGCGATCCAGCATTCGTGGAAGTGTCCTAATGGTGTAGGTATTATTTAGGTTAGTGCTGAATTGGAAACAATACCCTAAGCCGGAAAGATCTTTGCTGGAAACAGTTAGCAAAGGGTCAAAAAGTTGCCCTATTCAATTGAATAATCCGTGCGGCAAAATCTTCTAGCCGATTCAGCACCACGGATTGCGGCATCGGGTTTTCTATGAAATTCACCATGGTGACTGAAACCAAACGATCGGACACGGCAAAGAAGCCCCGCCAGTTTTCAGTGGTTGTCTCAGGTATCAACGGTTCAGAACTGTCACGCGTATGCAGGAAATACACGCCGTGTTTCGTGACCGTATCAAGTATCTCAACCGATTTTGCATCGCCGGAATTACTCAAGGATCGCAATCCCGCCGCACTGCCAAAAAAGCTCGCCAAGGCCGCAATGTTGATGGATTCGTCCGCAACATCAATTGGCGATACATTTGCGATAAACAGGCCCTTGTTTCGGGACGCCTTAAACTCTTCGGAAGTGCAAGGCCCAAGGGTGATAAATGCCCCGTCTTTGTTAGTGCGGCTTTGGCGGGAATTCACACAAAACCCCGTTGGGCCACCAATCACTATTTTTGCGCTTTTCGGATAGACCGTCGTTGTATCGTCTGGCTTCCCGAGGAAAGGTATGGCGTCAGTGACAACGCACCCGCTAAGTATGACCAGTAAACCAATGCCGAGCAGCCGCAGTTCTATCCTTTTTCCCATATTTCAGCCTACGTCTCTTGCGTTGTTCTTGTTGCGGTATTGCCAACGCAATACGGGCGCAATAGATCAATGGCAATCACTCCTTTGGCGATGATGCAGGCGTGGTTGAGGTGCAACAGATAGTGATAAGCAGGGTTTCCCACGCATGTTTCCGCAGATGAATGATCGATTCGAGGCCTTTGTCGCGCCCGCTAAAACACAACGTAGTGGTTGGTATTTGGTGCTTGGTCTGTGTTTGATCGTGCTTTTCTATTTTGAATTTACGTTTTTGATAATTCTTGTTGTGAGCCTGTTTTTGGGGGAATCCATCGGTTTTGCAGATACGATGATGATGCTAGCAAAGGCGGATACGCCTATTCTGGTTATGTTGACGCTTTCTACCTTTTTGGGAATGGCGGGGGCGGTTACCCTGACGGCCACGGTTCTGCGAGACAGGTCGCCAGTATCGCTCATTGGTCATGGGGCAATATTTCGCAATATGCTGATAGCAGGTGCGGTACTGGCGGCAATTGCCGGTATTGGCACGTTCTTTTCACTTCGTTTCTATGAAATGGTGCCTAATTTGCCGTTTTGGGATTGGATGAAATGGATGCCGCTGGCCCTGCCGCTGTTGTTCGTGCAAATCTCGGCGGAGGAGTTGATTTTCCGGGGGTATTTACAACAGGAATTGGGCGCGCGATATAGCAGCCCGCTGATCTGGATTCTGGTGCCGTCACTGGTATTCGGTGCTTTGCATTGGGATACTGAAACATTCGGCGACAATGCAATTCTGATCGTCATTGGCACCACGTTATTTGGTATTTTTGCAGCGGATGTGACGGCCAGAACGGGCAACATCGGCGCCGCCATTGGCTTGCATTTCACCAACAATTTTTTCGCCTTGTTTATTACCAGCATGCAAGGCGACATGACGGGTATGAGCCTGTACCTGACGCCCTTTGATGCCAGCAATCAGGATGCTGTACGAACCCTGCTTTTTTGGGATATCGGCAGTATTTTGTCCGCCTATATCATTTATCTGGTCGTTATTCGCTTGAAACGCGACGGGTGATTGCATTCAATGAAGGCTAACCTTATGTAACACGGCAGCGACATCATCAGCACGGGGCGCAAATGAACTGGATTTCCAACTACGTTCGGCCAAAGATAAACTCATTGTTTTCACGCCGCGAGGTGCCGGACAATCTGTGGACGAAATGTCCAGAATGCAGCACCATGCTGTTTCACCGCGAGTTGACGGATGGCTTGAACGTTTGCCAGAACTGTAACCACCACCTACGGATTTCGCCACGGGAACGCTTTGCTAACCTTTTTGATGGCGGGCTGTTCACCGAGGTAGAAGTGCCGGAACCGCTGGCCGATCCCTTGGGTTTCAAAGATCAGAAAAAATACCCCGAACGGATGAAGGCGGCGATTAAAAACACGCAGGAGCACGAGGCCATGTTGGTGGCTGAGGGCAATATGGGACGCACGCCTATTGTTGCCGCTGGGCAAGATTTTTCCTTTATGGGCGGGTCGATGGGTATGTTTGTGGGCAATGCGATTATCGCGGCCTGCCAGCGCGCGGTAAAGAAAAAATGCCCGATGATTTTGTTTTCGGCAGCAGGCGGCGCTCGGATGCAGGAGGGTATTTTGTCCTTGATGCAAATGCCGCGCACGACAGTTGCCTTGCAGATGCTGAAAGAGGCAAACTTGCCTTTCATCGTTGTGCTGACCCACCCCACCACGGGGGGCGTTACTGCCAGCTATGCGATGCTGGGGGATGTGCATATTGCCGAACCTAATGCGTTGATTTGTTTTGCAGGGCCACGGGTGATCGAGCAGACCCTTGGCGAGAAACTGCCAGAGGGATTTCAACGGGCTGAATACCTGCTGGATCACGGTATGCTGGATCGGGTGACGAACCGCAAAGATATGCGCGAGGAGCTGATTACTATTACCCGCATGTTGATGAGACAAACGCCTGCGATTAAGGGAGATCTGCCTGCCCCTGTGCCTGCGCAGCAAGATGCAACCTTTGAGGATAGCGCCAAGTGAACAACCCTGCCAGCGATGTCATCCTTATGAGGTTGATGTCTTTGCACCCGAAAATTATCGACCTGACGCTGGATCGTATGACCCGCTTACTGGACGCCTTAGGCAATCCGGAACGGGCCTTGCCGCCTGTAATTCATGTGGCGGGAACCAACGGCAAAGGCTCTGTTTCGGCGATGATCCGCGCGGGGCTGGAGGGCGCTGGCGACCGCGTGCATGCGTATACCTCTCCGCATCTTGCGCGGTTTCATGAGCGTATCCGTTTGGCAGGTGAGTTGATTACCGAAGATGCTTTGGCGGCGGCGCTTGAGGAATGCGAGCAGGCCAATGGCCCAACGCAGATTACCTATTTTGAAATAACCACTTGCGCGGCGTTGCTCGCGTTTTCCAGAACACCGGCAGAGTATACAATTCTGGAGGTCGGGTTGGGCGGTCGGCTGGATGCGACTAACGTGATCGACAAGCCGGAAGTGTCTATAATCACGCCCGTTTCTATTGACCATCAGCAGTACCTTGGTGACACCATCGAGGAAATCGCAGGTGAAAAGGCTGGCGTCTTAAAGCGCGGGTGTTTTGGGGTTGTCGGGCCACAGTGCGATGCGGCGCTAGCGGTGATTGAGGCCAAGGCGGTGCAGGTTGGAGCGACGTTGAAAATTCATGGCCAGCATTGGCATGTGTGGGAAGAAAACGGACGGCTGATCTATCAGGATGAATACGGATTGCTGGACCTACCGATGCCGGTTTTGATTGGTGCGCATCAGGTTCAGAATGCGGGGATTGCGATTGCTACGCTGCGGTTGTTGGGGAAAAATGAGTCCGCTTGTTCTGATGCTTTGACAAATGTGGAATGGCCTGCGCGTTTGCAAAAATTGCGCGAGGGACCACTGTTAGAGGCTGCGCCTAATGCGGAAATCTGGTTGGATGGCGGCCATAATACCGCCGCTGGCGAGGCGCTGGCAGAGGCGCTGGGCCGTTTACCGGAGCGCCCGTTGCACATGATTGTGGGCATGTTGAACACCAAGGACGTGCGCGGATATTTGGCACCATTGGCCAAATGCGCGACCACTTTGCAGGGGGTTTCTATTCCCGGTGAGGCGGCCACATTGTCGGCTGGCGAAACAGTTGCAGCAGCGCGAGATGTGGGGATGGATGCGCAGGAAGCGGACAGTGTTTTGGCGGCAATTCAACGCATCGTTATCGACCATCCCGAGGCGCGAATCTTGATTTGCGGGTCGCTTTATTTGGCAGGAAATGTGTTGCGGGAAAACGCCTAGATTCAGCGGTTATGATATTTGGCACCCATGGGTACGCCACCGTGTCGAGAATTTAAGTGTTCTCTTCATCCACAACTGGCGCGTCATTCTTAGGCTCGTCCGCAAGTAACCCACCCATCACTGGCAACATCGCTGTGGTTGCGGCAACGCCGTCGCTCTCTGGCGGGGCCTTCCACGCCATGGTGTCAAAGCCTGCGCAATTGTCACATTTTGGTGCCCATGCCGTGTGGATTTTATTGCAAGAAGAGCAAATCCATTGCGGGCCGCGCGACGCGCTCAATGCTTTTGACAGCCAACCACGCACAACAGTTTCCTCGGCGCCTTCACCACGCGCGATTGCGGCCATAATGGCGAGGGATCGGGCGGTTGGTTCATCGTCTGCCAAAGGCCCCATTGCACGCCGCGCGCCGGGGAAATCTTCGGCGGTGAGGTTCAATTCGGCTTGCAGCATTTTGGTTTCGGAATGATCGGGGCGCAGTTTGATTATTGCGTTGAAACGCTTCAACCGTGCGGCGGGGGTTTCCTCTGGTTCAATATCGGCAAAGCTGGCCGCCAGATCAGGATGCGGAGTTGCCTCCCATGCCTTCTTGATGATCTTGGCGGCGGCACGTTTGGAATTGTCGTTGATCTGCATTTCTGCGGCCAACACAGCGGCAGGGATCAATTCGGGGGACAGGCGGTTGGCTTGCAAAGCGGCGTCCTTGCCGGAGATCACTTCGCCCGCATCGAGCAACTGGCGGGCATCCGCCAGTGTTAGCACCGCATCGCGGCGCCGCGCCACATCCTTGGGCAAGGCGTTTGCGCGGACCTTGGCCTCGATTGTTTTGCGCGCGCCGGCCCATTCTTCTTTGTCGGTTTGCAGGTCAAACAATGTATCCATTGTCGCCTTATGCTGGGGGCGCAAAGCAAAGGCCTTCTCGGCCAGTTTCAGCGCGGTATCCGTGTCACCGTCGGCCAGTTTTTGCTTCATAATGCCCTGAACCCCGACGAAACGGGTGCGGTCGTTATCCAACAGGTTTTTATAATATTTCAGGGCGCGCGCGTTATCACCGTTCATTTCCGCCGCTTGGGCATTAATCAGATGGGTCAGTTCCGGCCGCTCCAGATATTTCTCGGCTTTGGCTGCTTTGGCAACTGCAACGCGGCCCTCACCTGCGGCCAAGGCGACCATACCATCGGCCAAAGCCTCAAATCCGCGCCGTTCGCGGTTGCGGGTGAAATAGCGGGAAATCGCCGTTTCGTCGCCGTTGAAAAAGTAGAAAACCGCGACCAGCAGGCCAAGGATTTTGAAGGATACCCAGACAGCGACCAGAAACAGAGCGATGATGATAATTGCGACTAGGGGCTGGAATGTGTATTCGGTGCCCGCGAAAGACAGGCGAACCTCGCCACCGTTCTCGATCAGGAAAGTCGTGCCAAAGGCGGCGGCCGTGATGATGCCGATAAACAGAAATATGCGGATGAGTGACCAGAGCATATTGTTCCTTACTAGTTGGTTACGCCAAGCGTACTGGTTAATTGGGCCATTGCGGATTGGGCGTTTGACAGGCGTGTCAGGGCGGCGAGCCATTCTGTCATGGCAGCCTTAGGGGCCTCGGGCAGGGAGTTTGATTCAATCAGCGACTTGGTTAAATTGCCGCGAATTAATTCATCTTCGATCCGCGACAGGACTGCGTTGGTGTCGTCACCGTCGCGGCGCTCAAGAGAGCGGGTGCCGACCTGGGTGCGAAGGAATGCGCCGAATTTGCTCATTACACCATTGTCGGCATTGGCTTGGGTGTCGGCACGCAAGGCGGCGTGGGCAACCTCGGAAAACGCGCTACGCAGATTTGCCCAGCTGGTGGTGCCTGTGGGGGCGATGCTGGACAGTTCCGGCGGAGGCGCGATGGCAGCGATTTTGGCCAGTCCATCTAGGGCTGCCTGAAAGGATGCACCTGAGTCGAGCGCGGAGTTAATGTCGGTTAACAGTTTGGTCGTTGCGGTGGAGGCAACTTTGGCGTTGGCGTCATCTTCGGCCTGTTTTACACGGCGCACAGAAGATGCCGAGACCTCGTCTATGCGTTGGTTAAGGGTGCCGTTATTTGCGGCCAAGGCGTCAAGTTGTGCTTTCATTCCGGTGATTACCGCCTGATAGCCCGAGAGTTTCGCGGCGGCCTCCTCAGACAAGGCGGTACCGTTTTCGGTGATTTGCATCGACAGGCGTTCACTCATGGCGGCAAGTTCGGCAGTGACGCGTTCAAGCCGTGATTCGGCTGTTGCCAGGCGGGCTTCTATGTCTTGGCCGTCGGTTGCGCCAAGTTGATCTTGCAATTTGGCCAATGTTTCGGTGTTGGCTGCGTCATAAACTGCAATGGCTTTGGCGATGTCTTCTTGGGTCAGGTTGCTAGATGGTTTAGCCGCCAGTTCTGCTAGTTTCACCTCAACTTCAGAACGTAGTGCGATAACTTCTGCGGTGGCAATGGACTGGCCGGGCATCAGGAACTCTGCAACGGGAGCCAGTCCTTGCGGCAATAAAGGTGCGAGTTTGGGTGCGCCCCAAAGGCCGATACCGGAACCGATGACAATTAAAAACAGGCCCTTCAGAACCCTTGCCGACAGCGAGGTGTGGTGTTCCTCATGTTCTTCGTCGTGGGATACCTCCATATTCTCGGTGGTTTCGTTATTTGTGTCGGTAGAAATATTGTCTGTGTCTGACACGGGCTTTGTATCCTGTTTGGTGGGCATCAAATAAATATAGGAAGGAATCCCTCGGTTGAAAGGTACGCCGATGGGAGGGGGGTCTCAAGTCAAATAGGCAAGGCCGGGTAAATTTACAGCAAATCAGTTAGTTTGTCGATCATGCCCTTGCGGTTTGGGGATCGTGCGGTGTGGACTGTGCCGATTGTCGCGCGAGTGCAGGTTTCGGTGACTGTGGGGCTGATGCACAGCAACGTAAGCTTGTAGATTTCTTTATCTGCGATTGCTTTCAACAGGGTTTTCGCGCCGTTGGCAGAAAAGATAGGGATGATGGCGGGTGAATTTTTCAGTAGGGAGCTGGCGGGCTTGGAGAGTGGTAGGCGTGATTGCCGATAAAGGATTTCCGCGCGGGTGATGATATTTTCAGCCCGTAGCGCGGTCAATAAATCAAACGAGGTCTGCTCTCCGCAAATATAGAGGAATTTTTCCTGTTTGCGCGCGATAGCCTGAGCGAGGAGTAGTTGTGCTGTGCCACCAGCATCTGTCGCCACCAGACCTGCTTTTAAAGCGGCTTGTTGCGTGGTTGTACCGACGCAGATCGCCGGGATGTTGCGGGTTTTGGTTTTACGGGCAAACTGTTCGACGCCATTAACAGAGGTGAACAGCAGCAAGGTGATGTCAGTTAAATCCAAGTTGGTGGCAAGCGGTTCTATGCCGATGAGTGGGCTGTAGAGTGTAGCAACCGGCCGCCCAAGTTGTGTTTCCAGTGCCCTCACAAAGTTACGGGCGGGGTTTTCAGGGCGAATCATCAAGAGGGTCGGGCGAATCATGGTTGTTTGGATACCATTGTTTGGGGTTTGCACAGCGGTTGACGCGCGGTACAAAAGACCATGATAAACCGGATTTTGCAATGACAGAGACAGTGACAGTTTTGGGCCTTGAAAGCAGCTGTGATGACACAGCGGCGGCGGTTGTGCGGCGCGTGGACGGTGTGCCGGAGGTTCTGTCCTCGGTCGTTTGGGGGCAAGATGCCCTGCATGCGGATTTCGGCGGGGTGGTGCCGGAAATTGCGGCGCGCGCCCACGCGGAGAGGCTGGATATTTGTGTTGAACGCGCGTTGCAGCAGGCGGGTGTCGGCCTGAATAACATGGACGCGATTGCGGTGACGGCTGGGCCGGGGCTGATCGGGGGCGTGTTGAGCGGCGTGATGTGTGCCAAGGGGTTGGCTGTTGGGTCTGGCAAGCCGTTGATTGGCGTTAATCATTTGGCGGGGCACGCGCTGACGCCACGCATGACGGATCAAGTGGCCTACCCCTATCTGATGCTGTTGGTATCTGGTGGGCATTGCCAATTTTTGGCGGTGTATTCAGAGGATCGGTTTCAACGGTTGGGCGGCACAATTGACGATGCGCCGGGTGAGGCGTTTGACAAGACGGCCAAATTGCTGGGGTTGGGATACCCGGGTGGGCCGTTGGTTGAGAAAGAGGCGCTAACAGGTGACGCAAAAAGATTTAAATTCCCGCGACCACTACTGAACAGGCCGGGGCAAGACATGTCTTTTTCGGGTTTAAAGACTGCATTGAGGCGGGCGCGGGATGTGTTGGTTGACGAAAAAAACGGGTTAACAGTTCAGGACAGAGCCGACTTGTGCGCCAGTTTTCAACTGGCTGTCGCCGATACATTGGCCGAGAAAACACGGCGGGCTTGTTTGGTTTTTCAAGGGCTGGCAGATACCAGAAAACCCGTTTTGGCTGTTGCTGGTGGAGTGGCCGCGAACTCTGTTATTCGCGGAGGTTTACAACGGGTTGCAGATGGGTGTGGGTTTGAGTTTCTGGCACCGCCGTTACAATATTGCACAGATAATGCAGCGATGATTGCTTGGGCTGGACTGGAGCGGTTCACCAAAGGGCATCGCGATGATCTGACCCTTGCTGCTCGTCCGCGTTGGCCGCTGGATCGTGATGCCGCGCCGATGTTGGGATCCGGTAAGAAAGGTGCCAAAGCATGAGCAGGATTGGGGTCATCGGATCGGGTGCTTTTGGTACAGCTTTGGGTTGTGTGATCGCGCGCGGGGGACATGATGTTACCCTTTGGGGGCGGGATTCTGTACAAGTGGCGCAGATGCAGGCTGCCGGCATTAATGAGAGATATTTGCCGGAGGTCAGGTTGCCGCGTGGCCTGCGCGCTTCGCATTGTCTGGCTGACTTGGCGCGTTCTGACGCGATATTATTGGTTATACCAGCCCAGAAGTTACGCGGTTTTTTGCAAGAGAACGACATGTCAGATGCCACTTGTCCGATAATCCTGTGCGCCAAAGGGCTGGAGTCGGGCACGGGGATGCTGCAAAGCCAAATCGTGGCAGATCAACAGATTACCGCGCCAATCGCTGTGATTTCCGGCCCCGGCTTTGCCAAAGAAATCGCGTCGGGTAAGCCGACAGCCCTGTCGATTGCCTGCAAGGATGAGATTTTGGGGTATAATTTGCAGGCCTTGTTGTCCACCGAGACGATGCGCCTGTATTTGACCCAGGATTTAGCCGGCGTACAGCTGGGTGGGGCGTTAAAAAACGTCTATGCCATTGCTTGCGGCATCGTTGTGGGGGCCGATTTGGGGGAAAGCGCGCGGGCGGCGCTGTTGACCCGTGGTTTTGCAGAGATGTCGCGGCTGGCGCAGGTCTTGGGTGCCAAGGCGGAAACTTTGGCCGGGCTTTCGGGGTTTGGTGATTTGGCGTTGACCTGCACGTCGCCGCAATCTCGGAATTTTTCTTTTGGCGAGGCACTGGCCCGTAAGGGTACGTTTGGAACGGGAACCACCGTGGAGGGCATTGCAACCGCGCGGGCGCTGGTCGGGTTGGCCGATGAGCATGGCATTGAAATGCCGATTGCAGCGGTTGTGGCGGATGTTCTGGAAAACGCGTTAACTGTTGCGGAGGCGCTGGAAACCTTAATGGCGCGGCCTTTGAAAAGGGAGAGTTAGATGGCGTATTGGTTGTTTAAATCGGAGCCGAATACTTGGGGTTGGGATCAGCAAGTTGCCAAAGGCGAAGTTGGCGAGGAGTGGGATGGCGTGCGCAATTATCAGGCGCGCAATTTTATGCGTCAAATGGCGATTGGGGACCGTGGTTTTTTCTATCACTCGCTAAAAGAGAAGTCCGTGGTCGGTATTATCGAGGTTTGCGCGTTGTGCCATTCTGACAGCACGTCAGATGATCCAAGGTGGGAATGCGTTGATATCAAAGCAGTAAAGGCCGTTCTTAATCCTGTGAGTCTGGCTGAGATTAAGGCTGAACCCCGTCTGGCAGAAATGGTTTTGGTGCGCAATTCAAGGCTCTCGGTTCAGCCTGTAACCGAAACCGAGTGGCGGGTTGTATGTGAGATGGCCGGCTTGAATGGATCTGTTTAACAGCCAGAGAGGAAGGGAGGCTTTGCTGGTCTCAAAGCCTCCCCTCACCCCAAACCCTGAAAGGGTCCTCGCATAAAGGTTTGCTATCGAATTCAACCCTCAATTACAAACGCAGTGTGCGGAAAAGTTTAGGTAAATCAGCTTGTTAACCAAAAAGGCGCCGGTTGCGGGCGCCTTTTCATTGCAAAATAGGCGTGATTAACCGTAAACGGATTCTTTGCCGAATTGCTTTGTCAGCATGTAATAAACCACTGCGCGATATTTGTTACGCTCTGAACGGCCGTAAGTGTCCATGGCTTTGTTGATGGCCTCCATCAGGGCCGGGCTGTCTGCGAGACCCAGTTTCTTGATCAGGAAGTTGTTTTTAACGGTTTCCAATTCACTGGCCTGCGAGGCCGCCACCGTGGACGCGTCGGCATTGTAGATTGCCGGGCCGCAGCCGATGGTTACTTTGGTCAGCAAATCCATATCCGCCGTCATGCCACATTTGTTCTTCAGGTCGTCCGCATATTTAGCGATCAAATCGTCGCGTTTGCCCATCTTATTCTCCTTGTTGTTCACCGGCGATATCCGGCTTTCTCTCCCAGAGGTCCCATCATGGGCATCCTCCCCTGAGCGAAATGTAGGGGATGAGGGGTTGTAAAAAAAGGGGGGAGGGCAAAATAACTCAATTCACCGGGATTATTGGCCCAATCATTCCGAAAACAAACTATGTCAGGCGAGGTTTTGGGATGGAGATGGCAGGACGTAAAACGAGTAATTGCGAAGGTTTACCAGAAACAAAAAACGGCCCCGAAACGAGGCCGTTTTTCAGTGTTAGGGGATGGGCTTAGTAGCGGTAATGCTCTGGCTTAAACGGACCATCGGTTTTCACGCCAATATAATCGGCCTGTTCTTTGGTCAGCTCTGTCAGTTTCACGCCGATCTTTTTCAGGTGTAGACGGGCTACTTTTTCGTCCAGATGCTTGGGCAGAATGTAAACTTCATTCTTATAGGCATCCGTGTTGGTCCAGAGTTCCAGCTGCGCCAGAACCTGGTTGGTAAAGCTGGCGGACATCACAAACGACGGGTGGCCGGTGGCGTTACCAAGGTTCAACAGGCGGCCTTGGGACAGCAGGATCATCCGGTTGCCGGAAGGCATTTCGATCATGTCGACCTGATCTTTGATGTTGGTCCATTTGTGGTTGGCCAGCGCCGCCACTTGGATTTCATTGTCAAAGTGGCCGATGTTGCCAACAATCGCCATATCTTTCATCGCGCGCATATGCTCGATGCGGATAATGTCTTTGTTGCCAGTGGTGGTGATGAAGATGTCGGCGTCTGCAACGGCATCCTCAAGGGTTACAACTTCAAATCCGTCCATGGCCGCTTGTAGGGCGCAGATTGGATCAACTTCGGTGACTTTCACCCGGGCACCGGCACCTTGCAGGGATGCTGCGGAGCCTTTGCCAACATCGCCGTAACCACAAACAACAGCAGTTTTACCGGCCATCATTGTGTCTGTTGCGCGGCGGATACCGTCGACGAGGGATTCTTTACAGCCGTATTTGTTGTCGAATTTGGATTTGGTAACCGAATCGTTCACGTTGATGGCTGGGAAGGGCAGTTCGCCATTCTTGTGAAGTTCGTACAGGCGATGAACGCCGGTTGTTGTTTCCTCTGACACGCCTTTGATCTGGTCGCGCATTTTTGTGAACCAGCCGGGCGTTGCCGCCATACGCTTTTTGATTTGCACCTGGATGCATTCTTCCTCTTCGGAACCTGCAACACCAAAGGCTTCGCCGCCTTCAATGCGGGCACCTAGCAGGATGTACAACGTGGCGTCACCACCATCGTCGAGGATCAGATTTGGCCCGTCGTCAAAGGCGAAAGATTTGTCGAGGTAATCCCAATGTTCTGTCAGGGATTGGCCCTTGATCGCAAATACCGGAACACCCGTTGCCGCAATGGCTGCCGCCGCGTGGTCTTGGGTGGAAAAGATGTTACAGGACGCCCAGCGCACATCAGCACCCAAAGCTGTCAGTGTTTCGATCAGACACGCCGTCTGAATGGTCATGTGCAAGGAGCCAACAATGCGGGAACCTTTAAGCGGTTGTGCTGCGCCGTATTCTTCACGCAGCGCCATTAGGCCCGGCATTTCAGTTTCGGCGATGTCCAGTTCTTTGCGGCCAAATTCGGCCAGCGAGATGTCTTTGACGATATAGTCGGTGGTCATGGCCACGCTCCTGTGTTTTCGATAATTCTGCGCTCAGTTAGCATTGCCTTGCCAAATGGGCAACACATCACCGCTTTGCGGGGTTTGGCGTGCGTTTTTGTGCCTTTGGCGTCACCAGCCAATGGCCGACCTTTAATACGAAGATGGCAAAGCCGATGGTCCAGAGTGTTGCGGCGACCTCTATGCCTGAGATCCCGGCAATTTCCGAGTTGGGAAAGAAGGCACGATAGATGCCGGCAAAGATAATCAGGTCAAAGGCGAGGATCAAAGTGATGGGTGCGGTTAGGGGGCGACCTGTGTGGCCCAAAGTGGCGCGGATCATCACGGCAACTGTTATGCCGCCGATGGCGCTGATGCCCAGCAGGTGCAGGCCTGCAACATAGGTGTCGAAACGCTCGCTGATGCTGTCTAGCCCCAGCAACAGAATGCCTGCGGGGACAAAGGCGTAGGCGATGTGGAGCATCAGGAGCAACGGCGATGGTAGTGTGCGGTGACCCTGCCAGCGTGACAGGCGGAAGAAATGCAGCAGGGCAACGGTGATCAGCATGCCGCCGATTAACGGGATGTTGGGGAGTAATACCCAAGCGGCCATGCTGAGGGCGCCCGCGAGGATGGCGATTGCGTCGAATTTGGCGAAGGGGGCTGGTAATGCAGAGCTGTTTTGTTTGACCAGCCAGTTGCGAGTAAAGGCGGGGATGATGCGGCCCCCGATTAGCATGACAAGGAAAATGATGGCCGCAAAGCCGAGGCGTGTGCTGATTTCCGCGAGGCCTGTTTGCATGGATTCGATATGAAAGGTGATGTTAGCGAGGAGCAGAAGAATAACAGGAGCCAGCACTTTCAGGTTACGCCAGTTTTTGCCGGCGGTGATTTCGATTGTGACCATGACCACAATGGCGGCGAGGAAAGCGCCGTCGATGAGCATTACCGAAACTGCGCCTAGGCCGAAAACGCCAGCGACGGACAGGCGACCCAAGAGCCAGACTACCAAAAGGAATGCCAATGGCCAACCGCGCACGGGCATCCGGCCTGTCCAGTTCGGGATTGCGGTGAACAGGAAACCCGCGATGACGGCTGCGGCGTAGCCAAACAGCATTTCGTGGATGTGCCAGACGGCGGGGGCAAAGGGGGCGTCTAGGGTTATATGGCCAGAGAGGATTGCCATCCAGATGGGAATCACGATCAGGGCAAAGATACTGGCGGATAGGAAGAAAGGGCGGAAGCCGTAGCTGAATACGGTGGGGCTTTGGAAGGGTTCGCGTGGGGTCATGGTCGGCTCGACTCTGATTTAGTGAGTTGTTTTGAGAGGATAGCAAAGGTTGATTGGCTATTCTTTGACCTAAATCACGCTCTGCTTGCAACACTTGAATAATCCGGCGCAATGGCTAAAAACCGATCCCAAAGGAAACCACATGAAACAACCCCGCGCTTGGCAACGGATGCTTTCTGGCCGTCGGCTGGATTTGCTGGATCCGTCGCCGCTGGACATCGAAATCGAAGATATTGCGCATGGCCTGTCGTTTGTGGCGCGCTGGAATGGGCAGACTGTGGGGGATTATGCCTATTCGGTGGCGGAGCATTCGTTGCTGGTAGAGCAGATATATGGGCTGATTCAGCCCAAAGCACCGGACAAATGGCGTTTGGCGGCGCTGCTGCATGATGCGCCGGAGTATGTGATCGGGGATATGATCTCGCCTGTTAAGGCAGCGGTGGGGCCGGAGTATGGTGCGTTGGATGATCGGTTGACGGCGGCCATTCACATTCGTTTTGGGCTGCCAGCGGTGGTGCCTGTGATGATCAAGAAACAGATCAAAAAGGCGGATAACATAAGCGCGTGGCTGGAGGCGATCCAGATCGCGGGGTTTACGCGGGTTGAGGCGGATAAGCTGTTTGGCAAACCCGCCTCTGCGCTGGTTGTGGATTTGAAAATCCACCTGCGCCCGCCGCTGGATGTGCGGCGGGATTTTACTGCGCGTCACAACGCTTTGCTTTAGCGCAAATACCGGCCTTCGGTCTCGGCCCAACGTTTGTAGAATTCGTTGTTGGCCCGGCAGGATTCGCGGCGTTGTTGAAAGCGCTGCATTTCGGGATCGCGCACCGGGGTGGTTTTTGTGGCGATCCGCATGGCGTTTGCAAAGATTGATAACATGTCGTTTCCTTTCGGTTTCTGTTGTTCCCTGAATAACCTTGTTGCATCCGCAAATCGAATCTGAAAGAATTTCTATATGTAAGGTGAACTATCAGGTGGCAAAATGAACTGGCGACAAATACCTTCCCTCTCTGGCTTGCGGGCGTTTGAGGCGACCGCGCGGTTGGGCGGCTTTAGCGCGGCGGCACGTTCGCTCAATGTGACTCATGCAGCGATTGCGCAGCATGTGCGGGCGTTAGAGGCGTTCTTTGCCATTGAATTGGTGTTTCGCAGCGGCCGCAGTATGGAATTAACCGAGGCAGGGAAACATCTGGCAAATGCGTTGCAAGAGGGGTTTGGGCGCATAGAAATAGGGGTACGGGATTTGCATGACTTTGCAACCACCCGCCCTTTACAGGTAACTATGACACCGACATTCGCGGAAAACTGGATGATGCCACGCCTTGGCGGGTTTTGGGCGGATCACCCCGAAATCGAGCTGGTGATGAAGCCCAGCAGCAGCCTGTCTGATTTACGCCGAGACGGAATGGATTTGGCCATTCGCTATGGATTGGGTGATTGGCCGGGGTATGAAAGCGAGCGCTTAACTTCGGCGCAGGTGATGGTGGTTGGTAGCCCAGCTTTGATTGGCGATAAAGGCCAGATGACAGTTGAGAAGATGCACAAACTGCCTTGGTTGTTGGAAAAACAGGTGTCAGAGCATCACGTATGGGCGGAAACCCAAGGGATTGATTTTAGCAAGGCTTCGGTCACCTACTTTGACACCAATAATTTGGTGCTGTCAGCTGTAAGGGCGGGGTATGGGCTGGCGATCCAGTCAGTTGCTTTGATTGAGCGCGATTTGCAAGCGGGCACACTTATTGAACTGATGGAAACGCAAGAGACCAAGATGGGGTATTTTCTGGTGACGATGAAGGGCCATCAATCCGCGCATCTGACGACATTCATCAAATGGCTGCGGTGCTGCGCCTAGCGGGGGCTGCGTTTTGCCAGAATCCGTTGCAAAGTGCGCCGGTGCATGTTCAGGCGGCGCGCGGTTTCAGAGACATTGCGATCGCAAAGCTCGAATACCCGCTGGATATGTTCCCACCGTACGCGATCTGCTGACATGGGGTTTTCCGGGGGTGGTGGTTTGTCGCCGGGAATGGCCAAAAGCGCGTTTGTAACGTCATTGGCATCGGCGGGCTTTGACAAATAATCTGTCGCACCGATTTTAACAGCTGCAACTGCCGTAGCGATAGCGCCATAACCCGTTAACACAACAACCTTGGCGTCGGACCGTTTGGTGCGTAAAACCTCAACCACATCAAGGCCGGTGCCATCCTCTAGCCGCAAATCAACAACGGCATAGGCTGGCGGTGTTGCCGTACAAAAAGCGCGCCCGGCGGTGACAGACCCAAGTGCGGTGGACTTAAACCCGCGTTTATCCATGGCTCTCGCCAACCGGTTGCGGAAAGGCTCATCATCATCAAGAATGAGCAATGTGTTATCTTCACCAATGTCCTGAAGCTGCCGCTCAACCATGTTGTCGCCTATCCTGCCATGAGAATTATTATCCGACCTTTTTAGTCGGTCCAGCCCGCCACGTCAATTCTAGGCTTTTTGATCGATAAAACAAGCAACTGTATCCGCGATTTTTTCTGGCGTATCGTCGCGCTTGAAAAACTCCCATAACCCGTCAGGACCCATTAAATAGGTGAATGTTGAATGATCCATCAGGTAATCTTCGCCCTCGCCGTTTTTACGAAAATAGGTTTTATAGGCGCGTGAGGCAGCCTTGATCTGTTCAGGTGTCCCCGTCAGGCCAATCATGCGTGGGTGGATCACCTCGACGAAACCGGAGACCGCCGAAACCGAATCACGGGCAGGGTCGATGGTGATGAAAACGGGCAATACATCGATGCCTCTGGCATCCAGAATGTCAATTGCTTCGGCGTTGCGAGCGGTATCCAAAGGGCAAACATCGGGGCAAAAAGTATAGCCAAAATAGATCAGTGTCGGGCCGGTTATGATGTCTTTGTCGGTAACTGTGGCCCCTTTGTTATCTACCAAAGTGAACGGCCCGCCGATTGCAGCCTTGCCGCCAGCAATTGTTGCACTGCTGCAAGACTTGGGGCCCGAAGTGGTTAGAACGTAAGCGGCAGTGACTCCAAGACCTATTGTAACAGCGGCAGTTGCGGCGATAGCAGTCCATTTTGGCATTTGATGCTCCTGTTTGTGTGGTTCCATCTTTTGCGCTCTTGGTCTAGCGTTAGGAAACGAATGGCAAGCCGCTATTTCGTCACAACCCGGTGAGGCTCATGCAGCAACCCCAACTTAGTATTTTTGACAACACAGCCCGCAGTGAATGGGTGCGTGTGCGTACTCTGACGATGCTGCGCTGGATGGCGGTTGCAGGGCAAACGTTGGCAGTTTTTGTCGGTGTCTATTTTCTGGATCTAGATCTGCAAGTTGGCCTGTGTATGTTGGCAATTGGCATATCGGTGATATTCAATTTGATTGCTACTTTTGTTTTGCCGGAAAGCAAACGCTTGTCGCAGAAACAGGCGATCCTGACATTATTGTTTGATTTGGGGCAGCTGGTTTTCTTGCTGTATTTGAACGGGGGCCTTAACAACCCGTTTGCCCTGCTGATTCTTGCACCGGTAACAATTTCTGCGACTGCCCTGAGGCGAAATGCCAGCTTTTTGGTGGCGGGGACTGCGGTGGCGGCCATTACCTTTTTGGCGTTCTATTTTCAGCCAATCCAAACATTCTCCGGTCAAATATTGCATCTGCCTGAGTTGTATCTAGCCGGAATTTGGGCAGCTCTGGTGATTGGAATCTTGTTCCTGTCTGCATATGCGCGGCGGGTTACGGTAGAGACTTTCACCATGTCACAAGCGTTGGCGGCAACACAGATGGCTATGGCGCGCGAGCATGAATTGTCGATGTTGGGCGGGGTTGTTGCGGCGGCTGCGCATGAAATGGGCACACCCTTGGCTACGATCAAATTGGCGGCATCGGAGTTGGAATATGACCTTGCAGATCAACCGGAGTTGCAACAGGACGTGATACTGATTGGCGAGCAAACCGATAGGTTACGGCAAATATTGCGCGATATGGGGGATGCAGGCAAAGAAGATATGCTGATCAAGAAGATCCCCATTACGGGGCTGGTTCAGGCCGCGGCCGAGCCGCATGAAAATCGGGGAAAAGAGATATTCTTTATCGCCAACGGTGAGACTGATTTTTCGGCGATGGCGGACATCCCCTTTGTGGCTAACAACCTCGAAATTATCCATGGAATACGCAATCTTATTCAGAATGCAGTGGATTTTTCCACTACATCTGTCTGGGTTCAATCGGTTTGGACCGAAAAATCCATTCGTATCCTGATTGGCGATGACGGAAAAGGCTATCCTGTTGAATTACTAGGGAGAATCGGAGAGCCATATTTGGGGAAAGGTAAACGTTCAAAACAAAATGGGCAGGCGCGGGCCGGGTATGAAGGTATGGGGCTGGGCCTGTTCATTGCCAAAACAATGTTGGAGCGAACGGGCGCGCAACTGACTTTTGCCAATGCCGCCATGGATGGTTACGTGAACATTGGTCAAAATAGGTATTTGCGCAGTATGGTCGGCGTTTCCGGCGCGATTGTTAATGTGCGATGGGACAGGTCGAAAATTGAAAAGACCAAAGGCGGTGCCATTGAGGTAAATCCTCAGGTTGAGTAGGGGGTTGTATTTGTGTATTATGGGTTGTCTTCATTTGAGTTATCGACTATATGATTAGTAGAAAAGTATCTCTGTGAACTATCTTCGGAACCGAACTTGTCTGACAACACAATTTATACATTTGTGTCTTTGGTTTTGCTGTTCTTGGTTGGGATGGGTTTGGCGTGGGTGATGCGCTACCGATTTCTGCAGGACAAGAATGGCAGGGGCTTCGGTGACTCCTTTGATCTGCAAAAGGCTTTGGGGAATGCTCCCTCGGTAATATGGGCAGAGCGCAATCAAGAAGTTATTTGGCAGAATGAACGTTTCGACGAACTGTTCGACGGCGTTGATTTGAGGGGCATCCGGGCGTTCGATACCCATGCGGATAAACCGACAGGTCGCACGCGCTTAAAGAGTGGCCATCCTAAAGGTGGCGCCTGGTTTAGCCTGGAAACATCCAAGCAAGATGGGATTGATTACTATTATGCGGCAGATGCAGCGCCACTGATCGAGTCCGAGCAGGAATTACAGAGATTCATCCAGACATTGACAGAAACCTTTGCACATTTGCCCATCGGCTTGGCCATTTTCGACAAGAAACGCGATCTGTCGTTATTCAATCCTGCGCTTTCAGGGTTGCTGGACTTACCCGCTGAATGGCTCATCCGGCGTCCGAGTTTGATGAGCTTTCTGGATCGTTTGCGAAACGAAGGGATCATGCCGGAGCCGAGCGATTTCCAATCTATCCGTCAAGAATTCAAAAACCTTGAAAGTGGTGCAATTAACGGTACTTATCAGGCCGAATGGACCTTGGGGAACGGACGCATCTACCGTGTGGTTGGTCGACCTCATGTTCAGGGCGGGTTGGCTCTGTTGTTTGAGGATATATCCAAATCCGTGATGATCGAGCGGCAGTTTCGCGGTGAATTGGAGCAATTGTATTCAGCGTTGGATTGCCTTGCAGACGGGGTGGCGATTTTTGATCCGGCTGGGGAATTGGTTTTTGTAAATGATGCATTTGACGAAATTTGGGGCTGCGATCTGGCTGGTGCGGTCTCACCTGTCACCGTTGTCGATTTTAGCCGCTTGTTGCAAGATATGTGCAAACCCTCTCCGGCTTGGGGTGATTTTCGCCAGTTTGTATTGGACCCGTCTGAGCGCAGCCAATGGCAAGCCGACGTCTTTTTGGGGTCCGGAGGGGTGGTGAATATGACTTTTTCCCCCATTGCCGGAGGGCAAGTTTTTTGTGAATTCAGGTTCGCGCACAGACGCAATGCACTTGATATCCAAGTATTGCAGGATAGCGCCTGAATTCTACCCTTGTCTTTCGATGCCAGAGCATTCTAATTCTGGCGTGACAAAAGGTAGGCCATGCGACGCAGTTTTTATCTAAAGGACACCACAGATACCGAAAGCGCGGCGAAATGTTTTGCCGAGTTGGTTTTCGCAGGGGATACCTTGTTATTACAGGGCGTTGTCGGCGCTGGAAAAACCGATTTTGCCCGCCGCTTGATCCAGACAAGGATGGCAGAATTTGGTCCGGTCGAGGATGTGCCTTCACCGACCTTCACACTGGTTCAAAGCTATGATTTGCGGTTGGTAGAAATTTGGCACGCCGACCTTTACCGATTGACCGA
Source organism: Alphaproteobacteria bacterium (assembly GCA_024280735.1). Lineage (GTDB taxonomy): Bacteria > Pseudomonadota > Alphaproteobacteria > Rhodobacterales > Rhodobacteraceae > Amylibacter. The sequence continues at coordinate 90,867 of JAJRPO010000026.1, read as the reverse complement.
TGTTGATGAATTGTACGAGCTGGGCTTGGAAGCCGCCTTTGAGGAGGCGATCTGCCTTGTTGAGTGGCCGGAACGGCTGGGTGATTTGGTCCCAAAAGATGCCATGTGGCTCCGCTTTGACATTACGGGTGAGAACAGTCGGGTGATGCATCTAGAGTGGACAGGTGCTAAATGGGATACAGTCGCTGAAATATTGAAATTGATGTTGCATGAGGTTCAGACAAATAAATGATTGATCGATTTGACCTGTTAAGGGATTTTATTAAAGAGAGTGGTTGGCAAGCGGCCACACGGGTTCCGTTGGCTGCAGACGCTTCTAGCCGCAGTTATGATCGGTTGATTGATGAGCAGAGCGGCAAAACGGCAATCTTGATGAATGCTCCGATAGATATTGAGTCCAATATTGTAACCTTCAAACAAGTCACGGAAACATTGCGTGGTTATGGGTTATCGGCACCGGAAGTATATCATACGGACGCAATAAACGGGTTTTTGCTGATCGAAGATCTTGGCGATGATTTGTTTAAACGTATTTGCGGGCATACACCCGAAATGGAGTGGCAACTTTATGAAGCTGCAATAGATGTTTTGGCAGAACTGCATACCCATAACGCTCCGCTCGAACTGCCTCGTTATGATGCTCAAACATACCTCAGAGAAGCACGTTTATTGACGGATTGGTATTTGCCTGCTGCAACGGGCGCTTTGGGCCCGGCTGCTTTGCCTGAAGAATATGACAGGCTAATCAACGAGGCCTGCGCTTTGCTTCCAACCGATGGTCTGGTTTTGGTTCAACGGGATTATCATGCGGAAAACTTGCTTTGGTTGCCGCAGCGATCAGGTATCAAACGGGTTGGTTTGCTGGACTATCAGGATGCACTTGCGGGGCATCCAGCCTATGATTTGGTGTCATTGCTCGAGGATGCCCGACGAGACACTTCACCGGAATTGCAAGCCGCAATGATCACGCGTTATTTGGCAGCTAAGGGTGTTGACGAAAAGGGTTTCATTATGTCTTATAACATATTGGGGGCGCAGCGGAATTTGAAAATAATCGGTATCTTCACGCGGCTTTACTTGCGCGACGGGAAAGCAACCTACCTGGACCTTATTCCTAGGGTTTGGGCGCATTTGATGCGGGATCTTATGCATCCTGCCCTCGCGGGTTTGCAGTCTTGGGTGAAACAGAATCTCCCTGAGCCAAACGCTACAACACTCAATAAAATAAGAGATGCTCGCGATGAGTCCTGATGCGATAATGGTTTTCGCGGCTGGATTTGGAAAGCGCATGGGGGCGCTGACCAAAGACTGCCCCAAGCCGATGATAGAGGTGTCGGGCAGGCCATTGATTGATCACACGTTGGAATTGGTGCATCAGGCGGGTGTCGAAAAAATAGTGGTGAACACACATTACAAAGCGGAGGTTTTGGAAACGCATTTAGCGCCCCGAACTGACGTAAAACTGTTGCGGGAATATCCGGAAATATTTGAAACAGGTGGCGGGCTTAGGAATGCTTTGCCGTTATTGGGCGATGCGCCGGTTTACACGCTGAATTCTGATATGGTCTGGACAGGCGATAACCCGTTGCAGGCACTTGCCCGTGCCTGGGACCCATCGCGAATGGACGCGTTGTTGATGGTGGTGCCGCGCGAAAAGGCACAGGAGAACCGAGGGGCGGGGGATTTCTTTATGGATAGACTTGGCCGACTCAGTCGCCGCGGTGAACTTGAAACCGCGCCATTCGTTTATTCCGGTACCCAGATCATCAAAACCAATCGGTTAATGGATTTTGAGCAGAATAGCTTCTCGCTTAATCTGGTTTGGGATGAAATGTTACGGGACCAACGGGTCTTTGGGATTGTTCATTCCGGTGGCTGGGTGGATGTAGGCAGGCCGGAAGGTATTGCAGTGGCAGAAGCCGAATTGAAAAGAGCCGAAAATGTTTAAAGCCCAATCAGAACCACGGGTGTTCACGCTGTCCATTGGCTGTAATTTCGCACAAGCCTTTGTAGATGGATTGCTGGCCCGTTTTGAGGATCAACCGCCTGACGCATTGGCGCGGGTCGAGGTTTTTGTGAATACTCGCCGGATGGAACGCCGGATACATGCGCTGTTGTTACAGCAGGGCGCGTTGTTGTTGCCGCGATTGCGGTTGATTACCGATATTGCCAGTTTGCCTGATTTACCCGTTAACCTACCTGCGCCGGTCAGCTCCTTGCGGCGGCGATTGCGGCTGGTGCAATTGGTCAAGGCATTGTTGGAACAAGAACCTGACTTGGCACCACAATCGGCGGTCTTTGACTTGGCGGGATCCTTAACCGAATTGCTGGATGAGATGCAGGGCGAAGGCGTTGCCTTTGAATTGTTAGAGGAAATCAAAGTCGGTGAATTATCTGGCCATTGGGAACGCAGCTTGGGTTTCTTGCGTATTCTGGCGTCGCATTGGGATCCTTCTGCGGCAGTAGATCCGCAAGATAGACAGCGGGCCAGCGCACTGGCATTGGCGGAGCAATGGAAGACATCGCCCCCTAATCATCCGATCATCGTTGCTGGTTCTACAGGTTCACGCGGTGCCTCGGCAGTGTTTATGCGTGCGGTTGCGGCGCTTCCGCAAGGGGCGGTTATCTTGCCCGGGGTGGATTTGGAAATGCCGGCGCAAGCCTGGCATGATTTTGGCGACCAAAGGGTGTCTATGGATCATCCGCAATCCGGGTTGTTTAAGTTCTGCAAGTCTTTGAATATAGACATTAATAATCTAGATAGATGGGCGTCGTCAGCAACTGTTAACAGGCCTCGCAATCAACTTCTTTCGCTGGCTCTTCGCCCCGCTCCTTTTACGGATCAATGGCTGGAGGAAGGCCCGTCATTGAAGCAAGACCTCGCACGTGCAACGCGGGAGATCGCCTTAATCGAGGCCGATAACCCGAAAGACGAAGCCAGAGCCATTGCCGTTCGTTTGCGCAAAGCGGCGCAGGATGGGCAGAATTCAGTTCTGATCTCTCCCGATCGTGCCCTTACCCGCCGTGTGACCGCGACGTTGCAACGCTGGGACATTCATCCGGACGACAGCGCGGGCCGGCCTTTGCATCAAACACCGCCGGGCGTTTTTCTACGTCTGCTAGCGGGGTGTTTTGGCCAACACTTAACGCCTCTGGCCTTAGTGTCACTGCTGAAGCATCCACTTTGCGCGCGGGGACTAGATAACGGGAACTTCCGATTGCTGGCGCGCAATTTGGAGGCAGGAGAGCTGCGTGGCGGCGCGCCTTTTGTGGATTTTGGGCGGATTTCGGACTGGGCGGATAAGGCGGATGATCCGCAAGTGTTGGTGTGGTCCGCTTGGCTACGGGAGGTTTTCGCACCTTTGGCAAACTGGACCAATGCGCCGTTGTCCGAGTGGATTGAGAGGCACCGAAATCTGGCGGAAACTCTTGCAGCTGGTCCTGATTCGACGGGCAGTGGTGTTTTGTGGGAGAAGGAAGCCGGTGTTCAGGCCGTTCAGGCAATGGATAAACTGGCGCGGGAAGCCGAGGCGGTTAGTGAGCTATCTGCTGCTGAATACAATGCATTGTTATTGCAGATATTAAAAGAAGACGAAGTGCGCGAAGCGATCACCCCGCACCCGCAAATAGCGATCATGGGGCCAAGGGAGGCGCGAGAGCAGGGGGCTGATTTAGTGATTCTGGCGGGGCTGAATGAAAATATCTGGCCCAAACTGGAAGTGCCTGATCCGTGGCTGAATCGCACCATGCGTAAACAAATTGGATTGCCACCACCAGAGCGTCAAATAGGCCTTTCTGCGCATGACTTTCAACAGGCAATTGCAGCGCCCGAGGTTGTCCTGTCGCGTGCGTTGCGTGATGGCGAGGCTCCGACCGTGGCATCCCGCTGGCTGATCCGGCTGAGCAACCTTCTGAATGGCCTAGGAGAAGAAGGTATTTCAGCGTTTAAGCAGATGCAGGCGCGTGGGGATGGATTGCTGACGTTAGCACACACATTGGACAAGCCGGAAAAACCAATCCAACGGGCAAAACGCCCGTCTCCTTGCCCACCGGTTACTGTCCGCCCGCGTCGGCTGTCTGTTACAAGGATCAAAACTTTGATCCGCGATCCTTACGCGATTTACGCCAGCGCGATTTTGCGTTTGAAACCGATTGCCCCCCTTGGCAGACAGCCGGATGCACTGGCGCGCGGCATTGCCCTGCATGACGCGCTGGAACAGTTTATTGCGGAAACGCTCGCCGAATTGCCCAAAGACGCGAAATCGTTATTTCTGACCATCGCTGCCGATGTGCTGGAGCGAGAAGCCCCCTGGCCTGCCGAGCGCCGTTTTTGGTTGGCGCGTTTGGTACGGATTGCAGATTGGTTTATCGCGACAGAACAGGGACGGCGGTCACGCGGGAAGGTCTTGGTGCAGGAGCGTAAGGGCCAGCGGCGTATCGAAGAGCTGGACTTTCTGTTGACAGCCAAAGTTGATCGTATTGATTTAGATACATCCGGTAACTTTATGATTTATGACTATAAATCAGGAAAGCCGCCATCCAAAGGTGTAATCGAGAATTTTGACAAGCAGTTACAGCTAGAAGCTGCAATCGCGGAGGTTGGCGGATTTGATGATGTCAAAGCGGCACCCGTGATAGGATTGGAATATATCGGACTTGGGGCCTCTGCTAATGAAACGGCAGGTAAAATACAGCCGATTGAAATGCAGGACGATCTGGCAACCAAAACCTGGGAGGAGTTGCGCGCGTTGATTGCGGCTTATCAGCATCCAGAACAGGGGTATTCGGCGCGGGCCAGAATGCAAAAGGATCAAGATGTTTCAGACTATGACTACCTGTCGCGACGGGGCGAATGGGAAGATAGCGAAGACCCAGAGCCGAGGCCAGTGCCATGAAATTCGATGATGCAACACTCGCACAAATACGTGCCGCAAACCCCACGGCCTCGACTTGGGTATCGGCCAATGCGGGGTCGGGGAAAACGCGGGTTCTAACGGATCGGGTGGCGCGATTATTGTTGATCGGGACCGACCCGCAAAAAATCCTGTGTCTGACCTATACCAAGGCCGCGGCGGCGGAAATGCAAAACCGTTTGTTTGAACGGCTGGGCGAATGGTCGATGATGGCAGATGCAAAGTTGCGCGACACACTGGCGGAACTTGGCGAGGAGCGTTCAAACCTCGGGACTGAGAAACTGCGGGTGGCACGGACGCTGTTTGCAAATGCGTTGGAGACGCCCGGCGGGTTGAAAATCCAGACCATCCATTCGTTTTGCGACAAGCTGTTGCGGCGCTTTCCGCTAGAGGCAGGCGTATCGCCCTTGTTTGAGGTTTTGGAGGATCGGCAAGCGAAGTTGCTGCGAGAAGAAGTGTTGGAGGAGCTGGCTGACGGTAAGGCCACGGCGGCAGTTGATGGATTAGCACGTTATATCGGAGGCGACGAGCCGGACAATCTGCTGCGCGAAATCGTGTCCAAGAGAGGGATGATTTGCCAGCCTGTTTCAGCCGAAAGTTTTGGCGTTGGCGAAGAAGAGACAGTGCAAACGGTGCTGGCCGAGGTTTTGACGCAGGCAAACCGTGATCTGTTGAGCAACGCCGCGCTGGTAATGAGTGAGGGGTCGGTTACGGATTCAAAGCATGCGACCACAATCGAGGGTCTATTGGCCATCAACAATCCGATAGGCGTTCTCAAGGCTTTGGAGGGAGTGTTCCTTTACAAGAACAGCAAAATCCACGGGCCTAATTCCGCCAAACATGCGGCGGTGATGACCAAAAAACTGCAAACCGTAAACCCACAGCTTCGCGACGACCTGAGTGATTTTTCCGAAGTGGTTGAGGCTGCCCGGCGCAGGCGGGTGGGGGTGTTGTCCTTTGCTCGTTCCAAGGCGCTTTCGACCTTTGGTCTGGCTTTTCTGGCAGAGTATGACCGCCGGAAATCATTGACTGGCAAGCTGGATTTTGATGATCTGATCGCCAAAGCGGGCAAGTTGTTGGGCGATTCCGCATCGGCGCAGTGGGTATTGTACAAGTTGGATGGCGGTATTGACCACATTCTTGTAGATGAAGCACAAGACACCAGCCCTGCACAATGGGCGGTAATTGCACAGTTGGCGGATGAATTTACCGCCGGCAAAGGGGCGAGTGACGTAGAGCGCACGCTATTTGTTGTTGGGGACGAAAAGCAATCAATCTATTCATTTCAAGGGGCTGATCCAGCCGAATTCAGCAAAATGCAAGCGCGGTTTGATGAGCGATATTTCCAAGTTGGCGGGCGACTGGAGCGGCAGGAATTATTATACTCTTTCAGGTCCGCCGATCCGATTCTGCGTTTGGTTGATAAGGTGTTTGAGGGTGAAGCCGGCGAGGGGCTGGAGGGGCAAATTTTACATAGGGCCTTTAAGACTGACAAGCCGGGGCGGGTGGACTTATGGCCGTTTCTGGAGGTCGAGAAAACCACCGAAGATTTGCCTTGGTTCAAGCCCGTGGACACGCCGGCACCGGATGATCCGCGCGCCATTTTAGGCAATCAGGTTGCCGATTGGATCGCCCATGTCACCGACAGTAATATGGCCTTGCCAGGCGAGGAGCCAGCACGCGCGATAACGCCGGGTGACATTCTTATTCTGGTTCAAAGCCGGGGACCATTGTTCAAAGCGATCATCAAGGCGCTAAAGATTCGGGGCGTTGCGGTTGCGGGTGCGGATCGGTTGGACGTGGGGCAAGAATTGGCCGTGCGCGATATATTGTCATTGTTAAAGTTTGCGGATCTACCAGAGGATGACTTGTCACTGGCAGAGGCGTTGCGCTCGCCACTATTGGGCTTGTCAGAGGGCCAATTATTCACACTTGCACAGGGTCGTAAAGGCAGCCTTTGGCAGCAACTTCGCGGGGCTAAGGAAGACCATCCTGATACCTTTGCTATGCTGCGTAAGCTGCTGTCGCAAGCTGATTTTTTGCGTCCATTTGAGCTGATCGAAACGATCCTGACAGAATTCAAGGGTCGTGAGAACCTAATAGCGCGATTGGGGGGTGAAGTTGAGGATGGCATCAATGAACTGCTGTCTCAGGCGCTGCGATATGAACAGGTTGACGTGCCAACTTTAGCAGGTTTTTTGCATTGGTTCGAATCCGGCAGCGTGGTGATTAAACGCGAAATGGACAGCGGTGCAAATCAGGTTCGGGTGATGACAGTTCACGGAGCCAAAGGGTTGGAAGCACCGATTGTTATCCTGCCAGATACCGCCAAACGCCGGCCGCCGAACCGAGATCAAATTGTAAAAATGCTGGACGGTTCAGCTGTGTGGAAAACCGACGAGGCGAACGCGACGGAAGCCCAGTTGCAAGCCTTAGAGCAGCGCAAGAAATTTGAGCAGCAGGAACGGATGCGATTGTTGTATGTGGCGATGACGCGGGCCGAGAGTTGGCTGGTGATTTGCGGTGCGGGGGACGCGGGAAAAGAGGGCGAGAGTTGGTATGATCTTGTGCGGCAAGGTATAGAGCAGCTGTCTGTTCAGAATACAGAGTCACCCTTGATGGATGGAGAGCAGTCGCTGTTGTTCAACTGGTCAGATGGAACGTCCAGTCCTGACGAGCAGGCCGTCGTTCACCCATTGCAGCACCCTGATTGGATTTCCAAACAGGCACCTAAGATAGATAGACCCCAACAGCCGATTTCGCCATCCAAATTTGAAGGTGCAAAAGCGCTGTTTGGAGCTGGCGAGCCGATTTCCGAGGTAGATTCCCTTAGAAAGGGTCGGCAAATCCACATACTGCTGGAGCATTTGCCTAATGTGAAACCCGAAGATCGGAAAGCGCTGGCGGAAAAATTGTTAGTGGGTGATTGCGAACCCCTGAGCAAGGACGAATTGCCGCATGTTTTGGCCGAGGCCTGCAAGGTGATCGATGAACCATCATTGTCCCATGTTTTTGCGCCAGACACCTTGGCAGAAGTTGGCATAACTGCGTGGCTGCCGGAGTTGGGTAACAAACAAATTGACGGAATAATCGATCGGTTGATTATCACGAAAGATCAAGTTTTAGCCATTGATTTCAAGACGAACCAGATCGTCCCTAAAACCGCCACGGAAACGCCTTTGGGTATTTTGCGCCAAATGGGTGCCTATGCCAGCGCCTTGAAGCAAATTTATCCGGCGCATAGGGTCAAATTGTCCATCCTGTGGACAGCAAATGGGCAACTCATGTCAATTCCAGACGACATCGTGATGAAAGCCTTGCAAAGCACCACTACATCTTGACCCTTGGGGCAGGGATACATAGGTTGCGAGCAACTGAAGATTCCTGCGTAGGAGAATAAAATGGCAACTGTACATGTGACCGACGACACCTTTGATGCAGAGGTTAAGAACTCTGACATTCCTGTGGTTGTGGATTTCTGGGCTGAATGGTGCGGCCCTTGCAAACAAATCGGTCCCGCTCTGGAAGAGCTGTCTGTCGAACTGGATGGTAAAGTGAAGATCGTCAAAGTGAATGTTGATGAAAACCCAAATGCTCCGGCACAAATGGGTGTTCGTGGGATTCCAGCATTGTTCCTGTTCAAAGACGGACAAGTTGTTTCCAACAAAACTGGCGCAGCCCCTAAGGCTGCTTTGGCCAGCTGGATCAACGAAAGCATCTAAATAACAGCACATCGAATTCAAAGGGGCGGCGCTGGCTGCCCTTTTTTGCATTTGGTGGCAAAATAGAATGGACCCTGAGATATGGCCTTTATCGATAAACTCCCGCTTTTGACCCTTATCATTGGTGCTTTGGCCTTGGGCCTGGCACCGTTTTTTCCCGAGCCGCATCTGTTTGAAAAAACGCGGATGTTGTTCAATGGGACGCTGGTTAAGCCGTTGGATATTTTTGACCTGATCATGCACGCATCCCTGCCTGTATTATTGGCGGTAAAATTGGGGCGTATGGCGTATCTGAATATGTAATCAGGTATCGCTCAGGAAATCCAGAATGGCCGCGTTCACTTGATCTGCATGCGTGTAGGCGAGGCAGTGGCCAGCATCTGCTATCCTAACAATTTTTGTTGACGGGTTTGCAGCCGCTAACCCGTCAGCACCAGAAATTGGTATGACAGTATCGTCACTGGCAAAAATTGCCAGCGACGGGATATTATGCGCTGAAATTTGGGCGTGAACCGAATGCAGGTTCTTGCCGGTAACGTGGCGGATACTACTAAGGACAGCAGCGGCGAACCCGGTTTGCCTTGTTTCATGGCATTGTAGTGCAATTATTTCTTTGTCCACATTTTCGGATTGCTCAGTGGCCTGTGCGCCTTTGCGGATCAGATAGCCGCCAAAGACGGACATGGCCAGATCGCCGAGTATGCGCGCGCGCGCGGCCCAGTCAAAGAACCCGCCTAATTCTGCGCGAAATCCTGCGGGGGCCAGCATAATAAGGTGGTCGATACGGGCGGGATTCCGTGCCGAAAAATCAGCGACAATACCGCCGCCCATGGAATAGCCCAGCAGGTGTATAGGGTCTGAAACTTTCAAGTGGTCGAGGAGTTCGGTAAGTTCCTTGGTGAAAAACGCGTAGGTCTGCGGTTGTTTTGGGTGCCCAGAATACCCACGCCCAAAATGATCGAAGGTCAGAACGCGATACCCCGCAGTTACCAGGCTTGGTACCATATCCCGCCACACAAAACTGGGGGTGGTCAGCCCATGAACCAGCACCAAGACTGGCCCTTCAGTCTTACCATGCCATTGATAAAAAATCTGCCCGTTTGACAGCTCCGCAAACGCACCATTTTCAACAGAATATGGCTTCATCCTTGATCCCATATCACCGGAAACCAGTCCGTGCGCAATTTCTGCCCTGCGCTCATATTATGTCCGGGATACGGCGGCGAGGTTCGGCCCGATCGTTCCACATAGCGCGCGTCGTCTCCCACCCAACGCAATGACAGAACGCGCCGTGACGCGCCTTTGGGATTGCCGCGCGCGCCGTGGACTGTGCGATAATCAAACAGCACCATATCGCCGGGTTCCATAGGCCATTCCAGCACGTCAAAACCCGTTGGGTCAGCGTCTGGATCTGGTACCTCGATCCAATCATCGGATTTTTCATAAAAATCGCTGTTGTCGGCCCAGCTGACGGGGCGCACGGGTTTATTCCAACGGTGGGAACCGGCAATCATCCGCAAAGATGCGTCTTTCACGGGATCAACCGGAATCCACATGCTGACGGTTTGTTGGCCTTCAACGAAGTAATAGGGGCTGTCCTGATGCCAAGGCGTCGGTGTCGGTGTACCGCTTTCTTTGACCAGCACATGGTCATGGAAAATCTGCGCTGATTGCGAGCGCATCACCTTAGCGGCGATTTCGGCGGCGGGGCTGTTACGGATCACGTCTTCAAATTCGGGGATATTTGGCCAGTTGCAATAATCGTCAAAAAATCGGCCCTCGGTGACGCTGTTTTCGCTGGCGTACTCGGATGGGTTGTTCAGGTTTCGGGTGATGCCGGCGGTTATTGTTTCTATCCAATCGGTCAATACACCGCGCAACAACAGGGCGCCGTTCTTTTGATAGTCGGCGATTTGGCTATCGGTTATTGTAATGCTTGTCATGGGTTCAGCGCCTTCCATTTTTGCAAGATGTATTTAGCGGTCATTAGATCTAGATGGGCACCGCCACCATTTTTATATAGCGTGATTTCCGACATATTTTGTCGCCCCGGTCCATCAGAAACCAGATCGTACAAATCGCCAATCACATCATTCTTTGAGATTACACCTTGCTCCAAGGGGATTTTTAGTTCCCCAATATGGGCGAGCGTCGTTTCGCGACTGTCGACGAAAATCCGCGAACGCGTAAGCGCGGCGTCGTCCACTTCGCGCATATCTGGTCGATAGGCACCGATCAGATCAATGTGCTGGCCATCGCGCAGCCAATCGCCGCGCAGAACAGGTTCCGTGCTCATGGTCGCGCAACAAATCACATCTGCTTGCGCGGCAGCGGCGGGCAGGTCGTCGGTTGCCTTGATGTCATGGTTGCCTTGCAGGCTGTTGGCAAAGGCGGTTGCCTTGTCGGCAGTACGATTCCAGATCAGGAATTCTAGATCGTCGAAGTGGGAGGAATAGGCGCTCACCAAATTGGCACCAACAGTGCCAGCCCCCACGATTAACACTGTTTTTACATCGGGGCGGGCCAGCAATTTTGCCCCCAGCAGGCTGTCGCCTGCGGTTTTCCACTTAGTCACCAGATGAAAATCAATAATGGCCTCTAAGGCTCCGTTTTTATCGGAAAAAACCATAACGCCGCCGTTGACCATTGGCAGGCCTTTAGACACGTTGGCAGGCATGATTGTGGCGCTTTTGACGGCCACACCAAGTCCGTCAATCCATGCAGCACGCGATAGCAAGGTGTCCTCGCCACGGTATGCAAAACCATCCGAGATGCTCGGTTTTGGCAACCTGTGCCCTGCTGTCATGGCGTCCGTGATGCCCTGCCAGCTCAGATGCGGGTCCATTTCCTCATAGCTGATAAAGGGTATATCCATTCAGTCCTCCAATCCAGCCTGAGCAGGGTTTAATAAGTTTTCAGAAACCAACCGCTTTGCCCAGCCCTTAGGGCTGGTGAATACATGGCCACTCCAGCCGCGCTTTATTGCGGTTTCAATGTTTTCGGGGCGGTCATCGGTAAACAGCAATGTTTCAGGCGCAAAGCCACATTTTTCCTCGAGACTCGCATAGATGTCGTTGAAGGGTTTGATCTGCCCGAGGTGGCCGGAAATATACTGTTGGTCGAAATTTTTCAAAAACGGATAGACAGATTGCGCGTGGGCAAAGGTGTCGATGCCAAAATTTGATAAGGCTAGAACGGGTACGCCATTTTCCTGCAAACGGGCCATCAAGGAAACCGACCAGTCTATTGCGGGGGAGGCCATATCGATCCAGCGGTCGTGCCAAACTTGAATATTTTCAGCATGTTCCGGGTGTTTCTTGGCGTGGGCAGTGACGGTATCAAGCAACGGCTCACCGAGGTCGACAGCGTTGTTCATTTTATGCAAGTCAACCGCCGCAAACAGTTCCTTGCGGGCAACTTCTCCGATGATACTGTCATACAGCCGTTCAGGTTGCCACTCAATCAGCACCTGCCCGATGTCGAAAACCACTGCTTGAATATTGTTCATCCTGTTTGATCCCTTATGGCAAATCTAACTTCGCGCTCCAGTGTATCCAGAAAGCGCGAGCGGTCAGCCTTGTAAAACGGCTTGCCACCACCTTGGCGAAACGGGTCGGCGGCGCGCAAATCGGTCATCAAATCGCGGGTTGCCAACAGGTTGCCGATGTTTGCAGGCGTGAACACTTCGCCGTTGTGGCGGACAACCCGTGCGCCATTTTCCACACATTTTGCGGCCAGGGGTATGTCGCCCGTAATCACCACGTCGCCTTTAGCAGCCCGATCTGCAATCCACATATCGGCAACATCGGGGCCATCGGACACGATCACAGTCTCTACTAATGGATCAGGATCGAGCCGTAAGCCCCCGTTACAAACCACATAAACCTGCAACTTGTGCCTGCTGGCCACCCGCATGGTTTCAGGGCGCACGGGACAGGCGTCGGCGTCGATATATACGCAGGTCATTTGGATTTACCCTTTTTATTGGGCTTCACCTTGAACGCATCCGGAATCGGCATCCGGTTAAAGGCATCAAGGCCCGCGATTTTATAGGCCTCTGCCAAGGTGGGATAGTTAAAGGTGTTTTCGACGAAATAATCCACCGTTCCTTTTAGATTCAAAACCGCTTGGGCAATGTGAATAAGCTCGGTTGCACCCTCGCCGACGATCTGCACCCCCAGTAATCGGCGCGTTTTCAGCGAGACCAGCATTTTAAGCATGCCGTTGCTGATCCCCATGATTTGCCCGCGAGAGGTTTCAGAAAACCGCGCGATGCCGATTTCATAGGGAATATCCCGCTTCTGCACTTCCTCCTCTGACATGCCAACTGTGGACATTTCGGGCACCGAGAAAATGCCATAGGGGAACCACGGAGATTGCGGTAAAGACGGTGTTTTAAGTGCATGGCAGGCGGCAACACGACCCTGCTGCAAGGATGTCGAAGCGAGGCTGGGAAAACCAATAACATCACCAGCCGCATAGATATGCGGCAGCTCCGTTTGATAGGTTTCCTGATCAACTTTCAATCGGCCACGGTGGTCTGTTTCCAAATTTACAGACTCCAACCCCAAATTGCGTGTCGCCCCCATACGTCCCGCCGCAAACAACAGCATTTCGGCCCGCACATGGCGGCCATTCGCCATAGCGATTTCGACATACTCCTCTTTGTCTTCAACCTTTTCCACAGCAGAGCCGAGCCGCAGATCAACCCCCATTTCGCGGATTTGCTGGGTGAACTCCGCGATCAAGGTACGGTCGATGAAATCAAGAAAGCTGTCGCGCGGTTCTACCAGCGTGACCCGTACATCAAGGGCGGCCAGCATGGTTGCGTATTCCACGCCGATTACGCCCGCGCCGATGACAATCATACTGCGCGGGATCGACGGCAGGTTCAGGATTTCGTCGCTGTCGAAAATGGACGTACCGTTAAATGGCACGTAATCGGGTCGGAAAGGGTAGGTTCCTGTGGCAATCAGAAAGCTGTCAGAAGTGATGGTTGTGTCTTCACCATTAGTGGCCGTAACGGAAATTGTGTTTTGATCCACAAATTTTGCACTGCCAGTCAGTGTTTCCACCCGATTACGGGCAAACTGATGTTCCAGCAGGTCGACTTCGTGATTCAAGGTCATGTGCAACCGGGCCTTGAGGTCGCCGGAATCGATCTTTTCTTTGGCGCGGTGGGACCGTCCATAAAAACTGCGTTCGCGCCAGCCGGACAGGTTTAAAATGGTTTCCCGCAATGTCTTGGACGGGATGGTACCGGTGTGAATTGATACACCGCCAAGGCGCGGTTCCCGTTCGACCACCAGAATTTTGCGTTTTAGTTTGGCGGCTTGAATGGCAGCTGAGCGTCCGGCAGGGCCGCTGCCTATGACAACCAGATCATACTGCGCCATCAATTATTCCCCCATCAACGCTTGCGCATGGAAACCAACGTGGTCTTCCATAAAACTGGCCACAAAGAAATAGCTGTGGTCAAAACCCTTTTGCATCCGAAACGTGCCTTGCTGGCGTTTGGCGGCCATCGCCTCTGACAGTTTTTCCGGTTGTAGCAAGTTCAGGAACTGGTCGGACGTTCCTTGATCTATCAACACATGGTTTGGATGGCCGTTTTCGTGCATCAAAACTGTGCTGTCATAGGCGGCCCAAGTATCCTTGTCATCCCCGAGATATGCCGACAATTGTTCCTGCCCCCAAGGTGATGTGCTTGGATTGGCAATTGGGGCGAAGGCGGAAACGGATTTGAATTGCTCCGGCCTTGTCATCGCCAAAGTCAAAGCGCCATGCCCGCCCATGGAATGGCCGATGATTGCTTGCAAATCGTCGATTAATGGAAACTCTGACATGACCAGCGCGGGCAATTCATCGGCAATGTAATCCCACATTTGGAAATGTGGTTTCCACGGGTCTTGAGTGGCATTCACATAAAACCCAGCGCCCTGGCCCAAGGTATAATTGTCATCGTCGGCCACACCATCACCGCGCGGCGAGGTGTCGGGAAATATCAGTGCGATACCATGCTGTGCCGCCCAACCCTGAGCGCCTGCCTTGGTCATTGCGTTTTCGTGGTTACAGGTCAGGCCGGACAGATACCACAAAACCGGCACGCTCTGGGTTTTGGCTTGCGGCGGCAAATACAGGCCGAAAGTCATGTCGCAGTTGCAAGTGGTGGATTTATGCGAATAGACTCCCTGAACACCGTCAAAGCAGATGTTTTCCGAAATTATTTCCATGACCTTAGCCCTTATTGAAGAAGTTTCCCCGCCCATCCATTCAGCGATGTGGCGTAATATTTTTTACGACTTAATCACGATGTATTGAGGCTGGCAATGCAGAATCCCATCCCCCTTGTTGACAGTTGTGCTAGCTGCCATAAGTCGCAATCTGCGCAAGGCAGAGAATAAGGCACGGGCAGCACGAAATGCAGAAAATTCTGGTAACCGGAACCGCGGGTTTCATTGGGTTTCATTTGGCAAGACTGCTGTTGAACCAGGGGCACCTTGTGTTGGGTATTGATGCCATTACCGATTATTACGACATCGCGTTAAAGCACCGGCGTCATGACATCCTGCTGCAAAACCCAAACTTTACCGCGCATGAGACCGATATTTGTGACTATCCAGCATTGAAGCAGGTGGCGGACGGGTTTCAACCGGATGTGATTGTTCACCTCGCGGCGCAGGCAGGGGTGCGTTATTCCCTTGAAAACCCGCGCGCCTATATCGAAACCAACGTAACCGGTACGTTTAATGTGATGGAATGCGCCCGTGAATTGGCTGTGGATCATCTTCTGATGGCCTCCACCAGCTCGGTTTATGGCGCAAACGAGGAGATGCCGTTCAGCGAATCGCAAAAGACCGAAACGCAAATGTCACTCTATGCTGCCACCAAGAAGGCAGGCGAGAACATGGGCCATACTTATGCGCATCTGTGGGGCCTGCCGACAACGATGTTCCGGTTTTTCACTGTCTATGGCCCATGGGGGCGGCCCGATATGGCGCTGTTCAAATTCACGCAACTAGGGCTGGAGGGCGCGCCGATTGACGTGTTCAACCACGGTAATATGGAACGGGATTTCACCTATGTTGGCGATATTGTCAGCGCCATTTCTTTGTTGATTAAGGCCCCTCCACCCAGAATTAATGAACGCGATGACTGGAAAGAGATCGAGGGTGACTCCCTCAGCCATGTCGCACCATTTCGGGTTATCAATATCGGCAACTCTGAAAAGGTGCGCTTGATGGATTACATCGAGGCAATCGAGAACGCCATTGGTCGTAAGATCAAGCGGAACTATATGGATATTCAGCCCGGAGATGTGCCCGCCTCTTGGGCCGATTGCCAGTTACTGCAAAACCTTGTCGATTATCAGCCTCGCACCTCGGTTCAGGACGGTGTGAACCGATTTGTAGACTGGTATCGGGAATATTACGAGGTTTAGCCAGCTAATCGATAGGCAGCTGGTGACTGGCCAACCTCTTTCTTAAAGGCCCGTGAAAAAGCTGACTCAGATGCGTAGCCTGAAAGGGCAGCCGCCTCTACCACGGTTATTTGATCCGCGATTAGGCTTTTGCGGGCTATCTGCATTCTCCAACTGGTTAGGTATTGCATGGGTGTAATTCCCATTTTTTCAGAGAATCGCAGAGCAAACCCCGTGCGCGACAGGCCAGCCACACGGGCCAGCTTTTCAACACTCCATTCCTTGGCGGGTTCTTGATGAAAAGCCGTCAGTGCGCGGGCCAACTTGGCGTCTGCAAATCCAGACAGCCCCACATGAGATGCCTCCCCGCTTTCAAAGAAAGATCGAAGCATTTGAGTAAATATCACTTCAGACATTTTCAGGGCAATGAGATCACCGCCCATCTTTAATCCGCCAGCTTCGGTGCCAATGACCCTCAAGGTTGCATCAAGCCAGTTTCCAGAGGCTTCGCCATAATTTTCGATGTGAATATAGGGGGGGAGCCGGTCAAGAATCATGTGCTGGCTGCCAGGCTCAAAGGAAAAGTGACCGCAAATGAGCTGGGTTTCCAATTCAATCATTGGGCCGCCATGAACCAATACCCCCTCCCCCGTATAACCGGATTCAGAGATAACCTGATCCAATGGATGAATATCGCTTTCCGTGGATATAGTGCAATATAAACGATGTTTCGCGCCATGTGGGATCAATACAATATCCCCTTGCCGCAGGGTCAAAACCTCGTCGTGCCCTTCGACTTTAACCAAACAATCCCCGCGATGCGCAAAGTGGAATCGGGCGACATTTTCATAGGCTGGAATTTCTACACCCCAAGGCGGGCTGAACGAGGTTCGGAAGTAAAGCGTGCCCTTAACGGACAGGTGAAGCAGGATGTCGCTGAGAAGATCTAACATATCATCACTAAGCATATATTTCATTGTACGTCCATGTCTTTGAACGAATGAGCATACTTATTAGAGTAATGGGCATTCACAGTACCAAATATTGATAGATACTAATTTTCATCTTAACAATTTGGAGTAACAAAGATGAAAACCCTAACACTCAGCGCCATCCTGCTTGGGCTTACACTCGCAAGTCCATCACAGGCTGAAAACCCCGCCGATCTGAATGATTTGCAAATCGCGCATGTTGCATACATTGCGGACAACATAGACATTCGCTACGCGCATTTGGCCTTGGCCATGACCTCCAACAAAGAGGTGCGGGGTTTTGCAGAAACCATGATTCGTGACCACGAGGCAGTCAATCAAGCCGCGTTGGATTTGCTTGCCAAACTCGGGGCCAGCCCAGAAGATAACTTTCTCAGCCAGTCATTGAATGAGGGTGCCGAAGTTATCATCGACAAACTCTCGGGTTTGCGCGGGGTAGAGTTTGATCTTGCCTATGCAGAAAACGAATTGGCTTACCACAAGGCCGTAAACGGTTTAATCGGCGATGCGTTTATTCCCAATATCGAAAATGCAGAGGTGAAGGCGTTGTTTGAACAGGGTCACAAAATCTTTCTGCGGCACGAACAGCACGCGGCGAATATGGTAAAGGCACTAAAATGAGCAAGCCACTGAATAGGCGGTGCTTTTTGGCTTATGCGACAGGATTGCCCGTCGCATGGGCCACCATGTCCCAAGGGGGTTTGCCTGATGCGCGAACTCACGTGGTTGAAATTGTTGATCTGGCATTCAATCCGCCGATTCTGAATGTTTCCATTGGTGATACGGTGAAGTGGGTGAACCACGACTTAAGTCCCCATACGGCCACGGCATCGGATGACAGTTGGGATACGCAAGAGTTGGTGAAGGGCCAAAGCGGTGAAATCGAAATTACTGCCGCGACTTTCCCGCGCTATTTCTGCGCCTACCATCCGAGTATGGAGGGGGAGTTTGTCATTTCTTCTGGGTGAGGACACAGTAATTTGGCTGGACCCTTGTTGCAGGGAATGCGAAACAATCTTTCAATAACCTACTTTGAAAGAGTCAGCCATGATTGACCTCGCTTCTGCAAAAATCGCCATCATCGGGTTGGGCTATGTCGGCCTGCCTTTGGCGGTGGAGTTTGGTAAATTGCGTTCTGTTGTGGGGTTCGATATTGATGCGGGTCGTATCGCGGCCCTGCGAGAGGGGCGAGATGCCACGCAAGAGGTTTCCGCGCCAGAGATGATCGAGGCAAGCCACCTGCAATTCACCACGGATATTTCCGACCTCGCAGATTGCAACGTTTACATTGTTACTGTTCCAACGCCAATTGATGTGAACAACAACCCGAACTTGAAACCGCTGATCGCGGCGTCTGAAACTGTGGCGCAGGTCATCAGCCAAGGGGATGTGGTGATTTATGAAAGCACGGTTTACCCCGGCGCAACCGAGGAAGACTGTGTTCCGGTAATTGAGAAGAATTCCGGTCTGGTATTCAACACGGATTTCTTTGCAGGTTACAGCCCGGAACGGATTAATCCGGGCGACAAGGAACGCCGCTTGCCGAATATCATCAAAATAACGTCCGGTTCCACGCCAGAAGTGGCGCAATTTGTCGATGCGTTATACCGTGAAATCGTGACGGCGGGCACCCACCTCGCGCCCTCGATCAAGGTGGCGGAGGCCGCTAAGGTGATCGAGAATACGCAGCGTGATGTTAATGTTGCGCTGATAAATGAGCTGGCGTTGGTTTTTCACCGGTTGGGCATTGATACGGGTGATGTGCTGGCAGCAGCTGGCACCAAGTGGAATTTCCTCAACTTTCGCCCTGGTCTTGTCGGCGGCCATTGCATTGGTGTTGATCCCTATTACCTGACTCACAAAGCACAGGCGGCGGGCTATCACCCAGAGATCATTCTGGCCGCCCGCAAAGTGAATTCCGCCATGGGCAAGATGGTTGTGGCCGAGTTGATCAAGGAAATGATTCGCAAAGGTGTCTCGGTTGTGGGGGCGGAAATTCTTGTCATGGGGTTAACCTTCAAAGAAAACTGTCCTGACTTGCGCAATACCCGCGTGGTTGATGTGATTTCAGAATTGGAAGATTACGGGGTAACAGTGCATGTGCATGATCCCCGCGCCGATAAGGCCGAAGCGTTGGCGGAATATGGCATCACCCTCACAGACAACCTGCAAACGGGCAAATATGATGCGATGGTATTGGCTGTTTCCCATAAAGAGTTTGTTGATATGGGGTCAGATGCGATTATGGCTTTAGGCAAAAAATACTGTGTCATTTACGACTTAAAGCATATGTTGCCTGATGGTTTGGCCGATCTGCGGCTTTAAATTATCGCTAAGTAACAGCAACCTCATCACAATTAGTTTAATATCCTTGTTTTTTGATAGGGGGATGGGTCTACTGCGTTTGCGCATAATCAAAAAATAATGGCGCAAAGGCTGGGGGAGGCCATCGAGATATGAATTCGCATGAAAAGCCGTTGTTGCAGGTCCGTGATCTGGCAATTGGCTTTGGCTCTGCTGATCCGATTATTCGCAATATCAACTTTGATGTTCAACGCGGTGAAACGGTTGCGTTAGTGGGGGAATCCGGTTCCGGTAAAACCCAAACCTGTCGGGCGGTTTTGCGAATTTTACCCAAAGCTGCGCGCATACACTCTGGTTCGGCCTACTTGAATTCTGATAGCGGCGGTATTGATCTGCTGGCCATGTCCGAGAAGGAGTTACGGGAAATCCGTGGTGACCGGATTTCGATGATCTTTCAGGAACCGATGCATTCCCTTTCGCCATTACACAAAATCGGTGATCAAGTGTCAGAAGTTTTGATCCTGCACCGCGATCATAATAAACGCAGTGCGAAAGAAATTGTTTTACAAAAGTTCGAGCGTGTCGGGTTCCCCGATCCTGAGCGGGTGTTTCGGTCTTATCCGTTTGAGTTGTCAGGCGGTATGCGCCAGCGGGCGATGATTGCCATGGCGATGGTGGCCAAACCTGATCTGTTGATTGCGGATGAACCGACGACCGCATTGGATGTGACGACACAGGCACAGGTTCTGGGGTTGATCAAGGATTTGCAGCGCGAAACGGGCATGGCGGTTATTTTGGTGACGCATGATCTGGGTGTTGTGGCCAACTGCGCGGATAAGGTCGTGGTAATGCGTGACGGAAAAATCATGGAGTCCGGCAGGGTTAGTAATGTGCTGGATGACCCCGGCCACGCCTATACCCGCAAACTGATTGCCGCTGCGCCGAATATTCCGCACGAGGCCGAACCGACCTCTGCGCGGGTGATTGAAGACCCTATTCTGCAACTCGAAAACATCTCGAAAAGCTTTGATTTGCGCGGCGGTGGATTCATGCGCAAAGGGGGCATCATCAAAGCAGTAGAGGGGGTGAACCTTACCGTGGCGCGCGGCAAGACCTTTGCTATTGTTGGCGAGTCTGGCTCTGGTAAATCGACCGTTGCACAAATTGCGCTGGGCGCACGGTCGCCCGATGCTGGCGGAGTAATTAAGTATTGGCCGGATAGCGGCGATTCAGCGGTTGAGGTCCAAAAATTATCCGGCGATGCAAAACGCAGCTTTCAACGACAAGCGCAGATGGTGTTTCAAGACCCGTTCAGTTCTCTATCACCACGGATGCAAGTGATTGATATTCTCACCGAACCGTTGGAAATCCACGAAATCGGCACCCGTTCCGAACGCAAAGACCGGGCCATTGAATTGCTGGAACAGGTTGATCTTGATCCCACAATGCTACGGCGTTTCCCCCATGCGTTTTCAGGTGGCCAACGCCAACGTCTGTCAATCGCCCGCGCATTGGCGTTGAAACCCAATCTGCTGGTGTGCGATGAGCCGACATCTGCGCTCGACCTTTCGGTGCAAATGCAGGTGTTGGATTTGCTAGAGGAAATTCGCGATAACCTTGGCCTGTCTTACCTGTTTATCAGCCATGACTTAGCCGTCGTGGCACGGATTGCAGATGAAGTAGCAGTGATGCGGCGCGGGCAGATCATTGAGCAAGCGGCACCGGATGTATTGTTCACAGCCCCCAAACACCCCTATACCAAAGCCCTTATCGCCGCCTGTCTGGAGCCGGACACCACGCAGAAAATCGATCTGGAGGCGGTGGCATTGGGCGCGGGAAACCCCAAAACATGGCCAGAGCAATTCCGCTTTAACGGACTAACCGCACCGGACCTTGTTGAAACCGAACCGGGCCATTTTGTCAGGGTGGAATTATGAGAATGATCTTCGCAAAACTTTGCGCCTGTTTGGTTTTCGCGGGTACAACATCTGTCGCGCAAATGCCCGTCTTGCAAGAAACCGCATTTTGGCAAGATTCGGTTGATGGCAATAATATGCCGCCGATTGGTGAACGTCTGCCGGAAAATCCAATCGTCGTGGATTTGCCGACCATGGGGCGGTTGCAAGGCGTACAGGGCGGCACCTTGCGCACCATGATTACCCGTTCCAAAGACATCCGCCAGATGGTGGTTTATGGCTACGCACGCTTGGTCGGCTATGACGCTGACTATAAGCTGGTGCCGGATATTTTGCAGGCCGTTGATGTCGACGGCGGCAAATTTACCATGACCCTGCGCAAGGGCCACAAATGGTCAGATGGTAAACCGTTTACCAGCGCCGATTTCCGCTATTGGTGGGAAGAGATTGCCAATAACGAATCCTTGTCTCCTTCTGGCCCGCCGTCTTTTATGCGGCTGGACGGCGTGTTGCCACAAGTTCTGTTTCCCGATGATTTGACAGTGATATTTGAATGGCCGAGGCCTAACCCCGGTTTTCTGCCACGCTTGGCACAGGCGCGGCCCCCGTTTATCTATCGCCCGGGGCATTATCTGCGGAAGTACCACCAAGACCACGCAAACCCGGAAAAATTGGCCAAAGCCATTGCCAAGAAAAAGGTCCGAGGGTGGGCGGCGCTGCATAACAAATACGATAATATGTACAAGTTCAACAACCACCATCTGCCGACTTTGCAGCCGTGGATTCCAGCGGATACCGGCAAGGACAGCCGCCGCCAATTTGTGCGAAATCCGTATTACCACCGGATTGACAGCACAGGATTGCAACTGCCCTATATTGATACAGTAGAGATGACGATCGTTGGCAAAGGGTTGGTCGCGGCAAAAACCAACGCAGGTGAGTCGGACTTACAGGCGCGCGGTCTGAGCTTTGAAGATGTGCCGATTTTAAAGAAAGGCGAGCTGGAGGGCGCGGATTATAAGCTGCGTCTATGGAAGGCTGGCACGTCGTCGCAGATTGCGATCTATCCCAACTTGAATTTCGCCAATCCGGTATGGCGGAAAATTCTGCGTGACGTTCGCTTTCGCAAGGCTTTGTCGCTGGGGATTGATCGTCGCATGATAAACCGAGCTTTGTATTTTGGCCTGGCGTCAGAGGGCAACATGACGGCCCTGCCCGCCAGCCCCTTTTACTCAGAGGAAAATAGGATGAACAACGCGACCTATGATCCTGATGAAGCCAATCGATTACTGGATGAGATGGGATTTACAGAACGCCAAGGTGACGGTATCCGCCTGTTGCCTGACGGGCGGCCAATGCGTATTTTAGTAGAAACAGCAGGCGAGCGGCAAGAGGTCGAGAATGCCTTGCAAATTACCACCGACACTTGGCGAGAGATTGGCATCAGCCTGACAATGCGCCCATTGGATCGCGACATTTTACGCCAACATGTGTTTTCAGGTCAATCAATGGCAGCGGTTTGGTGTGGTTGGGATAATGGCATTCCATCGGCAACCACATCCCCCGATTATTTGGCCCCGCGTGCACAAGAGTTTTTCTCTTGGCCGAAATGGGGGCAGTATTACCAGACCAACGGTGATGCGGGGGAGCCGATCGATATGCCCAAACCCCGCCGCCTAATGGAACTTGCGGCGGAGTGGGAGGAAACATCACTCAATTCGCGACGCAAAGAGATCTGGGTGGAAATGCTAAAAATCCACGCCGAAGAAATGTATGGCATTGGCATTCTGGCAGAAGCGCCCCAACCGGTTGTGGTATCAAATCGGTTGCGCAATGTGCCCGAGGAGGGCCTGTGGGCTTGGGACCCGGGCGCACATTTTGGCATTCACCGCGTTGATGAATTTTTCTTTGTTGATGGGGGGGACTATTGATGCCGATCCTTCGGTTTGCCATTTTCCGTTTTGCTACCATGTTGATGACACTGGTTGTCGTGTCTGCCTTGGTCTTTTTCATCATGAACCTACCGCCTGGCGACTATCTGTCCAACTTGATCGCGGAGCTGCGGGCGACGGGCCAGGAATCGGGTGTCGCCAAAGTGGAGTTCTTGCGGAAAGAATATTCGCTGGATCAGCCCTTGTGGCGGCAATACCTGATCTGGGTTGGATTCTACCCCGGCCCGCATGGGTTTTCCGGCATCCTTCAGGGCGATTTTGGTTGGTCCTTTGAATTCGACAAACCGGTTTCTGAAATAGTCGGCACGGCACTATGGATGACTGTTCTGGTCAATGTCGCGGCCATTTTGTTTGTTTACATGGTGGCCTTGCCTTTGGGTGTATTGGCAGCGGCGAAATCCAAGACATGGGTGGATTACACATCTGCCTTTGTCGGTTATCTGGGCTTGGCGACGCCAAACTTCCTGCTGGCCCTGATCCTGTTTTATTACGGGCACCGCTATTTCAACCTGCCGATTGGCGGCTTGATGGCACCGGAATTTGAGGGTGAACCTATGTCTGCCGCCAAGGTTAAGTCCGTGTTGATACACCTGATTATTCCGACCTTTGTGATCGGCACTTCTGGTGCCGCTGCGATGATGCAGCGTTTGCGGGCTAATCTGCTTGATGAGCTGAGTAAACCCTATGTCGATACCGCCCGTGCCAAAGGTGTCGGGCCGGTGAAAGCCATCCTGAAATACCCGCTGCGCGTGGCATTTAACCCCTTTGTGGCCGATATCGGGAATCTGCTGCCATCATTGATTTCCGGTTCTGTGCTGGTGTCGGTTGTGCTGGGCTTGCAAACAATTGGCCCTGCTTTGCTGACCGCACTTAAAACCCAAGACCAGTTTCTGGCGGGGTTTATCCTGTTGTTTGTGGCTGGATTGACCTTGATCGGCACAATGGTTTCCGACGTGTTGCTGATGTTGCTTGATCCGCGAATAAAATATGGGGGGCGCGATAGATGACCCAACTACCAGATGAGCATTTTGTTGACACCGCGCCCTATGATCCCGAGGAGGAGCGCAGCAAACCCGCGCGCCCTGATCTTGATGCGCCAAACTGGCTGCTGATCTGGCGCAAATTCCGCCGCCATAAGTTGGGTTTGATTTCTGCGCTGTTTCTAGCGGTTTCCTATCTGATGATTCCCTTTGCGGGCTTCATTGCGCCCTATACGGCGAATGAGCGGAACCCGGATCACATCTACGCTGCCCCGCAAATGGTGCGGCTGTTCCACGAGGGCAAATTTATTGGCCCCTTTGTGTATCCGGAAAATGCGGTCAGGGATTTGGAGCAATTCCGCTGGCGTTATCCGTCTGACAGGGAAAACCCCGCGAAACTGGAATTTTTTTGCGAAGGCGGCACGCATTACTTTCTGGCTCTGTTCAAAACCAACCGCCATCTGTTTTGCGCACCTGAAGGGGCAACCGTGTTTCTGTGGGGGGCTGATCGCCTCGGGCGCGATGTATTCTCGCGTATCTTTTATGGCGCGCAGTTATCTATGACCGTTGGTTTGATTGGTATCACCGTGTCATTTATTCTGGGCATCAGCATCGGGGGGATTGCCGGTTATTTTGGCGGCGCTATCGACTGGTTTGTAAATCGCATAATCGAGATTTTGCGCTCGATACCAGAGCTGCCGCTTTGGTTGGCCTTATCGGCCGCCGTGCCGTCTCACTGGGGACCTGTCGCCGTATTCTTTATCATATCGATCATTCTGGGGTTGCTGGACTGGCCGGGGCTTGCGCGTGCCGTGCGATCAAAATTCCTCAGTCTGCGAGAGGAGGAGTTCGTGCGCGCCGCTGAAATGATGGGGGCGAAACCGTCGCGGGTGATCCGTAAACATTTGCTTCCCAACTTCTCCAGCCACTTGATCGCCAGTGCCATGCTGTCGATTCCCGCGATGATCCTCGGTGAAACGGCGCTGTCGTTTCTTGGCCTTGGCCTGCGTGCGCCTGCGGTCAGTTGGGGGGTGATGTTGAACGATGCGCAAAACCTCGCGTCGATCGAAATTTACCCGTGGACGGCAATTCCGATGCTGCCAGTGATTTTTGTAGTTTTGGCGTTCAACTTTCTTGGCGATGCGTTGCGGGATTCACTTGATCCCTACTCTCACGACTAAGGCGCAAAGCGCCCTAACGGTCGTCGCCACCCTTTTTCGGCACGGGTTCTTCTTCATGCGCCAGTGCTGCGGCGCTAATAGCTTGTTTCTGCGCCTCCGTCAGATTGGAAACTTCGCCGTCTGCAAGACGAACGGTCACTTCTTTATGGGCAAACTTGATGCCTTCGCGGGCAAATAAGTCGCGGATTTCTTGAAAGACCCGTTTGCGCAGAACCCATTGATCGCCCGGCTTGGTCATAAATTTCACCCGTATGATCATGGCGCTGTCTTGCATCTCAATCACGCCTTGGGATTTTAACGGTTGCAGGAATTGGTCGCCGACAACCGGGTCGTTCAGCAAATCCTGTCCCAGCTTTTTGACCAGTTTGCGAACCTTTTCCACGTCCGTGTCATAAGTCACCCGCAAAGGCAGTTTCATCATCACCCAATCGCGGGAAAAGTTCGTGAGGAACTGAACTTCACCAAATGGAACTGTATGTAAGGGGCCAAGGTGGTGGCGTAACTGGAATGACCGCGCCGAAACCCGTTCAACAGTGCCTTTGACTGTACCAATGTCAATGTATTCGCCTTTGCGAAACGCATCATCAAACAGATAGAACGCCCCCGACAGAATATCGCGCACCAATGTTTGCGCGCCAAAACCGATGGCCAAACCAACAACACCCGCGCCAGCAAACAGGGGGGCAACATTGATGCCCAAGTCCGTTAACGCAATCAGGCCAACAGTTACCGCAATAACCACCAAAACAAAGTTCCGAAACAGCGGCAGCAACGTTGCAAGCCTTGAAGAACCTGCGGCCCCGCCCTCGTCGCCGGGGGCGACCTCGACGTCCGCGCCGCCTTCTTCTTCGATCTTTTGATCAATCCAGATGCGCACGGAGTGATAAACGATGTAACCAATCAATAGGACAAACACGAGGTCGTAGCTGCGTTGCGCCGAAGATGCCCCCATCATTTCAATGTCGAGCCGCCATATTGACGAGAGCGCCCAAGCCCCGGCAAAAACCGCAAGGATATTGGCCAAGCGGCGGGATAGATCCTCGAATGTTCGCATTTTGTGGCTGCTGAGTGGCGGCGCTGTTTCCGCGCTGGCCTCTGCTGGTGCTTCGGCATTACTCGCTTCTTGCTGTTCCAGTTCCAAGGCCTGTTGGTGCATTGCCGCAATCATGCGACGGCGGGTAAAGACCCGCTCGATCAGATAACCGACCATTCCATAGACAACCAAGACAGTTAAAAGGATCGCATAAAACCCAGCGATCAAGGATACCTCCAGCGGAATATTAAGCACCAGGCGGTAGGTCATTTCCCCCCAGGCAACTAGAAAATAGAGGATTACTGCCGGTGCCCAAGCACGCGCGAAAAAGCGTGAAGCGACCGAGACTTCGTTGTAGTCCTCGCCGTTCAGGATCGCACCTGTAATGGCCCTTCGATTGGCAAGCACCATAGCCACATTCATTAGGACTACCAAAAAAGTCAGGGCAGAGTTGAGCAAGGCATAAATATCATAGCCCATACCCAGTTCTTGAATCCAGTTTACGAAGTTTAAGGAAGTAATTGCAAAGCTGGAGACGATAAGCAGCCAATAAAACAGCTTACGGGCGTCTGTGTCAGAAAAATGAGGAATGCGATATTGTTCGAGGTAAGGCGCAAGGATCATCCGCCACAAGAAAACCACACCTCTGGACATAAAATAAGTGGCATAGATATAGGCAACCGTGAGGCGGACAATATCATTGTCTGCTTTGCCAAAAATCACCCGCCCCAAGGCATAGGAAATAACCACAACCAGTGTCAGGGCAACCACCGCCATTAAGCTGCGCAGCAGCAAAACAGGCAATTTTTGGGCGTAGCCTATGGGGTTATCGGTCTGCAAACCCACAAACCATTTTCCAAAAATGGGCCGCCCCAGACCGTTGCGCACGATTTGTTCAGCAATAAGGAGCAGCGCCATAGTCCAAATGAGGATGACAAAATATTTGGAATAATGCCCCGTTGGGCTGGCGTAATTGGTGATATAGATGACTTCTTCGATCAAAGCCGGCGCGCGGGAAAGTTGCTCAGATAAGCGATCCCGAAAAGCATCCACGCGTTTCTGAGTGGTCATGAAAAAAGATTCTTTTGACTCCTCAGGCTCCAATCCTGCTTCAGCGGCGTTTCCGGCGCTTTCAATAACAATAACTTTCAAGCCGGCCTCGCTGGCCGATTTTACAATTTGCGCCATAGGATCGACGGAGTCTTGTGCTAGTGTCGGCCCTGCCAAAGCAAGCAACACCGCGGCTGTCAAAATTAGTCGTGCAAATCGCATAATGATCATAGTGTATCTTTGCATATTTCTAAGGCCTGCTGTCGTTCGTCGGGGGTTTTGCCCGAAAACTCTGGGCTAAGTATCCGCGTTAATCACAGATTTGTAAAATCTATTTAATGTCACTGCACGTCAAGACAATGTGACACTGAATAAATCGTTCGAAACAGGGTTGTCGTGGTATTTATACAAGCTTTATAACAACCGTCAGGCCAAGGGTTCGTTTTGGTCTGTGAGGACACGGGAATTGACCATGGTTAAAACTGGAAGTACCAGTATGATGCGGGTTCAGAGGTTGTTCTGCAACCCGCTGTCTTGCGCGCTATGGGAAGTGAAGGGCTGAGATTTGAACTATTCCGACCAGACAAATGGCGGGTTTGTTGAGGCGCGGGCACCGCGTGTACTGCTCTATAGCCATGACACTTTCGGGCTGGGCCACTTGCGCCGCTCGCGTACCATTGCGGGTGCGTTAACCAAAGCAAATGATCAATTGTCCGCCCTGATTCTGACGGGTTCACCGGTTGCGGGCCGTTTTACATTCCCCGAACGAGTGGACCATATCCGCCTGCCCGGTGTGACCAAGATGACCGACGGATCCTATGTATCAGAGGCTTTGGGGCTGGACATAGACGAAACCACAGCACTGCGCGCCGGCTTGATCCGCACAGCAGTAGAGAAGTTTGAGCCGGATTTGGTGATCGTTGATAAAGAACCAACCGGATTTCGCGGTGAGTTGCTGGAATCGCTGGAATGGCTCAAGGAAAATACCAGCTCCAAAATTGTGCTGGGCCTGCGCGATGTTCTGGATGAGAGCAAAGCATTGGCCGAGGAATGGGACCGCAAAGATGCAGTGTCGGCTATGGCAAAGTTTTATGACGAGATTTGGGTCTATGGCCTGCGGTCTATTTATAATCCGCTGGAAGGTTTGGAATATCCGGCCTCTGTTGATGACCGCATGCACTGGACAGGCTATCTGCGCCGCGACAGTTCGGGGCAGGCAGAACGGGACGAGGAGCCATATATCCTGGTAACGCCGGGCGGGGGTGGTGATGGTGAGTTGCTGGTGGATCAGGTTTTGCAAGCCTATGAAGCCGACCCAACCTTGATGCCGCGCGCGCATATCATTTATGGCCCGTTTTTGTCCGGCCAAACCCGTGTGGAATTTGAGGAACGGGTTGCGGCACTGAATGGCCGTGTTGTTACCTTGGGTTTTGAATCCCGCATGGAAAGTCTGATGGCAGGCGCGCAGGGCGTGATTGCCATGGGCGGCTACAACACCTTCTGCGAAATCCTGTCTTTTGACAAACCTGCGATCATCATGCCGCGCAAAAAACCAAGGCTGGAACAGTATATCCGCGCCTCTCGGGCAGAAGAACTGTCGCTTGTGCGGATGCTGGACCCTGATCGTGACGGCACATCGGCGGCGGTGATGATCGAGGCCATTCGCAGTTTGCCAGATCAGAAACCACCCTCTACCGGCCAGTATCCCGATTTGCTGACGGGATTGGAATTCATCGTTGATCGGGTTGATGTCCTGCTGCCACCAAAACGGATCAAGGCCACTGTATGACTGATAAAAACCCTGCTTTGGCTGTTGTGGTCAAAGGTTGGCCGCGCCTGTCTGAAACATTCATCGCGCAAGAATTGGCTGCACTGGAACGCAGTGGCCGCCCGTTCGATATTTGGTCTTTGCGGTTCCCGACAGATAAAAAACGCCACCCGCTGCACGATCAAATCAGTGCCAGAATCCGGTATCTGCCGGAATATCTGCATCAGGAACCATTGCGGGTTTTGCGGGCATGGCTGACGGTCCGTAAATTTCCGGGCTACCGGTTGGCGTGGAAAATTTGGGCCAAGGATTTCCGCCGCGACAAAACCCGTAACCGCATGCGCCGCTTTGGGCAGGCTTGTGTGATGGCCCATGAACTCCCCGCAGAAACCCAGGCACTCTACGCCCATTTCCTGCATACCCCTTCCTCGGTTGCCCGATATGCGGCAATCATGCGCGGCATCCCGTGGAGCTTTTCCGCCCATGCCAAAGACATATGGACTTCGCCGGAATGGGAATTACGCGAGAAATTATCTGCGGGGCCGGACGGTGCTGCCTTTGGCGTGACCTGCACAGGTTTCGGCGCGGAATACCTGCAAGGGCTGGCGGCTGACCCGGCCAATATGGAGTTGCTTTATCATGGCCTTGACCTTGATCGGTTTCCTAAACCGCCTGAACGGGAATTCGCGTCAGACGGCTCGTTTCATATGATGTCGGTGGGCCGCTTGGTAGAGAAGAAGGGTTTTGACCGCTTACTCGATGCACTTGCTCTATTGCCCAGTGATCTGGATTGGCATTGGACCCATATCGGCGGCGGCGCGTTGAACGACCAAATGCAAGCCCACGCCGAGCGGTTGAACCTGAACGACCGGATCACATGGCGCGGGGCTTGTGACCAGCCAGAGGTTATCGCCGCCATGCGCGCTGCTGATCTGTTTGTTTTACCCTCGCGTATTGCCGAGGATGGCGACCGCGACGGCCTGCCAAATGTTCTGATGGAGGCGGCCTCGCAACTGCTGCCGATCCTCTCGACGCCAGTGTCGGCGATACCGGAATTTATCGATAGCGGCACCCATGGCCTGTTGGTTAAGGATGACCCGGCAAAACTGGCGGCAGCGATGCGGTCCTTGGCGCAAGATGGGGCAGGGCGTGGCGCAATGGCCAAGGCCGCATTGGCGCGATTACAGGCAGAATTCGGGGTGCAACGGGGAATCGACCAACTGACAACACGGTTGGACGGAATCATTGACGGGGTCTAACATGACTCCGGAGAGCATAGCCTTTTACGCCCCGCTAAAATCACCAAACCATCCTGTGCCCTCAGGAGATCGCGCAATGGCGCAGGGATTGATGGCCGCGCTCGGGGATATGGCAGGCCAGCCGCAAGTCGATCTTGTGTCCGAGTTTCGCAGCTGGGATGGAAAAGGTGACGAAACGGCTCAACAGGAACTCTTGATCTTAGCGGAAAAAGAGATCACCCGTATTTTGGCCCTGCCAGAGTCTACAAATTGGCAGATCTGGGTAACGTACCATAACTACTACAAAGCACCGGACTTGTTGGGGCCAGCGATTGCCGCCCATCTAAATATTCCTTACATCCTGATAGAGGCGAGCCGCTCCCGCAAGCGGTTAAACGGCCCATGGGCGCAATTTGCCAAGCTGTCGGAGGCCGCCTGTGACGCCGCGCATAGTATTTTCTACATGACCGACCGTGACAGACCCGCGCTTGAGGATGGCAGGCCAGTAGGGCAAGCCTTGCTGAACCTACCGCCGTTTCTAAACCAGAAAGCGCTGCCTGCGCCAAGCTTAGTACGTGGTGGCAACAGGGTTCTGCTAGCGGTTGGAATGCTGCGTGCAGGTGATAAGTTCGCATCTTATCAAGTGCTGGCTGACACGCTCCGCCTTGTGAAATCACCATGGGTATTGAGGATTGCGGGTGATGGACCGCAAAGGGATCAAGTTCGGGCATTATTTGCAGAATTTGACAATCGCGTGGAGTTTATGGGCCAGCTTTCCCACCTACAGGTCACCGCCCAAATGACCCTGGCAGACTTGTTCGTCTGGCCTGGCGTGAACGAGGCTTTTGGCATGGTCTATCTGGAGGCCCAGTCACACGGTCTGCCTGTTATCGCCCAAGATCGCCCCGGTGTGCGCGACGTAATAGGCAAGGGTGGCGCATTGGTTGCAGTGGATGATTTGCAGGCCTATGCCCAGATGATTGACAGTTTTTTGATCGACGAAGACCGCCGAAAACTGGCGCAATCGGCGGCAAGGCACTATATTAAGGCCAACCACCTGCTCCCCGCAGCAACGCAGCAGTTGGAGCAGGAAATATCGCGGTTGCTAAAGGAACGAGTATGACAAAACTGGCACTCATCCGCCACGGCCACACTGTGTGGAACCGCATGGGGCAAATTCAGGGACGTACTGATATTCCGCTCGACGCGGAGGCCATTGCCGGACTGACCAATTTGGCTTTGCCGGTTGAGTGGCAGAACGCGGATCTGGTTTCCAGCCCTTTACAACGGGCCGCACAAACCGCTGAATTGATTGCAAGGCGCAAACCGCAAACAATTGCCGCACTGACGGAAATGGATTGGGGTGATTGGGAGGGCAAGAAAGGCATCGATCTGAAGGCCGACCCCACTTCTGGGTTTCGCGATATTGAGGATTGGGGCTGGGATTATCGCCCCCAAAATGGCGAAAGCCCCGCCGAGGTGCGCACCCGCTTGCAAGGCTGGTTGGATACTTTGCAACAAGACACTGTCGCCGTGTGTCACATCGGGATTATGCGGGTATTATTGGCGATGGCAACGGGCTGGGGGTTTCAAGGACCCGCGCCGTTTAGGGTAAAGCGTAATCGTTTGTTTGTAATTGATATAAACTCTGACGGCCTATTCCTAAACGGCGACCCGATCCGATTGATTGAACGGTGATCCCATGCGTGTGCTAATTTTTGTAACGCATCTGCTTGGAACCGGCCACCTCAGCCGCGCCTTGACCCTTGGGCGGGCTTTTGCTGTTCAAGGTCATAGTGTTGATCTGGTTTCTGGCGGCACCACTGTTGCGAACTTGGACATGACCGGGATCACCCTGCACCAATTGCCGCCGGTTAAATCTGACGGGGTGAATTTCACCCGATTGCTGGATACAGATAACCATTTGGTAACGGCGCAATACCTGTCTGAAAGGCAGGCAATGGCCCGTCGCATACTGCAATCCGTTGCACCAGATATATTGATAACCGAGCTGTATCCCTTTGGCCGTAGAATACTGCGCACAGAGTTCACAGCCGTGCTTGAAACAGCGTATGCACTGCCCAAAAGGCCACGAATACTGTGTTCAATCAGAGACATTCTTGCCCCGCCCTCCAATCCGCAAAAGGCCATTGATACAGAGACGGCGATCACCCGATATTACGACCGTGTTCTGGTGCATTCCGATGCCACCCAAACGCCCTTGCAGGCCAGTTGGCCCGTAACCCCCTTGCTCGAATCCAAGCTGGCTTACACAGGCTATGTGGCGCCGAAGCTACCGATGCCCCATCCTGAGGCTGTTGGCAAAGACGAGGTTCTGGTTACAGCTGGCGGCGGCAGTGTCGGGGATGCCCTGTTCCAAACGGCTGTTGAGGCCGCCAAGGCTGATCCGCAGCGTCACTGGCGATTGCTGGTTGGCGGCACAAACGCCGCTGACCGGATTTCCAGCCTGAAAAAACAGGCAAGTGGCGTGGCGATCACCATCGAGCCAACCCGCCCAGATTTTCGCCAGATGCTGCCCCACGCGGCGGCGGCGGTGGCGATGTGTGGTTACAACACGGCGATGGACCTGTTGCAGACAGGTACACCGGCAGTGTTTGTGCCCTTTGATGCGGGAGGCGAGTTGGAACAGGGCTTGCGTGCGGACAGTTTGGCGAAGCAGCCCCAGTTCGCGGTGGTTAAGTCGGCTGATTTGACACCAGCGCGAATGCTTGCGGCATTAAAAACCGTACGGCGCAACGCATCGCCAGATTTGAGCCATTTTGACGGAGCCAGCCAGACGGTACGCATTGCCGAAGACCTAGCGGAGTCAATTCGATGACTGGAAACTGGAAACCCTTGCAAGAGGAGTTGAAAATTTGGCAGTCGGAGGGCCTGCAACTGCCGTTTTGGTGGCGCGATGACGATGCAATAGAACCAACCTCCGCCTTGGATCAATTGTTGCAATTGTCTGGTTCTACCGGCTTGCCTGTCCATCTGGCAATTATCCCCGCGGGCGCGACGCAGCATTTGGCGGACAGGTTGGAAAATGCACCCCAAGCGGTACCGATAGCGCACGGTTATGCCCATCAAAATCACGCCCCCGCATCTGAGAAGAAATGTGAATTTGGCAAGAATAGAAATGAACAGTCGGTTCGTGAAGACATAGAACGGGGGCGGTCAAAGCTGGCCTCTGTCTTTGGCGATAATCTTATGCCGATGTTTGTTCCCCCGTGGAACCGTTTTGCCGCCGCCCATTTGCCTATGCTGGCAAGCGCAGGTTACCGCGCGGTTTCGACTTTCACACCGCGCAACAGTACCTATGCCATTGCCGGGGTAGAGCAGATAAATACCCACCTTGACCCGATTAATTGGCATGGCACCCGGTCGTGCCACGCCGCAGAAAAACTGATTGCCGAAACCGTGGAGCTGCTGCAAAAGCGACGTAGCGGCGCGCAAGACAACTCCGAACCACTCGGTTATCTCACGCATCATCTGGTGCATGATCCCGCGATCTGGGATTTCACCAAAGCATTCATCGAAACCATGCTGGCAGGCCCTGTAATCCAATGGACTGCCAACAGCCTGAAAGGACCAAAAACATGAGCAGACTAGACAGCATGTTGCGCCGCTTCACCGCGCAGAGGGACGGTTTGAATTGGGCCGCTGAAAAGGTCGCCAACCTTACAGGCGACGCGCTCGACATGGGGCTGGGCAACGGGCGCACCTATGACCACATGCGGGAAATTATGCCGGATCGTCGTATTTGGGTGATGGACCGTATATTGCAATGCCACCACAGTTGCGTGCCACCTGAACAGGATTTCCTGCAAGGTGAGGCGGAGGACAGCCTTGCGAAGCTGGCTGACATGGGTGCAAAAATTGTGTTGTCACATTATGATTTTGGCTTTGGGGTTAAAGAAAAAGACGTCGCCGAGGCGGCCCGTTTCAGCCCGTTAATTGCGAGTGTTATGGCCAAAGGCGGGATCATCGTATCAGGCCAGCCGTTGGTGGGGTTCACCGCTCTGCAAGGGCCGGATCACATCGCGCCGGACCGGTATTATTTCTACCTTGCGTGAGCGTTTGCTTTACGTCTCTAAATATGGCAAAATCTGAATATATACTAATTCGGAGCCGCCATGACCCTGCTAAAACCCACTCGCCGCCAGCTATTGGAAACCGCATGTCTGACGCCTTTGCTTGCCCTGCCGGCAATGGCATCGGCCAAAATTCTGGCCCCTTCAACCCCGCAAAGCGCGGCTTTTCACCGTTTTCGGGTTGGGAAAGCAAAAATTACCGTGGTGTCGGACGGGAATTTGAACCTGCCAACCACGGGGTTGGGCGTGAATGTTTCTCGCAAAGACGTGCAAGGCTTCCTCAAGGCCCATGCTTTATCCACCACGGATAATTATTCCCACACCAATCTGACGCTGATCGAGTTGGATGATATGAAGCTGCTGATTGATGTGGGGTCGGGTGACCGTTTCCAATCCTCTGCCGGTCGGTTGCTGGATAACCTCGATGCGGCCGGGATTGATCCGGATGACATAACCCACGTCTTTATCACCCACGCCCACCCTGATCACATTTGGGGCATCCGTGACGACTTTGACGAGCCGCTGTTCCCCGAGGCCGAGTATATCATCGGCAGCACTGAATACGATTGGTGGATGCAGGATGATCTGGCTAACACAGTTGAGAAGTCCATGCAGCAATTTGTGGTGGGGGCGGTTAATTCCCTTACGGCTGAAGGCTTGGAATGGACCGTTGCCAACGATGGCCATGAGATCGCCAGCGGCATTCGGGTGATTGACACGCCAGGCCACACGTTGGGGCATATGAGCCTGATCATCGAGAGTGATGGCCAGTCGCTGATGGTTTTAGGTGACAGCATGACCCACGCCTATATGAGTTTTGAGCAACCCGCATGGGTGAACGGTTTTGACATGGACCCCGACAAAACAGTTTCCACACGCCTGCGTTTGCTGGATATGGCTGCCACCGATGGCATGGCCGTTCTGGGTTATCATTTCCCGTTTCCGGGCGTGGGGCATGTGATGAAAAACGCCGGAGAATATCGCTTCCTACCAGCGATGTGGCGTTGGCAGGATGCGGGCTAGCTTTTTAACGCCGCCAGTATTTCTTTGGTGTGTTCCCCGAGTTTGGGGGACGCTTTTTCCATCTGCAATTCAGCATCTGAAAACCGCATCGGCGAACGCACTGACGGCACGCCTTGCAGTTCCAGTTTCAGACCGCGGTGGATCACTTGCGGGTCGTCAAATACCTCGGCCATATTGTTGATTGGACCCGCGGGAACCTTGTTATCCTCGCAGGCCTGCAATATCGCCGCTTTGCTGTGTTTTATCGTTTCCGCATTCAGGATATCCGTTAGCACATCGCGATTACGCACCCTGTTTGGGTTGGTTGCAAAACGATCATCAACTGCCAATTCGGGTCGCCCCAACACCCCACAAAACCGTTGAAACTGTCCGTCATTGCCCACCGCAAATATTGCGTGACCGTCAGCAACAGGCATCACCTGATAAGGTACAATCACCGCATGGGCATTGCCACTTTGGCCCGGTGCCTTGCCTGTCGCCAGAAAACTCATTGCCTGATTGGCGGTCACGGCGGTGGCCACGTCCAACAGCGACATATCGATGTGTTGCCCCATGCCCGTTTGGGCGCGTTGGTGCAGGGCCGCCTGAATGGCAATGACACTGTAAAGGCCCGTAAAAATATCAGTTATCGCCACGCCGGTTTTCTGCGGTTCGCGCCCTGGCTCTCCGGTGATTGACATCAACCCGCTCATGCCTTGCAACAAAAAGTCATAACCCGCGCGCGGCGCATAAGGCCCCGTTTGGCCAAATCCGGTTATCGAGCAGTATACCAATGCGGGGTTATCTGTCCGCAGGCTGTCATAATCCAAGCCGTATTTCGCCAGCCCGCCCAGCTTGAAGTTTTCGATCAGAACGTCGGCTCCTGCGATCAACTCTTTTAGCTGTGCGTTTCCCTCGTCTGTGCGAAAATCTATCACCACCGATTTCTTGCCACGATTGCAAGAGTGATAATAGGCGGCAGAAGTATCCCCCTCACGCTCGATAAATGGCGGTCCCCACTTGCGAGTGTCATCCCCCTCCGGGCTTTCAATTTTGATAACTTCAGCACCGAGGTCGGCAAATGTCTGGCCAGCCCAAGGGCCAGCCAAAATACGCGCTAACTCGATGACCTTGACGCCCGCCAGCGGCCCTTGGTTCATATGCTAGCTGTCTAGTTTTTCGTCTAGGATTTCCTGAAACTTGCCGTAAGCCATGTTGGAAAACTGTTCACCGTCGATCATGAAAGTCGGAGTCGAGTTAATCTCGTCTGCCGTCGCGTTTTTCTGGAACTCTTCGACCAAGGCCTGTGCGGTTTCCTGGTCCTCCATACAGGCATCCATAGTCTCGTCGGTCTGCCCCGCTATCCGGCCCAGTTTTTTCATGTTGGCAATGATTGTGGCTGGCTCTGCGCCCCCTGCCAGCCATTCTTTCTGACGGCTGTACAATAGGTCAACAAAGCCAAAGTATTTATCCGCGCCGCCGCAACGGGCCAACATGCCGGCCCACAGGCCAAAGCGGTCAAAGTACACTTCGCGGTAGATGAATTTCACCTTGCCGGTGTCAATGTAATCGGCCTTTAGGTCTTTGAATACATTTGTGTGGAAATTTGCACAATGCGGGCAAGTAAAGGAGGCGTATTCGATAATTGTAATTGGCGCATCTTCGGCCCCAAGGGTCATCTCGACAATTTTGGGGGTGTCTTGCGCGAATACGGCGCGCGTGTTTGCCAGCAGCATAGCGCTGCCTGCGGCGATGGTTTTGAATGCGTTTCTGCGGGTATAGGTCATGTTGGCCTCAGGTTGGTTTTCGGTTTTTTCAGGATGTTTTCGCCCAGATCGGCCAGCGCTTGGCGGAGGCTGTTATCTGCTACATCGGCAACGCGGGTATCCAGTTGATCGCGTTGCTGCGGGGTGATTTCTGCTGTCGCGGGTTTCTGCGCAAAAGGCGTTGCAGCCTCGGCAAATCCGGCAGGTGCGGTTTGGGTAATGTTGATACGGCTGATCGCAGAATAGCCATAGCACGAATTCACGCGGCTGATTATTTGCGGCAATTGCATCTGCAACATTGGCGCATTGGCACCCGTACACAGCAAGGTCAGCGTCGCGCCAATACTTTGGCGACTATAGCTCACTTTAACGGGCTTTGCGATACGGGCGACAGCCTCGCCTGCGACCTCGACCCAATGGGTCAACAGGCGGGTTTCGGCAAACCC
The DNA here is from genome assembly GCA_024280735.1 of Alphaproteobacteria bacterium. Taxonomy (GTDB): domain Bacteria; phylum Pseudomonadota; class Alphaproteobacteria; order Rhodobacterales; family Rhodobacteraceae; genus Amylibacter. The sequence continues at coordinate 53,090 of JAJRPO010000026.1, read as the reverse complement.
GCGCTTCTCGGATGCCTTGCGAATCTGCGCGCCTAAAATGCCACCTGTCTGCACGAATCCCCGACGGCCCCGCTTAGGGGCGGATTTAGCAGGTTTTTTTGGGGCAATTGCGCGGCTCATGGCTGTCCAAAAGTTAAAGATAGGTTATTTTAGCTCTGAACGCGGCAGATGCCAGCAGATAAAGACCACAAGGGGATAAAATATGCGTGACATAAACGACAGCCGCGCCGCTGAATTGCTGGACTGGTATGATCGAAACGCCCGTGAATTGCCTTGGCGTGTGCCGCCCCTGTCTGGCTTGACGCCCGATCCCTATCACATTTGGCTGTCGGAAATTATGTTGCAACAAACCACCGTTGTGACGGTCAAAAGCTATTTTCTGGCGTTCCTGAAACGCTGGCCAACAATTGAAGATCTGGCGGCGGCGGCGGATGCCGATGTTATGGCCGCATGGGCGGGCCTTGGGTATTATGCACGCGCCCGCAACCTGTTAAAGTGCGCGCGGGTGGTGGTGGAGCAATGGCAAGGACAGTTCCCGCAAGATAATACCGCCTTGTTGAAATTGCCAGGGATCGGCCCCTATACTGCGGCGGCCATCGGGGCGATTGCTTTTGATCGCCAAGAGACCGTTTTGGACGGTAACGTAGAGCGGGTGATGGCGCGCTTGCATCGTATCCATGACCCACTGCCCGCATCCAAAGAAATACTGCGAGCCAAGGCGATTGAGATCACCCCGCCCAAGCGTTGCGGAGATTATGCGCAAGCGGTTATGGATTTGGGCGCGACGGTCTGCACACCACGATCGCCCACCTGTGGTGCTTGCCCTTGGTCCAGCCATTGCGCAGCGCGAAAGGCGGGGGATGCGGCAGAATTACCGCAAAAATTGCCAAAGGTGAAAAAGCCGACACGGGTAGGGGTGGCTTATGTCTTAACGCGCGCTGACGGTGCCCTATTGCTGGAACGGCGACCGGACAAAGGCTTGCTGGGGGGTATGTTGGGTTGGCCGGGCAGTGATTGGGCAGAGGCGCAACCAGAACACCAAGCCCCCGCCGCCGCCAAATGGCAACAATCCCCGGAGGGAGTTCGCCACACATTTACCCATTTCCATCTGCGGCTAACCGTGCGAACGGGTCGCGTGGCCATAGACTTCTGTCCGAATGTCGGTGAATTTATTCCCGCATGTGATTTCAACCCAGACGACCTGCCAACCGTCATGCGTAAAGTCTGGAAGCTGGCACAATAGCAACAAGCAGCCTCTCGATTTTCGCCACAGTTGTTTGTTAATCCTTATCGTGACAAACTGAGCAAAAACCACGAGGCAAAAAATGGCCGCTCAACCGATCCGAACCAATTTCATGGCCGCCCTGCCATTCTGGATTTCGCTGGCGTTTATTCCCATTATCGCGCTTGCGGGTTGGAATGGTGGCTGGTGGCTGGCGCTGCCGCCTGTTTTTGGCTGGTATATCACCACGATGCTGGATTTTGTTGGTGGTCGGAACACGGAAAACCCCGACCCTGACGCCCCCGCTGATTTGTTCTGGTATCGTCTGATTACCGTGATTTGGCTGCCACTCCAAACCTGTCTGGTGTTTGGCGGGCTGGCTTACGTCAGTTGGACAGACAGGTTAGGCACCACAGAAACCGTCATTTTTATGATGACCCTTGGCATTGCTTCCGGTTCCATAGGCATTGTTTATGCCCATGAGTTGATGCATCAAAAGGCCAAGTGGGAGCGGATGTTGGGCGACGGGTTGATGACCATGGCCCTCTATGGGCATTTCCGGTCTGAACATTTGCTGGTTCATCACCGTTACATCGGCACGCCGCGTGATCCGGTTACGGCCCGCTATAACGAGGGGTTTCACCGTTTCTTTCCGCGGGTTGTCATTGGCTGTGCAACATCATCTTTCCGGGCAGAGCGCGAAATGCTGGCACGCAAGAAACTGCCATGGTGGCATTCCAGCAACCCGTTCTGGCGGTATGCTATCTGGCAATTCGGTTGGTTGGCCTTGGCCTTTGTTATTGGCGGATGGGCAGGTGTTGGGCTGTTTTTTGTACAGGCCTATGTGGCAATCTGGCAGCTAGAGGTGGTGAATTATGTCGAACACTACGGCCTAACCCGCCGCCACCTTGGCGATGGTAAATATGAACATGTTTTGCCGCGCCATTCATGGAACGCTTCGCACCGCGTAACGAATTATTTCCTGATAAACCTGCAACGCCATTCCGACCACCACTACAAACCAAGCAGGCGTTTTCCTTTGTTGCAGAACCATGCTGAGAAGGACGCCCCACAACTACCTTTCGGCTATCCGATTATGACTATGTTGGCCATGGCTCCACCCTTGTGGCGACGCTACATGAACCCAAAGGTGCGGTCATGGCGGCGCAAATATTATCCGGATATTGAGGATTGGCATCCCTATAACAAGGCCCTCAATCCGCCACCAAGATAGCTATTGGGTAAGCACACCAGCAGACAAAAGGTCTTCGCGCGACGGGATCCAAATGTCTTCGGGCGGTACTTTGTATACCTTATCCAGAAACAACATCGAAACACCGCGCCGCGCTAGAAATATACGGTCCTTAGCCTCGATTTCTGCCTTGGTGATTGTTTGCACCCGCATGGGGTTGTCAAATCGATAGCCATGAAAACCCAATGTGGCCCCTTCCGGTAAGAACCGATGCTTGCCACCTGCAAAGGCCAGTGTGCAGGCGGAATAGCACTGCCCGTTGACGATAGTATCCAAGCGGCTGCGTTCAATTGCCAAACCAATCGAGCGCCCGGCAATCACATGGCCGCCAGTGCTTTGCATCCAAATACTTTTCGCGGGTGGATCACTCGCAAGAAAAGGCCGTAATTCTGTTAAGACCCGATAATCAATATCCCCTTCGATGTGGATTTGATCCCCGTTCAGCGTGACTTTGGGGGGCTTTCGGTTGTCGTGTACAATCACCGACGAGGCGGGCAAAAACAGGCTGGCAAGTTGAATTGCAACAAACACAAGCAATATGAAAACGCCGCCATAGATTGCCCATACAGACAGGGCCGAGGGCTTTTCACGTAACAACCGCCCACCAGTTCGGAGCGCACCTGTTGACAAAATTACAGTCGTGAGAACCATCACCGTGGCTTGCGTAAAACGGATTACATTTGAAGATTCAGTAGGAAAAAACGAACAGGCTATGGCGGCGGCAAGCAATGTCGACAGAACAACCGCAAACGAGGCCTTGCCCTGCCAAAAAACCAAAATGAAACCTGTCACAAGACCACCTCTCTCGGCAGCCTAGCAGAACATCCTAACGCAGGTCCAGAATATGAACCCAGGTATCACCATAGCGCCGCGCGTCCAGCATGTTAAAACCGTCAGGCGCGACCTGTTCGGCGTTCTCTTCCCAGACGATCAGCGCCTTTTCGGATAACCATCCACCTTGCAAGGCGGCAACCAGCGCCTTTTCGCCCAGACCTTTGCCATAAGGCGGGTCCAGAAACACCAGATCAAACGCGCCATTCTTGGCGTCGCCCAACCGCGTGGCATCGCGGCGGAACAATTTGGTTGATCCAATCAATCGCAGAATATCTATGTTTTCGCGCACCAACGCCCGCGATTTGGCACCGTCATCCACAAACAGGCCAAAGGCCGCGCCGCGTGATAGGGCCTCAAACCCCAGCGCGCCAGTGCCGGCAAACAGGTCCAGCACCCGCGCATCTGCAATCGGGTCGCCGTAGCCGCCATTCACCAGCAAGTTGAAAATGCTCTCGCGCACTCGGTCGGTTGTTGGGCGCAAGTGGGCGCTGGTGTCGCCTTTGCCCACCGAGGCCAGTGCTGTACCCCTGAAGCGACCAGATATAATCCTCATCGCAGCAATGATTTCATATCCGTTGCCGGATCCGCAATTGCAGTCTTGGCAGGTGATTTCCCAGCCTCGATCAGACGCTTGCCAATCATGTAGCTGCGCGGGTCATTGGCCGCATCGACAGCCAGCAATTCGTCGCCCTTGTAATACCAGAATGATACCGATCCCTCTTTGCCGCCTTGTCGGGTAATCACGTCGTCATACCCCACATTCAGCCCGGCTATCTGTAGTTTCACATCATATTGATCTGACCAAAACCAAGGCTTTGCCACATACTCCTTGCCATTTCCCATAATATTCAGCGCAACAATTTCCGCCTGATCTATTGCATTTGGCACGCTCTCCAACCGGATACGTCCACCGCGATAGGGAAAAGACGCGCAATCCCCCGCAGCCCAAATTCCCGAAACCGATGTCTTGCCAAAAGCATCCGTCTGAATGCCATTGTCGAGCATAACCCCGGCCATTTCCGCCAAAGATGTGGCGGGCGCAATCCCCACGCCGACAATCGCAAATTCAAGCTCCAGAACCGTGCCATCGCTCAAAACAGCGCCCCTAACGCGGCCATCTCCGGTCAACTCTTTCAAGCCCACGCCTTCCAGAATTTCAACCCCATGTGACTGATGCACTTCCCGAAAAAAGTCTGAGGTCTGCGGGCAGGCAACCCGCTGCAAAATCCGATCCGCCATTTCGACCAACGTAACCTTCAGGCCCTTTTTCGCCGCAACCGCCGCCGCTTCCAACCCGATATATCCGCCGCCAATAATCAGCACCCGCCGCCCTTTGGCGAATTCCGGTGCCATTTGGTCCACATCCTTCAGATCGCGCACAACATAGACACCTTCCAGCGCGCCCCCAATGCTTGCAGGCAAGCGTCGTGGCGCTGACCCGGTGGCCAATACCAAATGATCGTAACTTAGGGTTTCGTCTGAAATGCTGATTGTTTTCGCGTCGGCATCAACCGCATCAACAGCCACTCCCAATCGCAATGAGATGTTGTTTTCGCTATAGAACGCCTCAGGGCGTAGCAATAATCGATCCAGTTCCATCTCGCCCAGCAGGTATTTCTTAGACAATGGTGGGCGTTGGTAAGGCGGTGTTGGTTCAGCGCCGATCAGGGTGATCTCTCCCTCAAAACCGGAATTGCGCAGCTTTGCAACCAAAGAACTGCCGGCTTGTCCTGCGCCAACCACAATCACATGTGTCATCTCTAAAACTCCTGAATCTCGCTCTCTCTTGGCTATTGGGTATACCTCCAAAAAGCCAGAGACTTATCGCCCATACCACCGCGCGCAGCGCGGCCACCCTTAACCGTCGTTGGTGGAATTTCGGAATGGCCCGTAGCTGGTCATAACTTCAATTTCTTCACCCACAGCCTCACTCTCGGCCGCAAGATATTGGGCAATGGCATTCCGAAATCCTGGCTCCGCAATCCAGTGCAGGGAATGCACCGCAGCTGGCAAATACCCGCGCGCCAATTTATGCGGGCCTTGCGCACCCGCTTCCACGCGCGTCAGGCCGTGTTCAATGGCAAAGTCAATCGCCTGATAATAACAGACTTCAAAATGCAAACAGGGGTGATCCTCGGTGCAGCCCCAATAGCGGCCAAACAAAGTGTCGCGGCCAATGAAATTCAGCGCCCCCGCAACCCATTGCCCCTGCCGTTCGCACATCACCAGCAGAATATCATCCCGCAATTCCTGCTGGGCAATATCAAAGAACTCGCGTGTCAGGTACGGGGTGCCCCATTTGCGCATCCCTGTATCTTGATAGAAATGCCAAAAAGCATCCCAATGTTCCGGTTGAATCTGCTCCCCGGAGAGCAAATGTATCTCGCCGCCAAAAGCCTGCGCGCGCCTACGTTCTTTGCGGATGGCTTTACGCTTGCGCGAGGAAAGCTGCGCCAGAAATGCGTCAAAATCTGCGTAATCCTGATTGTACCAATGAAACTGTTGGCCGATACGGTGCAGCAGGCCCATATCCACGCCTGTGCCGGCTTCTTCCTCGGTACAAAATGTGATGTGGATTGACGAAACTTCGTTCCGGCTTGCCAACCCCACGGCCCCCTCTAGCAACGCCAACCGAGCTTCTTGCGCAAACTCTGGCCGCACCAAAAACCGGCGGCCCGTGGCGGGGGTGAAAGGTACAGCCACCTGTAATTTCGGGTAATACCGCCCGCCTGAACGCTCAAACGCGTGCGCCCAATTGTGATCGAAAACATATTCGCCCTGCGAATGACCCTTGCCATAACAAGGCATCACACCAATCACTTGACCATCCAGTCTGGCGATCAAATGCCGGGGTTCCCATCCGGTGCCAGCCCCGACCGAGCCGCTCTTTTCAAGGGCCAACAAAAACCGATATGTGGTAAAGGGGTCAATCGCGCGCCCACCCGCATCTTCAGGGCAGGCACAATAATCCCACTCCCGCGCAGTTATGTCTGCCAAAGATCCAATCACCGATACTTCGATATTTATTTCTAGGGTCACGCGGCCTTGGTCGAGGCGTAATAATTTTCAAAGGTCACATTGTCAGAATTTTCCAATGCTTCCTTTTCTTGTTGGGCCGAGCGTATCGTCCAACTCAAAATACTCCCACCCAGCGCGCGAATTTTCTCAACAGGGGGGGATTGCAGGCTGCGCCAATTGTGAGAAATAAAACTTGCGCCAACCCTGTCATAATCTGGAATCGACACCAGCTCGTCCAAACGCGCCCGTGGCAGGATATTCCACTTCTCGCCGGAAAACGTATCTGTCACCAACCCACGCGGAATATCCGGCGCATGTTGGGCGCATTTTGCCATGGAATGCGGGTTAAAGGACATCAAGGCCAATGGCCCCTGATAATCCTTGATAACATCGCAAACGGCCTTTTCCATGGTGCCGGTATTTGGCCCAAGCGCCCCGTCTTGATCTTTGATTTCTACCAACAACGGTACTTTGCCGCCCACCAGCTCCAGAAATTCTTGCAGGGTTGGAATGCATTCATCCGTGCCTGACAGTCTGATCTGTTGCAACTCCGCTGCGGTGCGCCGTGCGACAGGCCCGACTTCCTCGGTTAGACGGTCCAACGAATAATCGTGAAACACCACAGGCTGCCCGTCTTTGGACAGTTGCAGGTCAATTTCCATACCATAGCCCGCCGCCAGTGCAGCGCGCGCACCCGCCAGCGAGTTTTCCGGCCGATTGTCCGCCACATCATGCAGGGTGCGATGGGCAAAGGGATATGTCAGGAATGTTGTCGGTAACATCATGATATCTGAAAAATGCCTTCGATTTCGACAGCGACACCCAAGGGCAGGCTGGAACAACCAACGGCGGCGCGCGCATGGGCGCCGGTGTCGCCAAATACCGTGCCAAAGAAATCAGAAGCACCGTTAATGACTGACGGGTGATCGGTGAAATCCGGTGTGCAATTCACAAAGCCACCCAATTTGACGACCTTGATCAGCCGATCCAGATCACCGCCACAAGCGGCCTTCAATTGCGCAATCAGATTCAACGCGCATACTTTTGCAGCGGCCTGTCCAGCCTCAACGCCCATATTGTCGCCCAGTTTTCCGGTAATCATATTGCCGTCGCCATCTTTGGAAATTTGCCCAGAGATGAATACCAAATCACCAGTTATCACAAACGGCACGTAATTTGCCGCTGGTGCAGGAGCATCGGGGAGATTCTCGCCCAATTCCGTCAAACGGGCTTCAAAATTTCCAGACATTGTATTCCTCCAAATGCGGCGTTTCAGGGCACGCTACTCTTTGCAGCGCCCATGGCAAGTGTAAATACGCCGTTTTATTTAGCCTTCGCGAAATGCGCGGTTGAAATAGTCAGAGAACGGCTTGACCAGATAACTCAGCGGGCTGCGATCTGTGGTTTTGATAAAGGTTTCGACCGGCATACCTGGCAGCAATTCTACATCGCCCAGCCGTTCGATTTCTCCTTCGTTCGGTAATATTTCTGCTGAATAATAAGAAGCGCCGGTGGCCTCGTCCCGAAACACATCCGCTGATAATTTCTTAACCGTGCCAAAAATTTCCGGTGTGGTTCGTTGGTCAAAAGTTGAAAATCGCATGGACGCAGCTTGTCCAACATGTATCTGATCCACATGTATCGCATCTATACGGCTGGAAATTACCAGGGGGCTGTCATTGGGAACGATATATAAAATTGGTTCTGCCGGCCGCACAACGGAGCGAATTGCATGGACGGTTAACCCATGAATTGTACCAGACATCGGTGCGCGGACAACCATACGCGATAGGGTTTCGTCCAGCGATATCAGCCGCTGGGCAAGCTCAATTTGAGAAAACCCAAGGTCTCGCAACGTGGTGATTGCTTCTTCGCGGCGCTGGCTTTGCAGTTGTAAAATCTGAATGTCGGTTTCGATAATCTGGGCTTCGCCTCGCGCCATCGAAGCTCCCAATTCACCGACTGACCCTTGCAGGCGGGCCTCCTCGCGTTGCAAAGACAAAACGCGTGCTGCTTGTGCAAGGCCTTTGGCCAGCAATTCTTGCTGGCTGGCCAGCTCTTGGTTGATAAACCCGATTTGCAATTTAAGGGCGTCCAGCTGAGCGCCTGCTCCCTGGATCTGAATGCGAATCTGGTCTTTGCGCTGGTTCAGTTGTTCGGTCTGTTTGCTTAGGGATTCACCTCGGGCAAAAAACAGCCGTTCTTGGCCTTTCAGGAACCCGTCAACTTCTGGGTCGGTTTTTGCCAAACGTTGCAAATTCTGGTCAAAACTGATATTTTTGGTTTCGTCCCGCTCTGCAATCAAACGTGCCTTTCGGGCGGTGATTTCATGCAGCTGAGTTGATACTATAGTGCGTTCAGATTGAAGCATTTTGTCGTCAAGCCGGATAAGGATTGACCCAGCTTGCACGACATCACCCTCTACGATACCGATTTCACTTACAACACCGCCTTGAGGGTGCTGCACCACTTGGCGCAGGCTCTCGACTTGAATCATTCCTGACACGATCACCGCGCCGGAAATTGTGGCGAAATAACCCCATATTCCCAAAACCCCAATCAGCGCTGCGACACCCGTCATTCCGGTCCAGAATGGAAATTTCGCTGACCATTTTGGTTTGGCGGGGGTTTGATCTGCAATCATCATGATGCTTTTCCTTTGCCCAAAGCATCGGTGATCTGCGCCACGTTTTGCACTTGTTCTTTTAACACTTCGTCGCGCGGCCCAAAGGCCTTGCGCATACCGTTTTCCAGCACCAGCAAGTTCTCGCATTCCGCAATCGCGGCAGGGCGGTGCGCCATGATAATCACGGCGTTGCCCTCTGCTTTCATGCGGCGGATACTCTCGTTCAAAGCGTTAGAGCCGATGGAATCCAGATTTGAGTTTGGTTCATCCAGAACCAGAATAAGCGGATCACCATAAAGCGCGCGCGCCAATCCCAACCGTTGCCGTTGGCCACCAGACAACCGCCCGCCAGTATTGGAAATCAGCGTGTCATAACCATCGGGTTGTTCCAGTATCATCTCGTGCGCGCCGGCCTTTTTGGCGGCTTCAACCACCTTTTCCGGATCCGGTTGTTCAGACATCCGCGCGATGTTTTCTGCGATGCTGGCATTAAACAGCGACACATTTTGCGGCAGATAGCCGATGTAACTGCCCAAAATATCTGGATCATAGTTATCCAACGCCGCCCCATCCAGCCGGATTTTCCCTGCCGCTGGCCGCCATATCCCTGTAATCAATCGGGCGAGCGAGGATTTGCCCGCCGCACTTGGCCCAATCACACCCAGTGCCGTACCCGGCTCCACCCGAAATGTAATCATTTTCAAACAGGCTTGTGATTCACCAGGCGGTACAGCCGTCAGATTGATCGCCTCCAGCAGGGCCTTTGGCCGTGGCAAAGCCGTGCGCTCTATATCTGTGGGCGTGGTTTCCAGTAATCGTGACAAGTTGTACCAGCCTTGGCTGGCCCGCTGCACCAATGGCCATTGGCCGATCGCCATTTCAATCGGTGCCAGCGCGCGGCCCATCAGGATCGAACCGGCAATCATTGCGCCGGGTGTCAGCTCATTTTGCAGCACCAGATAGGCGCCCAGCGCCAGCATTGCCGATTGCAAGAACAGGCGGAATGCTTTGGTCAGAGACGAAAACATACCGGTTACGTCACTGGAGGAAATTGTCGAATCAAGGCTTTTGTCGCGTGTTTTCTGCCACCGGCTCATGACCGCGGACCGCATTCCCAAGCCCTGCACCAACTCACTGTCGTCACGCACCGCACCGGCAAATTGATCTGCCACGGCGCTGTGCATATGGGCGTCTAACACGCCTTTTTTGGAAACCTTTTGATTGATAAAGGTAACGCAAATCAGCAGAACCCCACCCGATAAGGCCAAATACCCAAGCCACGGGTGGAACATAAAAATCCCCAAGGCAAAAATTGGCGTCCACGGCATATCCATAACTGCAAATAATGCAGGCGAGGACATCAGTTTTTGCACTGACTCCAGATCGCGCAAGCCGCTTTGCACAGCAGCCTGACCACCGCGCCCAGATGGTGTTTTCAGGATGGCCTTGAAAACCCGCTCATCCAGGTCAGATTGAAACTTTGCACCGGCCCGCGCCAAAACACGCCCCCGCGCCCATTCCAACACACCAAAAACGATGTACAGAAAGGCGACCAATACAAATAGGGCCACCAATGTGGCCTCGGAGCGGCTGCCCAGCACGCGGTCATAAACCTGCAACATGAATATCGGCCCGGTGAGCATCAACAGGTTTACAAATATACTAAAGAATCCGACCGACAAAAACATCGAATTGCTTTTGCTTCGTGCCGCCCGCAGCTCGCGTAGACCCTGAGGATAATATGTTTGTGCTGGCATGTTAGTTCCGTAAGAAAGGTGTATAATTTGATTTTTGACCAGCGCAGCCTATTACATGACGCGCGCAGTGGGAACTTGTTTCTAGCGAAATAAATAATTTGTATTTTCAAAATGTTGGTAAAAAATCACATATTTATATTTTTTGCACGGATTGTATCCTGCCACTTGCGTGTTACCAATGAAACAGTAAAACGCCACAGACAGAATATGGGCTAGATTAAGAGCAAAAAATGATACGCAGATTTCCCTCCCTGATCCGAAAAACCGCCGGTGTTGTTCTGGTGAGCCTCATTATGGCTGCTTGTTCCATTACACAGCCTGGCACCGTGAACGATCCGCAGGAACATGAAAACCGCAAAGTTCATCGTTTTAACAAGGCGTTGGACAAAGGCATTGTTAACCCTGCTTCCCGTACTTACGGCGCAATTATTCCCGCATCAGCCGACAGCATCGTCGGCAATTTCACCGAAAACCTGGCCATTCCGGGCGAAATATTGAATAGCGCGTTGCAATTCAACTTTGAAGATGTGGCAACCAATACCATCCGATTCGCAACCAACACTATTTTTGGCCTCGGTGGTATTTTTGACGCGGCAACCGCGCTTGGTATGGAGGAGGATGTCGATACCGATTTTGGTGAAACGCTCTATGTGATGGGTTTCCCAGAGGGTGAATATATCGAGCTGCCGGTTTTAGGTCCCAGTACCGAACGAGCAGCCTATGGTCTCGTGGTTGATTTCTTCCTGAATCCACTGGGAAATTTGGTGCCAAAGGAAATTGACCGTCTGAAGACACCTGCTTATGTGATGGACAAAGTGGGTGATCGGCATCAATACGCCGATATCATCGATGATATTTTGTATGGCTCCGAAGATTCGTATACCACTGCCAGATCAATCTACCTGCAAAGACGCCGATTTAAGTTGAACCGTGGCGTGAACCTTGATGATTTGGAAGACCCTTATGCGAACTAGCCTGATGACAACCCGCCGCGTAATTCTGAACTTTCTGGCAGCCCTGATTTTGGTTCCAGCCTTGGCAATGCCCGCCTCCGCGATCACCAAGGTAGAGGCCGAGACGTTGATCAACAAGCTGTCGGTGGAAATTCTGTCGATTATCAATTCGGGCAAGTCTGAAAAATCCATGTTCCGTGATTTTGAAAAGATGTTTGGCAAGTTTGCCGATGTTCCCACAATCGCCCGCAGCTCGTTAGGTGTTGCCCGTCGTAGCGCTTCTGCCAGCCAGATGCGGTCATATCAAAAGGCCTTTGCCGGGTATATTTCACGCAAGTATGGTAAACGGTTTCGGGAATTTATCGGCTCTACCATCACAGTTATCAAATCGCGGAAAACCAAACGCGGCTATCTTGTAACCAGCAAGGTTAGATTTGTCGGCTCTCCCCCGTTTATCGTAGAATGGCAGGTTAGTGACGCCAGCGGCAAAGACAAAATGTTTGATCTGATCATTGAGGGCATCAGCATGTTGCAGCTGGAGCGCGCGGAAATCGGCCAAATGCTGGACCGTCGCGGTGGCGATGTGAACAAGCTGATTAAGCACCTTAAAAAAGCCTGAGACCTCAGCAGCACGGAGCATTTTGACCAAACATTCGTCTGGGCCTTGCTCCTGTTTGCAGGTTCCATATGTTGTGTCCCGCCCCAACTTTTCAATTAGCCCTCGCATTGCGTGCGTGTTAGGGAGTCCCTATGAAACAACTTCCCTCAAAGCAGCAGGTCCTTGACTGGATCAAAGATAACCCCTCCAAATCCTCCAAGCGCGATGTGGCACGGGCTTTTGGCATTAAAGGGGCTGAGAAGATCGACCTCAAGCGGATCCTGGCGGAGCTGACGGACGAGGGGCATCTGCAAAAGAAACGACGCAATTATACTGGTGGCGGCGAATTGCCCCCCGTGACCGTACTGCTGGTGGATGCGCCCAATTCGGATGGTGATCTCAGCGCCAGCCCGATGGAATGGAAAGGCAGCGATCCCGCCCCGCGCATTCTGTTTATCGCCAAACATGGCGATGTGGCTTTGAAAGAAGGTGACCGGATTTTGGCGCGGCTGGCACCGTCGGACGATCCAGATTTCAAATACGAGGCACGGTTGATCCGCCGCATTGGCAGCGGCCCCGAGCGAGTGCTCGGGATTTATCGCAGTGGTTCTGAGGGCGGGCGTTTACTGCCGACCAACAAAAAGGCCAAGGACGAATTCATTGTGCCGATGGGCGAAACTGGCGGCGCCAAGGACGGCGAGCTGGTGGAGGCGGAAAACATCTCGCGCCGCTCTGGCATGGGCCTCGGCCGGGTCAGGATTGTGGCCCGTCTGGGTGATCCGATGGCCCCAAAATCCGTGTCGCTGATCGCGATCCACGAGCACGGCATTCCCGACCATTTCCCCGATGCGGTGGTGGCCGAGGCCGAGGCGGCCAAGCCTGTGCAACTGGGCAAACGCAAAGACCTGCGCCATTTGCCATTGTTCACCATTGATCCGTCAGATGCGCGCGACCACGACGATGCCATTTGCGCCTTGCCGGACGCGGACCCCAAAAACAAGGGCGGTTATATCGTCTGGGTCGCCATTGCCGACGTGGCCCATTACGTGCGCCCCGACAGCCAGCTGGACCGCGAGGCCCGCAAGCGCGGCAATTCCAGCTATTTCCCCGACCGCGTGGTGCCGATGCTGCCCGACGCCCTGTCCGGCGATCTGTGTTCCCTGCATGAGGGCGTTGACCGCGCCTGTATCGCCCTGCGTATTGTGTTGAATATGGCGGGTGATAAGCTGTCTCACGAATTCCACCGTGCGATGATGCGCTCGCCTGCCTCCCTGTCTTATGAGCAAGCACAGGCAGCGGCGGATGGCCAATATGATGATGCCACCAAACCGCTGGCAGTCGCCCTGAAAGACCTTTTCGCCGCCTACGCTTGTTCGGTGAAGGCGCGCAACAAACGCCAGCCGCTGCACCTCGATTTGCCAGAACGCAAAATTATCCTGACCGAGGAGGGCAAAGTCCTGTCGGTCAATTTCCGCGACCGTTTTGACGCCCATAGGTTGGTCGAGGAATTTATGGTCACTGCCAACGTCTGCGCGGCGGAAACTTTGGAGGCCAAGGATCAACCCTTGATGTACCGCGTCCACGAGGAACCAAGCCCAGAAAAACTGGAAACGCTGCGTGAAACCGTACAGGCGGCGGGCCTGACGCTGGCCAAAGGCCAAGTGCTGAAAACCCACCACCTGAACAAGCTGCTGGATGCAGCTGCTGGCACCGAGGACAGCGAAATCATTTCCATGTCGGTCCTGCGTTCCATGACCCAAGCCTATTACGCCCCCGAAAACTTTGGCCACTTTGGTCTTGCCCTGCGCCGTTACGCCCACTTCACCTCGCCCATCCGCCGCTACGCCGACCTGATCGTACACCGCGCCTTGATCTCGGCGCATCGGTGGGATGACGACGGCCTGACATTGGAAGAGGCCGACCAGCTGAAAGAAACCGGCGACTGGATTTCCCAGACCGAACGCCGTTCCATGTTGGCAGAACGCGACACCACAGACCGTTACTTGGCGGCTTACCTGTCTGAACGGGTGGGGGATGAATTCACCGGCCAAATATCCGGCATCGCCCGCTTTGGCCTGTTTGTGAAACTGGACGATTCCGGTGCGGACGGCATGATCCCGCTTTCAATGCTGGGCCGTGAATACTGGGTTTATGATCGCGACAGCAGCTCGTTGATAGGCGAGCGTTCCAAGCGGGTGATCAAAGTCGGCATGCCCGCCACTGTGCGATTGTCCGAGGCCACGCCGATCACCGGAGGGTTGTTACTGGAACTGCTAGAGGTAGACGGCAAGCCTATGCCCAAATCAGCCGGTGGTAGGAAGTCGTTCAAAAAAGGTCGCAAACTGGTGAAATCGCGGCGGCGGAAGAAGAAGTGATGCCGCTTAACCCCGTTCACCTCAAAAAATCAGTTTCCGCGCCAATTTCTGAACATCCCCATGGCGCGGGCAACTCACCATGTGATCATTGATCAAACCCGTGGCTTGCATAAATGCATATACAATCGTCGGCCCAACAAAGTTGAAGCCTTCTTTCTTCAAGTCTTTGGAAATCCGCGTCGACAAGGGCGTGGATGTAGGCACTTGATCGCGCCGTTCAAAATTGTTTTGCAGAACCTCCCCCTCCAGATACTTCCACAGATAATTATCAAACCCCTCGCGCGCCTCGATCTCTTGCCAGACTTGCGCGCCGCGAATTGTGGCCTCGATTTTACCGCGATGGCGGATGATGCCCGCATTTTGCAGCAACCGCTCCACATCATCGCAGTCAAAGCTCGCAACTTTCACCGGATCAAACTCGGCAAAGGCTTCGCGAAATGCCTCCCGTTTCTTGAGAATCGTTAGCCAGCTTAACCCCGCCTGAAAGCCATCAAGCACCAGTTTCTCCCACAAAGCGCGGCTGTCATACTCTGGAACGCCCCATTCTTGATCGTGATAATTTTCGTAAATTTCGAGTCCTTCAGCCCAAGCGCATCGATTTTCCATATTTTTCTCCTAGATTA
Source organism: Alphaproteobacteria bacterium (assembly GCA_024280735.1). Classification (GTDB taxonomy): domain Bacteria; phylum Pseudomonadota; class Alphaproteobacteria; order Rhodobacterales; family Rhodobacteraceae; genus Amylibacter. Next base: position 37,832 of record JAJRPO010000026.1, on the reverse strand, counting down.
CAGGGCATTAGAAATATTCGATCAATTCTACTAAAGTTGGAACAAAATGGGAACTTTAACTTGATCTTAGGGAATTTCAGCGGATCATAGACGAAATATGCAGAGGAGAAAACAGAGTGACATTATTTTCCGGGCTACGCAAAGAGGAGGCTAGCACCACGCCACTTGAGGTCGCTTTTCGCCAAAAGGACCAACCAATTTTGGAGATGGTGCGAGAGGCGATTGATCGCAAGAATATTCTGCTGGCCTATCAGCCGGTTGTGCATGCCCGAAACCCGGATCGCCCCGCGTTTTATGAGGGGCTGATCCGTGTGGTGAATGCGGATCGGGAAATTATTCCTGCCAAGGATTTTATTGATGTTGTTGAATCAATGGAGTTGGGGCGCATTCTAGATTGCTTGGCGCTGGAACTTGGGCTGGTCGCCTTGGCAGAGGAGCCGTCGTTGCGTTTGTCCATCAACATGTCAGCGCGCAGTATTGGCTATCCGCGCTGGATGGATACACTGAATCACGGGCTGGCGCTGGATGGCACCATTGCAGAACGGCTGATCCTTGAAATTACCGAGGGGTCGGCAATGTACATGCCGGAAATTGTCAATGTCTTCATGAGCGATCTGCACAGGCGCGGCATATCTTTTGCATTGGATGATTTTGGGGCAGGCTATACTGCATTCCGGTTTTTCCGCGACTTCCAATTCGATATCGTGAAAATTGACGGTCAATTCATTCGCAATGTTCATCGCGATGCAGATAATCAGGTTCTGGCGATGGCCCTAATTTCTATTGCTCAGCAGTTTGATATGTTCACTGTGGCGGAATGTGTAGAAACGAAAGAAGAGCTGGCCTTTTTACAAGAGGCAGGCGTCGATTGTGTGCAGGGGTTCCTGACAGGTCGCCCTGAAACGGTTCCGATCTGGAAGGAAGGTGAAACGACTTTGGAGGGGTATATCTAGCCCGCAACAGGTATTGAATTTCCCTCAGTCAACATTTGGCCTGCCGTTTGGCGGGCCTTTTTCTTGTTACCGACAAATTTCCCGAAAAACCTCTTGCGCAATTAATTTGCGTAAGTATACCCATTTTTGTAATTAAATTACGTCACCGATTGTGGTGGAGGTTCCGTACCCATGGCGTATGTTGGAATAACGGAAACAGTACACAAAGGAATACGGTATGACAAACGTAGTAATCGCCTCGGCTGCACGCACCGCAGTTGGCTCCTTCCTTGGCAGTTTTGCCAACACACCCGCTCATGATTTGGGCACTGCGGTTATCAAGGCCGTGCTGGAACGCGCTGGCGTTGACGTCGCCGATGTTTCTGAAACAATTCTAGGTCAGGTATTGACTGCGGGGCAGGGGCAAAACCCGGCCCGTCAGGCACATATTAATGCGGGCCTGCCGGTCGAATCCTCCGCTTGGGGTATCAATCAGGTTTGCGGTTCCGGTCTGCGGGCCGTGGCGCTGGGCGCACAACATATCCAACTCGGCGACGCGGGCATCGTGATCGCCGGTGGTCAGGAAAACATGAGCATGTCCGCCCATGTGGCAAACCTGCGTAATGGTCAAAAAATGGGCGATATGAAGTTCATTGATTCAATGATCAAAGACGGGCTGTGGGACGCTTTCAATGGCTATCATATGGGCGTCACTGCCGAAAATGTCGCCAAACAATGGCAGATCAGCCGCGACCAGCAAGATGAATTCGCCGTCGCTTCGCAAAACAAGGCAGAGGCTGCGCAAAAGGCCGGCAGGTTCGTTGATGAAATCGCCGCCTTCACAGTGAAAACCCGCAAAGGTGAAACGGTTGTTGATGCGGATGAATACATCCGCCACGGCGCGACCATGGCAGCCATGCAAAAACTGCGCCCGGCCTTTGATCGCGAAGGGTCGGTTACCGCCGCCAACGCGTCCGGTCTCAATGACGGTGCCGCTGCAACCTTGCTGATGTCTGCCGACGATGCCGAAAAACGCGGTATAACACCAATGGCCCGGATCGCCTCTTATGCAACCGTGGGTCTTGACCCTTCGATTATGGGCGTTGGCCCAATCGGTGCCAGCCGCGCCGCGCTGAAAAAGGCCGGATGGCAGGCCAGCGACCTTGATCTGGTCGAGGCCAACGAGGCTTTCGCAGCCCAAGCCTGCGCCGTGAACAAAGACATGGACTGGGATCCAGCCATCGTCAACGTGAACGGTGGCGCGATTGCCATCGGCCACCCGATTGGCGCATCCGGCTGTCGTATCCTCAATACCCTGCTGTTCGAAATGCAACGCCGCGACGCGAAAAAAGGCCTTGCCACGCTGTGCATCGGCGGCGGTATGGGCGTTGCCATGTGCGTCGAGCGCCCCTAATTTTTCACCATCCCAATCAGGAGACATCCCATGTCAAGAGTAGCACTGGTCACTGGCGGAACCCGCGGCATTGGCGCGGCCATCGCCAAAAAGTTAAAGTCTGAAGGTTACACCGTCGCCTCCAGCTTTGCCGGCAATGAAGAAGCCGCCGCCAAATTCACCGAGGAAACCGGCATTCCGACCTATAAATGGTCCGTTGCCGATTACGATGAATGCGTTGCCGGTATCGCCAAGGTCGAGGCTGATCTCGGCCCGGTCGAAGTGTTGGTTAATAACGCGGGCATCACCAAGGATTCGATGTTTCATCGTATGACCAAAGAGAAATGGGATGCGGTGATCGGCACCAACCTGAACGGCCTGTTCAACATGACCCACCCCATTTGGGGTGGCATGCGGGATCGTAAATTTGGCCGTGTGATCAATATCTCGTCGATCAACGGACAAAAAGGCCAAGCAGGTCAGGTGAATTATTCAGCTGCTAAAGCAGGTGACATCGGTTTCACCCGCGCATTGGCCCAAGAAGGCGCGCGCGCCGGCATCACCGTGAACGCGGTTTGCCCGGGGTATATCGGCACAGAAATGGTGCTGGCGATTGACGAGGACGTGTTGAATAAACACATCATCCCGCAAATCCCTGTGGGTCGTTTGGGAGAGCCTGACGAAATCGCACGTTGTGTTTCATTCCTTGCGTCAGATGATGCCGGTTTTATCTCTGGCTCAACAATTTCAGCCAATGGGGCACAGTTCTTTTCCTAAGAAGCTGCTACAAGAATCAAAAAGGGCTGGCAAATGCGCCAGCCCTTTTTCGTTATCTGCTAATGTGTTTCAACTTGTTGCCGAAGCGCGCTAACTTGATAATCGGGTGATTTCTTCTTTGAGTTTGAGCTTTTGCTTTTTCATCAAAGCGATATCCAGACCGTCGGTGCTTGGATGTCGCTCAAAACTCTCGACCTTGTCAGAGAGTTCCGAATGTTTTTTCTGGAGTTCTGTAATGTGTGAACTCATGCTCATTGTATTCCTCCTGTTTTGTCTATGACTCATAGCACCACAAAAAAACGCATCTGTCACCTGAGTGCTGCAAAAAACTTCACATCAATTGATGAAGAATTGATTATCAATAGGGCCATGTTGGGAGCTGGCCAAAATTGACTGGTGTAAACCGTTAAGATTAACCAATTTGTTGCAGATGCAGTCAGCACACCCTAATGGCGACTGGATAAGCAAGATTTCGCTCAACTAAACTCAGCCAGAGCTGAGCCATCCCTAAGAATGGCCCGCGCAGCGGCGGCAAAGTCATCCCCGTCACCAAGGTGGGCCTTCCCGTTGTGGATTAAAAAGGGTGCCAAAAGGCGGGTTGGTCCTGCGGAGGCTTTGCGCGCAGAGACAATTATCCGTTTAGCATCCCGGCCCGCGCGTGAGGCCAACGGCAAGATACGAATGTCGCCGGCCTCTCTGGGTAGCGCGCGCAATAAATCCGGCAAACGATCTGCCAAATGAATAGCCGTCATAACGCCGCGCGGTTTCAGTCGCTTGAAGGCCACCTTGATCCAATCGCCAAGCGGTGTTTCTTCTATGTGGGCGATCTGTTTCCCGGCGTTTGTCGGGGCACTAAAATTTGTTGCGGCAAAATACGGCGGGTTGAACATCACGTGGTCAAAGGATGTTTCTACCAGCTCCGGGGGGAGCTGTTGCAGGTCGCTTTGCATCACCGTCAATGTCAGGTGATTCTCTTTGGCGTTCTTGCGGGCCAAATCCGCGTAGTCCGCCTGAACCTCCAGTCCAAGCAAACGCAAACCGGATATCCGAAAGCCAAGGCACAGGCTGGCCACACCAACACCGCAGCCCAACTCCAGGATAGATTGCCCCGATTTGGCCTGCACGGCCGCCGCCAAAAATACCGGATCCGTTGCGGCCCTATACCCGTTTCGGGGTTGGAAAACCCGCAATTTACCGTCCAAAAACCCGTCACAGGTCAATTCATCGACAGCAAAGCTCATTTTTGTTCCGGCAGCTCTATTTCATTGTCCTTTAAAATGGCACGGGCGCGGAACAGATGTGCATCTGCCACCATCATCCGGCGCGGCATCACACCAATGCTGCCTTCCAGAATGCTCATATGGACGTCGAGCACAAAGCACTCTATATCCTCACCACGCAGTAGTGCAGTTGTAAATGCCACGATTGTCGGGTCGTTAGTTCGCAGAAGTTCTTTCATGCCACTGGCATAGCGGGAAAATCTGTGGTTTGTCGAGCCGCAGAGATAAAAATACGGTGAAGCGTGTGAAACAGTTGAAACCTCATGAAAAATTGGCCGCTGTGCTGGCTGACGATATGGCCGCGGTTAACGATTTGATCCGCGCGCGTATGGTGTCTAAACATGCGCCGCGCATTCCAGAGGTTACTGCGCATTTGGTCGAGGCAGGCGGCAAACGCTTGCGCCCGTTGCTTACCTTGGCGGCGGCGCGGATGTGTGGGTATGAAGGCCCGTATCATGTGCATTTGGCGGCTACGGTCGAATTTATTCACACCGCGACATTGCTGCACGATGATGTTGTGGATGAGAGCGCTAAGCGTCGGGGGCGGCCTACTGCAAATCTTCTGTGGGACAATAAGTCTTCGGTGCTGGTCGGTGACTACCTGTTCTCGCGGTCCTTCCAGCTGATGGTTGAAACCGGCTCGCTCAGGGTGCTTGATATTTTGGCGAATGCTTCGGCTACGATTGCCGAGGGCGAAGTTTTGCAAATGACCGCTGCCAGTGATCTGGCCACGGATGAGGCGATTTATCTACAAGTGGTACGCGGCAAAACCGCAGCGCTGTTTTCGGCGGCGACCGAAGTGGGCGGCGTGATTGCAGGGGCAGATGCTAACGTTACCAAGGCGCTTTATGATTTTGGCGATGCTTTGGGGATCAGTTTCCAGATTGTTGACGACCTGCTGGATTACGGCGGGGCGACGGCGTCACTCGGTAAGAATACCGGCGATGATTTCCGTGAACGAAAGCTGACCTTGCCAGTGATTAAGGCGATTGCCAAAGGTGACGCGACAGAGCGAGCGTTCTGGGAGCGGACCATTGAAAAAGGCAGGCAGGAAGACGGTGATTTGGAACATGCTATGGCGCTGCTAAACAAGCATGGTGTGTTGGAGGAAACCCGCCTTGAGGCCTTGCGCTGGGCAGAGCAAGCAAAGGTGGCTTTGGCACAATTGCCGGATCACGAGCTGCGTGACCTATTGGCGGATGTGTCAGATTTTGTGGTGTCCCGCGTCGTTTGACCCCCGCAATATAGTTTGCTGAACCCACCAATCGGGGTGATGTTGTTGCAGTGTTTCAGCCGCGGCGGCGGCTTCTTGTGTCGTTTCAAATATCCCGAAACATGTGGCTCCGGAACCGGACATGCGGGCCAACGCGGTGCCGGCGTTTTCAAATGCAGCAAGCACGTCAGAAATTACTGGAATCCTCCGCTCTGCCGCCATTTGCAAGTCATTCCGTTGGGCTGAAAGCCAGTCAACTGTCTGCCCGATATTCCGCGCACCTGTTGGCGGGGTGGTGATCGGTGGGTTTTCTTTCTCCGCTAGGCTGGCAAAAATTTCCGGTGTTGAAACTCCAACACCTGGATTCACCAAAACCACAGGCAAATCTGGCAGGCCGGAAACCGGGGTGATCACCTCACCCACTCCTTGCATCCGCACAGCCCCGCCAGCAACGCAAACAGGTACGTCAGCCCCAAGGGACAATTGCGCGCGGCTGTCTGGCAGGTCGACATCCCAAACCTCGGCCAAGCCCTGCAGCGCAGCCGCCGCATCCGCAGAGCCGCCGCCAATGCCGGAAGCAACCGGCAGGTTCTTTTGCAGATGGATCGCGCATCCACGTCCGGTAGGAAAACATCGGGCAGCGCGCAAAATCAAATTATCTTGGGCGCCTGCCAGCCCAGAGCCAAACGGGCCATCAATCGTAAGGGTCAGCATTTCAGTAGGGGAAAACGTCAGTACATCGCCAAGGTCGGCGAACATGACCAAGCTGTCCAGCAGGTGATACCCATCACCCCGCTGCCCCGTCACATGCAGGCAAAGGTTAACCTTTGCCTGCGCAATGCGCCTAATTTTCATTTCCCGAGGCGGTTTTCAGCGCCTTTTCTTCGGTCAGGACTGCATCCAGCCCGACATCCAACTTGCGGCGCATCCGGTCCGCATCTTTTTTCTCTGGTTTGAAGGACAAGGCGCGCCGCCATTGAAATTCCGCCTCGCGTGTACGCCCTACCATCCAATAGACATCGCCCAGGTGGTCGTTGATAATCGGGTCATCCGAAACCAGCTCAACTGCCCGTTCCATCGGGGCAACCGCGTCCTCGAACTTGCCAACAATATACAAAACCCACCCCAGAGAATCGGTGATGTACCCATCTTGAGGCCGCGCCGCGACGGCCTTTTCGATCATCTCTTGCGCCTCTTCTAGGTTGATCTCTTTTTCGACCATGGAATAGCCAAGGTAATTCATGACCAGCGGCTGATTGGGTGACAATTCCAGCGCGCGGCGAAAGTTCATTTCTGCGTCTTCCCAGTTATTCGTGCGCTCATTTGTGATGCCGCGCGCATAAAACAGGAACCAGTGATTTGGTGCCGGAACCGGGATCAGGGCAACCGCACGGTCATAGGCTTCGGTTGCGTCGCTGTAACGCTCTTTGCTGCGCAGCACGTCTCCCAGTGACATGTGTACCCGTGGCACATTCCCGTGGCTGCGCGCCAATCCACGCAGTACCTCGATCGCCGCATCATGTTTTTCCGCGTCTTCCAGCGCATCCGCACGGCCCAGTTCTGCATTTACAAACATCGGGTCATCGGGCGATACGCTGGCGAAAGTTTTGGTTGCCAGATCAAATTGTTTTTGGTCTTGCAGAATCTCCGCTGTCAGTAAAATTGCCTCGGTATAGTCAGGGCGCAAATATTGTGCCAAACGGGCATAGATCAATGAAAACCGCTCGTTCTGCTCGCCGGTTAGAACGCTGGCGAGGGTAAAGAACACCTCCGCAGTACCTTGCTTGGCATCCAGAATGAAATCGTAATCGACCACCCCGTCCGCAATGGCATCACGCAGCTGTTTCAAGCCTTGATCTTGCGTGCCGGCATTCGCTGTGTCGAGGATTTCAAGTGCTTCGTCCCCCCTGTCCAACTGTGACAGGAGTTGCGCATGAGCAATAACGCTGCCTCTGTTAAGGCGCAAATTACCCTTTTCGTCACCGGCAATGATCTTTTCTGCGGTTTCGAAATCACCGACTACAGCCAAGGCCAGTGCTTTATGATATTGGCCAAACAGGCGCATCGCAGTGGGGTTTTCCATACTGTCAAAACGTGCCACAGCGCTGCTCATCTGGCCAAGACCCAGTTGCACCCAGCCCGACAGCAATTCAAACATCAACGGGCTGAAACGTTCCTCGCCGTCGCTTAAAATGGCCGCGGCCTCGGAAAAATCATCCTCGCGCACCGCATCGGCAATTAATACCAGATCGGCCAATTGGCTGCCCAGCGGTCCCGATGCTATTTTGCGGGCAATCGCGGTGGCGCGTTTAACGTCGCCTTTGGCGACAAAGGCCAGCAAGGCATTTTGCAGCAGGAACGGGCTAGACGGATCACGGGTCAGCGCTTTGGTGTAATACCGCGCTGCCTCGGAATAATTATTGTCACGATTGGCCTGATTTCCCGCCAAATAGGCACCAGCCAAACCCTGTGCTTGTGAAATAACCGGCGTTACCGCCAGCGCCAGCGATAAGCCAACTGCCTTGAAAATTGATGTCACGAGGAACGGCTCCCTGTTGTCGTTTCACAGGGAATGTATCGCCCCATGCTTGGCAATACAATGAAGCTTGTGGTTAAAGCGTTCACAATTGGTAAATCCGGCTGTCATAACCCCCGACGTTTCCGCCGAGGGTTTGAAATTTTACATATTTGGATAATTCGGCCCTTCGCCGCCCTGCGGTGTGGCCCAAGTGATATTCTGGCACGGGTCCTTAATATCGCAGGTTTTGCAATGCACACAGTTCTGCGCGTTGATCTGAAAACGCGGGTTGGACCCGTCGTCGTCCCGCAGAATTTCGTAGACGCCTGCGGGGCAATACCGCTGCGCAGGCTCTGCGAACTCTGGCAGGTTTTTGCTGATTGGCAGATTTGGGTCGGCCAATTGCAAATGGCAGGGCTGTTCTTCGGCGTGGTTTGTTGCGGAAAAACTGACATTGGTCAGGCGGTCAAAACTCAGCACACCGTCAGGGCGCGGATAGTCGATCACCGGATAATCGGCGGCCTTGCCAGTAGATTCCGCGTCATTCTTGCCGTGCTTTAACGTGCCAAATAGGCTGAATTTGAAAATGGTCTGGAACCACATATCAAAACCGCCCAGTTTCAAGCCGGCCAACGGGCCAAAGCGCCCCGTCAGCGGCGCAACATTGCGTACGGGTGTCAGGTCTTTGCCAATCGGGCCACTGCGCAATTCCGCATCATATGCGGTCAACTCATCGCCGGAACGCCCTGCCTTGATGGCCTCAAACGCGGCCTCTGCTGCTGCCTTGCCTGACAGCATGGCGTTATGGTTGCCCTTAATGCGCGGCAGGTTCACCAGCCCCGCAGAACAGCCCAGCAATGCGCCGCCCGGAAAACAGGTTTTCGGCACAGACTGAATGCCGCCCTTGGTCACAGCCCGCGCGCCGTAAGCAATGCGTTTGCCGCCTTCCAATACCTTGGCAATTTTTGGGTGATGCTTCCAGCGCTGGAATTCCATGTAGGGAAACAGATGCGGGTTTTTATAGTTCAGATCGACGATATAGCCGACATAGACCTGATTGTTATCGAGGTGATACATGAACGAGCCACCGCCCGATTTCCAGCCCAGCGGCCAGCCCAGCGTGTGGGTGACTTCGCCTTCATTGTGGTTTTCCGGCTTCACTTCCCAGATTTCCTTCATGCCGAGGCCAAATTTAGCCACATCGCAATCGGCATCCAGATCGTATTTCGCAATCACCTGTTTGGCGAGCGAACCGCGCACGCCCTCAGATAGGAAAACATATTTGCCATGCAATTCCATGCCCGGCTCATAGGAGCCGCTTTGCGTGCCATCAGGGTTCAAGCCAAACTCACCGGCAACCACACCCTTAACTTCGCCGTTGTCGCCGTAAACCAGTTCCGAACAGGCCATGCCCGGGAAAATCTCGACGCCCAGTTCTTCGGCTTGTTCCGCCATCCAGCGACAGACGTTGCCCATGGACACGATATAATTGCCGTGGTTGCTCAACAGCGGTGGCATGATGAATTCAGGAATGCGGAAACCGCCACCTGCGCCCAGCACCAGAAAGTTGTCTTTCTTGACTTTCACCGTGATCGGCGCGCCTTTGGCCTTCCAGTCGGGAATCAGCGCATCCAACCCGCATGGGTCAAGTACCGCGCCAGACAGAATATGCGCCCCAACCTCGGAGCCTTTTTCCAGCACAACTACTTCCATATTCGGATCAAGCTGTTTCAGGCGGATCGCAGCAGACAGGCCAGCTGGCCCCGCGCCTACAATCACTACGTCATAGGGCATCGATTCCCGTTCAATCTCGGACATGGTATTTCCTTTTGGCACATATGCTTGCCCGCGTTGATAAATCAGACCTGCACAAAAATTGAAAGAAAAACGATGTCCGACTGAAAAAAAACGTCACGTTGTGCGGAAATCGGGTGAAATATGCAGCATTTTGCCCTGTCGGATGCAACAGCCCTTGCACGCCGCGCTACGCACTTTTATGGTTCTGCCTCGAGTGACGTTATGGATACCCGCGAAAATGGAAAAAATTCCGATGACACCGGCAGGCTATAAAGCTGCCGAAGTGGAACTGAAACAGTTAAAGAGCAAGGATCGCCCTGCGGTAATCAAGGCGATTGCCGAGGCGCGCGAGCATGGCGACTTGTCGGAAAATGCCGAGTATCACGCCGCGCGTGAACAGCAGAGCCACATCGAGGGCCGTATCAAGGAACTGGATTCGAACATTGGGCGGGCGCAGATCATTGACGTGACCAAACTGTCCGGCGCGATCAAATTCGGTGCCACCGTTGAATTGGTGGACGAGGACACGGACGAGGAAAAAACCTATCAGATCGTCGGCGAGACCGAGGCGGATATGGAACGCAATATGATTAATATCAAATCGCCCATCGCGCGCGCCTTGATCGGCAAAGAAGAAGGTGACAGTGTCGAAGTGCGCACCCCCGGTGGTGTGAAATCGTATGAAGTTCTGAGTGTAAAGTTTATCTAAATTCTCATGCCGGGTCCGGAAAGGACCAACGCTTTATGAATGATCAACACAAATCACTGGTGCCGCCAATCCGGCCCGAAAATCATGGCGCCGAGGTCCGTATCTCCCTGGCGCTGACGATTGTTTGGCTGTTGGCCTGCACTTTATATCTGGTGGTTGTGCCCGGTGCTTTTGCTAATGTTATCCGCGATGTGGTTGGCGTGGTGTTTTTGGTTGTGGCCGCTGGTTTTCCACTGGTTTTGATCTGGACGGTTTCTTATGTGGCGGGGTCTATCCGGTCGATCCGCACAGAGGCAACGGTTCTGCGTCAATCCATGGAACAGATCAAATATGTGCTGGAGCATAGCCCCAACAAAAGTGACAGCGGCCAGCAACAACAACTGCAAAAACAGCTGGAGGCGATTGCCTCGCTGACCCAGCAAACCGATAAACGCCTGACGGAACTTGCGACCAAGGCGCTGGCAATTACCGGTGGTGTGGCCACGTCGCGCGTTGGTGCTGCGGCACTGGTGGCGCAAGTAGACGAAGGCGGCCATACCGATCAGAAAAGCCTGGCTTTGTCCGGCGAAGTGGGGCCGGAACGGGTGCCGATTTCGGTTGTGGAATTCATCAAGGCACTGAACTTTCCCGATAACGCCGAAGACCGCGAAGGCTTCCGCGTGTTGCGGCGCGCCTTTGAGGAACGGCAATTGGGCAAATTGTTGCGCGCCTCGCAGGATGTGCTGACCCTGCTGTCGCAAGACGGTATTTATATGGATGATCTAAATCCCGATAAACCGTTGCCAAATGTCTGGCGCAAATTTGCCAGAGGCGAGCGCGGGCTGTCGGTGACGGCGCTGGGCGGTATTCGGGATCGATCTGCCTTAACACTGGCAAAGGCGAGGCTGAAAAACGACCCGATTTTTCGCGACGCAACGCACCACTTCTTGCGCCAATATGACAAAATTCTGGTTGATTTTGAGAAAACAGCCGAAGATGGCGAGTTGCTGGAAATGAGCGAAACCCGCAGCGCGCGGGCGTTTATGTTGCTGGGGCGGGTTGCCGGATCATTTGATTAAAGCGTTTCGGGAAATACCAGATACACCAGTTATCGCCAAAAGCCTGAGAGCGCGGCAAGTTTTTCCCGAAACGCTATTGTAAGTATTTTTTGCGCTCCGCGCGGGGGATATTTAAAACGAATTCGAAGGGCAAATTAGGGGTTCATTCACTATTTCAATAGTCCTATTCACAATCGGCATTAGATGTTTTCAGGCAGTCCTTCTATCAATACGATAGAATATCTTTTGGAGGACATAATGAAAATATTCGGAACATTCGTTTCTGCTTGTGCTTTGTCCGCAGCAATTGCCTTTGGGGCAGGTGCCGCGTCGATCAAGGTTGCCTATGATGCCGATCCGGTATCGATGGATCCACATGAACAACTTTCAGGTGGCACGCTGCAATTGTCACACATGACATTTGATCCCTTGGTCCGCTGGACCCAAGACCTGCAATTCGAGGCCCGTTTGGCCACGAGCTGGGAACAGGTTGATGCGACAACCACGCGGTTTAATCTGCGCAAGGGTGTGAAATTTCATTCTGGCAATGAAATGACCGCTGCCGACGTGAAATGGACTTTTGATCGTTTGCAGAACAGCCCCGATTTCAAGGGCGTTTTCAATGCGTTTGAATCACTGACAGTGGTTGACGATTACACAATCGATCTGAAAACCAAAGAAGCTTTCCCGCTGGTGCTGCATACAGTTACCTATATCTTCCCGATGGATAGCAAATTCTATTCGGGCATGGATAGTGAAGGCAATGACAAAGGCGCAATCGTCAAGCACGGCAATTCCTTTGCATCGCGCAATATTTCCGGCACAGGCCCCTATATCGTGACAGAACGCGAGCAGGGCGTGAAAATGGAATTTGAACGCTTTGCCGATTACTGGGACACTGCGTCCAAGGGCAATGTCGATCACATCACCCTGACCCCGATCAAAGAAGCCCCGACCCGCGTTGCGGCTCTGTTGTCTGGCGATGTTGATTTCGCCGCCCCAATCCCGCCAAACGATCTGGCACGGGTTGAGGCAGACGACGCAACCAACCTGATTTCTATGGCTGGCACACGGATCATCACCTTTCAGATGAACCAAGAACGTAACGAGGCACTGAAAAACGCCAAAGTGCGTCTGGCCATTGACTATGCGGTGAATAACGCTGGCATCGTTGACCGTATCATGAAGGGTTTTGGCACAACAGCTGGCCAAGCAAGCCCTGCCGGATATCTGGGTTATGATGCAGCACTTGCGCCGCGTTACGACTTGGACAAAGCCACAGCATTGATGGCTGAGGCGGGTTACGCTGATGGTTTCAAACTGTCGATGATGGCCCCGAACAACCGCTATGTGAATGATGCGAAAATCGCGCAGGCTGTTGCATCGATGCTGTCGAAAATCAACATCACCGTTGATCTGAAAACCATGCCAAAAGCACAATACTGGCCCAAGTTTGACGAGCGCGCAGCGGATATGATGATGATCGGCTGGCATTCGGATACCGAGGATTCGGCCAACTTTCACCAGTTCCTGTCGGCTTGTCCAAATGAGGAAACCGGCGATGGCCAGTATAACTCTGGCAACTATTGCAACGCGGAAACTGACAAGTTGATGATGATGGCAAATGGCGAAACCGATGCGTCCAAACGTGCAGTTTCCTTGCAAAAGCTGGAAGGTATCCTCTACGAGGAAGCCGCGTTTATCCCGCTGCATTGGCAGAATCTGGCTTGGGGTGTGCGCAAAGGCGTCCACGCTGAAAGCATCGTGAATGCGCTGAATTTCCCTTACTTTGGCGACCTTGTGGTCGACGAATAAGCACTCCCTTGGCGGGCCAATCCCTTGGCCCGCCAACCTCTTTCCCTCAAAGCATAGATTTATCTAACGTCCGGCAGGTTTTCGGGCTATAGGCTTTGCTGTCTTCAAAAAACGGGTTCCCAGATGTTTGCATACCTCGTCAAACGCTTCTTTCAGGCCATCGCGGTGATGTTTGTGATTTCGATCATCAGCTTTGCGATACAGGATAACCTCGGCGATCCGCTGCGCGAACTGGTCGGGCAATCCGTGTCCGAAGAGGTCCGCCAAGAACTGCGCGACGAGCTGGGCCTGAACGACAGCTTTCTGGTACAATACAGCCGCTTTGCGTGGAACGCATTGCACGGCGACCTTGGCACCAGCTATTTCTTCAAGGAACCGGCCTTGACCGTGATCCTGAAAAAATTGCCCGCCACGCTGGAACTGGTGCTTGGGGCAACGGTCATCATTATTGGCCTGTCGATCCCGCTGGGGGTGTATACGGCGATCAAACCAAATTCACTGGCAACGCGGATTATCATGGGTTTCAGTATTATCGGCATATCTGTTCCGGTGTTCCTGACTGCCATCCTGATGATCTATCTGTTCGCCGTTGAACTGCGCATGCTGCCTTCCTACGGGCGGGGCGATCTGGTGCATTTGTTCGGCTATTGGTCGACGAATTTCGGCTCGTGGGACGGGTTGAAACACATCTTAATGCCCAGTCTCGCGTTGGCCTCGATCATGCTACCGTTGTTTATCCGCCTGATCCGCTCTGAAATGATGGAAACGCTGGAAAGCGAATATGTGAAATATGCTTACGCCAAAGGTATCGCACCGCGTCGCATCTGGTTTGTGCATGCGTTGAAAAATACCCTGCTGCCGGTGATTACCGTGGGCGGCGTGCAGATTGGCACCATGGTGGCTTATACCATCCTGACCGAGACGGTATTTCAGTGGCCCGGCATGGGTTTCATGTTTCTAGAGGCGGTGAACCGTGTCGATACCCCGCTGATTGTCGCCTACCTGATAGTGGTTGGCTTTATCTTTGTGGTCACCAACACCATCGTTGATCTGATCTATGGCGTGGTGAATCCGACGATTAATTTGGCGAGGATGAGCTGATGAATACCATAGCCATGGATGCGCCCCTGACTCGCTGGCAGCGCTTTAAGAAATCCAACCTCGTTTATGATTTCCGCCGTAATCCGGTGGCGTTTGTCAGCTTTTCGATTTTTCTGGCGATGGTGATAATGTCGGTCTTTGCCGGCCTGATCGCCCCGTTTGATCCCTATGATCTGCGCCAGTTGGACATCATGAATTCTGAATTGCCCCCCGTTTGGCAGTCCGGCGGCGACGACCTGTTCCTTTTTGGCACCGATGCACAGGGCCGCGACTTATGGAGCGCAATTCTATACGGCACTCGTGTTTCCTTAATCATCGGCATCTGCGCGGTTATCTTGCAGGCCTTCATCGGTATCTCTGTCGGGTTGGTGGCCGGTTATGTGGGGGGGCGCACTGACAACCTGCTGATGCGGATTGCCGACGTGCAACTATCATTCTCAACCCTGATGGTGGCGATTATTTTCCTGGCGGTCAGTCAAGCGATGTTTGGCACCGAGACGTTTAACAAATACGCCTTGTTCATGCTGGTGGCGGTGATCGGCATTGCCGAGTGGCCACAATATGCCCGCACCGTGCGCGCCACGGTTCTGGCCGAGAAAAAGAAAGAATATGTCGATGCGGCCCGTGTGCTGGGCTTTGGCCCGATGCGGATCATGTTGCGCCATATCCTGCCCAACTCAATCTCGCCGATCTTTGTGATTTCCACGGTGCAGGTGGCGAATGCCATTATCTCCGAGGCCTCACTGTCTTTCCTCGGTCTTGGTATGCCGGTTTCGCAACCCTCGCTGGGGTCGCTGATTTCCAGCGGCTTTGACTACATCTTTTCCGGCAGTTGGTGGATCACCGCCATTCCGGGCATCATTCTGGTGGTGCTGGTGCTGGTGATTAACCTGTTGGGCGATTGGCTGCGCGATGTGCTGAACCCTAAACTGTATAAAGGATAGATCGCTCATGTCTTTACTCTCTGTCCGCGACCTAACCGTCAAATTCGCCATGCGCGATCAGAATGTTACCGCGTTGAACGGTATCTCGTTTGATCTCAACCGGGGGGAACGGCTGGGCATTGTCGGCGAATCCGGTGCTGGCAAATCGATCACCGGCTTTGCCATTCTGAACCTGCTGTCCAAACCCGGCTATATCGCGGGTGGCAAAATCAGTTTTGACGGCGAAGAAATCACCCAGATGGATGACAAAGCCTTGCGCCATCTGCGCGGCAACCGGATTGCGATGATCTTTCAGGATCCGATGGTGACGCTTAATCCGGTGCTGACCATTGGCCAGCAGATGGTGGAAACTTTGCAAGCGCATCGCCGTATCAGCCGCAAAGATGCGGAAAATATTTCGGTGATGAAACTGCGCGAGGTGTATATCCCCGCACCAGAGGAACGCCTGCAACAATACCCGCACGAATTGTCCGGCGGCATGCGTCAACGCATTATCATCGCCATGGCGCTGTTGCTGGACCCGCAACTTATTATCGCGGATGAACCGACGACTGCGCTGGATGTGACCATTCAGGCGGACATTATGGAGCTGCTGCTGGAGCTGTGCCAAAGCAACAAAGTATCCCTGATCCTGATTACCCACGACCTCGGAGTGGTGTCACAAATGACCGAGCGCACGCTGGTTATGTATGCAGGCCGGATTATCGAGGCGGGCAAAACCCGTGAGATTATCAATGACCCGCAGCACCCCTATACCCAAGGGCTGATTAATGCGCTGCCACAACAAACCCGCCCCGGCGAACGCTTGCAGCAAATTCCGGGCAACATGCCGGGCATTGCTAGCATCCCCAAAGGCTGCGCCTTTAACCCGCGCTGTCAGTATGCGGTTGAACTGTGCCGCAGTACGATACCCGATATCGTGAACCTTGGTCAGGTCGAGGTCGCCTGCCACGAAGTACAACGCATGAACGCGGCGGAGGAAAAGGCATGAGTTCCCAGAATTTGATCGACATGCAAGGGCTGGAAAAGCGCTTTGATCTGGACAGCGGATTTCTCGATACGCTTAAAATCCGCAAAGGCCGGATTACGTCGGAAAAACGGCAGGTCCATGCGGTGAACAACGTCTCGCTAGAGGTAAAGCGTGGCGAGGCGCTTTGCGTGGTGGGAGAGAGTGGTTGTGGAAAATCCACTTTGGCGCGACTGGTGGCGGGGTTGCTGAAACCCTCTGCCGGTTCGATCCACTATGAAGGCAAGCGCATTGATACATTGAGCGGGCGGGCCATGCTGCCGTACCGCAAAAAGATGCAGATGATTTTCCAGAACCCCTATGCCTCGCTAAACGCACGGATGACCATCCGTCAAGCGCTGGAGGAACCGGTTCGGGTGCATAACAAAGGCCTTTCGCGCGGCGAAGTACAGGACCGTGTTGCCGAAGTGATGCGCTCTGTCGGCGTTGACCCCAGTTGGGCCCGCCGTTTTCCGCATGAATTTTCCGGTGGTCAGCGCCAGCGCATCGCCATTGCCCGCGCCCTGACGGTTGACCCCGAATTTATCATTGCCGACGAACCTATTTCCGCGCTGGACGTTTCTATTCAGGCCCAAGTGCTGAACCTGATGCTAGAGGCGCAAGAACAGCGCGGCCTGACCTATCTGTTTATCACCCACGACCTGTCGGTGGTGCAACATTTCGGCAACCGCGTGGCCGTGTTCTACCTTGGCGCGCTGTGCGAGTTGTCCGACACGGCAACCCTGTTTGAAAACCCGAAACACCCTTATACCAAGGCATTGCTGAGTGCGGTGCCGCAGCTTAAGGACGATCACCCCAATCACATCCGCCTAAAAGGTGAGATCCCCACGCCGATCAACCTGCCCACGGGGTGCCTGTTCCAGAGTCGTTGTGCATTTGCCAACAAACGCTGTATGACAGAGGCACCAGTGCAAAAAACACAGGCCGACGGATCAACCGTTGCCTGTCATGCAGTGGAGGAGGCCCGCGACGGGCAATAGGGTAATAGATGGAAACTCGATGGCTCAGGGATTTTGAGGCCCTCGCCGCCCAGAAGAACTTTTCACGGGCAGCGGCGGATTGCAATGTCAGTCAACCGGCGTTCAGCCGTCGTATCCGTATGCTCGAGGACGAGGTGGGGGTGAAGCTGATTGACCGCCAGACCTTGCCCCTGTCCCTGACCCCAGCCGGAGAAGTGTTCTTGCAACAAGCGCGGCGTATTATGGATACTTATGCGGAAATGATCGATCGTTGCCAGACGATTGATGCGGCGCAAGATGACGTCATTCGTTTCGCCACCAGCCAGTCCCTGTACCTGACCCACTATAGCGCCCACATCGCGCCGCTGGTTGAAAACGGTGGGCTGGATGTGGACTTGAATTCTACCTCGTGGTCAGCGGATCAATTCGTTTCAGCCCTGCAACAACGCTATTGCGATGTAATCCTGACCTATTGGCATCCGGCTATGGATTTTCTGTCACCGCTGGAAGTGTCGAATTTTGAATATATCACCCTTGCGCGGGATCGCTTTTTGCCCGTGTCGAAAACCGGCGCGCAGGGCGTTCCCTTGCATTACCTGCCCAACACCTCGCGCAAACCGGTGCCTGTGCTATCCTATGGCAATGCCTCGGCGCTCAGTTCTGTTGTGTCCTATCTAATGCGCCAGCAGATCAAGCAGCCGTCATTGCTGGTGGTAAACCAGAATGTACTGGCGGTCGGGGTTAAGGCGATGATCGAACAGGGTTTCGGTATGGGTTGGCTGCCAAGGGCCATCTGCCAAGAGGAACTGGCAGACGGATCTTTGACAATCGCCGGTGACGATACTTACGCCACCGATCTGGAAATCCGCTTGTACCGCGACCCGGAAAACAGCAAGCCAATGCTTGATATTCTGTGGAATAGAATACGCAAAGAGGCGAATCTGGCCGCATAGAGCTGCGAATCACCCGTTTGATGGTTTCAGAATCGTAAACATAATGTGGCAACAATGCGGCACTGTTTGCATTTGCGAAACAAACCATCCCAATGCCAGACAAGTGTTTCCGGCGATATTGAGGTTTAAGAAAATTTAGCTATTTTTCGATGAAAATAAGGCAAAAACCATCATTGTTTCTTGATTTTGGCGGTTTAATAGGGCTTCTTAGGTTTGGGGGGAAGCCGTTTCCGGGCCATGCTGTTAGGCATGGTATTTAAATCGCTTCTAAATAGTGAGTTTTAATTCGGACTTTCGCCACATTTAGACTGGTGAAGCTGTAGTGTGTGAATAGGAGAGCGGTTTGCCCAACGGAACAATAGACGGTACAAGTGGTGACGATTTCATCGTTGATAACTATGTGGATGCCGATGGCGACAGCCTTAACGGTGTTGACGGCATAGATGATATGATCTTTGCCGGAGCTGGTGATGATATCGCCATCGGTTATGCCGGCAATGACAAAATCGACGGCGGTAAAGGCGACGATCTGCTCAAGGGTCTAGCGGGCGACGATATTCTTGTTGGCGGCCAAGGCGCAGATAATTTGCAGGGCGGCGATGACCAAGACACAATCTTTGGCGGTGTTGGCGACCTTGTTGACGGCGGCGCAGGTGGCGTCGACTATGACACGCTTGACTTGCGCGGCAAGGGTGATGTGAACATCATCAATACCTCTGTAGATAGCAATGGTAATGGCCAAGACGGTACAGTCGAATTCCTTGATGACGCGGGCAATGTGACCGGTACTCTGGATTTCACCGAGATCGAGAATATCTTGGTTGATGAGAAAAACGAAGGCCCGACGGCCAATGATGACGCCGCCGCCACACCCGAAGATACCTCGGTGGTTATCGATGTGCTGGGCAATGATACCGATCCAAACGGTGATCCACTGGAAGTGCTTGGCACCCCGACAGCCGATAATGGTACAGTTGTTGTGAACGGCGACGGCACGATCACTTATACGCCTAATGATGATTTCAACGGCGATGATACAATCACCTATGAGGTCAGCGATGGCAACGGCGGTACTGACACCGGGTCGGTTGCAGTAACAGTTGATCCGGTTAACGATGATCCAATTGCCAATGATGACGCGGCGACCACACCCGAAGAAACTGCAGTGGTTATCGACGTGCTTGGTAATGATACCGATGTAGACGGCGACCCACTGGAAGTTCTGGGAACCCCCACCGCAGACCACGGCAGTGTTGTTGTGAACGGCGATGGCACGATTACCTATACACCAGAGTCGGGTTATGTTGGCGATGATACCATCGCCTACGAAGTTGGCGACGGCGCAGGTGGCACGGATACCGGATCGGTTGCAATAACAGTCGAGGCCGACGACAGCGATCCGGCACTTGACGGCACAGTCAGCGGCACCGATGGCGACGATCTGATTGATACGGCCTATACTGGCGATCCAGATGGCGACATGATCGACAATGGCGACGCGATTGTTCCCGGCGCTGGCCCCGACGACGACATCGTCGAAGCTGGCGGCGGCAACGATACCGTATTCTCCGGCGAAGGGAACGACGAGGTTTATGGCGGCACAGGCGACGATGTTATCGACACCTCTGCCGTGGATCCTTTGCCTGATCGCGGCTATCCCGGTCTGTTCCCGGATGACGCTGATCCGTCCAACGATCTGGACACTGTTTACGGCGGCGACGGCAACGACACCATCCTGACCGGCGACGACAACGACAGCATTGACGGCGGCGCAGGTGATGACACCATCGACGGCGGCTTTGATGACGACGTGATTGATGGCGGCTCTGGCAATGACTATATCGTTGGCGGCGAAGGTGCTGACGACATTGATGGTGGCGAAGGTAACGACGTCATTTATGGCGGCCTAGACCCAAGCTTCCCTGACAGCTTTAACATTCTGGATGCAACTGACTTGCGTCCAGACAACGGCATGGACCTGATCCATGGCGGCGCTGGCGACGACACCATTTACGGTGAAGATGACGACGATGAGTTGCACGGCGACGCTGGCAATGACGTTCTGTTCGGCGGCATTGACGACGACACCCTGTTTGGTGGTGCCGACGACGATGTCCTGACTGGCGGCGAAGGCAGTGATGAAATGAACGGCCAAGGTGGTCGCGATACTTTCGTCATTGATAGTGCCGAAGACGCAGAGGGCGATCAGGCCAATGGCGGCGCAGACGGTGACGACTTTGACACGCTTGATCTGACAGGTGCCGGACCTTTCCGTATTGTCCGTGAAACGCTTGATGATGATGGCAACTCTACCAGCGGCACGATTGAGTTCATCGATTCAACCGATGACAGCGTCACCAGCACGATGACCTTCTCGGAAATTGAGAATATCGTCCCTTGCTTTACGCCCGGCACATTGATTGCCACCATGCGCGGTGAAAAACGGGTCGAGGAGCTGCTGGTTGGCGACAAGATTATCACCCGCGACAATGGTGCGCAGGAAATCCGCTGGGTGGGGGCCAAGCACATGACGGGGCTGGAACTGCAAGCCGCGCCGAACCTGCAACCGATCCTGATCCGTCAGGGCGCGCTGGGCAAAGGTCTGCCTGAACGCGATATGCTGGTCAGCCCGAACCACCGTGTTCTGGTGAATAACTCGGAGGTAGCGCTGTATTTTGACGAGCGTGAAGTTCTGGTACCAGCCAAACATCTGCTGGAATCTGGTGTGGGTGTTCAGACGATTTGCCAAACTGGCACAAGCTATATCCACTTCATGTTTGATAACCACGAGGTTGTGTTGTCAGACGGGGCTTGGACCGAGAGCTTTCAGCCGGGTGACTATGCAATGAACGGCATCGCGCCAGAGCAACGCAGCGAGATCTTTGATCTGTTCCCAGAATTGGAACTGCCAGAGGGCCGCGAGGCTTATAGCGCTGCACGTCAGTCACTAAAGAAACACGAAGCACGGTTGTTGTTTAAGTAAAGACAACCCTATTGTAAGAAATTAATGGCGCGCGGGTCTTTCGATCCGCGCGCCATTGCTTTGTGGCCGGACTGTCCAGCAAGTGCCTGCGCATGATTATCAAATCGCACAACAATTGCTGTTTGCCTCGGCTGGCTTGGTGCCTTTGATGGTCTTTGCTCGCCTAAATGAGCAAATTGCGCTTTGATTTTTTGGTCCGCGCCACAACCGCGAGGATTTCCGGTGAACGAGGTGTCCAGCCGTGCAAACCTTGGCCTGCGGTCACGGGTGCCATTCTGTCGATGCTAAGCGGGCGTGGCGTAGGGCGACGAACGGTATTTGCTTTGATTATCAGTGGCTTTATCAAGCGGGTAAACAACACCAGTAAACCGGCATTGGCGAACAGACAGGCCGCAAAGAATGTTGCCAGATTGGTTGCCGCGAGCAAAATATCCGTTGGCGTTATGTTATTCTCCAAAAATACCGCAGACATATCCGCCATGATACTGCTGTCTTGGCCATGGGTTTGCAGATAGGTCAGATAAACATTGCTAAGACCAAGCAGCAGAAACGAGGTGACGGTTATCGGGAATATCTCGATCGAGATGTCCCAGCACCGTTTCAGGTTCGTTGCATTGGGGGCTGTTTTGGCCAGATTATTGGCGACAATAATGATCGTGAAAAAGATCGACAGGGGAATGCTCAGCGTCAGGATTTCCAGAAACGCGGGTCCAAAGACGATAAAACTAAGCGCAAAAACCGCAAGATTGCTGCCGATCAACACATGCCGGAACAATTTTACGCTGTTGCGCTTCTGGCGTAGGTGCCGGAATTTGCGAATTGCGTGTCTGGGTTTGACGGAAGCAACATTTTTCAACCAGCCGAGGTCTTGCTCCGGTGCCTCACCTTCCAGATTGTTTCGAACTGAAAATCGGAACAATGTCTTAAAGGTGAATGCAGCCATGATGACCCCAAGCACAAGGCCACAGGCGCCAATAAACAACAGCTGCCAATCGCTGGCCATCAGAAGGTTCAGGATCAGATCAATTTTCGGCCAAGCCTGGCCTGCCAATAATTGCAAAGCAAATTCGCAGGCAAGGGTGATGACCACAAAGGTAAAACCGAAGATCCACCCTTCTGCCGATGTCAGGGTGCGGGCTTCTCGGCTGGCATAAAGCATAGCTGTGGGCAGCTGGGACAGAATAACAAGCCAGATAGAAATTGCCGTGCGCGAAATATCAATGCCGAAATTTTCTGACAAAAGGCGGGTGGCAATGAAGGAGGCGGCGAGAACAATGACCACAAGACATGATTGTGTTAACACATAAGCTGCGAATGGTTTGTTTAGTTTGCTATGGTCCATCACGGCCTCCAAATATCCAATCTCAATTGTTGTGTATTGAGAAAAAAAGGCGAATTAATGACGGGGTTGTTTCCGTTTTGTAAACAATTGGAGGCAAATTTAAGTAAATCTGAGTGGTTATTCTTTTCTAGCAGGGAAATTGATCGCGACAACTCCTAATACCGCGGCCAGTAAACCAACGCCGACCACCAAGGTGATTTGCTCGCCCAAAAACACCATTCCCAACCCGACGCCAACGCCGGCCCGCAAGTAGGCTTGGCTGGCGACACCAAGCGAGCCAAGTGTTTGCAGCAGGCGGAAATAGATCAGCAAGGCGATGCCGGTGCAAAAGATACTGAGAGCGAGAGCGGCGGCAATGGCCCGGATTGAGGGGGTTAATGTCCAAGGCTGATCGACAATCAGGCTGGCGGGCACAAGGCAGACAAAGGCCAATAACATGGTGGAGGCGGCGGTGACGGCCGGGCTGAGGTGCGCGAACCGCCTGCCGTAAATCGCAGCGCAGGCGTAAAGGATGGCACCCGTCAGCGCGGCGAGTTGGCCCAGAACTTGGGTGCCAAGCCCGTTCAAAGCATCCACGCCAACGATCAGCACCACGCCAAACAACCCCAGCATTGCGCCGCCGAGTTTTAGCGGTGACATCTTTTCGTGGCGGGTAATGAACAAGGTGATGAAAAAGACAAATATCGGCGAGGTGGAATTCAGAACGCTGGCAAGGCCGCTGTCTATATATTGCTGCCCCCAAGTCAGCAAAACCCAAGCGCCGGTGCTATTGAGGAATGACAGGATGAGCAGAGATTTCCAAGTGGGCAAGTCTGTGGGCAAGCGATGACCCCGCAGATAAACCACTGCCAGCAAGAATACAGCCGCCACCGACACCCGAATGGCTATCAGGGTGAGGGGCGGGATTTCAGCTACCGCGATTTTGATAAACAGATAGGAGGACCCCCAAAGCAAAGCCAGCAGGATTAGAAAGGCGATTTCGGTGGGGAGGTGGGGTTTTGTCATTGCGACGTCCTTGGCTGTGATCAGGCTAAGTTAACAGGGCAGGGGATGCAATGCTTCGAGGCTGGCCGAAGTGTTCGCGCTTGTTGCTAAACTATTTGCGATCTGGCAGGTAACATCAAGGGAGGATTGCAAATGAAAATTCGGGAATTTGGTGTCGAAATCTGGATGAACGCGTTCGAGAATAATTGCGAACTCAATCTGGCGGAAACCTGTGTGCAGTCGCTGACTATTTCGGAGCTTCTGGACCTCGCCGGTAAAGACGCCTCTGCGTTGAATGACCTGCTGACCATGAAAATGACCTACGGCGCGATTGAGGGCTCTGACCGTTTGCGCGACAATATTTGCGCGCTGTATACGCAGCAGAAACGACACAACATTGTCGTCACCCACGGCACCATCGGCGCGAATGCGTTGATCCACCAAACGCTGGTCTCAAAAGGGGATCATGTGATTTCGGTGCTGCCGACCTATCAGCAGCATTATTCAATTCCTGAAAGCATTGGTGCCAAAGTTGATATTTTGCCCTTGCGTGAGGTAAACCAGTTCTTGCCGGACTTGGCAGAATTGCGTGCGCTTACGACACCTCAAACCAAGCTGATTGCCATCAACAACCCCAACAACCCGACAGGTTCCTTGATGGACCGCGACTTCCTACAGCGAGTGGTGGAAATCGCCCGTGACTGTGGTGCCTATATCTTGTGTGATGAGGTTTATCGCGGCACGGATCAAACTGGCGACGGCTATACCGTGTCAGTCGCGGATATTTATGAAAAGGGTATCAGCACGGCGGGCATGTCCAAGGTGTTTTCATTGGCGGGCCTGCGGCTGGGTTGGATTGCAGCGCCAGTTGAGGTCATCAAGGCCGTGGCGATCCACCGCGACTATAACACGATTTCGGTAGGCATGATCGACGATCATTTCGCTAGCATTGCGCTGGAATGTCGGGATGCAATCATTGGTCGCAGTCAGCGCATCACCCGTGAAAATTTGGCGGTGCTGGATGCTTGGGTCACAGGGGAGCCGTCGATCAGCTATATAAAACCCAAATCTGCAACTGTCGCCCTGCTTAAATATGATTTCGACATGCCCTCACGGAATTTCTGTGTGCAGCTGCTGGAACAAACCGGAGTCATGTTCACCCCCGGCAGCGCCATGGATATGGAGGGCTATGTGCGCATCGGTTACGCGAATGGCGCGGATGTGCTGGTTGAAGGGTTGAAACGGGTTAGTGAGTTTTTAGCGGAATTGCGGGAAGCTCGTTTGCGATAGTTGGTACGCTATGTCAAAAATAGATGGGTGGTTTTGCGTACAATTCCGAACTACTTTGGAATTGTACGCTGGGCCATTAAATTCATGAGGTTCCATTGATATGTACATCCGCTTTGTCACCAACCGACCTCACCCAACACTTGACGCCGAACTGGGTATGTTTGAGGCGCGCAATGGCGTGGATTTTTCAAGGATGCGGGGTAGCTTGCAACGTGCTCATGATGAGGCCTTCTATTGGTTCAAAGCCGGCGGGGCAGGCGGCCTAGCTTATCCCAAATTAAAAGGGAAAGTCAGAAACACAAAGATACGGCGTTCGCTTTTTTGGTTCAAAGAAGATGCCAGTTTCTGGAGGCATGAAAAAGGCAGTGTAGTGCGGCGCGCGCGCGAACTTGCGAATGTATTAACAGAGGCGGGTTGCCCAATTTGTGAAATTAAACTGACCGATATTGGGGAGATTATCTGGAAAGACCCTCAACAAGTCTTGGCATTTCCGGATCAGTTGAAAATTCCTAAAGCGTTTTAGGGGGTAGCTATGCGATAGCTACAAATCACTACGGCTATATGGATAGATTTAACCATGTCACTTCGTATTTTCAACTTTTGTAAACTTGAGCAAATGCGTGATCACTGTATCGTTCCTCAACGGCTCTTCGTCTAAATCACCTACCCCCCAGCTTTTTGAGGTTAATACCAGTGACTTATTTGGCTTTGTTCTAATCTCCTCAAGGTCAAAAATTAGCTGTTCTAGCTCATCTTCGTCCAAAAGGATATGAACGACATGACCACTTTCCATAACGTCCTGTGGGTTCTGAATTTCAACAGTAAATGTCACAACTGAAAATCCCTATTATGTGCAATGTCGGTGCATTTCTTCTTCCTTAACCCTATACCTTAAAGAATACCTGTGGCAATTGAGTGAACAGGCCTATCTTCCCCACCTCCCCTGTTGACTCACTCCACGACTCCTCGTATATGCGCGCTACCTAAGGGGCGTTTACGTCTTTTATACAAGCCACAATCTGGCGGTCATGATCCGGGCGTAAGCTTCGATCCTCTGGAATTAACCGCGACGATCCATTCACACATGTGCGGGTCGTCGTGTTCGCGGTGTTTGATCCACAGATCAAGCGCCATTTCGAGTTTGAAACAGGTAGAATGGGAAACCAATTATGCCAACGATACAACAGCTGATCCGCAAGCCGCGCCAGCCGAAAGTTAAACGCTCCAAGTCACAGCACTTGCAAGCATGTCCGCAAAAACGGGGCGTCTGTACGCGCGTTTATACAACGACACCTAAGAAACCGAACTCCGCGATGCGGAAAGTGGCCAAGGTTCGCCTGACCAACGGTTTTGAGGTGATCTCGTATATCCCGGGTGAGAGCCACAACCTGCAAGAACACTCTGTTGTTCTGATCCGTGGCGGCCGTGTAAAAGATTTGCCCGGT
Organism: Alphaproteobacteria bacterium; assembly: GCA_024280735.1. Taxonomy (GTDB): domain Bacteria; phylum Pseudomonadota; class Alphaproteobacteria; order Rhodobacterales; family Rhodobacteraceae; genus Amylibacter. The sequence goes on along the minus strand of JAJRPO010000026.1, from coordinate 11,333 downwards.
GTCCGTTACCACGTACTGCGTGGTGTTTTGGATACCCAAGGCGTCAAAGACCGTAAACAACGTCGCTCGAAATACGGAGCTAAAAAGCCGAAATGATCCGTACTCTTCTTATCTGCGCGCTGGCGTTCACAGCTGTACCGCAAGCCGTTTCTGCCGCTACATTTGGCGCGATTGCTTATAGCACCAAGAGCGATAAATATGGTCGGGCTTGGAATTATAGCAGCCGTAAGGATGCTGAGGCCGCAGCTGTCAAGTTCTGCAAGGCGGCTGGTGGCCGCAGGTGCAAGGTTGGGGTTTGGCTAGAGGATTCTTGCGGCGCGCTCGCCGCGTCGGAAACTTCGAAAAACATGAAACAAACCGGCATTAGCTATGGCTTTAAGTCAGCTCCTGCTTCGCATGCGCGCGCCCTGACGGAGTGCGAAGCGAGAGACGGTGCTGGTACCTGCGTGGTCAAGGCTTCCGTTTGTTCAAACAAAAAGTGAAATAGGAGTTAACTATGTCTCGTCGTCACGCTGCCGAAAAACGTGAAGTCCTGCCCGACGCCAAATATAGCGATCGTGTTCTGACTAAATTTATGAATAACCTGATGCTGGACGGTAAAAAATCCGTCGCTGAGCGCATCGTGTATGGTGCCCTTGAGAGGGTTGAAGACAAAACCAAACGCGCGCCTGTGGAAGTGTTCCACGAAGCACTGGAAAACATCAAACCATCCGTCGAGGTTCGTTCTCGTCGTGTGGGTGGTGCTACCTATCAGGTTCCTGTCGAAGTTCGTGTTGAACGTCGTGAAGCCTTGGCCATCCGTTGGTTGATCAAAGCCTCCCGCACGCGCAATGAAAACACAATGGAAGAGCGTCTTGCATCAGAGCTGATGGATGCCGTGAACTCCCGTGGTTCCGCTGTGAAAAAACGTGAAGACACCCACAAGATGGCCGAGGCTAACAAAGCTTTCAGCCACTATCGCTGGTAAGGGTCAGAACAAATGGCACGCGAATATACACTCAATAACTACCGTAATTTCGGAATTATGGCGCATATTGATGCAGGTAAAACCACCTGCACAGAGCGCATTCTGTTTTACACCGGTAAATCCCACAACATCGGCGAAGTGCATGATGGTGCGGCGACTATGGATTGGATGGAGCAAGAGCAGGAACGTGGTATTACCATTACCTCTGCTGCGACAACCACATTCTGGGCGCACACTTCTGATGGCGAAACCGAAGATTCCGCGAAACACCGGATGAACATCATCGACACCCCGGGCCACGTTGACTTCACCATTGAAGTTGAGCGTTCCCTGGCTGTTCTTGATGGCGCGATTGCATTGCTTGATGCAAACGCTGGTGTTGAGCCGCAGACTGAAACTGTTTGGCGTCAGGCTGACCGGTACAAAGTTCCACGGATTGTGTTCGTCAACAAGATGGACAAAATCGGCGCGGACTTTGACAACTGCGTTTCGATGATCCGCACCCGTGTTGGCGGCAATCCTTTGCCCGTACAATTCCCGATTGGTGCAGAAACCGAGCTGGAAGGCTTGGTCGATCTGATCACCATGAAAGAATGGGTTTGGGCTGGTGAAGACCTCGGCGCAAGCTGGGAAATTCGCGACATTCGCGAAAGTCTGCAAGACAAAGCCGCAGTGATGCGCGGCGAGATGGTCGAAATGGCTGTAGAGCTGGACGACGACATCATGGAAGCGTATCTGGACGGCAATGAGCCTGACGTTGCAACCCTGCGCGGACTGATCCGCAATGGTACAATTGCCATGACGTTCGTGCCGATCCTCTGTGGCTCCGCGTTCAAAAACAAAGGTGTTCAGCCGCTGCTGAATGCTGTGATCGACTTCTTGCCCAGCCCGCTGGACGTTGTTGATTACATGGGCTTTAAACCCGGTGACGAAACAGAAACCCGTGACATTGCCCGCCGTGCGGATGATGATATGGCATTTTCGGCGCTGGCCTTTAAAATCATGAATGACCCGTTTGTTGGTACGCTGACATTCACACGGATCTATTCGGGCCACCTGAACAAGGGCGACAGTATCTATAACTCCACCAAGGAGAAAAAAGAACGTGTTGGCCGGATGATGATGATGCACAGCAACGATCGGGAAGAAATTGCCGAAGCGTTTGCGGGCGACATTATCGCGCTGGCAGGTCTGAAACAGACAACAACCGGTGATACACTGTGTTCCGTTCAGGATCCTGTGGTTCTGGAAACAATGACATTTCCCGATCCTGTGATCGAGATTGCCGTTGAGCCTAAAACCAAAGCCGACCAAGAAAAAATGTCTGCGGGTCTGGCCCGTCTGGCAGCAGAAGACCCTTCCTTCCGGGTGGAAACTGACTTTGAATCTGGTCAGACCATCATGAAAGGTATGGGCGAGCTGCACTTGGACATCTTGGTTGATCGTCTGAAGCGTGAATTCAAAGTTGAAGCGAACATTGGTGCGCCTCAGGTTGCTTATCGTGAGACAATTTCCCATGAGGCTGAAATTACCTACACCCACAAGAAACAGTCGGGTGGTTCAGGTCAATACGCCGAAGTGAAAATGGTCATTCTGCCAACAGAGCCGGGCGAAGGTTTTTCCTTCGAGTCCAAAATCGTTGGTGGGTCTATCCCGAAAGAATACATTCCGGGTGTACAAAAAGGCATCGAGTCCGTTATGGACAGCGGACCTTTGGCTGGCTTCCCTGTGATCGATTTCAAAGTGGAATTGATCGACGGCAAGTATCACGATGTTGACTCCAGCGTTATGGCGTTTGAAATCGCCGGTCGTATGGCGATGCGCGAAGGTATGCGCAAAGCGGGCGCGAAAATGCTCGAGCCAATCATGAAAGTCGAAGTGGTAACACCGGATGAATATACCGGCGGTATCATTGGCGATCTGACCTCTCGTCGGGGTCAGGTAGTAGGGCAAGATACACGGGGTAACGCGATTGCAATCGATGCAAACGTGCCGTTGGCCAATATGTTTGGCTACATCAACACCCTGCGTTCCATGTCTTCCGGTCGTGCGAACTTCTCTATGCAGTTCTCACACTATGACACTGTTCCAGCCGCGATCTCTACCGAGATTCAAGCAAAATACGCCTAGGTGCGTGACCTCACGCACCCAACGTGGTGCATAAATCCTCGGTGCGGGGCAGTCTCGCACCAAATCTAAATCGAAGGAGGCCATTATGGCTAAAGAAAAGTTTGACCGCTCCAAACCACACTGCAACATCGGCACAATCGGCCACGTTGACCATGGTAAAACAACACTGACTGCTGCGATCACCAAGCAGTTTTCAGACAACTTCAAAGCGTATGACGAAATTGACGGCGCGCCAGAAGAAAAAGCACGCGGCATCACCATCTCCACTGCTCACGTTGAGTATGAGACCGAAGCACGTCACTATGCCCACGTTGATTGCCCGGGCCACGCTGACTATGTGAAAAACATGATCACTGGTGCGGCACAAATGGATGGCGCTATCCTGGTTGTTTCCGCAGCTGACGGCCCTATGCCACAAACACGTGAGCACATCTTGCTGGGTCGCCAGGTTGGTATCCCTTCCATGGTTGTTTTCATGAACAAAGTTGACCAAGTGGACGACGACGAGTTGTTGGAACTGGTAGAAATGGAAATCCGCGAATTGCTGGATACCTATGACTACCCGGGCGACGATACGCCAATCACCATGGGTTCTGCACTTGCAGCCCTGGAAGATCGCGATGACGAAATTGGTAAAAACCAAATCGCCGCGTTGATGAAAACTGTGGATGAGTTCATCTCACAGCCACCACGCGCCATCGACGAACCTTTCCTGATGCCAATCGAGGATGTGTTCTCGATTTCCGGTCGTGGTACAGTTGTAACTGGCCGTATCGAACGTGGCGTTGTGAATGTGGGTGACGAGATTTCCATCGTGGGCATCAAAGACACTCAGAAATCAACCTGTACCGGCGTTGAAATGTTCCGCAAATTGCTGGACCGTGGTGAAGCTGGCGACAATGTTGGCGTTCTGCTGCGTGGTATCGATCGTGAAAAAGTTGAGCGTGGCCAAGTTCTTTGTAAGCCTGGTTCGGTTAACCCACACACCAAGTTTGAAGCAGAAGTGTATATTCTGACCAAAGACGAGGGCGGCCGTCACACACCATTCTTCAAAAACTACCGTCCTCAGTTCTACTTCCGTACAACTGACGTAACTGGCACAGTAGAGCTGCCAGAAGGTACAGAAATGGTAATGCCAGGTGACAACCTGAAATTCAACGTAGAGCTGATCGCGCCTATCGCCATGGAAGAGAAGCTGCGCTTCGCTATCCGTGAAGGTGGTCGTACCGTTGGTTCTGGTGTTGTTTCCAAAATCCTTGACTAAGTAACCCAGTTCGACGTGGGTCGGGTGATGATCATCCGGCCCACCTATCAACTCTGAAAGGCATTTTATAATGCAAAGCCAAAATATACGAATTCGGCTGAAAGCTTTTGATTACCGCGTATTGGATGCGTCCACTGCGGAAATCGTCAGCACAGCAAAACGGACAGGCGCCACAGTACGCGGCCCGATCCCGTTGCCGAATCACATTGAAAAATACACGGTCCTGCGTAGTCCACACGTAAACAAAAAAGCCCGTGAACAGTTCGAAATCCGCACGCATAAACGCTTGCTTGATATTATTGACCCGACTCCACAAACAGTAGACGCGCTGATGAAGCTCGATCTTGCTGCTGGTGTGGATGTCGAGATCAAACTTTAAGGGGGCTTGAAACAGATGCGCTCTGGAGTAATTGCAAAAAAACTGGGCATGACCCGGTTGTTCTTGGACGATGGTCAACAGATTCCTGTGACCGTTCTTCAAATGGAAAATCTACAGGTTGTGGCACAACGCACCGGTGAGCGGGATGGCTATACTGCTGTTCAGCTTGGTGCTGGCAAAGCCAAAGCAAAACGCACATCGGCAGCGATGCGCGGTCACTTTGCGACAGCCAAAGTAGAGCCAAAACGGAAAGTCGCGGAATTCCGCGTTTCCGCTGAAAACCTGATTGCTGTTGGCGAAGAAATCGTTGCCAGTCACTACCTCGTGGGTCAAAAAGTTGACATCGCCGGTACGTCGATCGGTAAAGGCTTTGCCGGTGCGATGAAGCGTTGGAACTTTAAGGGTTTGCGCGCGACACACGGTGTATCCGTTTCTCACCGTTCGCACGGGTCTACGGGCCAATGTCAGGAACCGGGCAAGGTTTTCAAAGGTAAGAAAATGGCTGGTCACATGGGTTCTGCCCGTATCACCACCCAAAACCTGGAAGTTATGCGTACTGACGATGATCGGGGTCTTATCCTGATCAAAGGCGCTGTTCCGGGTTCACGCGGTGGCTGGGTCACAATCAAAGACTCCGTTAAAAAAGCTGCCCCTGAAGGTCTGCCTCTTCCTGCCGCTCTGCGCTCCGCTGCTGTTGCAGTTGAAGCAACGACCACCGAAGGAGGGTCTGAGGAATGAAAACTGACGTAATCAAACTGGACGCTGAAGTTGCTGGCTCTATTGAGCTGTCTGACGCGATCTTTGGTCTTGAACCACGCCGCGACATTCTGCACCGTGTTGTGCGTTACCAACTGGCAAAACGCCAAGCCGGTACACACAAAGTTAAAACACGGTCCGAAGTCAGCTATTCCACCAAGAAAATCTATCGCCAAAAAGGCACAGGTGGCGCACGCCACGGTGCCCGCTCTGCGCCGATTTTCCGCGGTGGTGGTGTTTACAAAGGCCCTACACCCCGTAGCCACGCACACGACCTGACCAAAAAGTTTCGCAAACTGGGCCTGAAACATGCCTTGTCCGCGAAAGTTGCAGCAGGTGAGTTGGTCATTTTGGACAATGCCGATCTGGGCACCGCAAAAACCAAGGATCTGGCCAAGGCCGTAAAGAACCTCGGTTGGAAGCGCGCACTGATCATTGATGGCGCAGAAGTGAATGCAAACTTTGCACTCGCCGCCCGCAACATCAAAGGCGTGAACATCCTGCCAACTATGGGTGCGAATGTTTACGACATTCTGAAAAGCGACACTTTGGTCCTGACCAAAGCCGGCGCTGAAGCACTGGAGGCTCGACTGAAATGAGCACGAAAGCAGAACTCTACGATGTGATCCGCAAGCCGATCATCACCGAAAAAGCAACCCTGGCGTCCGAACATAACGTCGTTGTTTTTGAAGTGGCAATTGAGGCCAATAAACCAACCATCAAACAAGCCGTTGAGGAATTGTTTGGTGTGAAGGTCAAAGCGGTGAACACATCCATCACCAAAGGCAAAGTCAAACGCTTCCGCGGTAAACTTGGCGTTCGCAAGAACGTGAAGAAGGCTTATGTGACGCTTGAAGAAGGCAATACGATTGACGTGTCCACCGGACTGTAAATCGGATTGTTAAAGAATTGAGAAAGCCCTCGCTGAGAAGCGGGGGCTTTTTTGTTTGGAGAGAGACTAACCTTCTTCAAAAGCTGCGGCAAATGTTCGGATGACGTACTGAGCAACCCTATGAGACTCATAGACATCCTTGAATGTTGCCGTAGTAGATCGTTCATGAGCGTAAGCGTTTCGCCAAGCAAATAAATTCTTGTAACTTAGAAGCATGTCCGTTCTAAAGCGTCGATCAACTACGATTTTCTTCTCGTTTAACAGTCTATGAAAGGTCGTCGAGTTCTTCTTCACGCCTTTACCCGTCCACTCCGACAAGCCAAAACTGCGTGAATAAGACCGAAGATCGTCTAGAGAAATTCGTGCATTTAGCCGACTAAAATCCTTTTCAATATGAGCTCTATATTTCGTGTGAAAATTTGCTGCATAATCAATTAGAGTGGATTTAACTATACCTTCGTATGTAGCGACAATTGTAACCGCAAACATTCCGGCTACCTCATTACGAAGTTGCTGATCTGCTGCGGTCGAATCGTCCAGTTGAAAATCAATATCCTTTGCAAGCTTACGGATATGTCTAAAATTCTCTTCTACGACCTCATTCATCTCCGAACAAAATCTTGCTTGCAATGGATTTTCTAGAACTGACATTTTCTAAACTAGTGGTATTTGAAGTAATTGTTCTCAGAAATCCTTCGTCTTGTATAAGCTCTGTGTAGGAGGTTTGATCTAGTCCATTTTCGTCTATTTGTTCCATTAATGCTACCATCACTGCTTCCATTGTTGCAGCATTTAGGAGTCCCTTTGGCCTAAATGGCCTGTGTATATTTAGGTCAACAAGTTCAGCCGCACGTGTGAAAGTATCTGAGAACCTTACAGCCCTTTCTGAATCGAAGTCTCTATTATTGGCCATTTCCCGTGACAGAAAGTCTTTCATTGGTGGTTTGTAGGCTTTAGCATTTTCGTAGAGAGCAAAGAGTCTGAGTATCAATTCAATATCACGTTGCTTTGGATCTGGATCAGGTTTGCCGTAAATGTTGCGCCAGTGCTCATTGGAGTTCAACTGCTCCAACTTGGCAAGAATCGTACCCCGATACACGACATTTCTAATTTCTTGCGCGTTTAACGGTTGTCCTCCAGTATTGAGCCGCTCGAAAATATGGTAAACACTTTCGGGCTGTGCGCTGTCTGGTGATAGTTGCCTTACGGTTACAACCCGAAGGCTGGCGTTTTTCAATTTTCGTTTTGTACGCTCGTCGAGGTCAGTAAAAGACATCCCCTCTAGGTCTTTTCGTTGTTCAAGCCCTTTTAGTCGAAAGATCTTTCGATTTCCTTTCTCATCTTCAGGCCCAAAAAAACCACTAAAAAAGTAGGCAATCGAAGTTATTCGTTGTTGTCCGTCGATCACTTCTAGTTGGCCGTCTTGGTTCTCGTAGAAAAACACTTGGGGAACCGGAAGACCAATAGCAAACGACTCAATCAACGTAGACGCTCGCCGGATATCCCAGATAAACTTTCGTTGATAGTCTGGTATTACAATATCACTGCTATCAAATTTGTTTGCTAGCAATTCTAGCGTTAAGTCGCTTGAGGTAACAATGATATTGAATTCAACTGTGGAGGTTTCAGTCTCCTCACTTACTTGATCGTCTACAAGAGTATCTTCTTCCCTGCCCGCATCCATTAGTTCACCTGTTCCTTTTTTGAAGTAAGACTCATAAAAATATTGTTCATAGCGTCCCACAAATGTTAATTTCCCGCAACAAAATTGGTTGCGGAAATGATTTTAAGCAGTAGTGCGTCTATTGTTCATTTCACAATTGCCCCTAGACACCCCAATACCCCCCTGTTATCAGCCACCAACTGCACCGTCCTAGATTCGTCTGGGGCGTTGTTGGTTTGGGTGAACGAAATATTTCACCCAGCAATTCGGGCACCTGCGGGGGCCTATACCTTTGGAACCTTCGGGGTCCTATAAACCATAGCGGGCCATGGGCCTGCGTTTAAAACGGAAGACAGTAAGAATGGCACTTAAGTCGTATAAACCAACGACGCCGGGCCAGCGTGGGCTGGTACTGATCGACCGTTCGGAACTATGGAAAGGTCGTCCTGTTAAAACTCTTACAGAGGGTTTGAGCAAAAAGGGCGGTCGGAACAATACCGGACGGATCACAATGCGTCGCAAAGGCGGTGGGGCGAAACGCCTGTACCGTATCGTTGATTTCAAGCGTACAAAACGTGATATGGCAGCAACCGTAGAGCGGATCGAATATGACCCGAACCGGACTGCATTTATTGCGCTTATCAAATACGAAGATGGCACCCTGAACTATATTCTCGCGCCTCAGCGCTTGGCTATCGGTGACAAGGTTATCTCCTCTGCCAAGGCAGATGTGAAACCGGGTAACTCCATGCCGTTCACCGGCTTGCCCATCGGGACTATCATCCACAACATCGAGCTGAAAGCTGGCAAAGGCGGTCAAATTGCCCGTGCTGCCGGTACTTACGCCCAGTTTGTTGGTCGCGATGGTTCCTACGCGCAAATTCGCCTCTCGTCCGGCGAGCTGCGTTTGGTGCGTCAGGAATGTATGGCAACAGTTGGTGCTGTTTCCAATGCAGACCACGGCAACCAGAACTTGGGTAAAGCGGGCCGCAACCGTCACAAGGGCATCCGCCCCTCTGTGCGTGGTGTGGTTATGAACCCGGTCGATCACCCCCACGGTGGTGGTGAAGGTCGGACATCCGGTGGTCGTCATCCTGTGACACCATGGGGCAAGCCAACCAAGGGTGCCCGCACTCGTAACAACAAAGCGACTGACAAATACATTGTTCGCTCGCGTCACAAAAAGAAGGGCCGTAAGTAGATGTCTCGTTCAGTCTGGAAAGGCCCATTCGTTGATGCATATGTTCTCAAAAAAGCTGAGGCAGCACGCGAATCCGGTCGTAAAGAAGTTATCAAAATTTGGTCTCGTCGTTCGACGATTCTGCCACAATTCGTGGGTCTGACTTTCGGCGTTTATAATGGCCGCAAGCACATTCCTGTGAACGTGTCCGAAGAAATGATCGGCCAAAAGTTTGGCGAATACAGCCCGACCCGTACCTACTACGGTCACATGGCTGACAAAAAATCGAAGCGGAAATAAGCCATGGGTAAGTCAAAAAATCCCCGCCGCGTAGCAGAGAACGAAGCTTATGCCGTTTCTCGTATGCTCCGCACCAGCGGCCAAAAGCTGAACCTCGTTGCCGGTCTGATCCGCAACTTGCCAGTTGAAAAGGCACTGACACAACTGACGTTTTCCAAAAAGCGTATTGCTGACGATGTTAAGAAAACATTGCAATCAGCGATTGCTAATGCGGAAAACAACCACAATCTGGATGTAGACGAGCTGATCGTTGCAGAAGCATATGTGGGCAAAAACCTGACAATGAAACGGGGTCGTCCACGGGCGCGCGGTCGTTATGGCAAAATTCTCAAGCCGTACTCGCAGCTCACCATTCTCGTTCGTCAGCCTGCAGAGGAGAAATCATAATGGGTCAGAAGATCAATCCAATTGGCTTTCGTCTGCAAGTCAACCGCACCTGGGACAGCCGCTGGTATGCCAATCGCAAAGATTACGGTAACCTGCTGCACGAAGACCTAAAAATTCGCGATTTCATTAAGAAAGAGTGTGTTCAGGCTGGCGTGTCCCGCGTCATCATCGAACGTCCGCACAAAAAATGCCGCGTGACAATCCATTCGGCACGTCCGGGTGTGATCATCGGCAAAAAAGGCGCTGACATTGAAACCCTGCGCAAGAAGCTGGCGGCTTTCACCGACAGCGAATTGCACCTGAACATCAACGAAGTACGCAAACCTGAAATGGATGCGCAACTGGTTGCTGAAAGCATTGCACAGCAATTGGAACGTCGGGTGTCTTTCCGTCGCGCCATGAAACGCTCGGTGCAAACCACGATGCGTATGGGCGCCCTTGGCGTTCGGATCAACGTGGCTGGCCGTCTTGGTGGCGCAGAGATCGCGCGGACTGAATGGTATCGTGAGGGTCGGGTTCCGTTGCACACATTGCGTGCGGACATCGATTATGCACGGGCCGAAGCGCTGACCGCCTATGGTATCATCGGTATCAAGGTCTGGATCTTTAAGGGTGAGATCATGGAACATGATCCAGCTGCACGTGATCGTCGTATTCAGGAATTGCAAGAAGGTGGCGGCCCCCGTCAGCAGCGCCAACCGCGCCGCTAATAGGCCCCGTCTTCCGATAGGAGAAGTATCATGCTTTCACCAAAGCGTACCAAATTCCGCAAAGCGTTTAAGGGCCGTATCCACGGTCTGGCTAAAGGCGGTTCGGATCTGAACTTCGGTTCATACGGTCTGAAAACAATCGAGCCGGAGCGTATCACAGCGCGCCAAATTGAAGCCGCACGTCGTGCCATGACGCGTCACATGAAACGTCAAGGCCGTGTCTGGATCCGGATTTTCCCCGACCTGCCCGTCACCAAAAAACCTACCGAAGTTCGGATGGGTAAAGGTAAAGGTTCCGTGGAATTCTGGGCAGCCAAAGTCAAACCTGGCCGCATCATGTTTGAACTCGACGGCGTAACCGACGCAGTTGCCCGTGAGGCCTTGCGCCTTGCTGCAATGAAGCTGCCAGTTAAGACACGGATTGTGGTTCGTGACGATTGGTAGAGTGGTGGGTTAGCACCCACACTACGCGAATTTGGAAACCCTCGGCTGAAAGGCTGGGGGTTTTTTGCATATGATGCTCTTAAAGTTGTGGTGATGGTTGGTGGTAATTTTGGATGTATATTGTAAAGTGGTCCTGCTTTTCTGGACAGGTTTGCGGCTAAGTTAAGGTGTATTCAGTTTGGTTGTCATGCCGCTTTCTTCAGTTCTTTACCTTCAAAGTATGCCTCGTCCGGCGTTCGTTTATCAAGGGCCGTGTGGGGG